>CALBZA010000074.1 GCA_937890005.1 uncultured Verrucomicrobia subdivision 3 bacterium | reverse complement strand
TACCTCAGAGGTGAGCTCAGCGACCGCCGCCGGAAACGCCCGGTCGGCTGCAACAGTCGCGGACAAATTAACTGAACCGTCCGACTGCGCAGCGGGGCGGCGGTTCGCTGCAGCGCTCTGGTTAGGCCACTGCTCGTGATACAAACTCAATCTCATCAATCGTGAGTGAATGCTTCGGGTGAAACACCAAACCACCGTATGACGTGTCAATCATCAGTCCCGGCTCTTCCAAATTCCAAGACTCAATCTCTGCTGCCGACTCGATGACGTGCTGCACCGTGCCGGTGTGCGCTCGGTGAGCAAGCGCGACCGCATCTCCTACGCGAGCCTCAGTGCCATCTGGATACGCGATCATGAGTGAAACGCTCGCTGTCGCCTAACGTGTGAGGTCAGCCACAGCGCCCCTCAGCGCCCCTCAGCGCCGCGCCGCCTGCAGCGAGGTGAATGGAAAACTCAAAACGCTGAAACTGCAAGCGCGGGGCGGTGTTGGCTGCACCGATTTTGTTCGGCCTCATGTAATGCGTTTGCCGTCAGGCGTGGCCTGCTACTGGCAGGCGGCGCTTCCTAATAGCGATCAGCGTAGCTGAGTAGAAGAAGCACACCGCCACGGCAGCATACAGGCCCCACAGACCCCCCCACAGGGTCTTCGGTATCTCACTGTCCTTATAGAAATCCCATCGCGTCGGCTCGTAGTTCAACTCCGGTGAGTTCATTGCCGCTGATACGGCAGGACTGTTCTTCCAACTCTCGAACCCGGAAGGGTATGCGGTGTGGACAGCCAAAGCTCCGACGGCCACCGCGAGAAGAACGACAATCCAGGCTCGCTTGCTCAAATGGCATGCATCCATCATCCATGCGCCTGCACCAACCTCCGCTGCGCTCAGCAGAAACATGCCGAGGTAAACAATTGTCGGATGCTGGTGAAACGCATCCCCGAGCATGGGAAGGAGCGCGAAGGGCCACCAACCGACGATTAAGCCCATCGCGAGACCGCGGGTTTCAAATCCAGGGAACCCGATCAGCGCGATTGTGATGAGGAACCATGTGCCAACGATTGCGACGCGGTGTTTCATATGTCATTTGCCGAACGACGAAGCTGAGAGATCGGCGGGTAAGCCGGTCTCAACAACGAAGTGAATCTTTGAAATACCCGCATCATAAATCTGCAACGGCCCACGCCGATTCTCTCCAGCGTCTGGTTCGAATCGTATCCACGACCTTCGGCTCCAACAATCTGAAAGCTCAGGGTTTCAAACCCCGGCTCCAGAATGCTCCGCACTTGTTCGTGATGCCGCGAGCAACTGGAGACACGCTCCGCAAATCTCCAACGCTCCTCCACGCCGAACTCCTCGCAAACCCACGACTGAACAACTCTCGAACCACTCTCCATCTTCACAACCAAATACCAACTCAATTAAAAACTGCTTCGCCAACCAACTTCGAACAGTATGGATTCAGCGTCGAAAATGACGTGCTATTAACCTTCATGGAACGACGCTATTTTTGACTTTCTTTTTTGTCCAGAACTATTTAGGCAGAGTTCGGGAGGAATATTGAAAATGCCAAAAGCGTCGAAGGAAAAAAGGGCGGTGCTGGTTCCAAATCCCCAGGCAAAACTCTCCGAGCAGGTGCGTGAAGTGATGCGGTTTCATCACTATTCGATCCGCACGGAAAGAACCTATCAGCAATGGATTCATCGCTTCCTTGTGTTTCATCGTCGGCCAGATCGGTCTGGGCCGGATCGAGGCTGGCGGCATCCACGTGACATGGGCGCGAAGGAGGTGGCGTCGTTTCTCGCGCACCTGGCAGTGACGAGGAACGTGGCTTCCAGCACTCAAAATCAGGCACTGAATGCGTTGGTTTTCTTCTACGAAGAGGTGTTGCAGGTTGAACTGGGGAACATCGGTGAGTTCACCCGTGCGGATCGTCCGGCGCGATTGCCCGAAGTGTTGACGAAGGAACAGACGCGGCGGGTCCTGGCGGGGCTCAAGCCGGGCACGTCGGGATTGATCATCCGATTGTTGTATGGGACGGGAGTGCGGGTGATGGAAGGCCTTCGGTTGCGGGTGAAGGATCTGGATTTCGAGCGTCGGCGGATCGTTGTTCGGCAGGGCAAGGGGGACAAGGATCGGATTACGATCCTGCCTGAGGCTTTGACAGTGGAATTGCGGCAACATTTGGAACGGGTAAAACTTCTGCATGAACGGGATCTTGCCGAAGGATATGGTCGCGTCTGGCTGCCGCATGCGTTGGCGCGGAAGTATCCAAACGCAGATCGTGAATGGGGCTGGCAATGGGTGTTTCCATCGTCGCGGCGTTCAGTGGATCCGCGGTCGGGGATGGTGAGGCGTCATCATGCGAACGAGCAGCAGATTCAACGAACCATGAAGGCGGCGGTGCGTCTGGCGGGGATTGGGAAAATGGCAACGTGCCACACGCTTCGACACAGTTTCGCAACGCATCAACTTGAGGATGGCTATGACATCCGGACTGTGCAGGATCTGCTCGGGCATGATGACGTTGCGACAACGATGATCTACACGCATGTGATGGAGAAACCGGGGATGGGTGTGAAGAGCCCGCTGGACAAGCTTTAATTTACGAAAGAGATCTGGACCAGGATTTGCAGTTGAATCCGGTGGAGATCATCGGACTGCTGACAAGAACCGTCAGGTTAGGGGGCGATTCCTGCCATCACTTTCTGCGTCATTGGTTTCCTTTTGGTTTTGAGTTTTAGTTTTCAACTGACGACAACTCTTTACCGGAAGGAACCCTTCCTCCGCCACAGCGCCCTTAATGTTTATCACGTCTATTCATTTTTCATTTGCCGGCCCACCTGCTCCATGAGTTCGCGCAACGCGCGGTCTTTTTCAGCCCGTTCCGAAAACCGCCGTATCGCGGTTGCCGCACTCACGTATTCTATCCCCGCCGATTCGACCAGCGAGCGTGACAACACATCCGTCCCGGCAGACCTTCCATTCGCCGTCCTCGGCTGAAAACACAGACTTTCGCCTTTGCGGGGAAAGCTCACTAAAATACTCTTCGGCCGAGGCTCTTATGGCAGCAAATTCTTCGAATCAGGCTCGGTCGGCCTTCGGTATTGAGCTGACGATTGATCGGGCGATCAATTATGCCTTCCAGCAGAACGCGATCCCGGTGGTAAAAGAACTGCGTATCCAGAACGATGCAACGCCTCGAAAAAATCTTTTGCTGCGCATCACAACGGAGCCGGCATTCGCCGAGCCAGTCGAACTCCATCTCCAAAGCCTTGAGCCCGAAAGTGAGCTCCGCATTTCTCCGCTCGACTTGAAGCTCAGTCACGATTTTCTCGCAGGGTTGAATGAGAAAGTCGCGGGCTGGCTCAAGGTCGAACTGATTGAAAACGATGCAACGATCTATTCGAAATCCGAGCCCGTTTCACTTCTGGCCCGCAATGAATGGTGCGGATTGGTCGGGTTGCCTGAAATTCTCGCGGCGTTCGTTCTTCCCAATGACCCCGCCGTGATGACAGTGCTGGGCCGGGCGGCAGAAATTCTGCGCGAGCACACGGGTCGATCGGCGTTCAACGGTTATCAGGACAAAAATCGCAAACGCGCCTGGGAACAGGTTGCGGCGATTTACAAAGCAGTCGGAGAATTGCGTCTTCGTTACATCGTTGCTCCGGCGAGCTTTGAAAACACGGGACAGAAAGTGCGAACTGTTTCGGACATTCTGGCCCAACGTTTCGCCAACTGCCTCGATCTGTCCCTGCTTTTCGCCGCCTGCTGCGAACAGGCCGGCTTATTTCCTCTTGTTCTGATGCATGAAGGCCATGCCTACGCGGGATGTTGGTTGGAGGAACGAACGTTGCCCGAACCTTCGAGCGACGACCTTCAGCATGTGCGGAAACTTTTTACTGAAGAACTGATCACGGCTTTCGAATGCACTCTGGCGACGAACGAATCGCCTGGAACACTCAGGGATGCCGAACTGCTCGCTCGTCCGCATTTGGAAACCCAATTACCATTCAGGCTGGTGCTCGATGTTCGCCGTGCACGCATTGCAAGGATTTGTCCATTACCTCTCCCAAACCAGTCCCCGCAGACACCCATTCCGACACCCGGCATTGATGGCAAATCCGTTCGGGACGATGGACTTGGCGACCGAGATATTGTCGAACCTCTCCATCTGACCCAGACATCCGCCGGAAAGACCGCGACTCGTATTGATCAATGGAAGAGCCGTCTGCTCGATCTGAGTCTCCGCAACCGCCTTTTGAATTTCCGGGAAACGAAATCCACGATTCGGATTCTCTCCGCTTCGTCGGAACACGTGGAGGACGAACTGGCGTCTGAACGTGAGCTTTCGCTGCAACCGAAACCGCGGCTGCTCGGCGAGGACGATCCCCGCAGCGAAGCTACTTACACAAAACAACAGCGTGCGGATGCTCTGACAGAGCATTTGCGTGACGAGCTCAAACACGGACGGCTCCACACGAACCTTGACAATCAGGAACACGCCCGCCGGCTCACAGAACTCTTTCGTTCAGCTCGCAACTCACTCGAAGAAAACGGAACGAACACGTTGTTCGCGGCGGTGGGATTGCTTGAATGGAAAGAAACGGAACACAGCGACCGTGTCTATCGCGCGCCATTGCTCTTGATTCCCGTCGAATTGAAACGCAAGTCCGTGCTGGAAGGCTTCTCCCTGAAGCGGATTGATGAGGAACCCCGCCTTAACGTCACTTTGATCGAAATGCTGCGCCAGCACTTCCATAAGGAGATTCCAGGCCTCGATCCCTTGCCGGAAGATGAAAGCGGTGTGGATGTCCGCCTTGTTTTCCGCATTTTCCGCGACGCCGTTCGCAATCTTGTCGGTTGGGAAGTGAAAACGGAGATCTGGCTGGGACAATTCTCCTTCACAAAGTTTCTGCTCTGGAAAGATCTTTCGGACCGGCTCGAGGACCTGACGCGGAATCGTATCGTCAACCATCTCGTCAACCACCCCGGAACACCTTATCCGAATCCACCCGAAGACATCCGTCCGCGCGATCTCGATGATCAATTTCATCCGCGAGACGTGTATTGCCCGCGCAGTGTTGATTCTTCGCAACTGGCCGCCGTCATGGCCGCTGCCGCCGGTCACGACTTTGTGCTCGAAGGTCCGCCGGGAACGGGCAAATCGCAGACAATTGCCAACATCGTCGCACACTGCCTCGCGCACGGAAAACGGGTGCTCTTCGTTGCTGAAAAGCGAGCGGCGCTGGACGTGGTTTACCGCAGATTGCGCGAGGAAGGACTCGAACCGTTCTGTCTGGAACTTCATTCAAACAAGACAGGCAAGGCTGATGTGATCGCCCAATTCGATCGTAGTTTGAAATTCTTCGCCGAAGGTGGCGACATCAACTGGGAACAACGTGCAAACGAACTCGCGCGCTTGCGCCGTTTTTTGAATGACTACGCGCGGACGCTCCATCGGCGACTCCCCTGCGGACTAAGTGCCTACGCATGCTTCGACTATCTGCTGCCGCGCCGAGCTGATCCGACCGTGAACCTGGATCAATGGCCGGCCATTCCCGACACATCGGCAGACCAGCTGGAAGAAGCGCGCGACCTGTGCCGACGTCTTCAAGAACGCGCGCGGGCAGTCATGCCGCTCCATGATCACCCGTTGACGCCGGTGGCCTGTGAAGAGTGGTCTCCAGCATGGCAGCAGCGCGTGCCGGGTTTGGCAGACGCTCTCCGCGAATGCGCCGCAGCTGCGGCCGCCGCAACGTCAGATTTGACATCGTGGTTGCGTTGTTCTCAACCGACGGCTTCGCGAACCCAATTGAGAAATCTCCTGGCGCTCGCCGACTGTTTGCTTGCGCCCCAGGCAGTCGGCCCCGCCTTTGTAACCACATCCTGGAGCCAGTTGGAGACGGATCTCGATCACTGGATCGCTCTGATTCGTGAACGTGCGGCCTTGCGGAACCGGTTGACCGATTACGAAGAGGCGAAACTCCTTGCGCTCCAACTGGACACGTTGAAGGCGAAGTGGACTTCCGCCCAATCGGCCTGGTTTCTCGTGAAGTGGTTACACACCGGTTCAATTCGGCGAACCCTTCGCATCGCCAGGAAAAACGCGTCCGCTCCAGCGGCGGTTGAACTGGAATCGACGCTCAACGATGCGCTCCGCCTTCGCGCATTGAATGCAGAACTCGGCTCCATCAGCGTCTCCGCACAAAATGTCCTCGGCTCTCTCTGGGCAAAGGGAGAACCCTCCGAAGAAGCTCTCGTTGGCGCGCGCGTCTGGGGCGAGTCACTGCATCGGTCCCTGGTTGCGTGTGCGGGGGAGGACCTTGTCTGGCTGGGGCAGCTTCGCCAGCTTCTGGCAACCCTGTTTGCCGAAGGGCCGTCCATGTACGCGGCCGGCACGCCGATTGGCGCGCGGCTCGTGCGATACCGTGAGGCTTTGTCTGTGTTCGACAGCGCGTGGGACGCCTTTGCGTCCGAAGTGAAACTGCGGCGGAAGCCAGTGGATGGCGCTTCCGATTATCTCGGCGCCGTGCAGGCGTTGATCGAGCGCCTGTCGGCTTCGTGGAAAAATATTCGCGAATGGTGCTATTGGCAAAAGGCACGTCGTGCCGCAGTTGATGCCGGGCTGTCGGCTGTCATCGCGAGCCTCGAATCCGTCGAGGGAACAGATCTCAACGTCCCGGCGTTGTTCGAACGCAGCTTCCGCAAGGCACTCCTTTTCGCGATCATCGAACGCGAAACGGCCCTCAAGGAGTTCTTCGGACGCGAACACGATGAACGCATTGAACGCTTTCGGGAGATCGACGAGAATCTCGGCCGCCTGTCCCGCGAAATCATCCGTGCGCGTTTGGCAGCCGGCATTCCACGCGACCAGGTCCAGAACGACGTGCCCAAAACCGAGATCGGTTTGTTGCGCCGGGAAATTGCCAAGAAGACGCGTCATATTCCCGTGCGGCAATTGCTGGGTCGAATTCCCAACCTGCTGCCGCGTTTGAAGCCTTGCGTGCTGATGAGTCCTCTCTCCGTCGCTCAATATCTCGAACCTTCACACGAAACTTTCGATGTCGTCATCTTCGACGAGGCGTCTCAGATCCCGGTCTGGGACGCCATCGGAGCGATTGCTCGAGGCAAACAACTGATCGTTGTCGGAGATCCGAAGCAGCTGCCTCCGACCAACTTCTTCAACAGCACCGGCGACGATGAGGATGAAAACCTTGAGCCGGATGAGTTCAAAGACCTTGAAAGCATTCTGGACGAACTGATGACGCACGGCCTGCGTCACAAACGTCTGCAGTGGCATTATCGGAGCCGGCACGAAGGACTGATCACATTCAGCAACCGGCAGTATTACGAAAACGATCTCCTTACCTTTCCATCTCCGGAAACAGCGCTCGGCGGAGTCAGGTTCAGGTATTTGCCCGAAGCGCGCTACGACAAAGGGAAATCCCGAACCAACCGGCTCGAAGCAGAAGCGCTCGTCAAAGAACTCGTCGCCCGCCTCCAGAATCCCGACACGGCCCGCTACTCTTACGGCGTGGTGACGTTCAGTCTCGCCCAGCAACAACTTGTGGAAAACCTGCTCGATGATGAACGCCGCAAGCATCCTGAGATTGAAGTTCATTTCGGCGATGAACCGCCTGTCGAAGGTGAACCTGTCTTCGTGAAGAATCTGGAAAATGTTCAGGGCGATGAACGAGACGTGATCTTCTTTTCGATCTGTTACGGTTTGGACGAAACCGGCCGCATTTCGATGAACTTTGGTCCGTTGAACCGCGACGGCGGTGAGCGACGCCTGAACGTCGCCATCACGCGCGCGAAACAGGAAGTCGTAGTCTTCAGCGGAATCCGAGCCGATCACATCGATCTGACCCGCACTCGAGCACGAGGAGTCCGAGACCTCAAACATTTCCTCGACTATTCGGAACGCGGTCCGAAAGCGCTAATGGCCTCCTCCGCTGCATCTGCGCATGGCGAGCCCGATTCCGAATTTGAAAAGATGGTTGCTGAACGCCTCCGCAAGGCAGGATTTGAGGTCCATCACCAGGTTGGTTGTTCGGGTTACCGAATTGATCTGGCCATTCTCGATCCCTCCATGCCCGGACGTTATCTGCTCGGCATCGAATGCGATGGCGCGACCTATCATCGTGCCGCCACAGCACGAGATCGCGACAAACTCCGTCAACTCATTCTGGAAAGCCTGGGATGGAAGCTTTACCGCATCTGGTCCACAGACTGGTGGCACGACAGCGAAAAAGAAATGCAGAGACTTCTTTCGCTCATCAGCCAAACAATCCAGCAACGCCCATAGGAGAAGCCCAAAACTTTCCCACCACGCCAATCACTGCACTGTCACGCTCTTGGCGAGGTTGCGGGGTTTGTCCACGTCGCAGCCGCGGGCGACGGCGATGTGATACGCGAAGAGCTGCAATGGAATGCTCGCCAGAATCGGACAGAGCGGTTCCAGAGTCTTCGGCAGATAGATGACGTCATCGGCAACGTTCTTGATCTGCGTGTCGCCTTCGGTCGCGACGGCGATCACCGGTCCCTTGCGGGCGCGGATCATTGCCAGGTTCGCCATCGTCTTCTCATACATCGAATCCTGCGGAACGAGGAACACAGTCGGCGTCTTCTCATCGATCAACGCAATGGGCCCGTGTTTCATTTCCGCCGCGGAATAACCTTCCGCGTGGATGTAGGAGATTTCCTTCAGCTTCAGCGCGCCTTCGAGCGCGACCGGGAAGTTGTAGCCACGGGCCAGGAAGAAGAAGTCGTCGGCCTTGGCATACTTCAATGCGAGCTTCTTGATTTCTGAATCGCGTTCGAGAATGGATTCGATCTGTTTCGGCAACGTTTCCAGCGTCTTCAACAGTTCCGTTGCGCGGCTGGCCGAAAGCATTCGCATGCGGCCGAGATGAATTCCGAGCAATGTCAGAATGGTGAGCGTGGAAACAAATGCCTTGGTGGATGCCACGCCGATTTCGGGTCCGGCATGCATGTAAATGCCGCCGTCCGATTCGCGGGCGATGGTGCTGCCGACCACGTTCACGATGGCCAGTGCCTTGTTGCCGCGGCGCTTCGCCTCACGCAGCGCGGCCAGTGTGTCGGCGGTTTCGCCCGATTGCGAAATCACCAGCAGCACGGTGTTCGGTTCGAGCGGCGCGTTGCGGTAACAGAATTCATGCGCGAACTCGACTTCAACCGGCAGATGCGCGAGTTCCTCAATGAGATATTCCCCCACAAGCGCGGCGTGCCAGCTGGTGCCACTCGCGGCGATCACGATGCGATCGATGGCGCGCAATTCGGCGGGAGTCATGTTGAGACCGCCGAACTTGGCCGTGGCGCCTTCGAAATCGAGACGTCCGCGCAGCGCATTGGCGACGGTTCGCGGCTGTTCGAAAATTTCCTTCGCCATGAAATGCTGGAACTCTCCGCGCTCCGCATCCTGTGAGCTGAATTCCAGGTCGCTGATCTGAACCTTCGCGGTGTCGGTTCCGAGATTGATGACGTCGAAACGATCGCCCGTGACTGTGGTGACGTCGTAGTCATTCAGGAAAACCACCTTGCGCGTGTGGGCGACAATCGCGTTGGCGTCGCTGGCAACAAAGTTCTCCCCTTCCCCAATGCCAATGATCAGCGGCGATCCGCGCCGTGCTCCAACGATGGTGTCGGGATGTTCCGTGCTGATCACAGCCAGGCCGTACGTGCCGATCACTTCGCGCAATGCGTCGCAAACGGCGAGTGTGAGCGGATTGGAATCACCGTTTCTGCCGCGATACTTCTCGTAATGATCCCCGATGAGATGCGCGAGAACTTCGGTGTCGGTTTCCGAGCAGAACTTGTGTCCGGCGGCAACCAGCCGTTCCTTGAGGCGATCGTAGTTTTCGATGACGCCGTTATGAACGACAGCAATCTTGCCGCTGCGATCGAGATGCGGATGGCAGTTGTCGTCCGAGGGCGGCCCGTGTGTCGCCCAGCGGGTGTGGCCGATGCCGAGTTTTCCAATCGGCGGTTCCTTGACCAGTGCGCGCGCCAGACCTTCGTCGATCTTGCCCTTGCGCTTGCGCACGAGCAGATCGGCTTCCTGCAGCACCGCCATGCCCGCGCTGTCGTAGCCGCGGTATTCGAGCCGCCGCAATCCTTCGAGCAGGATGGGCGCTGCTGTTTTTTTCCCGACGTATCCAATAATTCCACACATAATTTGGGAGCCGACGTGTTCAGCCACGGGTTATACCACAACGCCGGAGGCAAGGGAAAGCCACGAGTGAAGCGATCGACTACGGAAAAAGGCATCCCGATTCCGCCGGACGCCGAATGGGACGTCCACCGGGAATCTGAAATTCATTGGGAATTCCTCACGCGAAGGGTGCGAAGGAAACAACTTGGGAAACTACACGGCGACGTCAGAAGCGCGCGGTTTAGGAGCGGTTTGGAAAAACTGTAGCCGCCAACGTTTTCCCGCGGTTCCGCCTCGTTACCTCGGCGGTTACGAAGACGGCGTAAATGCAGAGCCCCGATTCCATGATGCAAAACGGAATCGCAAACATTCTTCGCGCCCTTCGCGCCCTTCGCGTGAGGCTTTTCGGCGGGGCTTCAGAATCCGATGCTCGCGCCACCATCCACCGGCAGCACGACACCTGTGATGAACTTCGCCGCCGGCGAACAGAGATATGTCGCCGCCCAGCCGATGTCCTCCGCCTTGCCGAAGGAATTCATTGGAGTGCGTCCAAGAATTTTCCGCGACCGCTCGGGATCGCCGCTCAGCGCCTTGCGCATCATGTCGGATTCAATCCAGCCGGGCGCGATGGCGTTCACCCGGACGCCATGTTGCGAGACTTCAGTGGCGAGCGTTCGGACGAGGCCGAGATAGGCCGACTTCGCCGACGAATAGGCGCAAACCAGCGGAATGCCGAAGAGCGACGCCATCGATGCCGTGAACAGAATGTTTCCATGCTTGCGCTTGATCATTCCGGGCAGAACGGCGCGCGTCAGACTGAACGCGGCGACCAGATGAGTCTGGAGAACGGAGTTGAATTCCTCGGGCGTTGTGTTGACGGCCGGTTTCTTCAGATGAACTCCGGCATTGTTGACGAGAATTGAAATCGGTCCCGCGCGCTTCTCCACCTTGCGAATCAATTCCTCGGAGCTGGCGAATTGAGTGACATCGTGCGCTTCGAACAATGTTCTCCTTCCGATCTTCTTTGCGGCGTCTTTCAAAACATCTTCGCGGCGGCCAACAAGCACCACCCGCGCGCCGACGTCAGCGAGACAGGATGCGATACCGAAACCCAGGCCTGTTCCGCCGCCGGTGATCAGTGCGATTTCGCCTTTGAGAGAGAATGGATTTTTCATGGAGCGTTATTCTTTTTCGATCATTTGCATGGCGGCGCGCATGTAACCCATCGCGAATGCCATTCCGGCATGCCACGGTGCGGCGCACGACATCTGCGGCGTGTGATCCGGAATCAGAACGCCGTCAAAACCGTTCCGCTTCAGAATACGCAGCACGCGGATCATGTCGATGTCTCCGTCATCAATGAACGTCTCGCGGTAGAACGGCACCTTGCCGGTGACGTTTCTGAAATGCACGTAGGCAAGCTTGTTCTGACGGCTGTATTGATCCACCGCTTCATAAACGTCGCCCTCTGTCATCTCGGCCAGTGATCCCAGGCAGAACTCCAGGGTGTTTGCAGGACTCGGTTTCAGATCGATGACTTTCTGATACAGATGCGGCTGATACACGAGCCGCGGCTGTCCACGCATGAACGGCATGGGTGGATCATCGGGATGCAAAGCGAGTTTCACTCCGGCCTCTTCCGCGACTGGAATGACTTCCTGAAGAAAGACATTGAGCCGCTGCCAGAGCTGCTCGTGCGTGGCGGACGGGACATCACCCTTCGGAGCGTTTGGATCGATCACCATGTTCCAGGCCATTCCGTTCGGCATTGGAACATCGACTGGTCCTTCCATGCCCACGGACATGGCGCCGCCGCGGGCGTAGGCGCGATGTGTCCGGCCGCAAACGCCGGCGATGCTGAAGTTGTAGCCCATGATTGGAATGCCGGCCTTGCCGAGATTGCGGATCGTGGTTTTGACATTCTCGAGTTGCTGCTGGCGCTTCGGACCGTCGAGAAGAACATCATGCCAGTGCGCGGGATCGAAGTTTTCGATCGCTTCGAGCTTGAGCCCCTCCGCCTCGGCGGCGCGGCGGAATTCGATCAATTCGTCCACAGTCCAAAGCTTGTCGGGATCGCCGGCAAGGCCCCAGCCCAGTTCGCCGCCGGTGGGTTGATTGTCGCGCGGATTCTGGGCGCCGCCTCTAAAGTAATCGACGAGATGCGCCACGATGTGCGTGGCACCCGCCTGGCGCGCGAACTGAAAGTTTTCCCGCGTCAGCATGTGCCGGTAAAGTCCAAGTCCAAGTTTCATAATCGAACATCCAGGAGCCCGTCGTGAACATTCAATGTTTGACCGTTCGTATTCCACGATTCGTGGGCGCGGGCGAATTGTTGCGGAATCCAGTGCCAGCGTCACAAGCTCGAAAATGCAGGCAGGTAGAATCGTCCATAAATTCGCGAGAGATTTCCATTCCTCAGAAATGAGGAGCTTGGAATACTCCGCGCATTGAAATTCGGGCCGGAATCGCTCCGATGATGAACCGTTTTTAACACTCTCCAATCCGTTGAACACACCCAATCAAAAGCTCTCATTTCTGGAAAAGGCCGGCTACAGCGGCGGCGACGCGGCGGCAAACTTCGTCTTCATGACGATGATCCTCTTCCAGCTGAACTTCTATACTGATGTGTTTGGTCTTAAAGCCAGCCACGCAGCGCTCATCCTGCTCTGGCCGAAACTTTGGGATGCGCTTTTCGACCCGATCATGGGCGTCATCGCGGATCGAACAAAAACGCGTTGGGGACGGTTCCGTCCGTGGATTCTCTGGACTGCGATCCCATGGGCCGTCGTGATGGTGCTGGCCTACACGACTCCGAAAGGCTGGAGCTACGGCGCTTTGATTGCCTACGCCGCGATCACGAACCTCCTGCTGATGACGTTGTATTCGATGAACAACATGCCGTATTCGGCGCTCGGCGGTGTGATGACCGCAGATTTGAACGAGCGCACGCGGCTCAATTCCTTCCGCTTCATTTCGGTCAACATCGCGCAATTCATCGTTGGAGGTCTCACGCTGCCGTTGGTCGCGAAGTTTTCGGTGGGCCACGATCGACAGCATGGCTGGCAGGTCACCATGACCATCTGGGCGGTGCTTTGCCTCGTGCTGTTCCTGATCACCTTCTTCACCACACGCGAACGCGTTCAGCCGGTGGTGGAGACGAGCAGCTCGCCCAAGCAGGATTTCATGGACCTGCTGCGAAACGTTCCGTGGCGGGTGATGTTTGTCATGACGCTCATTCACTTCGCCATCCTGTCGTTCCGCGGAGGCGCGCTTTACAATTACTACCATCAGTATGTGGACAAGGCCGCGATGTATGATTTCGTTGCGAAGCTCGGGCTGACAGCGTCCCAGACATCGGGCGGGATTCTGGAAACGCTCGGATACATCGTTCATGGCGATCGCTCCGACCTGGCGAATTCAAACGTCGCCGATGTGTTCAACAGCATCATCAACATGATCGGCACTGCGACGACGATCATCGTCATTCTGCTGTCGCCGCCGTTGTCGCGGAAGTTTGGGAAGAAGGCGGTTGCGGTCGTCGGATTCGGACTCGCCGCATTGGGAACATTTGCGTTCTACCTCCTTTCACCCACCAACGTGGCCGGCATGGTGGCACTGACCATTCTTATCGCCATTTTCTACGCGCCGACCATTCCACTGGTCTGGGCCATTTTTGCGGACGTCGCGGATTACTCGGAACTGCAGACGGGACGCCGTTTCACGGGAATGGTTTTCGCCACGATTGGATTTGCGCTCAAGGCGGGACTCGCCCTTGGACAGGCGTCGTTCTTGTGGGTCATGGAAGGATTCTTCCGTTATGACACGCAGTTTCCGGGTGCGCCCGACGCAGTGTCCGGATACCGGTTCACGAGCGGCATTGTGGTCGGAGCTCTGTTCGCGATCTGCACGGTACTGCTCGTCTGCTACAAGCTGAACAAGCGCGCCACGCTTGAAATGGCTGCCGAACTGGCGGAACGCCGGAATCGCGGCAGCGCGCCATCCTCTGCCGCAGCACAATAAACTCGTTTCACAAATGCAGCGGCGCTCTGTGGCTCCCCCGAGCGCCGCTGTTGTTTGTTTTGAGATGAATCCAGTCACACTGGATTTGCTCCGCGAACTCGGCTGACCTTGTCTCCGCGGAGCAGCAATTCATTGATCCCAAACAGCACAAACGCGATGCCCGCGGCCGCAATCGGAATCGCATTCGGCGAAGTCCATTCCGCCAGAAACCCGCAGCCGCTCGGCAACACGGTTACGCCAAGCATCGCAGCACTGACCTGAAACCCGATCGCGTGCGCCGCCAAACCGGTTCCCAATCGTTGCGGCGTCCGGGTCATCATGCACGGATACAGCGGCGCGAGTCCGAGTCCGATCAACGGCAGCGCGATCACAGCGGCGTCGAATCGGACTGAAAACAGAACCGTCCCCAGCAACGCCAGCAACAGTCCGGTGCGAATCAATCGGTCGATGCCGACCCGTTCCACCACAAATCCAAAAACGACGCGTCCCACGAGAATGCTCGCCCAGTAAACCGTCACCCAGATTCCCGCCGACTCTTCCGAAAGCCCGCGCGATTCGGTCAGGACGGTGAAGCTCCACTGTCCGATCGTCATTTCCACTCCGGTATAAGCGAAGAAGAAAAGGCTCTGCAAAACGACGGCTTTGTTTCGAAGCGCTTCGATCGCTGAAACAGCGGGCTGCTCGTGAGAATTCTCCGAATCGGTTCCCGGATCGTTCCATTGTTTTCTCGTGAAGGCGAAAAGCGCGGTGAGGATCAGCAAAATCGCGCCAACGGTAAAATATCCAGACCGCCACGACGCATTCGCCGCAAGAACTGATGTCATGATCAGCGGCCCCAGCATCGCTCCGACGCTGTAACACGCGTGCAGCCAGTTCATCTGCTTCGCAGAAAAATGTCTGGCGACGTAATGATTGAGTCCGGCATCGATCGCGCCCGAACCAAGACCGTGCAGCACCGGAAGAAATGCGAAAATGATCCAGACCGGTGACGCCCCTAATCCGATCACACCCACCGCCACAATCGCGCTGCTCAATGTCAGCAGCGTTCCGACACCAAACCATCCCAGCAGGCGACCGGTGAAAAAGCTCGAGAGGAAGTAGCTGATCCCGTATCCGACGAAGATGGCCGCGAGATCACTTTGATGGCGTCCAAAAGTTTCGCGAACCGACGGCCACGCCACGCCGATGACTGTATCCGGGAGTCCCAGGCTGATGAATCCGACAAATGCGATTGCGAGCAGCCAGGGAGAATTCATCGCGCGCGCAACGTTCCTGTTGCGCGGCGCCGAGGTATCGCGATGTGAATCTTCCGGAGAAATCACGCCGAAGTATCGCCAGCAAGCGACCGGCGTCAATCGGGTGCAATGCATCGATACGTGTGTGAAAGGTGTCACTCGCAGGCGACAAGTGAAAATTTGAATGACACGAATGGGTATCTGAACCGGTTTGACTGGCGGAACGCTTCCCGTATTCTCGCGGCACTCAGCAGCATGTCCGGCGCAAAAACTTTCAGTCGCGGCGACCTCAGGGGCACATGGAAAGACACCGCTGTCGCGCTCGGTCTCGTTGCGCTTGGCCTCGTCATCCGAATGGCAATGACGCCGCTGATCGGGACGGACTTTCCATTCGTCACATTTTTCCTCGGAACCGTTTACGCCGCCTGGCGCTGTCGCTGGCAGGCATCGGTGATGATCATGATCCTTGGATGGATTGCGGCGCACTGGTTCTTCATTCCGCCCATTCACACCCTTGCACTTTCATCTCCATCCACGTGGTTCGGAACGCTAGGATTCTTCGCTTCCTGCATCGCGGTGATCACGTTGGGGGAACGTCTCCGCCGACAAAACCTTCGTCTTCGAGAAGAACTCGACGAACGCAGACGCGCCGAAGATCAGCTGCGGCAGTCGGCGCAATTCCCGGAACAGAACCCCTCGCCCGTCATGCGCGCCTCGGCCAACGGAGAACTGCTTTACTGCAATCCGGCGGGAAGGAAGCTGATCGAAGAATGGAAGATCGGCGTGGGTCAGACGATTGGAGAGCCGTTTCGGTCGTGGGTGGCGGACGTGCTGTCACAAAAGCAGCTCAGCCAGCAGGAACAACAGATCGGAGACAAGGTGTATCACTTCGTGGCCGCTCCGTTTCCAGATCTCGGCTACGTGAATCTTTACGGCCGGGACATCACCAAAAAGCGCGCGATGGAACACGTCACCGAACGTGCGCTCGAAAAATTTCATCTGCTTTCGGATGTTTCCAGCCGGCTGCTGACGTCGGAAGATCCGCAGCGGATCATCAACGAACTCTGCACGCGCGTGATGCAACATCTTGGTTGCGACAATTTCCTGAATTACCTGTTCGTTCCCGAACGACACGCCATGCGGCTCAATGCCAGCGCCGGGATTTCACCGGAGGACGTTCGAAAGATTGAATGGCTCAACATCGGCCAATCCCTGTGCGGCCGGTCGGCCCAACAGCAATGTCCTGTCATCGAATACAACATTCAGGAAAGCGACGATCCGCAAGCCGCCACCCTCCTGTCGTTTGGATTTAAGAGTTATGCCTGTCACCCGCTCATGGCGGCCGGCCGAATCCTCGGAACGCTCTCCTTTGCTTCCAAAACGCGCGACCGTTTCACCGAGGAAGAACTCAACCTCATGGCAAGGATTGCCGATCAGGTTGCCATCGCGCTGGATCGAATCCGATCTGCCGAAGCACTTCGAAACAGCGAATTCCGCTTCCGCGCCATGGCCGACGCATCGCCCGCCATGATCTGGATCACCGATCCGGAGATGCGTTTCAGCTGGTTCAACAAGGCGTGGCACAGCTTCGTTGGAACGCGCGGCGATGAAGACTTGCGTGAAGGCTGGATCGACCGCGTTCATCCGGATGACGCTGAACGATGCCGCTCGATCTTTGCCCGGTCTTTCGAAAAGCGTGAGCCGTACGAGATGGAATATCGCGTTCGGCGTCACGACGAGGAGTATCGATGGATTTTCGATTGTGGAACGCCAATGGCCGACCCGTCCGGAGATTTCAAAGGTTTCATCGGCTCGTGCATTGACGTCCACGAACGTCACGTGCAGCGGGACGAACTGGAACGGGCCGTCCGCGAACGCACCGGCCAACTGCAGGACTCGGTCGCGGAACTGGAATCGTTCTCCTACAGCATCGCTCACGACATGCGCGCGCCTTTGCGGGCGATGCATGGCTTCGGAAAAATTCTGATGCAGGAGTCCGCTGGCCATCTCGGCGAGGACGGCAAGGAATATCTCCGCCGCATCATCGTGTCGGCCCAGCGTCTGGATGCGTTGATTCAGGATGTTTTGAGCTACAGCCGGATTGCCCGGAGCGAACTTCCGCTCGAAACCGTGGAACTGGATTCGTTCATCCGCGACATTCTTGTCTCGTATCCTGATTTCTCCGGTGGCAAAGCGCGCATCGAGGTTAAAGATAAACTTCCCTCCGTCCTGGCAAACGGGGCCGCGTTGACGCAGGTCGTTTCAAACCTGCTGGGGAATGCGGTGAAATTCGTTCCGAAGGATGTGTTCCCTCAAATCGAAATCGGAGCGGAGACGGAAGGTTCGATCGTTCGGCTTTCCTTTCGCGATAACGGTATTGGGATCGATCACGAGTCGCAGGCCAGGATTTTCCAGATGTTCCAGCGATTGAATCGGGCTGATCTCTACGAAGGCACGGGCATCGGGCTTGCTATCGTGCGAAAGGCAGTGGAAAGAATGGGCGGTTCGGTTTATGTGGAATCCGAGCCGGGCAAAGGAAGTATTTTTTACGTGGAACTGAAAGCAGCGGTGAAATGACAAGCAGCACGCCAATTCTGTTGGTTGAGGATGATGACAACGACATCTTCTTCTTCAAAAGGGCCACCGAACTTGCCGGGGTGGAAAATCCGCTCCGCATTGTGAAAGATGGCCAGGAAGCCACGGACTACCTGGAGGGCAAGGGAACGTTCTCGGACCGGGAACAACATCCTTCCCCTGGCGTCGTGGTGCTCGACCTCAATCTCCCCCGGAAACATGGTCTGGAAGTCCTGAAATGGATTCGTCAGAGCCAGCATTGGAGCACTATTCCGATCATTATTCTCACGTCGTCGAATTCAGAAATCGATGTCACCGTGGCCTACAGGCTCGGCTGCAACTCTTATTTCGTGAAGCCGACCGATCCCGATCTTCTCGTGGAACTGATGCGCCTTTTGAAGGACTACTGGTTCCGCTGGTGCCGCCTGCTTCCGCCGCCCTCCAGCTGAACAAAATTGAATTGTCCCGCCCTGCCTTTGGCGGCATCCTCTGCCGCCTTATGCAGCAGGTAAACCTTGGAATGATCGGTGGCGGAACGGTTGGCAGTGGAGTTTTTCATGCCCTCCAACAAAACGGCAACCTGATGGCGGCGCGCCTCGGCGTCAAACTCGCCTTCCGGAAAGTCGCCGTGAAGGCGATCGACGAACCCCGCCCCTATCCGATCACAAAATCCCTGCTCACCACCGACTGGCAGGAAGTCGTCAACGATCCGGACATTCACGTCGTCATCGAACTCGTCGGCGGAACCGGCATCGCCAGAACGATGATTCTCTCGGCGTTGTCGAAGGGCAAAACGGTCGTCACGGCCAACAAGGCGTTGCTTTCCGCGCACGGTCCGGAACTCTTCGCCGCTGCCGCCAGGTCCGGCGCGAATCTCTACTACGAAGCCAGCGTCTGCGGCGGCATTCCGATCATCAAATCGTTGCGCGAAGGTTTCGTGGCAAATCAATTCTCCGCCATCTACGGCATCGTCAACGGCACCTGCAATTACATCCTGTCGCGCATGAAACAGGAAGGCGCGGAATTCGCCGATGTTCTTGCCGATGCGCAAAAACAGGGCTACGCGGAAACGCCGCCGGATCTCGACATCGACGGCTTCGACGCGCAACACAAGATTGGGATTCTCGCATCGCTGGCGCACGGATTCTGGGTCGATCATCACCAGATTCACACGGAAGGCATCCGCGAAATTTCCCGGCTCGACATGCAGTTTGCCCAGCAGCTCGGTTACAACATCAAGCTGCTTGGAATCGTGAAGCAGGTCGGCGGTAAAAAAGCCGGCATCCAGGTTTCCGTCTATCCCACGCTCATCCCGAACAGCCACGTGCTCGCGAGCGTCAACGGTGTGTTCAATGCCTGCTTCGTCCGCGGCGATGTCGTCGGTGACACGCTCTTCTACGGTCGTGGCGCAGGCAAGGATGCAACCGCCAGTGCAGTGCTGAGCGATGTGGCCGATGCCGCGCTCGATCTTCGCAACGGCGGCAAAGTCCGCGTTGCACCGTTCATTGCGCACGCATCAAAGGGCCGTGTGTTGCCGATGGACGAAATCGTCTCGCGCTATTACGTCCGGCTCAGCGTTGTCGATCGCCCCGGCGTTCTCGCAAAGATTTCGGCGATCTTCGCGCAATCGAAGATTGGAATTTCATCGGTGATCCAGCCCGAAGGTCACGAAGGCGAAAGCGTGCCGCTGATTCTCATGTTGCACGATGCTCCGAACGCCGCGATGAAGAAGGCGCTTGCGAAGATTTCGAAGCTGCCGGCGGTCAAAGGCAAGCCGGTCATGCTCCGCGTCGAGAGCTTTACCTGACCGGAGCCAACGAACCGGAATCGATTCGTTTCACCGCGCGCCGTTGCCGTGAAGGTCTTCACGCGCGCGAACGACCCGGATGGCATCTCCGGTGTCCTCCATCTCGTAAAGTTTGGCGCGGGTGAGCGGGCTGCCGAACGGTTGATGCAGCACCAGCATCAATTGCCCTTCGAACGTGCGGAACAGCATTCCGTGGCCACTGTCGTTTCCGACAAGCGGTTCCAGCTGTTCCCATGGTCCCTTGAGCGTATCGGTTTTTGATCGCGCCACGGTCTGCACGTAACCGCGGTTGTTGTAACTCGCCCACAGCATCAGCAGCCTTCCATTCTTCGTGCGATAAAACTGCGGTCCATCCGTGACGTAACGGTTCTCGCGCGGACTCGGAACTTTCTCCGCATTGATCCACGGCGCATCGGAAGCCTTGAACAGATGAATCGGCGCGCCGATCGAGTCCGACAAATCCTCCTTCAGCCGGATCGCCTCCATCGTGCCGTCCACCACCTGAATCCATTCGTGCGCGTAAACCATCCACGGCTGGTTCGTTGAATCGACGAACAACGTTCCGTCCAGCGTCATGAAATTTTTTGGCGGATGCGGTCCATCAGTTTTGAGCAGCTTGAACGGTCCCTCAGGCGAGTCGCTTTCTGCCACGACCGAGCCGCGAAGATGATTCGTTCGAACCGATTCCGGCGGCACGGAGAAGATCGTGTTGTCGTTGTGCAGTGTGCAGAACAGGTAAAACTTCCCCCTGTATTCATGCACCTCAGGCGCCCAGACGCCATGCCGAGGATCCGCCCAGGTGCCATCCGGGACGGTGAACACCAGATGCGGTCCATCCCAGTTCAACAGGTCCTTGCTCCTGTAGGTCACCACTCCCGAACGTCCCACCGGCGACCGCGCGCCAATGGCAGTGTAGAGGTAATAGGTCTTCGTGGCCTGATGCGGCAGAATGAATGGATCGTGAACTCGAATGTCGGCCAGCCGCTGGTTCTGCCGGGCCCGAAGCACGTTCGTCGATTCCGTTGAACCCGGGAGATTCTCGGCCGCTTGAATCGAGACGGCTCCGGCCAGCATGAGCGATGCGAAAATGAAACACTTCATAAATCCATTCAGCAGAGATGAAAAAGGAGGACAGCCTTTCGACTGCCCTCCTGCAAGACGCTTGATTCTGTTCGCGAAGTTACATCAGGCCACTTCGATCAGATTGGAAACGGCAGACGCTTCGCCAAAATGCGCTTTGACCTTGGCCACCGTGTTCTCGACGGAAAGGCCATACTTGCGACGCAGTTCGTCCTGTGTGGTCGCGTGTTCGATGAACTGGTCGGGCCAGCCAATTCGAATCACCGGCGTCGTCACAGCCTTCTCGCTGTAAAGCTCCAGCACCGCCGAACCGTAGCCGCCCATCAGGACATGATCTTCCAGCGTCACGACGACGTCCGCCGCCTTGCCGAAAAATTCATGCGTTCCGGCGTCGATCGGCTTGGTGAATCGCGGATTGACGAGCGCCACGTCGAATCCTTCCGCCGTGAGCTGCGTCGCCGCTTTACGCGCGATGGCGCACATCGGTCCGAGGCCGAACAACGCGACCTTGCGCTTTCCGTTGTTGGAGAAATTCTGCAGCACTTCGGCCTTGCCGATTTCCAGCAGCCGGGGCTGATCCTTGATCGGAACGCCTTCCGCCGCGCCACGCGGATAACGGATGAACGTCGGGTGCGGATGATGCGTCGCGGTGAACATCATGTCCGCGAGTTCATCTTCATCCTTCGGCGCCATGGCCGTGACGTTCGGGAGACAGCGCAGATAGGCGATGTCGAACACACCGTGGTGCGTCGGACCGTCATTGGCTGAAAGACCCGCGCGATCCATGCAGAAAATCACCGGCAGATCCTGCAGGCAGACGTCGTGATGAATGCAGTCGTAGGCGCGTTGAAGGAAGCTCGAATAGATCGCCACAACCGGATGCAATCCCATCGTCGCCATGCCCGCGGCGAAAATCACGCCGTGTTCCTCCGCAATGCCGACATCGTAGTAACGATCCGGCAAAGCCTTCTCCAGATGCTTGAGTCCCGTGCCACTCGGCATCGCTGCGGTAATGCCCACCAGCGTGCTGTTTTTCTGGCACAACTTCACCAGCGTCTGGCCCATCACGTCCTGATAATTGGGCGGCGTGCCGGACTTCGTGGGAGGTGAATCACCGGTCTTGATGTCATACGGGCCGGTGCCATGGAACTTCTCAGGCGATTTGATCGCCGCATCGTAGCCCTTCCCCTTCTTCGTGAGGATGTGAATGACGATCGGTTGATCGCAGGTTTTCGCAAATTCCAGCGTGCTGATCAGCAACGGAAGGTCATGGCCGTCGATCGGACCGAGATACCGGACGCCCATTTCCTCGAACAACACCGCGCTGCCGTAACCGCCGCGTCCATCCGCATCGAGCGCGCTGCCGGTCTGGCGAAGGCCGACCTCATTGATCGCACCCTTGAGTCCCTCCTCGGCCTTGTGGGCGAGTTTGAGGGCGATTTCACCCTTCGGAAGGCGGCGGAGAAAGTTTTGAAAATCCTTCGCGACCTTGTTGTAGGACGGATTGGTGATCAGCTTGTTGAGATACGTCGCGATGGCACCGACGTTTTTCGCGATGCTCCATTCGTTGTCGTTGAGAATGCCGATGAAGCGTTTCGTCGTGTGGGAAATGTTGTTCAGCGCCTCGAACGAAATGCCGTTGGTGAGCGCCGCATCGCCGAAGATGCAGACCACGTTCTCGTCGCTGCCCTTCTTGTCGCGGGCGGCGCACATGCCGAGCGCGGCGGACAATGCCGTGCCGGCGTGGCCTGCGCCGTAACAGTCGTGCTCGCTTTCGCTCCGGAGCGCAAAACCATTCAGGCCGTTCGTGGTGCGGATCGTGTGAAAACGGTCCCGGCGGCCGGTAAGCAGCTTGTGCACGTAAACCTGGTGGCTGACGTCCCAGACGAACTTGTCCCTGGGCGTGCTGAACACGTGATGCAGCGCGAGCGTGAGTTCGACGACGCCGAGGTTCGGCCCGAGATGGCCGCCGTTCTTCGCGAGAACGGTGATCAATTCGTAGCGGATTTCTTCGGCGAGTTGGCGGAGCTGGTCGAGCGTCAGGCTTTTGACGTTCTTCGGATTATCCACCATTTCCAGGTATCGGCTCATAGATTTGGGCCAAACTGAAAACCGCTCAAACCGGGGAACGACCTCGTCTCCCATTTGAGCAGTTGATCGATTCGACCTTTAGTTTTCTGCTTCTGTTTCGAACGGCTTGAGCGTCAGTTCGCCCGCCGCACTCTTTTCGAGTTGTTGAATCTTCAGGTCCGCCTCGGCCAGTTTCGCCTGGCAAACCTGCGCCAGCTTCGTGCCCTCTTCGTAACGCGCCAGCAAGGTCTCCAGCGGAAGCTCCTCCGATTCCATCGACTCCACAATGGACTCGAGCTTCTTCATCGCTTCTTCAAATGGGACATTGCCGTTCTTGGCCGCGTCACCGGGCCTGGCAGATTTCGACATGGGCAAAATCTAGGTTAAACGATTGCGCGAGTCCAGCATAAGACCGGGGATTTCGAGAACACAACGATGTTCCAATCCAGGGACTTCATCCAACGAAAGAGTGATTTCACAAAAATGTCTTGAGGCGTGAATCAAAAGTTCGTTCGTGGCGGCTGGTCTTCCAAGCGCCGTGCTCCATTTGCTCCAAAGAATCCAAAGTTTCAAACGTCCGGCGCATTTCATTTCGAGCTGCGTCAAAATTCCCGGGTTGTTTCCCGTTTTATTGTTGCCCTGCAGGGGCAGCGCGCCGCGGGCGGCAACATCCTGTTTCTCGACGGCCATGTTGCATGGCGAAATTTCGATCAAATGGGAATGCGCTTCGTAGATCCCGCCAACCGGGCTCACTGGTGGTTTTGATCGACAGTGGACTTTTCCCCGAGTCTCTTTGCGTCCGGGTTTTCAGTCTATTGATCCGGGACAAATGATTTGATCAACGGCGCAGCGGAAAACGACTCCTCTTTCCCCTCGAAGCCTCAGTCCTACGAAGCCTCCTGGGCTTTCGCCTGGCTGATGATCTCGCCGGTCTTCAGGCGCGTTTTCAACTCCTGTCCGGCGCGAATCTCGTTCGCATTTCGGAGCACCCGGCCGCTCGCGGCGTCCATCGTGATCGAATAACCGCGGGCAAGCACCTGTTCCGGCCCGAGCAGTCTCAGACGGGTTCGAAGCGTTTCGAAGGCCGCCTTTCGTTCGCGAAGCTGATGACGCATCTGTTCGTTCAGCCGATTCCACTCCTGCTCGAACAACTCACGACGCTGCCGGAGCAGCTGCGATGGGCGAACCCGCAGCAGCCGGTTGGAAAGATTCCGCAACTCCACCCTTTGCTGCCGCACACCTGTCCTTGTGCAGCGTTGAAGGCTGGCCTGCAAATCATCGAGGCGTTGAAGCCATTCATTGAATTTTCGCCGCGGATGCACCCGGGCCAACCGATGCATCAGCTGCAACAGCTCGTAACGTTTGTCCTCCAATTGCTGGTCTGCCAGCTGACGAATCCGCCGCGCCGCATCCGCCACAAACGCGCAGCTGGAGAAAACGCCTTCGGTAATGATTTCCGCCGCCGCGCTTGGTGTCGCCGCGCGAACGTCCGCCACGAAATCGCTGATCGTGAAATCGATTTCATGGCCCACGGCTGAAACGACGGGAATGGCCGATTCGAAAATGGCGCGAGCGACCACTTCCTCGTTGAATGCCCAGAGATCTTCAAGGCTGCCGCCGCCGCGGGTGATGAGGATCAAATCCAGGCTGTGAGTGGGTGAGTCGGTGAGTGGGTGGAGCGGAGGTTTAGATGTATTCCCACTTACAGGCTCACCCACTTTCTCGCTCACGTCCTTCCACGCATTCAGCATCCGAATCGCCGCCGCTATCTCCCGCGCGGCGCCATCCCCCTGCACGCGACAGGGCGCCAGGATGATTTCCAGACTCGGATTTCGCCGTTGAATGACATGAAGAACGTCGCGAATCGCAGCACCGGTCGGCGATGTCACCAATCCGATGCGTTGCGGGTAACGCGGCAACGGACGTTTCCGTTCCTGCGCGAACAGTCCTTCCGCCGCGAGCTTTTGTTTCAGTTTCTCGAACGCTATTTGCAACGCGCCGATTCCCTGAAGCTCCACGGCACGCACAATCATCTGATACTGCCCGCGCGCTTCGTAAACCGTGATGTCGCCCTGCAGCAAAAGTTTCTGTCCGTCCTGAAGCAATTCCCGATGCGCCACCGTCTCGCCACGGAACAGCACACAACTCAACTGCGCGCTGGCGTCCTTGAGCGTGAAATAAATGTGTCCGGAACTCTGGAATCGCAGGTTGGTCACTTCACCTGTGACCCAGACAAGTCCGATCTGTTTTTCCAAAGTTCGGCGGATGTTGCTCGTCAGTTCGGCAACGGACATCACCTTCCGCTCCGGCGCTTTTGGCTCCGGCGGAAACAGTTCCCCGAATTCCCATTGGGATTTTGTCTGGCGCGGCATTTCAGTTAACGGGGTTCAGAAGTTCTGACACACGGACTATCTGACGCGCTTTTCCAGTTTGATGATCGATCTCCACAATCGCGCCATTCAGCATCACACGCTCCTTCGCCACTTCAAATCGCTGCGGCATGTTCGTGAGAAATCGCTGGATCACGGGCTGAATTTCACGGCCAAGAACACTCTCCTGCGGACCGGTGAAACCGGCGTCCGTGAGATAAGCCGTGCCGGCCGGAAAAATCTGTTCGTCCGCCGTCTGCACATGCGTGTGCGTTCCAATCACCACACTCACCTGCCCATCCAGCATGCGCGCGAGCGCGATCTTCTCCGAAGTCGCCTCGGCATGAACATCAACAAAGATGACGGGCGTTTGTTGACGCACGCGTTCCACTTCGTGACGAATCGCATGAAACGGATTTTCCAGGTCGGCCATGAAGGTTCGGCCCTGGACATTCATGATGGCGATTGAATTGCGGATTGCGGATTGCGGATTGGGGATTTCAAAGATGCCGCTGCCGCGCCCGGGAGTTCCGGCGGGGTAATTGAGCGGACGAAGGAAACGCGGTTCGTTGTTCAGCAGCTCGGTGACTTCCTTTTGATCCCAAAGATGATCGCCGCTCGTGATCACATCGACGCCGGCAGAAAAAATTTCGGCAGCGGTGCGAACCGTGATTCCCGAACCGCCCGCGGAGTTCTCGCCATTGGCGATGACGAAATCGATTCCGTGCTCCTGGCGCAGCTTCGGAACCAGTTCCTTCACGGCGCGCCGGCCGGGATTGCCCACGATGTCACCAATGAAAAGCAGCTTCACGCCGACACACTACCGGCGGGCATCTTTGCGGCAAGCGGTTTCGCGGAGAATTGCATTGCGTTTGATGCGCTGCGTGATTGGCTTACGCCATGAATCCCCTGCCCGCTCCGGCATTTCGATTTGCGCTGTGGCTGCTCCTTCTCGTCGCGCCTTGTTCTTCCTTCGCCACTCCGCCCGCGCAGGAAATGGCTGATGCGGCGCAGGCGTTTGTCTCGGGTTTGGATTCGGCTCAAAAGGCGAAGGCGCTGATCGAATTCAGCAGCAACGAACGTTTCAACTGGGACTTCGTGCCCAAGTCGCGTCGAGGCATTCCGCTTAAGGAACTGAAGCCGGAACAACAGGAACTCGCACGCACACTCCTGCGAACAGGATTGAGCGCGCAAGGTTACACGAAGGCCACGAACATCATCTACGTGATCGAACAGGTCCTGCGCGAAATGGAAAATCAAGCGGCCTGGCGCGACTCCGGACTTTATTACGTCACGATCTTCGGTGATCCGCAGAAATCTCCTTGGGGCTGGCGCGTCGAGGGACATCATCTCTCCGTCAACTTCACCGTCAGCAGCAATGAAGTGCTCGCGGTGAGTCCTTCGTTTTTTGGATCGAATCCAGCCGAAGTTCCGCGCGGGCCACACAAGGGTCTTCGCGTTCTCGGTGCTGAGGAAGATCTTGGCCGCGAACTGATCAGCGCGCTTTCCGATCAACAGCGAAAGCTTGCCATTTTCTCCGCAACAGCGCCCCGCGAGATCATCACCGGCAACGCCCGTCAGGCGAAGCGACTGGATCCACTTGGAATCAGCGCCCGAGATTTCACCGATTCGCAGAAGGAGCTTCTCAGAAAACTGATCCGCGAATATCTGTTCCGTTTTCGAACCGAAGTTGCCGAGACTGACTTTAAGAAGATCGAAGCGGCCGGGTTCGAAAACATTTCATTCGCATGGGCCGGACCGGTCGAACGCGGACACGGCCATTATTACCGCGTTCAGGGTCCGACATTTCTCCTGGAATACGACAACACGCAGAATCGCGCGAATCACATCCACACCGTCTGGCGCGATTTGGAAAATGACTTCGGCGAAGACCTGTTGAAGAAACATTACGAACAGTCGAGCCACGGACACGGGCACGAACATTGAACCGGCTCACATTCGATTCAGCGCATTTCAAAACAGAATCGCTCCGAATCGAACAAATTTCTTTTCCTCGCGCCGCTCATTTTTAAGCTAGGCTCGTGACTATTGCTCCTGGAAGTGTTGTGACTTTGAAAATCTCCGACATCGCGTTCGGAGGCGAAGGTGTCGGACGAATCGATGAACTGGTCGTCTTCGTACCGTTCGTCATCATCGGCGAGACGGTGGAAGCGGAAATCACTGAGCTGAAGAAAAACTTCGCCCGCGCGAAACTCGTTCGCGTGGTGGAGGCATCGCCTGAGCGAGTGGACGCGCCCTGCCAGTATTTCCAGGCCTGCGGCGGATGCCAGTATCAGCACATGAGCTACGCCGAACAGCTCCGCATCAAACAGAAACAGATCGCCGACATATTCGAGCGCGTCGGCAAAATCTCCAGGGAGGTGGTCGCGCCGGTCGTCCCCTGCCCTCAACCGTACGGTTATCGCAACCGCATCATGATCCGCAGCCAGTGGAACAAGCCCGAACAGAAATTGAACATCGGTTTCGTCCGCTGGGACTGCGGTTTGGTCGAAGACATCGTCGAATGCAAAATCGCCGAACCTGCCGTCAGCGACCAGATTCGGGAAGTCCGCGCGAACCCGCCTCCGAAGGGCGGCATCAAAGTCGTTCTTCGCCTCCCGCCTGAAGGTTGGGAAGTTCCGCGCGACTCGTTCTTTCAGAACAATTTCTTCCTGCTGCCCGGCCTGGTGGAAACTGTCCGCGAATTTTTGAAGGACCGCGGATCCAAACATTTGATCGATCTGTTCTGCGGCGTGGGCTTTTTCGGAATCGAACTGGCGGGTTCCGTGGAGTCGTTCATCGGAGTCGAGTACGACCAGATGGCAATCAAGGCGGCACGACGAAATGCCGAGACACGATCCATCACAAACGGCGAGTTTGTGACCGGCGCGGTGGAACGCATCCTTCCGGAAATTCTGAATCGTTTCTCGCCGGAAGCGACGACGGTGTTGCTCGATCCGCCGAGGAAAGGTTGCTGGCCGGAAACGCTTCAGCTCCTGCGCGAACAGAAACCGGCGCAATTGATCTACGTGTCGTGTCACCCCGCCACCATGGCGCGTGACCTCGGCATTCTCTGCGCGGATGGCGCCTTTGAGCTCCGCCGCGTGGTTCCGCTCGACATGTTCCCCCAAACGCAACATGTCGAATGCGTCGCCGATCTTCGCGCGAAAGTCTGAAGGCGCCCCCAAGTTGGTGTGGAGATCAGGGATTTCGGAACTGCTGTGAGCTGAAGAAAAGCGGCTGCAAGGCTTGATGCGCTTCGGACAATTCACCCGCGAAGGGAACTGCTGAAGTTTGCAACTGGCTCGCGATCCGATCAGGCGGTGGGGAGATTTCCGCGCACGACAGGATTGGCGCGAAGATATTTGGCGGCGGCCTCGGTCCGGCACCGCACGTGCAACTTCTCGTAGATGTGCATGAGGTGCGTTCGGACGGTGCCGAAGCTGATGTGGAGTTGGGTGCCGATTTCCTTGTTTGAAAGCCCTTGCGCCAGGAGCGCCAGAATCTCTTGTTCACGCGCCGAAAGCTGCGCCGTGGGGGAGGCTTCCTCCGACGGCTCCTCCATGAAGGAACGCACCACCATACGCGCAATCTCGCTGGTCATCGGCGCGCCGCCCGCACGGACTTCCGAGATCGCCGCGAGAATGTCCTTCTCGTCAGAACGCTTCAGTACGTAACCGCACGCACCCGCCTTGAGCGCCTGAAAGATCATTTTGATGTCCTTGTACACCGTCAGCATGATCACCTGGATGTTCGGCACTTTCTGCCTCAGGCGCGCCGTGCAGGCGATTCCTGATTCTCCCGGAAGGTGGATGTCCATCAGAACAACATCGGGTTTTTCCTCCGGAATCCGAATGATCGCATCCTCGGCGGACGAGCATGATGTGACGCAGCGAAGCCCCGGCGTGCTGTTGATCAGGTTCTGCAGATATTCCCGCAGTGTGGCGTTATCTTCTACGATTGCGACCTTCGTCATGAAATCCAGGTCGGAACTTTGGGCTATTCGTGCAGACATGTCAGCTTAAACGTTTCATTGCGTCACCCGGAGCGTAGGCGAATCACCGCGTCTAAACATCCGACAAACGTCGTATTCGCAAGCGTGGAAGCGGTTTGCGCGGCATCAAACCAAAATACGACGTATGTCAGATGCGTTGCCCGCCGTCCTTTGGGATAAGCTCTGACCCCGATGAATCTTCGCAATCACCTCGCGCAACCGAACGGATCGGCATCTCCCGGCAGGTCTGAAAAACTCGCGGCGTTGAAAATCGGTCCGATGAGTGCGGGTCCGAGCCTGGCCACCGTCGCCGAAAAAGCTCTGGGTTCTGTTTCCGGAATGTCGTCATCCATTTCCTTTTCGCAGAAGCAGCAGGCCGTTGCCGAATTCCAGTCACCCCTGTCCGACCGGCTTCATCCGCACGCCACACTTCCAGTGCAGCCGCAGGAACAGGCCACCGACACAGGAAGCCGGATTGCAAGCATCATCGATTTCATGCTGGCGCACCTCGCGGAGCCGCTTCAGGTTTCCACGCTCGTCTCGATCGCCGGCCTTTCCTATTCGCAGTTTTTCTGCCTGTTCAAGAAAACGACGGGATTCAGCCCCATCGACTTCTTCATCCGGCTCCGAATGCTTCACGCCTGCGAACTTCTGACAGGGACGGATCTGCAGGTGAAGGAGGTCGCCGCGCGTCTCGGTTACGACGATCCGCTTTACTTTTCCCGCCGCTTCAAACTGGTGATGGGTTTCTCGCCAAAATATTACCGCGCGATGAAACAGGCGGAGACTTCATCCCCCGCTGATGGAAATGTTCCCGAAACAGATTCTCCATTTCCGAAGACGTGGGATCTCGAACGCTTTCCTTCTCTCCGCCGCGTGCGTCTGGTCATGACAGCTGCGTGACCCGTCGGTCAGACTGCGCCTGTAATCCGGAGCCTCGGCAATCATTCCGGAAACGATCTGCTTCCTTCATCAACGCCTTGACCCGTCATCAGTCAAAGGCTATTCCCGAGCCATGATCCGACATGGCCTCGCCCTTCTCCTCTCATTGTTCGTCGGTCTTCCCGGTGCGGATGCGACAGCAACCCAGTCGCGCGAACGCCTTTCGATCAACGACGGCTGGCATTTCATCAAGGGAGATCCTGATGGAAATTTCGCTGGATTGATTTACGACATTCGACCCGACGTCCGGGATCGGAACGACGACAAACCTGCCGACAGCCGGCCGACGGAGGCCGAAAAAGTTAATGCGACAAATCAAAACGTTCTGAAACCGTGGATTCTTCCGACAGGCAACCGCTTCATCAAGGATCCGTCAAAACGCCACAAACGCCCTGACAACGATCCAAAAGTTCAGCCTCGTTACGCACAACCTGACTTCGATGACAGTTCATGGACGCAGATCAACCTTCCGCACGATTGGGCAATCGCCGGCCCGTTTGACGTCAGCGGCAGAATTGTCGGTGGCGGAATGGGCCGCCTGCCGAGTCCGGGCATCGGATGGTATCGCCGCTCGCTGGACATTTCGGCATCGGACGCCGGCAAATCCATTTTCCTCGATGTCGATGGCGCGATGTCTTACGCGATCGTCTGGTTGAATGGAAAACTCGTGGGTGGCTGGCCGTTTGGATACTCGTCCTGGCGAATCGATCTCACTCCGTATGTCGTGCCGGGCGGCACGAACCAGCTCGCGATCCGGCTCGATAATCCGCCCGACTCCTCCCGCTGGTATCCCGGCGGCGGAATCTATCGTAATGTCTGGCTCGTCAAAACCGCGCCCATTCATGTCGCACATTTGGGAACATTCATAACGACGCCCAAAGTTTCGCCCGAACGCGCCACCGTGAATTTGCGAATCAACCTGGACAACGATTCGAAGGAAGCCGTCGATGTAATTGTTTCCGCTGAGATTTTCCCGATCGATCTGGATGGAAAAAAAGGTTCACGCGCGGTCGCCAGATCTGAGCCGGTTCAATTGCGAATTGCTGCCGCGCAAGATGCGTTCGCCGAAATCGAAACTGAAATCTTGAAACCGAAACTGTGGGGACCGCCGCCGACGCAGAAGCCACATCGTTATCTTGCGGTCGTCGCCGTTACACGCGACGGACAACCAATTGATCGCTATGAAACCCGATTTGGCATCCGCGAACTTCGCTTCGATCCTGCTCGCGGCATTCTGGTGAATGGCGAACGGATCCCTATTCGCGGCGCCAACCAGCATCACGATCTCGGAGCCCTTGGTGCCGCTTACAATCAACGCGCGGCACAGCGCCAGTTGGAGCTGCTGCGCGAAATGGGATGCAACGCGATTCGCATGAGCCACAATCCGCCCGCGCCGGAACTGCTCGATCTGACGGACGAAATGGGATTCCTGGTCGTGGACGAGATTTTCGACATCTGGGAACGGAAAAAGACTCCGCTCGATTCGCATCTGATTTTCCCGGACTGGCACGAGCAGGATCTTCGCGCCATGATCCGGCGCGATCGCAACCATCCTTCCGTCATTCTCTGGAGCGTCGGAAACGAAGTCGGCGAACAATACACGGGCGAAGAAGGTGCCGCGGTTGCCCGCCGGCTTTGCGACATTGCTCACGACGAAGACCCGACGCGACCCACTACTTCAGCAATGAACTGGGCCAAACCCGACATGCCGTTGCCCGCTGTCGTTGATGTCATCAGCTTGAATTACCAGGGCGAAGGCATCCGCGACACACCGGCTCATGAAGGAATGCAAGGCATTCGCACGCCGCCACAGTACACGCCGTTCCGCGAGAAATTTCCGGACAAGGTCATTCTCAGCAGCGAAACAGCGGCCGCACTCAGCAGTCGTGGCGAATATCTGTTCCCCGTTTTCGATGGACTCAGCGCGCCGGTGAAAGACGGATTGGGCGGTGATTCAAAGCGGCGCCACGTCAGTGCTTATGAACTGCACGCGGCTGATTTTGGATCCACAGCGGACAAGGTTTTTGCAGCACAGGATCGACATCCGTTTGTCGCCGGAGAGTTCGTCTGGTCAGGATGGGATTACCTCGGCGAACCGACGCCCTACTATTCTTCACGAAGCTCGTATTTCGGCGTGATCGATCTGGCCGGTTTCAAGAAGGACCGTTTTTACCTTTATCAGTCGCGATGGCGTCCGGACCTGAAGTTCGTTCACATTCTTCCACACTGGACCTGGCCTGAACGCGTGGGACAGGTCACACCGGTTCACGTGTTCACCTCAGGCGATGAAGCCGAGCTGTTCCTCAATGGAAAATCTCTCGGACGAAAAAAGAAAGGTCAGTACGAGTATCGCCTGCGTTGGGATGATCTGGTTTACCAGCCGGGAACGGTGAAAGTCGTCGCGTATAAGAATGGCCGGAAATGGGCGACCTCGGAGACACCCACCGCTGGCGCTCCGGCCAAATTGAAGCTGGAGGCAGATCGCGATCGAATCAAAGCTGACGGCCTCGATCTCTCATTCATTTCGGTCACGGTCACCGATGCCAACGGACGAATGGCACCTCGTGCGAACAACCGAATTCAATTCTCAATCGAAGGTCCCGGTGAAATCGTCGCGACCGACAATGGCGATCCCACCAACTTCGAACCGTTCCCTTCCCACAGCCGGAATGCCTTCAACGGGCGATGCCTGGTGATTGTGCGCGCCAAGTCGGGAACGACCGGCACGATTCGAATTGTCGCGAAGGCTGACGGACTGGAGGCGAAATCAATTTCGATCAAAGCTCTGCGTCCGTGAGAATGTCTCGGTCTGATCTGACAGAAACTGCTCCGCAGCCCATTGACAAATGACAGGCACCCGTGAAATGGGAGCCTATCGTCAACTGTCGTCAACCGGCCGCCAACTGAACGATCACTTCAATGCGAGTCCGTTCAATGCGTTATTCAGTGCAGCTTCCTGAAAGTCGGTGGATTCCTGGGCCCAAAATGTATCCGTTCGGCCATAAGCGCCCGCACGGGTTGAAAACACATACCACAGGTTGAATTTTTTCCACTCTGCCGATCCATCTACCAACAGGATATTCCCTCCCGCAGGAACATTATTTTTTCTGTGAGGAGGACAGTCGGCATACACCCAGTATCGAGGATCCGTTTTTGCGACCGCCTGGTCCGCCCATTTTCCGGTGGTGCGATCTCCCATTCTGATGATGGCATCCGCAGCGAGAGCATAATAGGGCTTCGAAGTGGAAAGTTTGATCGGGCTATAGCTTCGGAAACTCCCTGCGGGTGTATTCCAGCTGCTCAATCCTCCGAAATAGTTGTATCCGATCACCCACTGCGGCGGCTGGGCAGAGGCTTCATACTGGGGCATGTCGCGCCGGCTCGGACAGCACCAGACGTTTGGAGTTCTGGTGACGCCACCTGAGGCGGTGGCGAGAAGGCCAACGTCCTTGGCAGCAGCAAGGCCTGGATCGGTCAAGGTGTTCAGCACATCCAACCGCACGGGCAAAACCTTGTCCTGATTTTCGCCGGCGTAAATTGTGATGCCGATTCCAATTTGCTTCAGATTGTTCAAACACGTTGTGCGCTTGGCCTTTTCCTTCGCTTGACTGAGCGCCGGCAGCAGCATGGCCGCAAGGATCGCAATGATCGCGATCACGACAAGGAGTTCAATCAGTGTGAAACCGGACGATCTGACTTTTCCGCGCCTTGAATGGTTCTTCATACGTTTTGCCTGACTTAATTTCATTCGCGCCTCCAAATGCTGCTGGATCACCTGAAATTTATATCCAGTCTCGAGAATGCGCGTGGGTTAGTTTGAATTGCTTCCGCACTTTGCCGGGTAGAATAAACGCCTACCATACGACGTATGTCGTATGGTAGAGAACAGCCGTCCCAAAGACTCGCCGGAAGAATCGCGACGGTAAAAAAAAGAAGCTCGCTAGAGGAAGGGCCAGAAAGAGAAAACGCAGTTGCTGATTTTCAACTTGGTTCACAGCAACTTCAGAAGATCCTCCTGCAGACCGAGGATTTTCCCTGTTTCCAACTGCACCTCGATAAAGGCTTCTCAGCAACTGACTGGCGAATTGAATTCGTCGGCGTGATACGAGCTGCGAACCATCGGACCGCTTGCGACGTGGATGAAGCCCATCTCCTTCGCCAGTTCCCCAAACTTTGCAAATGTCTCCGGCCTCACAAACTCCACCACCGGCAGATGCCGAATCGTCGGTTGAAGATATTGTCCGAGCGTCAAGATATCGCATCCGGCTGCACGAAGATCGCGCATCGCTTCGATCACTTCGTCCTCCCTTTCACCCAGTCCCAGCATCATGCCGGACTTGGTGAAAACGCGATAATCCGCCCGCTCCTTCACTTTCTTCAAAACACTCAGCGACCGATCGTAGGTGGCGCGATGCCGAACATCAGGCGTGAGGCGACGAACCGTTTCGAGGTTGTGATTGAAAATGTGCGGACGAGCGCGGAGAACGTTGTCGATGCAACTGTCGCTGTCGTTGAAATCAGGCGTGAGAACTTCAATGACAACTCCGGGATTGAGTTCGCGAACGGCTTCGATCGTGTTTCGGAAATGTTCGGCGCCGCCGTCCTTCAGATCGTCTCGGGCCACGGCGGTGATCACAACATGACGCAATCGCATCCGCCGCGTCGCTTCCGCCACGCGCTTCGGCTCGTCCTCTTCGAGCGGAAGGGGTTTCGCCGTTGAAACCGCGCAGAATCCGCAGGCACGGGTGCAGCGATCGCCGGCGATCATGAACGTCGCGGTTCCCTTGCTCCAGCATTCCCAATGATTCGGACACTTGGCGCTTTCGCAAACGGTGTGCAGCTTCAGTTCGTCCAGCAGCGAACGCGTGTGCGAAAACGTGTCGGAGGTCGGCAGCTTGATGCGCAGCCATTCAGGCAGGCGCGGACGAGGCTTGAGTTCGGTGAGGCTAGGCGCGGGCATTTTTCTTTTCGAGTCTGCGGAAGAAAGGTTCGAGCTGTTCGGGACCGAAGTCGGCAAGGATATCGCCATCGACATCCATGACGGGCGCGAGATCCTGGCCGGAGATGCGGATCATTTCATCGAACGCCGCTTCATCTGCCATGACATCGATCCTTTCGTATTGAACGTCATGTTCATCGAGCCAGCGCATCGCCTTGTGACACCAGCCGCAATACGGCTTGATGAAGAGTCGGATCCGTTTTGCTTTCACGAGTATAAACTGGCGGACATCCGGGAAATTTCAATGGACGCGGCGGCGAAACTTATCAACCACCGATCTGCGCCTTGTAGGCATCGGGTGCGAGCAGGCTGTTCAGTTCAGCAGCGTCGGACAGCCGGATTTTGTAGAACCAGCCGCCATTGTAAGGATCGGTGTTCACCAGCGCCGGATTGTCGGCCACGGTTTTGTTGACCTCAATGATCTCTCCTGAAACCGGAGAGTAGATGTCGCTCGCGGTTTTCACTGATTCCACGACGGCGCAGGCTTCGCCGGCTTTGACCTTGCGGCCGGATTCGGGCAGCTCGACGAACACCACATCGGTCAGCTCGTGCTGGGCGTGGTCGGTGATGCCGACAGTCGCGACGTCGCCGGCGACGCGGACCCACTCGTGCGACTTCGCGTATTTGAGATCGGAAGGAACGTTACTCATATTTTCAAAGAAAATTCGCCCGCAGATTACGCGGATCGAAGGGATTCACAATTGGAATTTTCCCTGAGTTGAATGGCAGCGATATACGGCGGGCTTTCAGGACTGCCCTGCACGGAAAGAAACCATTTATCCTTTTCGATAAATCGGCTTGGGAACGATGACGGCTTTCGATCGTCTGCCGCGAATCTCAATTTCGATTTCCGTTCCAGCTTTGCTGAACTCCGGCGGCACGTAACCGAGTCCAATGCCCGCGTTGAGCGAAGGACTTTGTGTTCCGCTCACCACTTCACCGGCCTTTGCTCCGTTGACCCAAATCGGATAATGCGGACGTGGCGGTGCGGATTTTTCGGCCATCTTGAAAGCGACGCACTTCTTCTTCACGCCATTAGCCTTCTGATCCGCGAGCACGGGGCGTCCGACAAATTCACCTTTATCGAGCCCAACAAAAAAGCCGACACCGGCTTCGATCGGCGTGGTGTTTTCGTCCAGCTCATGGCCGTAAAGTGGATAACACATTTCCGTCCGCAACGTGTCGCGCGCGCCCAATCCGCACGGTTTGATTCCGAACGGCTTTCCCTTCTCCAGCAGGAGATTCCAGATGTGCAGAATGGAATCGTCGCGTCCCACGATTTCAAATCCGTCTTCGCCTGTATAACCGGTGCGCGACACCAGCACGCTCGCGCCATGACACGGAAAGCCTCCAATCTGGTTCTTTTTCAAATCGGTTACCTTCGCAACGCGCATGCCGGAGGTCGATGGAATGGTGATGCATTCATTGATAAATTCCGCCACGCGCGGTCCCTGCACTGCCACGGCGGCGTAATTGTGCGAGGCATCGGTCATGTGCACGTCGGCCTTCTTCGGAAAGGCTTCCCATTGTTTTTGCAGCCACTGGACATCGTCGGGAGTTCGCGAGGCATTGACCACGAGAAAAAACACATTGCCCGAAAGCTGGTAGGCATACAGATCGTCCACCACTCCGCCGCGCTCGTTGCACATGAGCGTGTACTGACCTTCGCCCGGCGAAAGTTTCCGGATGTCGTTGGTGAGAACCGAATTCAGAAATTCGGCGGCAGCGTCTCCGCTGACCGTGATTTCGCCCATGTGCGAAATGTCGAAAATGCCGGCCGCATTCCGAACGGCGAGATGTTCGTCCGTGATGCTGGTGTATTGCACCGGCATTTCCCAGCCGCCGAATTCGATCAGTTTGCCGCCCAGCTTCTGATGTGCCTCAAACAAAGGTGTCCGTTTCAACATGGCCGGTGACAATAGAACCGAAGTGCGTGAATGGGAAGAGAGACTTTAGGCTCTTAAGCCACAGAGGGCACAGATGAAACACAGATAAACGACAGCCATTGCCTGTGGGAAAACTAGCCCCACTTTTCCGTTTTCATCTGCTGCTTGGGAACTCCGAGTTCGAAAACGATTCCTTCCGCGAACTCCACCAGCGCGTTCGGGCCGCACGCATAAAACACGGTGTTCTGAAGGTCCTTCGCGTGTTCTTTCAACCAGGCGGGATCGATGCGTCCGCGTCGGCCGGTCCACGAATCCTGTTCCGCCAGACGTGTGCAGGTGACTTCAAATTTGAAATTGGGATTCTCCTTCTCCAGCGCGCGGAATTCTTCGTTGAAGATGATGTCGTTGGTGGTGCGCACGCTGTAGAGGATCGTGATCTTCGTTTCCAGTTTCCGGCGCGTTGCCTCCCGAACGAATCCGCGGAACGGCGTCACGCCCGATCCGCCGGCGATGCAGATCAAATGCTTGTTCGGTTCCCAGACAGGCAGAAATCTTCCCGTCGGCGGCAGCACCATCATCTTTTGACCCGGCTTGATCCAATCGACGATCCGCGTGCCCATCTTTCCGTCGCGCCTCACGGTGAATTCGTAGAAACCGCGGTCCAGCGCGCAGGACGAAAGCGAATAGGCTCGTTTGTAACTCGGTTCATCCGGCCAGAAACAGGTGATGAACTGGCCGGTCTTGAAATCAGGATTGTATCCTTCCGGCCAGGTCAGGCGGACCGTTTTCGTGTCGGAAACTTCGACCGTGACGGATTCAACAGACATTTCAATTGCTTCGCGGCTCATAGGGATCGCGCGTAGCAAAGCCGGTTTGCCGCCGGGTGTCAAAACCCGTTTGGCACTGAACGCCAAGATAGGTTCACCTTTTGGCAATTGCGGAACAGCCGCTCGCGGATGAAAGCGCAAATCTTCCATCGATGCATACCATTCTGCGAAAGCAGCAGCTCAGTCCGAACGTCACCCGCCTGGATGTTCTCGCGCCTCGCATCGCTCAAATCCGCAAGCCCGGGCAGTTCGTCATCGTTCACCTCGCGGAAAATTCCGAACGCATTCCGCTCACGATCGCCGATGCCAATCCTTCCGCCGGCTCCATCGCACTCGTCATTCAGGCCGTTGGCAAAAGCACGCGTGATCTCGTGGCGTTGGAACCCGGTGAATCGATCCGCGACGTCGCCGGCCCATTGGGACACGCCACCGAATTGATCGATTCCGGCCGTGCGCTCTGCATCGGCGGCGGTGTCGGAACGGCTGTGGTTCATCCCATCGCACAGGGGCTTCACGAACGAAATGTTCATGTGACGAGCATCATTGGCGGACGCTCGCGCGAATGGGTGATTTTTGAATCGGAATTGAAACGGCTCGGCGATGTCGTGGTCTGCACCGATGACGGCAGTTACGGGCGCAAAGGTTTCGTGACGGACGCGGCGAAGGAATTTCTTGAACGCGGCGGCATCGACATCGTTTACGCGGTCGGTCCGGTTCCGATGATGCGCGCTGTGGCGAATCTCACCCGTCCGTTTGGCGTTCGCACGATTGTATCGCTCAACCCGGTGATGATCGATGGCACCGGCATGTGTGGTGGATGTCGCGTGAGCCTTGGGAAGGAAACGCGGTTCGCCTGTGTGGACGGCCCGGAGTTTGACGGGCATCTGGTTGATTTCGACGAATTGCAGGACCGGCTTTCGACCTATCGCGAATTCGAGCAACAGGCCAATGCCTGCGCCGCCGGAACGTGCCGGCTGGAAAAACAATCCGCATGAACGCTTCCCCCGAACGCATCACCACAAAGCAACGTCTCCAGATTCAACGGCAGAAAATGCCGGAACAGAATCCGACTGATCGCTCTGCCAACTTCGAAGAGGTCAACCTCGGTTTCACCGAACAGCTCGCCCTGCTTGAAGCCGACCGCTGTCTTCAGTGCAAAGATCCCAAATGTGTGAGCGGCTGTCCCGTGGGCGTGAACATCCGCACGTTCATTGACCTGCTTTCGAAAGGAAAAATCGCCGAGGCGGCTCAAAGTCTTCTTTGCGACAACGCCCTTCCCGCCGTGACCGGCCGCGTGTGTCCGCAGGAAAATCAGTGCGAAGCGGAATGCGTGCGCGGCAACAAAGGCCTGCCGGTCGGAATCGGTTATCTCGAACGCTACGTCGCTGACTGGGCGCGAAAGCATCGGGATCAACTGCCCAAAGTCGAAATCAAATCGACTGGAAAGAAAGTCGCCGTGGTGGGATCGGGCCCGGCCGGACTGACCGCCGCGGGTGAACTCGCAAAAATGGGCCACGAGGTCACAATCTACGAAGCACTTCACAAGCCCGGCGGCGTGCTCGTCTATGGCATTCCCGAATTCCGTCTGCCCAAGGCAATCGTCGCCCAGGAGGTGGATCGTCTCCGTGAACTCGGCGTCAAAATCGAATGCAATGTGATCATCGGCCGCACCTACACGCTGCCGGAATTGCGTGAGCGGTTCGACGCAATATTCATCGCAAACGGCGCCGGTCTTCCGGTGTTCATGAATGTCCCGGGCGAAAACCTGAAGGGCGTTTATTCCGCGAACGAATATCTCACGCGCATCAATCTGATGGCGGCATACCAGTTTCCGAATTCCGACACCCCGGTGTTGAAAGGCAAACGCGTCGCCGTTGTCGGCGGAGGCAATGTCGCGATGGACGCCGTCCGCACTGCAAAACGGCTTGGTGCCGAGGCGATGATTGTCTATCGCCGAACCGCGGATGAATTGCCCGCCCGAGCTGAAGAAGTGCATCACGCAAAAGACGAAGGCGTGACATTCCATTTCCTTACCGCGCCGGTCGAAGTGGTCGGCGACGACAAACGCTGGGTCACCGGACTCAAGTGCATTCAAATGAAACTTGGTGAACCGGACGCCTCCGGCCGTGCCCGGCCTGAACCGGTTCCCGGATCAGAATTCATCCTCCCGTGCGACACCGTGGTTGTCGCCATCGGCACACGCGCAAATCCGCTTCTCACCGCCACCTGTCCGGAACTGAAATTGAACCGGCATGGAAACCTTGTGGTGGACGAAAACGGAATGACCAGTCTGCCCGGCGTCTTTGCCGGGGGTGACATTGTGCGCGGCGCTGCGACGGTGATTCTGGCGATGGGCGACGGAAAGAAAGCGGCGAAGGCGATTGAAGCTTATTTTCAAAGCGTGTTGCGATAATTGAGTTGCCCCGCCCGAATCAGTCTCATTCGTTTCTATCCGTGGCTGAGCTCACTTCGAGCATTCCTTTGAACGACTTTTTTAACCACGGATGAACACCGATGGACACGGATGAAAATCCACTATTGGAATGGGCGGGTCCGGGTTTGGAATCCGTTCGGGTCAGCACCCGTTGCATCGATGTCTTCTTCCCAGCCGTAAAATTCCCGGAACGACCGAACTAAATTTCCCCTCATCCGTGTTCCTCGGTGTTCATCCGTGGTTTAGTCCTTTCTTCATCTTCCAGCTGCCCCGCCATCTCCTGGCGTGCTCCCTTGAGCTTTGAATCAAATAAAATCGAAGATTCCCCTCTCTTCACCATTGCTCCGCGCTTCCAGCTTTGGCACAAAATGACCTTCCTATTTCACGATGAAAAAAGAACCGAAGAAAGCAACCGAAGCTCAATTGCTCGAACTCCTCAAACGCGTTCTCCCCAAGGCGACGCATGATCCCAAGCTCGCCGACAAGATTTACGGCGCGGTCGAAAGCGAACTCAAGGCAACCGCCCGCGTCAGCGCATTTGAAAAATTCTGCCAGAAACTGGAAATCCCCGATCTCGAACCGAAAAGCATCGACGAGGTCAAGCGTCAGCTGACTGAAACGTTCGGCGATGGCGACGTCACCGTCCGTCCGAACAAAAAGGAAAAGACGCTCACGGTCGAACTTTCACTGACCGACGGCTCGCAGTTCACCGGTGAAGTGAGAGTCAATCCAAACGCGGGCGCCGAAGTTTCCGAAGAACAGGAAATCAAACCCAAGTTTGTCCCATTCCCCGTCTGCATGCCTGGCGACAAGGAATTGATCTGGATGCTTGCCAAGCACGAAAATCTCGGGCCCGACGAGGCAGGCATCGCGCTTTCGAAAGTTGAAGAGGATTTCTGGGCGTCGAAGACCGGACAAAAGCTGCTGCGCGATCGCGTGGAACGGAGTTTCCCTGAATTCATCTCGCGCGTTCCGGCAGGCGTCCTCAGCGAAGTCGGTCTGAAGCGCCACTACAAGATGCCCGAGGCGCTCAAGGTTCTGCGCACGGGTCTCAAGGCAAAAGCGGCATAAGTTTTCTTCCCTCTCACGCACCCGCGTTGTGTTGATTCAGCACGGCGCGGGTTTCTTTCTTTCCTCCCAGTTCCAATCGCGGAAGCCCATTCAATCCGCTTTGCAGAATCGCGAGATTCAATTCAATGCTCAACGGCTGACCTCAAATGAGTGGGCGCAATCGGACACCTGCACCATAAATGTTCCCTCGCTCCGCAGTGAAGCACGGGAGAGGGTCAGGGAGAGGGGATTCCCCAACCCCTTTCCTCCGGCTTCGCTCGGAAGAGAGGGAGATGCAAGCATCACGCTTCACTGAATGCTTCATCAATTCTGATGCGTGTTCAGTTGCGCCCAAATGAAGTTGGAACTTTGGCAATTCAGGTTTATCGGCAGCGGACGAACGTCGCGATGATGGTCACGGCATGTTCAGTTTCCGATCATTCAGGGCAAGCACAGCATTCAGACAGAAGTCGGACGCGGCGAAATCAAAGTTCGTCGCCGGGCAATGCGCGCGTCCAGCCCGTCGAGGCCACTTCGCCAGCCATCGGCAGTTCATTTCCGTTCGTGGCAATCGATTTTCCTGGAGCGGTGCATCCTGCCAAAACGGCAGCCACACAAAACAACAGTACAAGACAGGAGCAGTTCGCGATCTTCATACAAGTCGGCTGATGGATGCGAACTATGCCGCGCCCAATTCCTGTTGCAAGAACGTTTCATTATCGTGAAAAGAAGAACGAATTGTGCGTTCCTGAATCGATGCGTTCACATCGCCGTCGCGACGCTGATTTCAAACTCTCTGCACGCCTCCGATGGGAGTGGTTCCAGTTCCCGGACCTGGAAAGTCACAGGCACTGCGGCGGTGAAGGAAACGTTCGACAGCAATGTCTTCCTCCAGTCCAAAACGGATAAAGCGAACCGAAGTTCGTTCGTCACCAGCTTTCTGCCTTCAGTCGGTCTGAACTGGAAGCCGGCGTCGCTGCTGGGTCTGACGGTGAACTACAGTCCTGAGGCGCATCTTTTTCATTCGGAAAGTTCGGAAGATTTCTTTTTGCATCGGGTCACGCTGAACCTCGCCGGCAAATCGGAAAATTCGAGCTACAAAATCGTCGGCTCGGTGGTGAAGATCGATGGCAGTTCCCTCGGACCGACCTGGACCGGCGAAGGCGGCGCGCCCGCGACTGGAGCACCGATCGTGCGCGATCGGCGCGATGCCACGGTGATTCGTGACAGCATTTTCGTGACGCAACAATTCGGGAACTGGTTCATGCGTCCGGTCGCAACGATTTACATCCACGACTTCCAGATGGAACATCGCAACACCGCGGGATATCAGAATTTCGCGGATCGTGATGAATTCACATTCGGGGCCGATCTGGGGCGTTACTTCCAGACGAACAGTTTTGCGCTGGTCGCCGGATACCGTTATGGCGTCCAGCATCAGGAAGCCTTTCTCGGAAATGATGTTCACTACGACAGCAGCTTTCACCGCGTGCTGTTTGGAATCGAAGGCAGACCGCTTTCGTGGTTGAAGGCGAATGTCACGATCGGCCCGGAATTCCGCGAATTTCGCAATCACGTGGCGAGCGGCTTCGGCGGGTTGCAACGCTGGAATCTCTTCGTTGATGCTTCGCTGACAGCAACACTTTCCCCCGCAAATACGCTGACACTCTCGGCAAAACGCTTTGAACAACCGGGATCATCCGGGCGCGCGACCTATCAGGACGGCACCTACGACCTGACCTTGCGGCACAAACTCGATGAGCACTGGACGGTTGGTGTGGGCGGACGTGGATACAACACCGATTTTCGTCAGCCGACAAAGCGGGACGACTGGGTGATCTCAGCGAGCGCGTTTGTGAATTACAGCGTCGATAAACATTTCAGCGCCGAAGCTTCCTATGTTCACGAAAAAGGCATCACGCTGAACAGCAACGCCAGCGGTCGCGAATACGACCGGCATCTTGTGGCGCTCGGATTGAAATACACTTTCCAATAAAGCGAGTGACGGGGAACGCGCCCGCCTTGGACGCGGGTTGCGCCCCGCGACCCGCACAAAGCGCGCTCAACTGCCCCCTACGGCAACTTCCGCAGGTTGGAATCCTTCAACACCTTTCCGGCCGACTGAACATCGCAGTCGATTGCAGAATCGCTCACAATCACCGACACTCCGGGCAGTTCATTCTTGAAACGAATGTTCTTCGCCGGCGCCGGTCGAATCGGACTGGCCATTTCAGCAGCGCCGGGCATTCCATATCCAAGCAGGATCGGCACTTTCAGCACGCTGTGTGCGGCTGCATTGGAAAACAGGCGGACGCTATGATTCGTGCCGGCAATCGTTGCAATGGTATGCACGGTGAAGTTCGACATCTCCGGCGCGAGTTCCAGTTCGATGTCGGAATCCCTGCCGCCGCGAAGGTAAAGCAGCGGTCCGTAACACGCGTCGCCGCGGCTCCGTCGCACAATGACATGCGACCCAAGAAGAAAGGCACGCTCGCACCCACGCGCCACGCAGCCTTCGACCAGCGTCTTTCCCGGACTGTCATCCCGTGCGCCGATTTCAAATCCAGCTCGTGTGTTTACAGCGGTGCAGTTGATCAGCGTGATGTTTCCAGCGTTTCCATACGTCCTGAAGCCATCCTCGACGAGACTCTTCATGTAACCCGGCGTGATCATGTATCGGCCGTCCCGATTCTCATAAACCGAAGCGAATCTCAGATTGAACGCAGGTCCGTTGGTTTCGCGCAGCATTTCGCTCGTCGGACGCATTTCCCCCTCCGCGTAACAATCTTCCAGCCGGCTGTTCTCGCCACCCTGCACATAGAAGCAGTGGCCGAACGCACGACTGAATACCCGGCATCGCCGTAAAATCGTGTTCGATCCAATCACTTGAATGCCGCTCTGCTTCTGAAGCCCAACGAGGTTCGGTCCGCCTTTGCCTAAAAGGTCGCCGTATCCATAAGGGAACGAACCGCGCACATGCAGCGTGATGTTTTCCAGCACATTGCCGGAGCCGGCGACGGACAGCGTGTTCCCGCCGCTGCCTCTCTCCGGTCCTGTATTTCGAATGGCGAGCCCGTCCAGATGATTTCCGTTTCCGCCGATGATGATGCATCGAATGTAGCTCGGCGTCGGAAGTTTCGGGTAAAGCGACGTATCGATCTCAATCGTCACGCCGGTGAAATCAAAACGATTGCTGTTGCCGCGAAAGAGGAACATCGGAACCGGCGGACGACGTTCCGATCGGTTCACCTCTGATCGAATCTGTTGAAGGACCGGCTCGGTAAGATAATCCGCCATGCGGTAAACGCCCGGCTCAAGCTTTACATTCTGACCGTCACGCGCCGAAACTTCTGCGAGCTCGGACAACGATCTGACCGTGATGATTTCCCCGGCAAAAATCAACGGAGCCGGAAAAAGAACGGCAATCGCAACAAGCCGCCACCAGGATTTCACGAGCGTTTTCAACATGATCCGAGGATAACCGGACCCGCGGCGGCCTCAACGGTCAGCTTGCTTTTTCTGTGGAGCTGCCCTGCCGAGCCAGCCGGCTTTCGCTCAGACTTTCTTCGTAAGTTCCACTCCGAGCTTGAGCAGCTTCTGCGCGTCCGCATCGGTCTTCGCCTCGGCGTAGATGCGCAGAATCGGTTCCGTTCCAGAACCGCGCAGCATCAGCCACGACGTGTCATTGGCGACGAACTTCACGCCGTCATAGCTTTTCACTTCAGCGACAGGCGAGCGCAGAAGTTTTGCGGGCGGATTGTTCTTCAGGAACTCCATGAGCAGCGGACGTTTTTCGAGCGGGAAATGCGTGTCGATGCGGCCGTATCGATGCGTTCCAAACTGTTTTTCCAGCGCGGCAGTCAACTTGTTCACCGAAGTCTTTTCCATCGCGAGCATTTCCAGCAGGAACAATCCGGCTGCAATGCCATCGCGCTCAGGAATGTGACCGGGGAATCCAATCCCGCCGCTTTCTTCAGCACCGAGCAATACGCCGCCTTTGATCATTTCGGCGCAGACATACTTGAAACCAACGCCTGTTTCCACCAGCTCAAGTCCGAACGCCGAACACATCTTGTCCACCATCGACGTGGTTGTCAGCGCCTTCACCACGCGGCCCTTTTCATCGCGGTTGCGCACGAGATGTTGCAGCAACAGGCAGATGATCTGATGGGTTGAAAGATAATTTCCGCGGCCGTCCATTCCGCCAACGCGGTCAGCATCGCCATCAGTGACCAGGCATATGTCGTGCGGATTCTTTTTCAGGAACGCGGCGCTGCGAACGTAATTCTTTTCGATTGGCTCGGGATTGATGCCGCCGAAGAAAGGATCGTGCGTCGCATTCAGCGTCGTGACCTTGCAAGTCGTTCCGGCGAGCAGCTCTTCAAAACAGCCCGCGCCAACACCGAATAACGCCTCATGGGCAAAACGCAGCTTCGATTTCGCGATCAGCTTGAAATCGACCAGCTTCTTGATCGCCGCATAGTGCGCGGGCTTGATGTTCCTGATCTGAACGCGCTTTGACTTCACCGCATCGGCCAGCGGCTGGCTCTTCACGGGATTTTTGTCGAGATAGCTTTCCACTCCCTTGCACGTCTCAGGGTCACTTGAACCGCCGTAATATGACTTCAGCTTGAAGCCGTTGAACGATGGCGGATTGTGGCTCGCGGTGATCATCACGCCGCCCAGCGCCTTCTGCTGTTTGACGGCATACGAGATGGCGGGTGTGGGCGTCGGGGCAGGAGTGAGAACCACTTGAAAATCGTTTGCCGCCATCACCTCCGCCGCGATCTGCGCGAATCGATCCGAAAAGAAACGGCGGTCGTATCCAACGATGATCTTCTGCTCGGTTCCGTTGACCGGGTTTGCCTTCCAGAAATCGGCCGCCGCCTGTGAGACGCGCGCGACATTGGCGAACGTGAAATCCTCAGCGATCACAGATCGCCATCCATCGGTTCCGAAGGTGATTTTTCCCATTTAAAGAAGTTGGAGGTTGTTGCTGTTATCGACAGAAATTTTCGTTTTCGACTGGGACTGCGCGGAGAGGAGAACTTTCCGCATCTTCGACACCGCACCGCGAAGGCTTCGCTGCTTGAACAACGTCGTTCCGCTCACGAACGCATCGGCACCGGCCCGGGCACATTCCGGAGCGGTCTGAAAGTTGATGCCGCCATCGACTTCGATGTGATAATTCAATCCGCGATCCCGACGCCACGCCGCAACCTGCTGAATTTTCGGCAGTGTCTCGTAAATAAACTCCTGCCCGCCGAAACCGGGATTGACCGTCATCACGAGCACGGTGTCCACCTGATCCAGATGCGGCTGAACCATCGAGATGGCAGTCGGTGGATTGATCGCGAGGCCGACTTTTTTGCCGAGCTTCTTGATCTTCCAGATCAACGGCGTGACCTGATCACCCAGTTCCACATGAATCGTCATCTGATTTGCGCCGGCCTGCGCAAACGGCTCCAGCAGAATCTCCGGCTTGGAACACATCAGGTGAACGTCGAAGAAAATCTTCGTGAGCGGACGAAGTGTGCCGACCAATGCCGGGCCGAAAGAAATGTTCGGAACGAAGTGGCCGTCCATGATGTCCAGATGCAGCCAGTCCGCACCCGAACCGCCGGCACGGATCGCTTCCTTCCCGAATCGGGTGTAATCGGAAGCAAGCAGCGACGGCGCAATAATCATCCGCCTACCGTAGTGAAACGACTGCCGCAGAGTCAATTTCGCAGCGGCACGGATTGAAGGGCTCGAGCACCGTATTGAGAGATGTTTCCGATCAACTCAAAAACTCAAAACCCGGAACTAAAAACTCGGAAATAAAAAAGCCGCATCCCGAAGAATGCGGCTTGTGGCAAAAACTCGAAAAGAGATCAGCGGCGGGCTTTCGGCAGTGCGTTGACGCCTGCGTAAACCGCGTTGCTGCCGAGAATCTGTTCGATGCGCAGCAGCTGATTGTATTTCGCCAACCGATCCGAACGGCTGAGCGAGCCGGTCTTGATCTGACCGCAATTCGTTGCCACCGCGATGTCGGCGATGGTGGAATCTTCAGTTTCACCGGAACGATGGCTGAGCACTGCGGTGTAGCCGTTGAACTGCGCAAGCTGAACCGCGTCGAGCGTTTCGGTCAACGAACCGATCTGGTTCACCTTGACGAGGATCGAGTTGGCCGTGCCGGTGTCGATGCCCTTCTTGAGGAACTTGGTGTTCGTGACGAACAGATCGTCGCCGACGAGCTGGACGCGATCGCCGAGTTTCTCGGTGAGCAGCTTCCAATGCTTCCAATCGCCTTCAGCGCAGCCGTCTTCGATGCTGACGATCGGATACTTGCCGCAGAGCTTGACGTAGAAATCAACCAGTTCTTCGCCGGAGATGGTTTTGCCGGTGCTCTTCTTGAAGGTATAGGTGCCGTTCTTGTTGTAGAACTCGGAGCTGGCGACGTCCAACGCGAGGAAGATTTGCTTGCCCGCCTTGTAGCCGGCGTCCTTGGTGGCTTGAAGAATCGATTCGATCGCGTCTTCAACGCTGTTCAGCTTCGGAGCGAATCCTCCTTCGTCACCGACCGCGGTGCTCAGGCCGCGCTTCTTCAACACCGCCTTGAGGGCGTGGAAGATTTCCGTGATCGCACGCAGACCTTCGCTGAAGGTCGGCAGTCCGTGCGGCATGATCATGAATTCCTGGAAATCGATCGGAGCGTCGGAATGCGCGCCGCCGTTGATGACGTTCGCCATCGGAACAGGAAGCACTTTGGCGTTCGGTCCGCCGAGATATTTGAACAGCGGAACTCCGAGCGCTTCGGCGGCTGCCTTGGCGTTTGCAAGAGAGACCGCGAGGATGGCGTTCGCGCCGAGCTTGGACTTGGTCTCGGTGCCGTCCAGTTCGAGCATGGCGCTGTCCACCGCCAGCTGATCGAGAGCATCCAATCCCTGAATCGCAGGAAGAATCTTTTCGGTAACGTTTTTGACCGCCTTCGAAACACCCTTGCCGAGATAGCGTTTCTTGTCACCGTCGCGAAGTTCGATGGCTTCATGTTCACCTGTGCTGGCGCCGGACGGAACCGCTGCGCGACCTACCGCGCCACCCGCGAGGACTACATCCACTTCGACCGTCGGATTACCGCGTGAATCGAGGACCTCACGCGCCTGAATATCATAGATTGTGCTCATTTTCGTTTTCTATTCCAAAAGACCAACTAAAGGTCGGCAGATGATAGAATCGGCACCGAGGGAGTCAAGGAATGCATGTGGAGTCGGCCCACGCAGACGAATCCTGAGGATAGAAATCCATGTTTTTGTTCAACCACGGATGAACGCGGATGAACACGGTTGAGAAACAGAATCGCGACTCAAGCGGTCTAATTCCTTCCGATCATCCGCGTGTATTGGTGTCCATCCGTGGTGGTTTTCAATTGGGTGCTTTCGAAAACCAAAACCAGCGAATGCGGCGAATACAATTGGAGCAGATCAGAGATTGACGACGCCGAGAATGTTCTGTCGTCGCACCGGACCATACATCCGGCTGTCGAAGCTGTTTTCGCGATTGTCGCCCAGCAGAAAATACTGGTCCCGCCCGCACACAATGAGCTGCTCCGCGGCATCCGAGTAGGTGTAGGTGCGATTTCCGGGATGAACGTAAGGTTCCGAGAGACGCTGTCCGTTCACATAAACCTCGCCGTTCTTGAACAGCACAGCGTCTCCCGGCATGGCAATGATTCGTTTGATCACGAAGGTTCCATCCGTTGGATCCTTCACCACCACGATGTCTTTCGGCTTCGGTCCGTGAACGACATACGCGAGGCGATTTAGAACGTATCGATCCGAATGGTGCAGTGTCGGCGCCATGCTCGGACCAACCACCTCCACCGACTGGATCACATAATGACTGACCAGAAAATAGCTTCCGAGAGCGAGAACCGACAGCACCACACATTGGATCACTTGAATACCAAGGTTGGGAACGTTTCGTTTGCGGTCGTGGGCGGGTTTCCGGTCTTGAACCGGTTCTTGAACCGTTTGCGTGTCCTCTTGCTCTTCCGTTTTCATGGCGGGCAGAACTGTTTTGGTTACCCGCTGCCAGATTATGTGGACTCGATGCGCGCAACAATGGGGGTGAATTACGCAAAATGGGCACCGGACGAGTACGGATCAACGTCACGGGGAAATCGGAACTTGAAAACCTGAAACGAAGCGGCGATCAGGAACGCACCACCTGAAGCACCTGCGCAATGGCCTCACGCAGGTCATCAAGCAGGAACGGCTTGCTGATGAGGCGATCCACACCCGGCAACGGATTGCCCGATGACTGAAGCATCTCCGCGTAGGCGGTGATCATGATGACAGGCTGCCTTGGAAACTCTGACTTGATCCGCGTGGCCAGTTCGTCGCCTTTCATGGCAGGCATCGCGAAATCGGTGATGACCAGGTCGAACTGTTCCCCGCGAAGAATGGAGAGCGCGTCCTTTCCGCTGTTCGCGGTACGAACTTCGTGCCCGTCAAACGTCAGCATCATCCTGACGGCGTCGCAGACGAAAGGCTCGTCATCGACGACCAGGATTCGCTTGGTTGGCAGAACCGGGGCACCCATGTCCGGCGGATTCTAGCTTTGGGTATGCTGAACGCCAGAATTTTGTTCCATGTCATGCATGGCAAACCGAGGGAGACCCAGACGTTTTGGACCGCCATTGCCTCCCTCCCCCACTCACCGGCTCACGCTCCAGACTTCCCGCTGAAACTCTGTACCGTCCTTTTACCCCGTTTCCTGTCCCCGCCCTGTCCAGCGCGTTGACTTGTTCCAACCGTACCTTCTAGAGTCTTCAAAACTTTGAACCGATAAGCGCCGTGTTGTTTCCATTCCGTCATACTGGAGTCCCCCCAAGGGTCGTCGTCACCGGCGCAGGAATCATCACCGCGCTCGGAAGTGATTGGAAACAGAACGCTTTGGGATTCCGCAGCGGCCGTGTCGCGACCCGTCCGGTCACCCTTTTTGACGCCTCGCGCCAGCGCGTGAAGGTCGCGGCAGAACTCGATCTTCCTCCCCTGCCCCAAACGCGACTCAGCGACCAGCACCTTGCCCGAATGGACCGGGCCGCCCGGATGTTGCTGGTTGCCGCGGATCAGGCATGGAAGCAGTCGGGATGGGAACCGTCCGAACATCTTCCCATCGTTCTCGGAACCACCAGCGGTGGAATGAGCCTGGGTGAGGCTTACTTCCGGCAGGCGACCCAATCTCCGCACAACCATCAGCACCAGGCCAAACGCGTCGTGCATTATCAGGCGCAACAACAGGCATTGAATGTTTGCGAAGCTTTTGGATTTCACGGTCCGATCACAATCATTGCCAACGCCTGCGCATCCGGCGCAAACGCTATCGGCCACGCATTCGAATTGATTCGTCGCGGCGAGGCGGAGCGTGTGCTTGCCGGCGGATACGATGCCATCAGCCAACTGGTCTTTGGCGGTTTCGATTCACTCCAGGCCCTTTCACCCACGCAATGCCGGCCTTTCGATGCTCATCGGGACGGGCTCGCTTTGGGGGAAGGCGCGGCGGTTTTGACTTTGGAACCCCTGGAATCCGCCAGCCGCCGGAACGCCACGATTCTCGGCGAAGTGGTCGGTTACGGCGCCGCGACTGACGCGCATCATCTCACCCAGCCGCACCCGAACGGCGATGCCGCATTGGCTTCCATGTCCGCCGCATGCGCCAGCGCACAACTTTCTCCGGATCAGATCGGTTACATCAATGCCCATGGCACTGGAACACCTTTGAACGACAGTGCCGAGGCGGCTGCAATCAATCGTTGGGCTGGCGCGAACGCGGCGCAAATTCAGGTGAGTTCCACCAAATCGAGCATCGGCCATCTGCTCGGCGCGGCGGGATCCGTCGAAGCGGTTGTATGCCTCATGGCACTTCAGGAACAATGGCTTCCGCCCACTTCGACGCTTCAAACGCCGGAACCCGCCTGCGCATTTCCACTTGTGAAGCAGCCAACGGACGCGCGAATCGAATACGCGTTGACGAACTCATTTGGATTCGGTGGCGCCAACGCCACGCTGATCTTGCGGAGGTGGAATTGAAATGAGCGCGACGCAGGAAATTTTCGTATGCGGAAAAGGCGTCGTGTCGCCTGCCGGTTGGGGATTGGACGCATTCCGGAATGCACTTCAAAACGGCCAGCCGCTCACGACCAAGGCACTGCCGCGACCAGGATGGGAAAAACCGCTTTGCGTTCGCCAGACACCGCCGCCTGCGACACGTCCCGCGTTTATTGCGCATGCGCGTCTTCGGAGAACAAGTCCGATCGCGCAGTATGTTGTCGCTGCAGCTCTCGAAGCCCTGGGGCCGGACGCCCAGTTGCTTCAGAAAGGCTTTCGACTCGGAATCGTCTATTGTGCGATGTCCGGTTGCGTGAATTACTCACGCCGTTTTTACGATGAAGTGTTGAAGGATCCGTCCACGGCCAGCCCGCTGGTTTTTCCTGAAACAGTCTTCAATTCGCCCGCAAGCCATCTGGCTGCGCTGCTCGGAACCACTTCGATCAATTACACGATCGTCGGCGACCCGGGAACTTTTCTGCAGGGACTCGCCCTCGCCGCGGACTGGTTGCTTCAAGAGCGAGTGGATGGATGTCTCGTGGTTGGCGCTGAGGAAATGGACTGGCTTACCTCGGACGCAGCGCGACGGTTCCTGCGAAGCATTGTCGTGAGCGACGGCGCGGGGGCGCTTTATCTGAAACGCGACCGCGAATCTTTTTCGGCAACGGGTGTGAAGCTCGAAGCAATCACCGATCCGCAGCTGTTTCATCATCATTGTCCGCGCAGCGAAGCAGCCCGGCGCGCGCGCGCCGAACTGCAAACATTCATGGGACAGAATGAATTGCTCGTGGACGGACTTCTGGACGTGGCCTCTGCCGATCGCGATGAATTGAACGCCTGGTCGGATTGGAATCAATCCCGCCTCTCGCCCAAGCGAATTCTCGGCGAAGGTTTCATGGCCGCCGCAGCGTGGCAATGCGTGGCGGCTGTGGATGCTGTCGAACAGAAGTTCGATGCGGCGAACGTCAGTGTCGTCGGATGCAACCAACAGGCGATCGCCGCCCGCTTCATTCGGAAATCAATTTCATGAACCCTCGCGTCATTCTCGTCACCGGTTCGAACGGCGGCCTCGGTCAGGCAATTGCCCGTGCGTTCCTTTCCGAAGCACCGGAAAACTTCGTCTGGCTCGGCGTTCGATCGCGGCGTGACGCTGCAGAACTTGTTGCGAAAGAATTTCCCGAGCGCGCGCAGTGCATCGACCTGGATGTCACGCAACCTGATTCCTGGCAGCGTGCGGTGGAAGCCATTCTCGCCAGACACGGTCGCATCGACGTCCTCGTCAACAATGCTGGAAAGCACGAAGACGGTTTGCTTGCGACGATGCCCGCAAACGCCTGGAGAGAAGTGATCGCAACCAATCTCGATTCAACCTTTCACGGATGCCAGGCGGTGATGAAATCGATGATTGCGCAGCGCGGCGGCCGCATCATCAACATCGCCTCGCTCAGCGCGCTTCTCGCTCCGGCCGGTCAGACCAATTACGCGGCGGCCAAGGCGGGAGTTGTGGCATTGACCCAGTCGCTTGCGAAGGAGGTCGCGCGAATGAACATTACGGTCAATGCCGTCTGTCCCGGCTACATCGAAACCGAGGCGCTTGCGGCCATGGGACCGGAGGAGCGGAAGGGCGCGCAGAGTCGCATCCCGATGCGCCGCTTCGGCAAACCCGGCGAAGTCGCCGCAGCCGTCCGATTTCTGGCTTGTGCCGAGGCGGGTTACATCACAGGCTCCGTGCTCAAAATTGACGGCGGCATATTTTAATCATGGAAGACGCACAGGCTCTGAAAGAACGCATCAAGGCAATGATGGTCGAGAATCTCATGCTCCAGGTCACGGCAGCGGAAATCGCCGATGACCTTCCTCTGTTTGGTCCGGGTGGATTGGGATTGGATTCGGTGGATGCACTTCAGCTTGTGGTCGCGTTGGACAAAACTTTCGGCCTGAAAATTCCTGATCCAGCCACCGCCAAGGTGGTTCTGCAAAGCGTCAACGCCATGGCGGAAGCGGTTCAGAACAAAACTGCCGGCGCTTAAAACCATCAATCCGCCGCCGGAAGCGAAAACCAGAAGATCGTCCCCTGCCCTGGTTCTGATTCCACCCAAATCCGTCCGCCGTGCCGGTCGATGATCTTCTTGCACAGCGCCAGACCGATTCCCGTTCCCGGATATTCCTGACGCGTGTGCAAACGCTGGAAGATGACGAATATCCTTTCGAAGTATTTCGGATCGATTCCAATCCCGCGATCGCTGACAGAAAAGATCCACTCGTGCTCGCGGCGTTGCGCCTGAATCCGGATGCGCGGCGGTGCGTCGCCGCGGAACTTGATCGCGTTGCTGACGAGATTCTGGAACACAACAGTGAGTTGAATCGCGTCACCCATCACCGTCGGCAGTCGTTCGTGCTGGATCTCAGCGCCGGATTCATCGATCGAAACCTTGAGATTCAACAGCGCTGCCGTGAGCACCGATTCACAGTCTGTCGGTTGAAGCGGCCGCGCCCGGCTGTCCACCCGCGCATAGGCAAGAAGATCCTGAATCATCACGTTCATGCGCCGCGCGCCATCGAGTGCATAACCGACAAACTCCGTCGCCTCGGCATCGAGCTTGTCCTGATGTCGATGCTGCAAAAGCTGCAGATAACTGACGATCATGCGGAGCGGTTCGGTCAGGTCGTGCGAAGCGACATACGCGAACTGTTGCAGTTCTGTGTTTGATCGTTCGAGGTCGGCACTCGTCTTCCGCAGTTGTTCGTCGGCAACGAGTCGTTCCGCGAACTGGCCGATCTGCGTTCCCACCGCCGCCAGAGTCTGCAGCAACGGTTCGTCGGGCGGCTCGGGATTGACGCTGAGAAATTCCATGACGCCGCAGACCGTGCCGTTGTAGCGGATTGGAACCGCAACCACGGCATGCAGTCCAGCCCGCGAAACCGCCAGCGATCGCGAGAAGAGTGGATCCGCACTGACATCTTCAATCCATCGCGGTTCACGCCGATCCCAGATTTCCCCCGGAAGTCCGGTTCCTTTGGAGAAGGAGAGCTTGCGCGTGCACTCGGCGAAATCGGAAAACTCCGGCGATGTGACATAAACCTCTTCGCAGCGAATCAACATGCTCTTGTTGTCCACCTTCCACAGCTCTCCAGCCTGCCAGCCGAGACGGTCGCAAATGCCTTTCATGATCCGATGGGTCGCCTGTCCAAAATCATGCGCCTCGGCAAGCACGCGCGTCGCGCCGTATTGAACCGCCAGTCTCCGCTCCACCCTGGCCCGCGCGACCTCCGCGCTGAACAGCAGCCGGGAATTCCACCAGATCAGAATCGTGAACATGAGCATGATGGCGACGGCGAAAAGCGAAACGCTGAATTCGGCATCAAGGATTCCATGCCGCTCACCGGTGAACCGCACGGCTCCCAGCACCAGTGGAATCAACACCGCCGCCGGCAACAGACGCCGCGCTGTCGCGCCTGCGGTCGTATCGCTCGTGATCACGCGCATCACCCCCGCAGACGGTCGGGCTGCAATCGCAATCAGGCTTGCCAGCGTGAATGCCAGAGCCGTCGTGAACGCCATCGGCGGAGCAGAACCGATCCGGTAAAGCTCCAGCACCCGGTACATATAACCGATCAATGCCAGCAGGCTCACCATCGCTGTGATGAGAAAGCACGCCTGCGCGGGACGAAATCTGTGGCGATTCTCGGCGTCGATGATCACCAGTCCGATGCCGAACAGGAGAAAGTTGAAAGCGCTGTTCGGCGCCATTCGCTGTTCCTCCGTCATCATTTGCGACGCGAACAGGAGTTCATCGATGCGAACGTTCAACCCGAGGAAATATTCCGAAAGTTTGATCGCACCGCACAGCGCCACAGTTGCGCCGCAGAGCAGTCCAGGCCAGTCCACGGTGACGCACTGATATCGCATGGCGAATCGCCTGAGCGCGATGCCGCATAACACCAGCAGGACGGCGGTTGTGGGATTCATCGGAACCCATTGCCGCGACAGACTGGTCAAACGCGGAAGATTCAGAACCCATCCGGCGAGCACCAGGAGTCCGATCAGCATAACGAGCCAGCTGCCCGTTCGGGCGAATCGAAGCAGGTAAACCTGTGAACGGGTTTCCGCCATGGAACCGGTTCCTCCACTAAACTGCATGCTCATGCGGAACGATGCGGTTGAACGCGGCGCCGTATTCCATCCGCCAACCAGGCGCATCTTCGCCGTCGTGCAATTCAATTCTCGCGCCAACCCGTGCTTTTTCGGAAGCGTTCCATGCCGCCTTGTTGCAACGAACTGCCTGACTGCAGAGTGCGTTTACTCAACCGAAATCGTCCACCAACGTAGGATTGCGCTCAGAAACTGCGATTGGGGAGAAACGTCTCAGGTGTTCACCCTATGCGCGCAGCATCGCGAAGGAATTCAGACGGAAGTGCGGTCACGGGCGGCAAGCCACTGAGTATCGATGCTGCGGATCATCTCGACCAGCGCCTCGAAGCCGAGCGGCTTGACCAGATACGAATTGGCGCCTGCATCGTACGCGCGTCGGATGTCTTCTTGAAGCTCTGATCCCGACAGAACAATGACCGGGATTCGGTTGAGATTCGGATGATTCCGGATCCAGGAAAGAATTTCCACCCCGGTCGCACGCGGCATTTTGAGATCGAGAAGAACCAGTGACGGCAGTGTTCCGCCGGTGTTTTCAACGCGATTCAAATACGCGACAGCCTGTTCTCCGTCCTCGACATTTACGATCTGAAAATCGAGCTGCGCTTTCCGGCTCGCAGCCTGAAGCAGCGCGGTGTCATTGGGATCGTCGTCCACATGAAGCACGGTGACGACGGTTTCATCCTTCTCACCGTGTCCGGCAAATTCGTTCGGGCCGACTCGTCGATCATTCATTCCGCAAAAATTCCGGTATTCAGTTAACAGCAAGTTTTGAGACCAGGACGAGCGCATCAAACTCTCGTCAGCACCGCGTTTGAGCGTGATGGCGTGTGTTGCAGTCATCCAGCCGTTAGCGGCTTCGATCTCGATCCGCAAAGCCGTTCAAACGGCTCTCTTCGTTCATCCCGGCTTCACCGCGCTGAAGGCGGTGTCAGAATTCCCATCCCTACGATTGACGCCTTTCCCTTGTGTTGAAGACCGTAACCCGTTGCATGAATGAGTCAAAACGAAATTATTGAACTTATTCCCAGCGCATCCGCTACAAGATCACACCACAAACTCCAGCTCCTGCCGGTGCGGAATCAGGCCGCGCTCGAAGGCTTTCCCGAGGAAACGCCGGATCGATTCACGCCCGCGCTCGCCGTAATCGAGCGTCCAGTGATTCACATACATGCCGACAAATTTGTCCGCGAGATCGCCTCCCATGTCGCGCGCATACTGCAACGCGTGTTGCACCGCTTCAGGCCGATGATCCAGGCTGAACTGAATGCTGGCGGTCAAAATGTCGGAGATCGTTTTTCGCACCGCGGGTTCGAATCGCTTATGAATGACATTCCCCCCGAGCGGCAGCGGCAGGCCATCGTTTTCGCGTCCCCACCAGACACCCAGATCTTCGCAGACGACAAGGCCTTCGTTCTGATACGTGAGCTGTCCTTCGTGAATGATCAGTCCGACGTCCGCAACGCCGGACCGCACCGCTTTGAAAATCTGATCGAACGGCACGACGACGAAGTTGAATTCCTTCGCTGACTTTTCCAGCCAGAGTTGCAGCGCGAGAAAAGCGCTCGTCATCGTTCCCGGCACGGCAATTTTCAGCCGGCTGATTTCCTCCTTCGAAAACTTCTGCTTCGCCACAAGCATCGGACCGTAACCGTCTCCCATGCTCGCGCCACTCGGCAGCAGAGCGTATTTGTCGCTCACATACGCGTAGGCGTGAATGCTCACCGCCGAAATGTCCAGCTCGCCGCGCGTGGCACGCTCGTTCAACGTCTGAATGTCCTGAAGAATGTGTTCGAACCGATAGCCGTGCGTCGGAATCAGTTCCTTCGCCAGACCGTAAAACATGAAGGCATCATCAGGGTCGGGCGAGTGGCCGAGCGTCAAAGTCGTTTTCTGCATGGGCGGCAAACTTAGACGGCTCACTGCTTCAATCAAGCCCGATTCCTTTTCAACCAGTTTCCTTTCAACCACGGATGCACACGGATCGACACGGATAAAGCAGGGTTGGGAAACTGTTAAAACAGCTGAACTCCAAAACGACTTCACACCGCTGAAGCACGGTGCCAATGAGAGTCTGCGTCGGTGACAGAAACCAAGTGTCAGCCCTGATTCCCGTCCTTGCGGAATGACAAACCCAGGGACTACAGTTCGCCACCCTTATGTCACTGAGAGAACTTCGCCTCGCCGAAAAAAGCGTTGCCCGCCAGCGCCAGGTCGTGTCCGAGCTCAACACCATTGTCAGGGACATCGAACGTTGCGAGCGAACGATTCACGATCTCCAGACCGAACTCGGTGAAATCAACACGAAGTTCGCCGGCCCGCGCGACACCCGCCAGGACATCGACTACCTCTCCAGCCTGCTCGCGTGCGCGAAGAAAAAGCTCGCCTGGGAAAAAACGATTTCCAGCCTTCAGAAGCGGACGCCGCAGATTCTCGAAGAGATGGCGAATGTCCTCAATGATCCGCAGAATCCACCACAGGAACCTTTGCGTTCTGAAATGCTGCGCGCACTTCAGGGCGTTCAAGGCGCCATGGAACGACTGCAGAAAATTCAGCCGGTGCAGTGACTCATTTCAAAACCGCAGGTGGAGAAACACAGCGGCCACGGACGGCTCGATCAAAAATCGACCGATCCGCAATGCCGTTCCCAATCACCTGCAGAAGATAATGATCAGCACCTGCACCGTCACAATGCGCAGCAGCATCGTGAGCGGATAAACGGTGGCGTAGGCAACCGAAGGCGCATCCGACCGACTCACCGCATTCGCAAACGCCAGCGCCGGTGGATCGGTCATGCTCCCGGCGAGAAGACCACTGATGACGGTGAAGTTGAGTTTGAAAAACAGCCGCGCGACCAGGCCGACGATCAGCAACGGAATCACCGTGATTGCAAACCCGCCAATCAACCAGTTGAGCCCTTCGCTGCTGAACACCGTTTTGAAAAAGTTCTCGCCGGCCTTCAAGCCAACGCACGCGAGGAATAGCACGATGCCGAGTTCGCGGAACGCCAGATTCGCATTGGCCGGCATGTACCAGAGCAACGGCCCGATGCGTCCGATCCGGCTCAGGAGAATTGCAAGAATCAACGGCCCGCCCGCAATGCCGAGCCGCACCGGCACCGGCATGTTTGGAATCGCAATCGGCAGCGTTCCGACAATGACGCCGAGTGCGATGCCAATGAAGATCGGAATGAAGTTGGTTTCGTTCAGCGATCGCACGCTGTTTCCAAGCACCTGGCTCACTTTGGCCATCGATTGCTCGTCACCGACCACCTGGACGGTATCGCCGAACTGCAGCTTGAGTTCGGGAATGGCCGGCATTTCAAGGTCGGCGCGCAGGACACGCGTAATCGCGACGCCGTAGGAAACATCGAGGTTGAGCTGGCCGAGCGTTTTTCCGAGCACTTCCTTGTGTGTGACAATGATGCGGCGCCAGCCGACCTTGCTCGGAAGCTTCACCAGATTCACATCGCTTTCACGGCCGATAACCACCCGGAACGACTCCAGCGCCTTGCGTGTGCCGACAGCGAGAATGATGTCGCCCCGATGCAACACGGTTTTGTCCGTGGCGGTTTCAACCTCGGACGAATCGGCGCGCTTGATCCGCGACACAGCGACATCGTCGCGCCCCGGAACCTGAGCCAGGGTCAGGTTTTCGACGTTGGCGTTCTCGACGACAAGGTTCATGCGCTCCAGCGGTTCGAATCCGCGCTTTTCCTCAGCGCGGAATTTTTCCGCTTCCTGCTCCGGATTGACCCGGAAGATGAAGCGCAGGAAGAGCAGAACCGTGATGATGCCGAAGACGCCGCCGGGATACGCCACTGCGTAAGCCAGGGCCGGAATTCCCGCGCGTTCGGCATATTCACCGGTCATCGTGCGGAGCATCGTCTGCGTGGCACCGAGCGAAGGCGTGTTCGTCGTCGCGCCCGAGAACAAACCCAGCGCCCCAACGATGTCGATGCTGAAGAACGTGAGTCCAACCGCAATGGCCGCTCCCATCACCACCACGGCCGCCGCCATTCCGTTCAGTTTCAAACCGGACTTGCGCAGCGACGCGAAGAAGCCCGGTCCGAGCTGGAGACCGATTGTGAACACGAACAGGATCAGTCCGAACTCACGAACGAACTCCAGTATCTCCTTTTCGATGTGAAATCCGAAGTGGCCGAAGCCAATTCCGGCGAACAGGACGCCGGCAATGCCCAATCCCACTCCCTTGACCTTGATGCTCGAAAGCGAGAGGCCAACCACAGCCACCAACATCAGCACGAGCACCGACCAGGCGATCGGCTGTGCAGTGGACATTTCTTTTAACCAATTCATCGCGCACGTGTTAGAGAAAGCTCTCGTGTGAGACTGCCTCAAATTTGTCTGGTTCTAAGCATTATTTGCCAACACCGCGTTATTCACCTCCAGCCCATTTCGGCTGCTGGCGGAGGTGATAAAGCATTTCACCGGCTTTGGGAACGTAGAGGATTCCCTCGTCCTCGCGGTTCGCAAAGTCCTCGACCTTGATGCTCCTCGGATCGCGATAACCGAGGTTGATCTTGCGACAGATCGCTTCGGGAATTCCCGTCGCGAGGGTCACCTGAATCCGGCATTTCTCCACACCATTCTCAAATGCACCAATACCACGGACGTGTGTCGAATGGGCCAGGATTCCCCAAGGATAATTCTTAAACTTGTCCCACTGCTTCAGGAAATAGTCGCGGCAATGGTAGCCGATTTCTTCGATGATCTTCCCGTGTGTGACGGAAATTTCGTGAACGTGCGGCGCGTAGATGATCAGTTCGCCGCCGTCCGCCACCACCGGCTCCAGCTTGTACATGCCTTTGCCCGCGACCCAAAGGTCGTCATACATCGGCGGCATGTTCGACAGCACCGTCTTGAACGGCTTGTCCTTATAGACAATGTGGACCTGCTTCGAGAGTTCGCTCGCTTCGTCCCATGCGGCTTCCGGTGTGCCGAATGAAAGGCCGACCAGCGACTTGTCGGGAGCGACGACCATCGCAAAGCAGCGCTTTTCCACCTTCACCAACGCGCCCGCGCGATCGACCACCTTGCGAACGGGAGTCCACTTGTTGCCAATAATCATCGGGTTCGTCACCACGGCACCGAGCCAGTGGAAGAAGTTCAGAATCTTCGGTCCGCCAATGCCCGGAAACAGATACTTGTTGCCACCTGAAAACCCCACGACCTCATGCGGAAACACGGGCCCCACGATGATCACCTCGTCGTAGTTGAAGACCAGCTTGTTGATTTCAACCGGCACATCCAGAGAGAACAGTCCGCCCGTCAGCTCGCTTGTTTCGGCGGCAGTCAGCGATCCGATTTCTGTCAACGCTGCGGGGTTGTCCCACTCGTGGTTGAAGAACCGCACCTTGCTGTAACGGCCGCGATGTTCCTTCACCGAAATCTCCAATCGTCCGCAAATCGCTTCCTCGGACATGGCCGGGTGCGTTCCCAATGCCACGATGACATCGAGTTCCTTCGTCGCGGCGCCGATCTGGTTGAAGATCGACTTGAACAACAGTCCGACCGGCGCGGTGCGCGTGTGATCGGGAACGACGAGGAGAATCTTCTTTCCGCGATAATCGGCTTCCGGCAGCGCCTGCGCCACCAGCGCGGACACTTCGGCTTCGGAAAGTTTGGATGGAAAAGCGGATTTGGTAATGGCGCTCATGGGGAAATTGGTTTTAGGCGATGGGCTTTAGGCACGGGGCTTTAGGTGATACGCGTCGGAAAGGTTATGCTCGGTTCATTATCGATCGTTGGTCCCAGCGAACACGCTCAAATATAACCCGAACGTGATCAAAACCGATTTTCCTAAAACCTATCGCCTATAGCCTAAAGCCTAACGCCAAATAAAATTCATATCGTCTGGCTCAAAAACCCGCCATCAACCCGGATATCTGTTCCGGTGACGAAACCACTCGCCTTGGAACTCGCCAGAAAGACAGCCGCACCGATCAGCTCGTGCGATTCGCCGAAGCGATTCATCGGCGTGTGGCCCCAGATCGATTTCGTTCGCGCTGTCGGAGAACCGTCGTCGTTGAAGAGCAATTTGCGATTCTGTTCCGCCGGGAAAAATCCTGGCGTGATGGTGTTCACGCGAACGCCTTTTGGCGCCCATTCGCGCGCGAGGAACAACGACAGATTGAGCACCGCAGCCTTGGCCGCGGAATAGGTCACCACGCGGGACAATGGCAGATGCGCGGAAACGCTGGCGATGTTGATGATGCTCCCCTTGCCGCGCGTCACCATCCCCGGACCGAATTCCTGGCACGGCAGGAACACACCTCCGACGAGATTCAGGTCGAAATTCGCATGCCATGCTTCCAACGGAATCTTCTCAAATGGGTTGTCCGGCGTCGCGGTGACTTTGGGGTCGTTGCCGCCGGCGGCATTGACGAGAATCGTCGGCGCGCCGAGGGCCTTTTCGATCGCCTCGTGTGCGGCCCGCAGGCTTTCACGCTGAACGGCATCGGCAGAGAAGAACGCCGCTGTTCCGCCTTTGGCCTGGATCGCTTTGACACGCGCCTCGCCGCGTTCAGCATTGCGTCCAATCACGGCCACCTTTGCGCCGGCTTCGCCCAGTCCTTCTGCAATCGCACCGCCCAGGGCACCTGTCGCACCAATGACAACAGCCACTTCACCGGAGAGATCAAATAAGTTCATAAGATGCGAAAGAGTGGGACAAAGGCGCGGCAGGTTGAAGCACAATCTTGCGCACTGCTGATTGAACAATCTGCACCGGCGGAAACATCTCATTCCTGGACTACCGACGATGAAACGATGGAGTTTATTGTTTCACCGCCGCGGAGTAATTCCTTGCCAAGCAATTTGCGGTTTTCCAAAGTCGCATCATGCAATCTCACGAGCTGCTCAGGGAAATCCTCCAGAAGACAAGCGCCAAACAGGTGGCGTCTGATCTCGGACTTTCACTCTCGATGATCTACAAATGGGCCGAGCCGGATGAGGGCACCGGCAGCGGGACAGCCAACCCTCTGGATCGAGTCGAGGCCCTGCTGAAATGCACGAATGATCACCGGCTCGTACAATGGATCTGCCAGCGCGCCGGCGGATTCTTCATCCTGAATCCAAAGACCAACAAGCCGCATCCCTCCTACCTGATTCCGGCGACGAACGAGATTGTTCAGGAATTTGCCGACCTGCTCGCGGTCATTGCCACCGCGGCCGCGGACAACCAGATCACACGCAAGGAAGCCACTTCCATTCGCGCCCGATGGGAGGAGTTGAAGTCCGTGACGGAAGGTTTCGTGGCCTGTTGCGAAGAAGGCAATTTCGCGGCGCTCAAGGACAAACCGATCGACGCCGGATTGCAGCACTCCTGATTCTCACCCATCGGAAGTCGCGCTTTCCCTGCCTCGACAGGCAGATGTCCTGCTCCGAAATTCTGGAATGTTTCGGAAGTTCAAACCCAACAGAGCCATTCGACTGGCTCTAGTGATCGCGCTTTCCCATCTTCCCGCGCGAGCGGAGGAACTTCCCCTCGTCGATTACGACAACCAGAGCGTTTTCAATCATTTCTCCGGCGACAGCGGCGCATTCGCCAACGGTGAAGCAACCGTCACGGGATCGTTCGACACTGACGTCTTTCACGGAAGCTTCGGATCGTCGTTGCGCCTCAAGTATTCGGTCACCTCGGGTTTCTGCGGGGTCTGGAATTCGTTACTCGGAAAAGGAGCATATCCAGGCTTCGCGCTGAATCTAACCAATCTTCACGGCTCGCTTCGAAACAGCGCCGGAAATCCATCGCGCGTCGAAGGCCTTCGCGCCGAATCGATCAGTTTCTGGGCGCGAGGCGACGGCGTCGGCGCGTTCAATCATTACCTCAAGCTGGAACTCAAAGGTCACAGGGGTGTCGTCGGCAATGCCATCTTCGCCATCACCAACGACACGCAGTGGCGCCGGTATGAATTTCCACTCGCGACGATTCTCGAACGATCGGACGTGTCAGCCGTAAAGGAACTCGTTTACGTTCTCGAAGATTGGCGCAACGATTTTCGATCCTCGGGAACCTTGTACATCGATGACGTTTCATTGATGTCGGACGCCACGCCGATGGATCCCGCCCGGTGGAGCGATGAAGCGGTTCTCGACATCGTTTCGCATCGCGCGTTTTCCTACTTCCTTCGGTTCACCGACAAGCTCGGCTTCGCGCTGGATCGTTCGACGTTTTCGGACATGGTGAGCACCGGCACGATTGGATTTCAGCTCGCAGCCTTCTGCATCGGACACAGGCACGGCTGGGCAGATCGTTCGGAACTGGAGAATCGCGTGCTGACCATCCTGCGCAATCTCGACGCTCTGCCGATGGGTCCTGAACCCGGAATGAGTCGCGCCGGATATCGCGGCTTCTATTACCACTTCCTGACCGCCGACACCGGGCTTCGGAAAGACACGAACGTCGAACTTTCCATCTACGACACGATGTTGCTGATGTATGGCGTTCTGACCTGCAAACAATATTTCAGCAACAACCCGGAAATTCAGCGCCTGAGCCAGCAGCTGTTCGACCGTGTGGAATGGAACTGGTTCGTCGATCGCCGTCCCGGGCCGAACCAATATCAGTTCTTTCTCGACTGGATTCCCGAGCGTCCGGAAGCGGTGCGGTTCCAGAATCACATCGACGGACAGACGGACGAAGCGTTCATGGTCGATGTGCTGGCGTTGGGATCTCGAACCTTTCCCGTCTTGCGAGAAACCTATCTCGCGCGGCGCCGGCATTTCGGAAGTTATCCCCACGAGAACGGTCCGCGAATTCTCGTCTCGTGGCGCGGATCGATGTTCAACTACTTTTTCGCGAGTTGCTGGTTGAACTTCGAAACGCGCGGCATCGACCTGCATGCCCGCGAACCGGTGGACATCTGGCGCAACAACAAGCTGGCCATCCTCGCCAACCGCCAGTTCTGCATCGATCATTCCACTGACAAAACCGGGCTGGCCAATGGGTTTTACGGCACTTACGGCGAAAACGCCTGGGGCATCACCGCGTGTGACACCATCGCCGCGCCGACATTGAATGCACCGAGCGATTATCAGGGATTCGGAGCGCTTCCGACAGAGGAAAATCAGCGATTCAGAACGAAGGCACTTCACTCCGGAACGATCGCCGTTTACGGCGCGGCCAGTGCCATCAACTTCACCCCCGAGGAATCGCTTGCCGCCATCCGACACTTCTTCCGGGTGCCGCGGCTTTGGAGTTCACTGTTCGGTTTCGGAGATGCCTTCAGCCTCGATCCGCATTACTTCGAGGCTCCTTACGATGCCGATGGAAATCCCACGATCCGCGCCGCCACCCACTTGAATGGTCCGTGGGTGAATACGATGACGATGGGAATCAACCTCGGACCAATGCTCCTTGCGATCGAGAATTATCGCAGCGGCCTGATCTGGAACCTTTCCGAAAATTCACCTGAGATCGCCGCAGGACTGGATCACATCTTCGGGATTCAAACCGCCTCGGTGGAAGGCGTCTGGCTGGAAACACAGGACCACGAACGAACCCGCCTTCGATGGAAATCTTTGCCGGAAGCTTCGGAATATGCCGTCTATGCCTCTGCCAACTTCTCCGACTGGCAGCTGCTCCAGGGCGGTATCCGCACAAACGAATGGACCGCCCCTGCTCTTCCTCCGGGCAACCAGCAGTTTTATCTGGTCAAGGCGATCCGCTGATCAGACTTCCGCAAGCGCGGTGTTCATGATCTCAATCGCTTCATCGATCTCAGCCGGCTTTGAGAATCCAATGACAACGGCGTCAACTTCCTTCAGCGACATCGCGTAACGAATCGACTTCTCACGATCCTTGCGTTCGCGGAAGTCGCCATTGCCGAAAATCTTCATGCCAATCACGCCACGACCTTTGCTATGCATCTGTTTGATCTCCTCGACAACAGGATTGATCTCCGGAGACACCTCACCGTCCCAGGAGCCCGAAGGGGTATCCATGTGCTTGCCCTGAGGATTGATTCGGACCAGATGCACCTGGTTCCAGTCGGAAGCCGTCGCCGCACGCAACGCCGGAAGCGAGTGACAGGAAACGCCCTTGGACAAAATCCATTTCTTCTCCCTGGCTTCATCGAAGGCGTCCATGACGCGCTTCCACTGGTCCGGATCGGTCCAGTTCCCTCGCGTCATGCAGTGGATCAACAGGCTGTCGATGTAATCTGTGTTGAAAGTTTTCCGGTGCCGGTCGATCGTCGCCAGCACATCCGTGGGCCGTCCCCCCACCTTTGACTGGATGAACAGCTTCTCCCGCGGCAGATCTTTGATCGCATCGCCAATCCATTGGAAGGTCTGATACGATTGGGCGGTATCGATATAAGTGATCCCCTTGTCGTAGGCATAACGGATCAGCTTCACGAAATTTTCTTTGCCTTCAGCTGTCTGGACGAAGCCGTTGTTGCTGCCTGTTCCGATTCCCAGGCGGCTCAGCTTGATACCGGTTTTTCCAAGTGACACCTGATCCACCGCGGTGCGTTTGGCTTCGGCGGCAAACGCTGTCGGCATCCAGGTATTGGAGGTCAGCGCCGCGCCTGCGGCAACAGCAGTGGTTCGAATAAACTGACGTCGATTCATATTTCCTTTCTCAATCAATCTGCAGCGCAGCCGGACTGTCTCGCCCGCTCAATCCGCCACAGCTTCAACCTTCACGGCCCGGACGCAACTGCCAATCCATGGACATTTCGTTGACGCAGCCATTTCTTTAATCGGCCTAATGACATCCGGCGACAACTTGTAGCCAGACGGCATCACGCGCCGAAAGGTCACGAGAATTTACGACAGCAAACGGTTTGACAAAACAACTCGTTGTGTCGAATCTTTTGCGCATCCCTTCCGGGACTTTTTAAGGACGGAGAGAGACCATTCGTGTGAAAAAGAAGCTGAATTTTTTGATCGTTGATGACGAACCGAACGTTTGTGAGTGTCTTCGGCTGCTGCTGGCCATGGACGGGCACACGGCCGTGCTCGCGAACAGCGGCATGGAGGGACTGGCGGAATTCAAGCCAGGCCGGTTTGACATCGTTTGCACGGATTTTTCCATGCCCGGAATGCAGGGCGATCAGTTTGCGGCCGCAGTGAAATCGATCTCTCCTTCTCAACCGGTCGTGATGATCAGCGGACTCGCCAACACCATGCAGAAGCCGAAAGCCGTGGATTGCCTGATCGGAAAACCGTTTCTTCAAAGCGATCTCCGAAACGCCTTCCAGCAGGTCATGAGCGAAAAGGAAGACGCCGTCGAAGCTGCGTGATACCGCGCTTGCGCGACGTGTAGCGGCGGTCTGCAGGCGCCGACTCCTCGGCAGGATGAGAGAAAGAACGCCCGATTTTTTCAACCGGGTGGGAGAAATTCCAGAAACTCAATTCCCCCTGCCCGCAGCGTAATCGACAAAATTCTTCAACAGCTGCAATCCCACCTTCTGGCTCTTCTCCGGATGAAATTGCGTTGCGAACACGTTGTCGCGCCAGACCGATGACGCAAACGTTTCCCCGTAGGTCGTCCGCGTCGCAACGATCGAATCGTCTGCCGGCTTCGGAAAAAAGCTGTGAACGAAATAGACGTAGCTGCCTTCCGGAATGCTTCGATAAAGCGGACACGCGGTGTTCACTGATTCGAGCTGATTCCACCCTATCTGCGGAACCTTGAGACCGTCCCGTGCTGGAAACCGGACCACGTTGCCCTTGAAAACACCGAAACCCGCGGCGCAACTGTTGAATTCTTCGCTCTTCTCAAACAGCGCCTGATACCCGACGCAAATCCCGAGGAACGGCCGGCCCGACTGGATGAACTTCCGCGATGCTTCCATCAACTCCTGCTTCTCAAGCGCATGGATGCAATCATCGAACGCGCCGACGCCAGGCAGCACCACCGCGCGGGCATCGCCGATGCCGGAGGCGTTTTGGACGACGCGCACATCCGCGCCCACTTTCTTGAGCGCGTTATGAACGCTTTTCAGATTCCCCGCACCGTAATCGAGCAACGCAATCACGCGCCCAAACTAAGGGCCAGTCTCCACCATTGCAACAATCGCTGATAAATTCTCCAAACCGCCACAGCAAAGCACGGTGGATGTTTAGTCCCGGATCGCAAGCTGACCAAACGCCGCGTTTCAGAAAGCGAATATCCATTGGCGCCCCTCTTGAGCGGTTCGGAAAGCCGTAATTAGCTTCGGCACTGCTCTGTCGGCCAAAGCTATCTTGTTTCGTTAGGCGGCGCGTCAACTCTCATGGATGCGCCTGAGTAAATCACGAAGTGCTCGCTCAGCACCATCCACAAATGGCGACTCGTAAGTGACAAACAATGTGCCCTGCGGGTGACGGAGAACCGCCTGCGCAAAGAACGTATCGCGTGCCGTCGTCTCCGCCATTACTGTCCAGCAACGCAGATCGCAAACGTCCAAATCCTCGGCCAACGGTCGAATAACACAAAGCTGGGGTGATGCTGCGCCTCGCCGTGCCGCCTCCAACCCTGCCTCAACCATTCGGTCGAGCCACCCTGCTCGCTCTGCTGCTGCGCCGTCGCCGGTGAGCCGCTGAGCAGAGACGATAATCTCCTCGCGCCGTTGAGTGTGGAATACGCAACGACTGCCCTCGATGAACCGCTCCCAGGTCGGGGGAAAATCTAAGACGATGCCTGAATCAATCGTGACCATGCGTGATGACGCCTAACCTTTAAGCAGTGTATCCCGCAAGCCGCGGGCAAGTGAGGTTGAAAGGCACGGGAGGTGTGGACCGCGAATTCTGGGATACACTGTGGTTGAACTGAACCGCTGAGCCCGCGACGTCCGAGCTACAGGGGAAAGTAATTCCACTCCGGACGACAACACTCCCGCTTCAACAGATGTGCTGTCTTTTGGAATCCGTCCTCGCATGGCCTGACTTTGCCGCGCTTCATGACGTGTCGCAATCGAAAATTGGTTTGATCCACTTCA
>CALBZA010000073.1 GCA_937890005.1 uncultured Verrucomicrobia subdivision 3 bacterium | reverse complement strand
CCGCTGCCTGCAGCTCCTCGCCAACTTATGAATTCAAAACGAAAGACCCTGCTTCAATCTCCGCGGCACTTCCTCCACCTGAATCAATGCCATTGCGCCGCAATGCGGGCAACGCAATCGCTGCTCCGAGTGGCCGGTTGAAGGTTGGGGGTTTTCTTTTTCTCGCACCCACCTCCCGATGTCCACTAAATGGGTGGAACCTCACCCAAATGCAGATCGCGGGGCGCAATCTGCTGCGCCCGGGGCGGGCGCGCTCCCCCAGACGACCAAACCGCAAACTCGAAAGTCCCCGTGAAAAACTGTCCAGCGCGACGACGGCCCCTTCGCACAAGGTTCTATTTGTTATTCCCGCTGGCGCGGGAATGGAATATTCGGCAAAGCGGCAGCTTTGCCCTATCGAGATGGAGTAATTCTCTCCGCGTCCTTTGCGTCCTTCGCGTGCGACTTTGCAGCGGCCGGGAATTTTCCGATTTATCTGTGCGCATCTGTGCGCCTCTGTGGCCACTGGTTTCTGCCTTTCTGCCGAGATTGCATTGGATGCGCCTGATCCTGCCGGACGCCACACTCTTTCACCCGCTTGACGTAGCGGACTTCAGTTCATATTCAATGCGCCCATGAGTACAACCGAAACGCATCATTTTCAGGCGGAGATTCAGCAACTGCTGAACATCGTCATTCATTCGCTTTACACGGATAAGGAAATTTTCGTTCGCGAGTTGATCTCAAATGCCGCGGATGCCTGCGAAAAACTGCGCTTTCGCCAGTCGTCCGGAGTGGCTGTCCTCCAGTCCGAAATCGCTCCGGCCATTTCGCTCACGACCGACGACAAGGCCGGAACCATCACCATCGCGGACACCGGCATCGGCATGACGCATGGTGAACTGGTGGAAAATCTCGGCACGATTGCGCATTCCGGAACGAAGGCCTTTCTCAAGCAGCTTGCCGAGGAAAAGAAACCGGACGTTGGATTGATCGGCCAGTTCGGTGTTGGTTTTTATTCGGCGTTCATGGTCGCAAAACGCGTGACGGTTCTGAGCCGTTCCTTTGTGCCCGAGGAACAGGGCTGGAAGTGGACCAGCGAAGGCGGTGGCGGCTACGAACTGGAACCGGCGGCTGATCTTCCACGCGGCACCAAAATCACACTCGAGCTGAAGGATGACGCCAAAGAGTTCGCGCAGGAACATACGATCGAGCGCATCATTGAACGCTACTCCAGCTTCGTCCCCTTCCCCATCGAACTGAACGGCAAGCGACTCAACACCGTGCAGGCGATCTGGGCCAGGAACCGCAATGAGATCAAGGAGGAGGAATACAACGAGTTTTACACGTTTGTCGGACACGACCACGACAAGCCGCTTTTCCGGCTGCATTTCAGCGCCGACGCGCCGCTTTCCATCCAGGCTTTGCTGTTCGTGCCGCAGCGGAACTTTGAATCGATGGGAATGGGCCGCATCGATTCCGAAGTGAATCTTTACTGCCGCAAGGTGCTCATCCAGGCGAAGGCCAAAGGCCTGTTCCCCGACTGGCTGCGATTCCTCAAAGGCGTCGTGGACAGCGAAGATCTCCCGCTCAACATCTCGCGCGAGACGATGCAGGACACCTCGCTCATGCAGAAGCTGAACAAGGTGCTCACCGGCCGCTTCCTGAAGTTCCTCGAAGAACAGACGGAAAAAGACGCGCCTTCCTACGAAAAATTCTACGCCGAATATCAGCGCTTCCTGAAGGAAGGCGTCGTCACAGACTTCACTCACAAGGATGCCCTTGGAAAACTCCTTCGCTTCGAATCGTCGGCGTTGGAGAAAGGAAAGCTCACTTCGCTGGCGGACTATGTGAAGCGGATGCCGTCCGATCAAAAGGAAATTTACTGCCTGCTCGCGGCAAATCGCGCCGCGGCGGAAAGCAGCCCGTATTTCGAAGTGTTCCGCGAACGGAAATTCGAGGTTCTGTTCCTGTACGATCCCTGGGACGAATTCGTCATCGAACATCTCCACAGCTTCGAGAACAAAACTTTGCGCCTCGCGGAAAAGGCCGACCTGAACCTGGCTGAGAAGAAGGACGGCGCACTGTCCGAAGACGCTGCGAAGGAACTGGCGAAGTGGATGAAGGAAACGTTTGGAGATCGCATCGGCGAAGTCCGCGTTTCACAGCGCCTTGTCGAAAGTCCCGCCCTGATCGTCGATGCCGACAAGTTCATGACTTCGAGCATGCGGCGAATCATGAAGGCGATGAAGAAGGACGGTCCGGAAGATTCTGTGCCGGTGAAATACGATTTCGAAATCAATCCGGCGCATCCGATCATCGCCCGGCTGGACGCGATGCGGCAGAAAGATTCGGCACTCGCGGCCAATGTGGCGGAACAGATTCTTGACAATGCCCGCGTCGCGGCCGGTCTCCTCGAAGATCCCCGCGCGATGTTGAATCGGCTGAATCAGTTGCTGGAAAAAGTGCTGACGGTTTAATCACTGCTTTAGTCACCGCAGCGCGCCGAGTAGGCGCTCTGCGGTTACTTCGAACTTCTTTTCGAGAACTGCTTCAGGCCTGATCTTTTTCGCTCGGGTCCAAGTGCGACTGGAATCGCCGGCCGGTGACTTCGTGGGCGAGCCTGGAATCGTATCGAGCCCTGCCTTCGGCGCTTTGTTGGCGAACCCGCACGCTTTGTTCGTCGAGTTTCCCGTTTCAATGCTGCGCCGAGTTTTTCTTCCAGCGAAAGACGGCGTTCCAGCAATCGGAGCACAGAAGTTTCTTCCGGTCGCAACCTGGCACTGGAGGAAAGCTCCTTCTGGGCGCGGCGCTTCAACGTGCGGAGCAAGGTTCCGTCGAGATAGGCATCGAATATCTGCGGGTGAATGTAGCACTTGCGGCAGACTGCCGGCGTGTTACCAAGGCGGCTTGCGACCGACTCGACCGCGGCGACAAGGTTCTTTTTCATCTGCGCCTTCGTATCGCATTTCCGCAACTCAGTCAGCGCCATTGCCGCCAGCACAGTTCCCGCCCAGGTCCGAAAATCCTTTGCGGTAAAATCCTGTCCGCTGATCTCGCGAAGATAGCTGTTCACGTCATCCGACCGGACATCGCGTTGCACTCCCTGTTCATCCAAAAACTGGAACAATTCCTGTCCCGGCAGATCCTGGCAACGTTTCACAATCGTCGCGAGGCACTTGTCCCGAACGTCCAGGTTGTGCCACTTCCCGGATTTTCCACGAAAACGAAATTGCACCTTCGAACCGTTCACTTCGACATGCCGGTCGCGCATGGTCGTCAGACCGAAGGAATCGTTGTTCCTCGCGTACTCATCATTGCCAACACGGATCAGACTCGTCTCGAGAAGCCGGACGATGGTGGCGAGAACTTTTTCACGCGGCAGACCCGGAAGTGAAAGATCGCGTTCCACCCTTTGCCGCATGGACGGCAGCGCTTTGGCGAAGAGAACCATGCGTGCATACTTCGTTTCATCCCGAATCTCGCGCCAGCGACTGTGATAACGGAATTGCTTGCGTCCACGTTCATCGCGCCCTGTCGCCTGGAGATGTCCGTTGGGATCGCTGCAAATCCAGACATCTTTCCACGCGGGCGGAATGACAAGCGACCGAATTCGTTTGAGCGTCGTTTCGTCGGCAACGACACGACCCTTCGAATCTTTGAACCGAAATCCCTTTCCCGACCGTTCCCGTGCAATTCCAGGAGTTGCGTCGGTGACGTATCGGAGCCCGACCGCTTCCGCGGATTTGACTGGATCCTTGAGCGTCTCGACTGCCTCCATCGCGCTGTTCATGAGCTGAACGCAGTCTGTTCCTGCTGCTCGGTTGCGCAGGGCGTGAGCGCAATGATTGTTGCCGCAGCCTGCTGCAAACTCGTCACCAATTCGTCGGCTGGAATCTGTGGCTGCCGTTTCCGGAGATCGGCGACATCTCCTCCGTTCAATATCGCGACAATGAGCTTCGCCTCGGGAAACTGCTGACGCAGCCGTTTGGCCATGTAGCGCGCGTGCAGATAGGCGGAAGGTGGAACAGCCGTAATGCAAATGATCGGCGCGCGTTCCCGGGCCGCGATGGCCAGCCGTTCGGAACTCAGGAGCGCTGCAACCGGTTTGGTGGAGATTCCTTTGCGGCCCAACATCTGCGCGAGCATGATCGCGCCCAGTTCATCCGCTTCATCCCGCGCGGCAATCGCCAGAACACAGACATCCCGATCAGTCCCGTTCCGCAGCGGAAACGGCGGGGGCACATGAACAGGAGTGTTCGGCGCGGCGAGAATTTCGTCTGCTCTTTCGTCCAGATCCTCGACGATGAATCGCGTGTTCTCGATGATGAATTGCTGGCGGGCGGCATCCAGCGTCCCGCGATGCCGGTCTTCTTCGGCCAGAACGAGCGCAGGAACGACCACTTCGTCGTACACACGCTCGAGCGACTTGTTCTCTTTCAAAACCGTCTGCGCAATATCAGCCGCCTCCTCACTGTCCATGGCAAGGAGCCGCTGATAGAAACGCTTTTCCGGCGTCAACACCGGCTGGTCCCCCAGCAGCACGCTGAGAAATTCCAGTGACGGCACATACCTTCCAATCACCACGACGCAAACTGTCAGAGGCGTCGAAAGCAGAAGTCCAATCGGCCCCCAAAGCCACGTCCAGAAAATCGCCGCAACGAGGATGGCCATCGGTGAAATGCCGGTGGAACCGCCATAAACCAGCGGCTCAAGAAAATTGATCACCAGCAGATCGATGCCGAAGTACAGAACAAACACGCCGATCGGTTCGAGCCATCCGGGATTCGTCGCCAGCGAAATGGCCGCGGGCATCGCGGCGGCAATCCAGATTCCGAGATACGGCACGTATCGCAACAAAACCGCCAGTGCGCCCCAGAGAATTGGATTTGGCACGCCCATGAGAAAAAGCCCGCCTGCCGCGAGAACGCCGAATCCCACATTGAGTCCCAGCTGCGCGAGCAAGTATCGGCTGAGACGTCGCGCGGCGTCATCGAGGGCCTTGGTCGTGATGTTGATCTGACCCGCGCCAAGCAGTCGGATCAGCCGGTCACGCAAATCCTCCCGTTGAAAGAGCATGAAGATGACGAAGACCACCACAATGCTGCCCGTGAGAAGAACATTGATAACGGAGCCGAGAATTCCGCTCACCGCTTCCAATGGAGAAAAAGCATTGCGACGGATTTCGACGGGCACAGGCGGAACTTCGCCCGGAGTATTTTTTCGCGGCACCGGCGGAGTCAGTTCTTCACTGAAGTCATGTACGGCGCTCGTCAGCCGGTTGATGACGCCGCTGCTCGATTCGCGGACAGAATGAACCTTCTTTTGAATGTTCTCCTGATATTCCGGAAGCCGGCCCGCAAGGTCGCCGAGTTGAACTGTCACAAGGGCGCCCATGATCCCGATGACCAGGAAAGCCAGTCCCACAACGCACAGCACAGCGGGAACTCTGGCGAAATGCCAGCGTCTCAGGCGAATCACCAGCGGCGCGAGCAGAAAGGTCAGGAGGACCGCGAGGGCAACTGGGATGAACACCACCCGTGCGAAATAAAGAACGACCGTAACGATTACGAGCGCCAGCAGTGTGCTGTTCCTCGGATTGGAAGGCGGACGCTTCTCAATCGGTGCTGTTCTGATCTCGCGCATTGTTGGCTGATTCACCGTAACGCAAAGGGACTCGCCAAATCAGGTAGTCGATAACCCCAACCGGCCGCTCGATTTCAATCATCGCGTCTGGCACCGTGTGCCGGTGTTCGCCGCGTTTCTCACAACCGTGCTCTTTTCGCTCTCCGCCATCTGCGGGCATCGATCGGTGCGGCTGATTGGCGGAACTGAAGCCAACTTCTGGCGGATCACGTTTGCCACTTTCTTTCTCTGGATCTGGTCCTTCTTTTTCGGACAGGGACTTCAAGGTTCAGCTCTTCTGATCTTTCTGTTCAGCGGCGTGCTGGGAATCGGCCTGGGTGACGTCGCCTACTTTCAAGCGTTGCCGAGGCTCGGTCCGCGCCTGACGTTGCTGATCGTCCAGTGCCTCACGGCACCGTTCGGCGCGTTGATCGAATGGATCTGGCTGGGAACAACACTGACCGCAGCACAGGTTCTGTGCGCGGCGATCATTCTCGGCGGGGTGGGAATCGCGCTCGCACCGGACAAACATCTCAGTCTCACGCGAAAGCAATGGAGCATCGGCATCGTTGCGGGAGTGATCGCAGCTCTGGGCGGTGCGGGCGGGGCCGTTTTAAGCCGAAGAGCTTATTCCGCCCTCCAGTCGATTGGAGAAACCGTTCATCCGATGGACGCCGGATTCCAACGTGTGCTGGGCGGCTGCATCATTTCAGCCATTTCGCTCCTGATCGTGAAAAGCCGACTGGTGAAACAGGAATTGGGCGACGCCAGTCTGCGCGTCACAGAGGAAACGCGTAACAAGTGGCGTCGCGTCTGGTTCTGGATCGTGCTGAACAGCCTGGCCGGACAAACCCTTGGTGTCAGCTGCATGCAAAAAGCGTTTGAAACCACGCCGACCGGAATCGTGCTTCCCATCATCGCGACCGCGCCCATCGTCGTCATCCCGATGGCCTACCTCTTCGAAGGCGAACGACCCTCGGTCCGTTCCGTAGTCGGAGGCGTGATTGCCGTGCTTGGCGTGATTGCGCTCGTGCGTTTCGGGAACTAGACCCCGGCGCGTTTGCCGCGAAATGTTACGGAGATTACCGCCGCAAGAAGCGCAACGCCCAGCATGCACACCACCGCTGCGCCAGTCGGCACATCGAGCCGGAATGAAGCGTAAAGCCCGGCAAAGCTTGCCGCAGTGGCGGTAATCCATCCAATCACCAGTCGCGCCCCGAGGGAATTTCCCAGATACGTTCCACAGGCCGCCGGAACGATCAGGTAGGAAAACACCATCAACACGCCCCCGATCTGAACGAAGCTCGTCACGATCAAACCGAACAATGCGTAAAACAGAAAATCCCAAAGCCGCACGCGCATGCCTGACGCTTCAGCGCGGGCGTGATCAAACGACAGCGCAATGAACCGTCGGCGAAAAACGAAATGAACCGCACCGATCACCGCATAGAGGCCGGCGGTTTTCCAGATCTGATCCGGCGACACCGTCAGAAGATCGCCCACAAGCGTTCGTTGCAATTCCTCCTTCCCATGCGGACTCTTGCTCAACAACAGGATGCCCGCTGCGGCGGCGACAACGTAGATGATGCCAATCAAGGCTTCCTGCGGAACCCGGGCGTGTTTGGCCGGGCGTGTGAACGTGAACAACAACGCTCCCGCCAGTGTGAAGCCAAGCGACCAGACATAGTTGTGTGGATCGTCGGCCTCGTGCCCGAGATAAAGGCAGACGCACGTTCCCAGCGTCGCCACCTGCGCCAGCGCGAGATCCACGAAAATGACTTCACGCCGGATGATGTGAAGCCCGTAATAGACCAGAATGCCCGGCAGCAACAGGCAGGCAATCATCGGCCACTTCATTACCGACAAAATGTCCGTCATAGGTGATTGCGTTCGAAGTCAGCGTTTCTCTTCCAGCGCTGCGGCAATGCTTTCGACCAGTCGATCGACGAGCACCACATAGCCGGCTTCAGTTCCCTTGATTCCACCCGGGAACTGCGACACATCCACCACTTTCGCACCGGTGCTGCGCGCGACGGTTTCAGCCGTTCTCCGATTCAAATAAGGATCGACGACAATCACGCGCGCTTTCTTTTCCTTCATTTCCGAGATCACCTTTGCAAGGTGCGCCGGCGACGGAGGAATTCCCGGCTTTGGTTCAAGGAAAATACCGGTTTCAAAACCGAACCGTCGGGCGAAGTAAATCCACGAATTATGATACGCGACCAGTTGCTCGCCTTTGAATGGAGCGAGCCTCTCCTGCCACCGTTTCATCCTCGCATCGATATTTTCGGCAAACTGTTTCGAACGCTTTTCGTAGGAGGCACGATTTGCGGGATCGAGATTCGCAAAAGCCTCGGCAATGTGATGCGCCACAATGCGCGCATTTTCGGGATCGATCAGGTAATGCGGATTTCCTGCTGCGTGAATATCGCCTTTCGAACGATCCAGCTGCGTGGGCACATCCAGCATCTGAATTCCTTCGCAACAACGCACATCCCCCTTCGCCGCGGAAACAATCTTCGCGTTGCGCGCCTGTTCGAGCAGCCTCGGCAGCCAGCCCGATTCCAGCTCAGCTCCACCGTGAATGAGCGCGTCCGCTTTGTTGAGCCTCACGATGAAACTCGGTTTCGGATCGACGAAATGCGGGTCCTCAGTCGGACGTGCCAGCGTCGTCAGGTCGATGTTGTCGCCGCCAATTTCCCGCGCAATCGACGCGATGTCGGGCGTCGTGGCCACCACGTTCAGTTTGGCGTGAGAAACCCACGGGAGGAACAGCCCCGCCAGTGCCGCAATGATCGAAATATTTTTCATGAAAACCTCACTTCAGAATTTGTGCGCTGCGTGTGCTCCGAGCAGAAACTCACATTGGAGCCAGACGGAATGATCGGTTCCGATGCCGCGGCGATCGTCATAGTTATACTGTAGCCGAATTTTCGAAAACTCGGTGGGATACCACGTCAGGTTGGGAGAAATCCTCCAGCGCTCGTTTCGGACCGGATCGCGTCCCAGCGCATCGCCATCCAGCGAAAGTCCGCCGCGTTCGTAATCCGCTTTTTCTCCGGTGAGGTAATCGAATCGAAGCCCGGCAACCCAGCCGCGCCTGAATCCATACAGCACTTGAGAATAGAATCCCCAGTCGGTGACAGTTTCCCGGCGCAAAACCGCCGGCAAACCGGTTAAAGAATCAATCACTTCGCCTTCGTCGGCGATGCCGTTGCCATTTTCATCCCAGTCGAACGCGCCGAGTTCATACCGGCGCAGAATCGCTTCCGTCTGGAACGAAACGAACGGAAATCCGCTGCGCGCATTGGCCGGCTTCCATTTCCAGTAAAGATCGGCGCCATAAATCTCCGTCCGTGTATCGCCCCCTGCCCCGCTCGAATTCGGTCCAAATGCACCCGAAAATCCAAGCACAACAGTCTGCGAATCTGTCAGGTCGAACGACATTGCGTAGCGAGGTGTGAACAGGAGATCGCTGAAGTTTTTTACGCCGCGATCGTTGTCCGGATGACGAAAACCAAACGGCAACAGTTCTTCGTCGTCATGTCCGTGGCCGTGGCCAGAACTGCGAAAAGGCGCAGCGGTTTCGCCATGACTGTTCTGAATTCCAAAGAACAGTTCGGAATAAAACGGAGTCGGCGCGAGCCAGGAAATGCGTGCACCCGGATTGCGCAATCCGTCCGGGCCCAGCAGGCGCGCGGTCACGAGCGGCGCATCGACAAAGGCCCACGCATGTGGATGCAGCGTGTTCTGCCTTCCGAATTCGCTGAGGAACTGACCGGCGCGAATCTGGAAATTGCCAGGCAAGGAAACGGTTTCCACCCACGCTTCCTCCAGTTCCACGAACGATTCCCCTTCCTCATCGATGGAAAAAAGAATGTTCGCATTGCCGCGCAGATAAGGATCGACCGCACCCTGAATATTCAACTCCGCGCCCTGCATGGTGAATCCACGCTGGTTGGGATCGTGTCCTCCAAGCTGTGTTCCGCCCGCGATGTCATTTGCTGTCGATGACCCGGCAGCGAACGTTGCCACAAGACCGATGTCGGCATAAACGCGTCCAGCCCCGAGGCGAACCGGATCTGAGGGAGACCAACTGGACGCAATTGATTCCGGTTCAGGCGAAGACTCCGACGCGGTTTCTGCGAGGACCGAGTTGGTTGCGACGACGACCTGCCGCCTGCTGAGTTCCTCCACCTTTCTTTGCAGCGCATTGATCTGCGCTTTTTGTTCCTGCTGAATGCGATTGAAATCTTCCTGCATTCGCCGCAGTTCCGATTTCAACATCTCAACTTCATTCGTTTCCTGGGAATATCCGCACACGGGCAAGCTCATGCCCGCCAAAGCAACCGCCAAAAAAATTTTCATAGAATAAACTGCCAAATGTTCGATCCGAACCAGATTCACCGTCGATCAGGACAGCAAATCTCCAACTGAATGAGAACGAAACGGATCAGCGGCAAGGCGGTCCACGCACTGGAACCAGCGCCTGGTCGAGCGAGTAAAATCCGGAGGCGCGATGAACGGCGGCGAGAAGAAGGAAACCAAAGACAACCGAAACGAGGATGCTGACAAACGCCGGAACGTCAACGTGCCCCTGGGCGATCAGCGTAAGAACGCATTGATGTCCTGCAGTTTCGGAATGTTGGTGGAGATTGGAATGCAGCGTTTCCGAAGCGGCGAAGAGTTTGAGCAGAAGGAACAGACCAAGGAAAAACAGAGCCAGCATCGGTCGGGAACCGGTCTGGAACAGCTTTTCTCTGGACTCAACTGCGTGCATCCGATGTCGCATACTGCATTGAACGATTCGGACAGCAAGCAGTTTCTACGCCCTTCCAGTTACATCCAGCGTTCAAGTCCGCGGATCCACAAGGCTTTCAGAATGGGAAATTCCCTGTCCTGTATTTGCACACGTCGGTTCATGGCGGTGGTATTCACAAAATACCTTGTTCGCGCGCCTTGTTTTTCCAGTTCGTTTGTCAGACTGTAGGTCAGAACCCGACTCCCCGCCGTAAGGACCAGAAACAATTGCATACGGACCTCCAGATGGACGTAGGTGCACTGGCTGCGTTGCTGGACCAAAGCCACGATGCAATTTTCGCCTGGGAATGTCCGGGCGGAATAGTGATTTGGAACCATTCCGCGGAGTTGATGTACGGTTACTCTTCCGCCGAAGCGCTCGGACATCGTCCGACGATCCTCCTTCACACCGAGCAATTGATTCCCACATCGCCGTCCTTTGTCTTTTCGCTGGAGCAAACAGGATCGTGGGAAGGCGAACTCGAACACACCGACCGCTCCGGCCGGAAGATCATCGTCGATTCCCGCATGCGCCTTGTGAACATTGGAGGCAAACATTGCGTTCTCGAATCGAATCGCGACATCACCGGCCGCAAGCAGAACGAGATGCTTCTGCGCAAGGACAATACCCGGCTGCGGCTGCTTTCCGAAATTGCCGAGTTGCTTCTGGCAGCCGAGCATCCGGAGGAAATGATGCAGGAGGTTTATTCGAAAATCGCAACCGATCTGCAGCTCGACGGCTACGTTTTTTATGCCACAGGGGCGGATGGCAGAAGTCTGGAACTGAGGTCATCCACTGGAATTCTTGGAGGAGCATATCCGTCCTGCTCACGGGTCGAATTCGGTGAGGCTATTTGTGGCGCTGTTGCGGCCAACCGAACTCCCCTGCTGGCTACTGACATTCAAAATACAGATCATCCCCGCCTGGAGGCAGTCCGTCAGCTCGGCTTCAGGACTTACGCGTGTTATCCGCTTCTGAATGGGAGTGAACTGCTCGGCACACTCTCCCTCGGGTCGCGCAAGAAGGAACGGTTCGACAGCGAAGACATTGAGTTTATCCAGACCGTCACGCGCTATGTGGTTCTCGCAAAGGTGCGGTTGCGAAATGAATTTGCTCTGGAGCAAAGCAAAGAACAGCTTCGCTCGGCAAAGAGGCAACTTGAAGGCTACACACGCACGTTGGAAATGCGGGTAGCCGAACGGACGGAATCGCTTCAGCACACCGTCCGATCGCTGGAGGAACTTCTTTACACGATCGCTCACGACCTGCGCGCTCCAAACCGTGCGCTGTCGGGTTTTGCCGAAATTCTCCTTGAGGATTATGCCTCCATCCTCCCGTCGGAAGGCGTGGAACTGCTCCAGCGCATTGCCGGGGCTGCGGTGCACAACGACGACCTGATCCGCGATCTTCTGGAACTCGGACAGCTGGCGCATCGCGATTTCACCTGCCGCAAACTCAATCTCGGAGCTATCGTCCGCCGCAGTCTGGAAACGCTGGATCCCGATCTTTCAGAAGCGAAGGCCACGGTGAACGTTTCCTTCGCAGAACAGTGGCCGGATGTCTGGGCGAACGAATCGGTCCTGGGCGAGATCACGATGGAGCTGATTTTAAATGCAGTGAAATTCAACACGCCCGGCAGGACACCGGAAATAAACATCTCATTTGAAGCCTCGGAACGCGAAGTGCACCTCCGCATCCAGGATCGGGGAATCGGAATCGCCACCGCCCACCAGGAAATCATCTTTCAACCGTTTCAACGCCTGCATCCAGGTCGTGCGCCTGAAGGCACCGGCATCGGACTGGCCATCGTCCAGCAGGCGGCGCGACGACTTGGCGGGAACGCAGGCGTGATTTCAGACGGTCCGGGCACCGGAAGTTGTTTCTGGATTAAACTTATCAAAAGTTCCGAACCCAACCCTTGCGCTCCACCTTCTGCCCGGGCTGCCGCTCAGGTGGAGTCCTTCTGATTGGATTGGTCTGCCAGGGTTCTTTCCGAACATATTCCCGCCGCCGTTGTCCATAGTGCGACCGCAAGTGAAACTTGCCTCGTCCAAATGCGGCAGGCAAAACTGGCGGACCGAAATGAGACTTACGGCTGCACATATGCCAACGGCGGGTTTGTTCCGACGCCTGATTCCGGTGCTGACACTGGTTTTCGCGCTGGCATGGGGCGGTTCTGTTTTCGCGGCCCAGTTCGGCGCTTCGGTGGATCGCAATCAATTCACCGTCGGTGAAACCGTTTCGCTGACGCTGACTTTTTCCGGCGGAGAACCGAAGGAGCTTCCCGAGATTTCGGTTCCCGGACTGCAATTCGCCCAAACCGGACAGAACATGCAAACCAGTTGGGTGAATGGCCGGGTGAGCATGAATCTCGTGCTGACCTACACCATTACAGCACAACGAGCCGGGACGTTCACGATTCCAGCTCTGACCATCAACGTCGGGAACGAAAAGCTGACCAGCCAGCCCATCGAACTCGTTGCCTCCATGCCGGGATCGACTGTCCTTGGAGCCAACGGCGAAACGCTGGCCATGGCGAAGCTGGTGTTGCCACGCGACGAATCGTTCGTGGGCGAAGCTTTCACCTGCCAGTTGCAACTGTTCCTCAGCACGGCAATTCGCGAATACGCCAACTTCTCCGTGAACTTCTCCGGCGATGGTTACGTCAGCGGAAAGATAAAAGAGGAAGGCCAGCAAACGGTCAAAATCGACAATGCCGATTTCAGAGTCTTCCCGCTCACGCTTGTGATCACTCCCGTCCGCGCCGACAAACTCAACATCGGCCCCGTGGTCACGCGCCTGACTGTCGTGGCCCCAAACCAGAGGCTGCGTCGATACGAACGTCGCGACATCGTCATGGCCGCCGAGCCTCAAATTCTGAACGTGTCGCCTGTTCCCAAAGAAAACATTCCTCCCGGATATTCAGGCGCGATCGGAAATTTCTCGCTCACTGTTTCCGCGGCGCCGACCAATCTGACCACCGGCGATCCGATCACGCTGAAAGTCCGCATCACCGGCAAAGGCAATCTCGAGTTCATTTCGTTGCCGGAGCAATCCGACTGGGAAAACTTCAAGCCGTATCCCGCCACTTCCGCCCTGGAATCGATGGATGCGCTGGGCATTGAAGGATCGAAGGTGTTCGAACAGGTGATCATTCCACAGAACGCGGAGATTCGTTTTCTTCCCGCATTCAATTTCACGTTCTTCGATCCCGAGAAGAAGACGTTTCGCACATTGAAATCGGACGCTGTGCCGATCACGGTTCGTCCCTCGGCATCAGCCGCGGTTCCCACGGTTGCCGGGGCCGCATCAGGATCCGACACTCCCGCCAGCGACATCGTTCCGATCAAGCAACGCCTTGGAGCAGCGCAGGCAACGGTCCGGCCGTGGATTCAACAGCCCGCATTTCTGGCCGTGCAGGCAGTGCCGCTGCTCGCATTCCTGAGCGCCGCAATCTGGCGCAAGCGACAGGAGACGCTGGCAAATAATCCACGCCTTCGCCGGCACCGGCAGGTCGCGCACGTTGTCAAACAGGGCATTGATGAACTGAAAGGACATGCGGCGCGGAACGATTCGGATTCGTTTTTTGCCACAGTGTTCCGCCTCCTGCAGGAGCAGCTTGGAGAACGCCTCGACGTTCCCGCCTCTTCCATTACCGAAGCGGTCATCGAGGAACGTCTGCGCCCCAAAGGTGTGTCCGAGCAGACACTTGCTGAACTGCACGACATTTTCCAGGCATGCAATCTCGCCCGTTACGCGCCGGTCAAATCGAGTCAGGAACTCGCAGCGATGGTCAAGAAGGTGGAATCGACGCTGCACAAACTGCAGGAGGTTGAATGAGAGCGCTCTTCCTTTTGATTGCATTCCTCCTCACGGCGCTGCGATCTCAATCCGGGTTCGCTGCCGAGGTCTCCGCAAACTTCGAAGCGGCCAACCGGCTTTATGAACAGGGAAAGTTCACTGACGCCATTGCTGCTTATGAGGAGATTCTGAAATCCAACAAGGCTCCCGTCATTTACTTCAACCTGGGAAACGCCTGTTACAAGGCTGGATTGGTCGGCCGGGCGATTGCCGCGTATCGGAATGCCGAACAACTCGCGCCCCGCGATCCCGACCTGCGCGCAAATCTTCAATTCGTCCTGGCCCGGGTGCAGGGACCCAGGTCCGATCACAGCGTCTTCGAAACGTGGTTCCGAAAATTGACCTTGAACGAATGGACTGCGCTTGCAGCTGTTCCGTTCTGGCTTTGCTTGCTGCTCCTCGCAGCCATTCAAATCAAACCGGCCTGGCGGCAGACTTTGCGCGGCTGGATATTGACTTCGGGGATTGCAACTCTCGCGTTCGCCGCCCTGCTCTTCGCAGCCTGGAAGATTAATTCCAACCAAACAGCCGTCGTGATCGCGCGCGAAGCCGTTGTCCGCAACGGTCCACTTGATGAATCACCAGCAACCTTCAACGTGCATGATGGCGCTGAACTTCATCTGCTCGATCACAAGGACGACTGGGTTCAGGTTCGCGTCGGCAACCGGGTGGGATGGATCAGAAACGATCAGATCACTCTCGTGACGCGCGGCTGAGCTGAATTGGCATCACTCCACTGCGCATTGCAACGAAATCAAATTCGCTTTTCGTCGGCGTCGATGTAATCGACAAAGCAACGAATGTCATCACGATGCGCCAATCCTGATTGTTCCTTGCGCATCTTCAGACGTTCCTGACCGGTGACATCGTCCACCGCGGGATAATTCAACATTCTTCGCCGGTGTTCTTCTTTGACCGAGTCGGGTTTCTTCACGTTCTTCAGAACCCAATCGGCGACCTGTCCGTCGGTGATGCTGTTACGGACGACTTCGATGAACTGCGCCGCATCGACGCCTGAAAATTCCAACCAGAGACCATCGAAACCTTTCCCGAAGTTCGGCTGATAATCCGGATGCAGCTTGCCGGCGAGATGAAGGCGGATTTTGTCGATGTAACGCGGCAGGTGCATCCAGCCACACGTGGTTTCGCGCGGGCTGCGCGGATAAATGATATCGCTCATAACATTCGGTTCAATTGCGTGAAACTTGCACTCGAGGGCAAGGCGCTTCGCTTTTATTCAGCGACGGTTGAACGCGCAAGAAAAAGAGCAGTACCAGCTGTGCAGAACGTGGCCTGTGTCAGAGACACCGAACGAGCATCGAGCCGGCCTGGGCTGGAATTTCAAACCGCTGTCCGCGAACCCGATCCTGCGCCAGCTTGGTCAGCCATTCCCTGGAAGTTCGAATGTCACTCGCACTCGCGAAATATTTTCCACCTTCTTCCCGCAAATCGTAATTGAGGATGTCGATCTGCACGGGCGATGTCTCCCCTTTCAACTCCAGTTCGAGATGAATTGTTTTTTCGCTGGTATCGAGCCGGAGCGCCGTGGCGCGTCCGTACGGTTGAAGCAACGAGCTGTTCAAATATGACAGCGCCATGCCTTCCATCATCCGATCTTTTGCATTCGAGAAAACACCCATGCGGAGACTATCTGGAGAGTTGGAACATTTTTCAACTGCGCAAACCACCCTCCCAGAAATTCCTGCAGCTTCTCCAGCCAACGTCATCTTTGCTCAAGTCGCGCGAGCACTTGCGACGAGTGCTTGGTTTGAATGCGTCAGACTTTGAGGGAAAACGAACCGACCGTTCAAAGCGAAACGAAGTGATTCGCGAAGACCTCTTGAAGAATGGAAACTTTCAGCAGGCGGAAAGCTGTCGGCGCAGGGCGTGTGGGGTCCGAATGTGTTGGGTCGCCTTGTTCTGCCATTTCTTGGCTTCCTTGGGATTTCGTTCCACTCCCACGCCTTCACTGTAGAAATGAGCCAGACGCACCTGTGATTCCGGATGTCCCTGCTCCGCCGCCTTTCGGCACCATTTGAAAGCTTCCTCTTCATTCCGCGGAACGCCCCGACCAGTCAGGTGATAATCGGCGACCTTGGCCTGGGCTTCGAGATGCCCCTGATACGCGGCGCGGAGAAACCACTTGTAAGCTTCGTAATCCGACCTCAGGCCCCGATGTCCGATTTCATACATCAGACCGAACCGGTATTGATTTACTGCTTCGCCGTTCTCGGCCCGGAACCGGATGTAGTAGAACTGGGCGTCTTCGAATTCGGAACGAAGCCATTTGCGAAAGCGGGAAAAGGCCGCCGGGCCGCTTTCCATCAAGCGCGCCGTGCCTGAACTGAAGATTTCCCACTTCGGCAGATTCATATTCCTTAATTCCGGAGTGCGTCGTTGCCGCCTGGTGAAATGACTCCAAAGCAAGGCCCTTGCCAGCAGACTTGAATCAGCGTTTTGCATAATGATGAAGAGTTAGGTTGAAGGAAAATCGGCGTGGATCGTTGGGAGGGACCCCATGACGGTGCTCTAACTTTCGTTAAAGTAACGTAAACCTCAATACACCTTGCGAGAACCCGCCTGTGCCAGCTGCTGCTCACGTTCCCGCTGGCAAAGATTGGCAAAACGGCGGCAGCGTTCCGCGACCACTGGACTGACCCGGCCTCGCAAAACCTGAGATGGAGCGTTCCAGAGACCGTAGTATTCGAAATCGGACGGTTCCCGGCCGTACAAGGCCTGGAAAGATCGGATACGTTTGTCCATCAGCTTCAGCACCACCTGCCGCGCTGTCTCGGAATCGGTATAGGCGACTGAATTTGTGACACTCCGCCATTCCCGCCGGAGGATCTGATACCGGCTGACTTCCCCGGCCCGACCGATTGCGCGGTCGTTGTTACCCGTTTCCAGCATCGACAGCGCCGCAAGCCGGTCGGAAGAAAATCCAGTGAGTGGAACCCACAGAATAAACGCGAGGAATAGCTTCTTCATAACGTGTATGGATCCAATAGACCACAACCGGTTCTTTCCTCAATCCGGGCAACGCCTCGAATTCCTGCCCGAATCTCTCCGAATCGGCTCCCGGGGAATCCCCGAGGGAAACTGTCGCATGGACCACAAATTCTAATTATGTCTGATCCAACCCGGCTAATCAGGTAGGTGTTTACCGGAGGAAACGCCGACACACAGAGCGCCGACGCAAGTTTGACACGGTTCCGCCTTTGGAGTCTGCTCTCGCCCTTGATCCCATGCTTGAACGAGCAACATCGCGGTGGACGCAGATACAGCTGAACAGGCTAAGCGTCCTTCTCATTCTCGCTGCCTGCTTTCCCTTCCAGATGCGGGCCGCCGATGTAACACGGCACGCCATGATTCCGAAATGGAGCCGCTTTGAAGCGGCGTTCCAAAGTCAAAGCCGCGGAGATTCTCCGGAAGAAACGTCAATCGCCGCTGAGTTTGTTTCTCCGTCCGGAACAACCAACCTTGTTCCCGGCTTCCGCGATGGACGCAATATATGGCGAATCCGCTTTCAACCTGATCAACCCGGACGCTGGGAATACAGAACGATTTGTTCGAATCCGAATAACCGGCGCCTGCACCATCAGCGCGGCCAGTTTCTTTGCACCGCCATTGAACCCGGCAGTCGCTTTGCGAAACACGGGCCAGTGAAACGGGTCCGCAACCAGGCCTATTTTCAACACCAGGACGGAACTCCGTTCTTCTGGATCGCCGATCTCGCCTCGAATGGCGTCCGAATGTCATCGGACAAGGACTGGCGCTACTATTGTGAAGCGCGCATCCGCCAGGGATTCAACGCGGTTCAATGGCGTCTGAGCGCGAAACCGGATGCACAGAATGAAACGCCGCTGATGAACGGAACTCCCAACCTTCGCTTCTTTCAACGCGCCGATCGCCGGATTGAAGCCATGGATCAGGCCGGACTGCTTTCCGTCATTGAATTGACAGATACCGATCACGCGGAAGGGGAACCGACGGCGCTGAAGGAAATCACGCGTCACGCCGTTGCACGATGGAGCGCCAACAATGTCGCGTGGCTGCTCAGTCCGAATACCGTCGATGCAGAGAAAACCGTTCGTTTCCTGAACGACCTTTCGGAATGTTTCAGTGACTCCGATCGTTTTCTGGTGCTTCTCGCTTTTCCTGAACGCGCCAGAAAAATCAACCTTGCCGACTTTCCGTGGATCGATGGAATCTCCACCACCGCATCAAGCCTGGAAAACCTCCGAGCGTTAATTGCGACGAACATTCCTGTGATCGCAGCCACGCGACAGTTGGAAAATTCGATCGTGAACGGGGTTCGGATCGACGACTCGACCATTCGAAACGAAGTCTGGCCGCGGCTTCTTCGACTCCGGGCGGCCGGTTACACCTATGGCGCGGCCGGCGTTCGCGACTGGGACGCGTCCCTTGAAAACAGTGCTGATCTACCCTTGTGGCAAAAATCGATTTTCCTGCCCGGCGCCAAACAGCAAGCCTTCGTGTCGCACCTTTATGCCGAGCTGCCTTATTGGAAACTGAAACCGCTTGCGCCAGCTTCAAGCCGGAGTGAGTCCACCTCGTTCAACGTTGCGGCACAGACCGACGACCGGAAACTGACATTGATTTACACGCCGCGCGGACCATTCGTTGAATTTCCACTGCGCGCCTTTCCCGATCTGCCGGAGCTCACGTGGTTCAATCCCAGAACCGGGCAAAGTCGATCCGGCGTGGCAGCCATCGGACCGCGCACCGCGAAATTTCCGACGCCCGATTCACAGGACTGGCTTTTGATCGTTCGCGATCGGAAACCAAAATAGCGGAATATAGCGCCGCGCGAGGATTTGAATAATCGCCCTTAATTAGCGTTGCACGCGAGCGCTGCCGCCTTTCACAAGCGCTTCCACTTCCTTCAACGACGCCATCGAAGTATCGCCCGGCGTGGTCATGGCCAATGCGCCATGTGCAGCTCCGTATTCCACTGCTTTTTGCGGTTCGTTGAACTTCATGAAGCCATAGATAAGTCCGCTCGCGAAACTGTCGCCACCACCGACACGATCGAGAATTTCGAGGTCAGGCCGGTTCGGCGCTTCGTAAAATTTTCCACCCGCCCAGCAAATGGCGCCCCAGTCGTTCCGTGTCGCCGAACGAACCGCGCGCAACGTCGTGGCCGTGACCTTGAAGTTGGGAAACTCCTTCACTGCCTTCTCGATCATTCGCTTGAACGCAGTGACATCGATGTTGCTGATGTTTTCGTCCACGCCTTCGACTTCGAATCCGAGGCACGCGGTGAAGTCCTCCTCATTGCCGATCATCACATCGACATTCCGGGCGATTTCACGGTTCACTTCCTGAGCCCGCTTCTGGCCGCCGATGCTCTTCCACAAGGACGGACGATAATTCAAATCGTAACTGACGATCGTTCCGTGCTTCTTGGCTGCCTGAACGGCTTCGATCACAAGCTTCGGCGTCGTGTCACTCAACGCGGCGAAAATCCCGCCGGTATGCAGCCAGCGAACACCGACTTTTCCGAAGATGTAATCCCAGTCAAAATCGCCCGGCTTCAACTGGCTCGCCGCCGTGTTGCCGCGGTCGGGAATGCCCACCGCGCCGCGCACGCCGAAACCGCGTTCGGTGAAGTTCAATCCATTACGCGTCACGCGGCCCACGCCATCAAATGGCAGCCACTTGATGAACTCCGTATCGACACCGCCCTGAAGAACGAAATCCTCGAGCAGACGCCCGATGTCATTGTCAGCAAAAGCCGTTGCAACAGCGGTCTTCAATCCGAAACAGCGACGCAGTCCGCGGGCGACGTTATATTCGCCACCGCCTTCCCAGACTTTGAATTCGCGGGCTGTTCGGATGCGTCCTTCGCCCGGGTCGAGCCGCAACATGATTTCGCCAAGTGAAAGAAGATCGTATTTGCAGGAGTCAGTGGGTTTGATTTCGAGCGTCGCCATAGTTTTAGGGTCGTTTCGGTCGGCCCCGAATTTGGAAACAAAGCGCCGCGGATTCAATGACTTTCCGGCTGAAGAATTCAAGCAGTCCGCTGAAATGTGAACGGCTGCAGTCTGGATTGTTTCGACTGAACAATCTCGTTCTAGAACCGGTATTGAAGGCTGGTGAAAAGAACGTGGGCGTCGAAGTCGTTGTTGCGGCCGTAAGCGTAGTCTTCCGAATGGAAATACGTGTATCGCATCTTCAGGCGCAGATGATCGGTCAACCGGCGCGTCAGCAACGCCGTCACGCCATGTTCGGAAGCATCGGAACCGAGCGACAATCCATCAACAAGGCGCGGCCGGGCATTGTCGGATTCGTAGTAGAAGTAGCCGAGGCTGAGATCGGTTCTATTGTCGAGAACGAACGTGCTGTTGAAGTTCACCGTCCAGTAACTGTTCTGCGCCGCAAGCGCCGCCCGGGTGAAGTTGGAGGCCGGCGTTTCTGTCTCGCTGTGCACCCAGTTGAATCCCGCCTGAAGCGACAGTCGCGACCACGGAACATAACTGATGTTTTGCGCGAAAATGTGCGTCGTCATTTCCGACGACTCCACCTCCGCCAGTCCTGCCGCAGAATCAGGCCGCGTCGCAATTGTTGAAAGCTGATATTCGTAACGGCTGACCGCCATCACCTTCTTGAACGGCCGGATCGTCACGCGCAGGTTTCCGTCATACGTCTCGAAATCCTGCATCACCAAATAGGCAGGATACCGGTTGGCGCTTCCGTTCAGCGTGTTGTCCAGCCGATTGTCATAGTCGTAACTGTTCTTCTTGTAGTAGCCGCCAACGTCGAATGTCATGAGCCGGCTCGGATACCACCGCGCTCCAACACTGTATTTTTGAAACCGGCGTTCCGTGTCGGTGTCCCTCAAAATGCCTCCGCCCAATCCACCGTTCTCGCGCAAATCCCCTTCTCCCTGCGTCCACTCTCCACGCGCCCAAAACACCCAATTCGTCACTCCGCTGTAGTGGACATCGAGGCGTTCCTGAAGATCGAGCGCGCTGCCGTCGGAGGTTGAAATCACCGCTGCGCCCGGAGCGCTGTTGCCGCTGGTCGGCGCCGCCACCGACTCAGCATCCCAGACATCGCTTTGAATTCGCAGCGAAGGCGTGATGGTCAGATCTTTGAACGGAATCGCCATCAGATTCAGGTTCGCGACGTATTCCCGTTTCTGAAGCGTTCCGTCGAGATCAACAAAACCCGCTCCATTCGCAGCGCTCGGCGAGTAGTTCACATCGAAGTCATCGCCATAGATCCGGCTGCCGCGAAGATCGCTGTTGAACCGCGAATAAAGGCCGCCAAGCGAAAACATCAGGTTCGGCTTCAGCCACGTTTCGCTCCATGCATGCGCGCTGAAGCTGCTGTCGCTGGAACCTTCACGATGCGTCAGCCTGCGTTCGTTCGGTTCACCCGGCCGGAGCGTCACCTTGCGGGCGTTGTCGATGTCGCCGGTTTCGTAACGCACCCCCGCACCAAACTCAGTCGATTTGATCTGATGCTTCAGATCGAGCTTGAAGATGTCGCGCTGCTCGTCGATGTCCCAGAACGCCGGCGCCACGCCGCGCGTCCCGGAAAAGTCAGGACTGTGAAATCCAAGATTCACTGGTCCCCAGGACGTCGAATCCTTCGTGCCGCTCCTGTATTGATGAATGTATTCGAACGTGATTTCAGGCGCGCCCTTGAGCGTCAACCCGGCGATGAATCCGATTTCGCCGCGGTCGATGAACAACGTTTCATCGTATGCCGGAAGCCACAGGTCCGCCGGCGCGTAGTAACCGCCGCTGTTGTTGTACCAGGTGCGAAATTGTTGGAATCGAAACTTCACAAAACCCAGCTTCTCGCGAACCAGGCTGAGGCTGAGCTTGTAGTCCTCCGCGTTGAAAAGCGCCCGTCCATCCAATGTGAACAGTGTGTCCTTGTTGATCTGCTTCTGAAAATGCAGGTCTTCAATGCCGCCGAAAATGCCGTCGCCCAGATGCATCCGCTCCTGTGCGGCTCCCTTGCTCCCGGACGTCAGCATTCCGCCGTAAGAAAGTTCCACCCAGTTCCCATACGTCTCGGAACCGCCTTCGAACATCTGTTCCGGAGTCAGAGGTTCCTTCTCTTCCGCCTTCTCTTCCTTTTCTTCCGCTTCCGGTTCCTCAGCCATCGCCTGGCTCGCGAATGCGCTCAATACAGCGCCGAGCATGAGGCGTCCGAGAATGCGCCTTTGAACTGGCGACAGAAAATACCAGCCGACAGGAAAAGGAGTTCCCTTCTCCCGTGTTGCATTTTGGGCTCTTCCGTTCTGCGTTTTCTTTTTCATCGGCGTGAGCGTTGTCGGTCAGTTCAATAGCGAAGGGACGAATTCACACGGGAACCATGGACGGCTTCATGACAACCCGCAGTCCAACAGCTCCCCTGCTGAAGCCGCGTGGTGTGGTCGATGCCTCCGATGAGGATGTTGCCGCCCTGAACCTGCTGGAAATGGCACTTGAGACAGAGATTGGAATCACGCTCCGTCAGCATTTTGGCATTCACGCTTCCGTGCGGCATGTGGCAGGAGGTGCAACCTTCGCGCATGGCTTCGTGCTCGAACACATGCGGACCTTTTTGCTGCGGATGGCATTGGAGACAGGTCTGATCCCGCGAAGCCAGCCTTTTGGCGCCGCCGATGTGGGCCGTTCCCTTGTGCGGCGGATGGCATTGCGTGCACGTCATTTTGCCTTCAGGAACTGGATGATGATGCGGGAGATTGAACTGGCCGCGAATTTCAGCGTGGCATTGGAAGCAGACATCTTCGATCGCGCGCGCGGGATCAACACCCTGGCGTCCCAGCGAACCGTTCGCCTGCGGCCGGCCAGAAGTGAAGCTGAACGGCGGCAGCGTTTCGCCGCCCGAATCCGAATGCACGCTGCCAGGGCCGTGACATGATTCGCATCCGGCATTGAGGGCATTGGCACCGCCGGTAATCAGACGCGCATGATCCGCGGTTAGAAAATCGCGATAGATCGTGTCATGACATTGTTCGCATTCCTTGGAGCCGATGTAGTTCGCACCAGGGTATTCCGGCAGCACAACGACGGCGCGATTGACTGTTGTGCATGCGATCATCACTGCGAACATCACCATAACCGCAGCGCTTAGAACGCCCCACCGCACCAGTCCGGCAGGCAGCTTTTTGATTCGATTTCGAATGCTCATTTCGTTGCGGTGATTTATTTGTTCAATTCAGCCTGAATCCACTCCAAAGCCGTCTCCAGCAGCGTGACGGCGTATGGTCCGTTATGCACACCGTAGCTGCCGTCGTGCAAAACCATGTAAAGGTTGAATCGTGCCTTCTGAATGTTGACAGGAATGAGAGCCTGCTCGGCGCTGCTCGGTCCGCTGCCGCCGGTTGAAAGACTGCCGACGGAAGTGTATTCCCATGCGCGCGCGCCATACTTCGTTCGCAACGCGTCCGGCGCTTTCGTCGTCGCCCAAAGATCCAGCGCACGTTTCACACTCTGAATCTGATTCGACATCGAAACAGTCGTGAACACTGTGAGGAGTTCGGGAAACGGATGGCACTGGGCACATGTATCAAACGACTCCACCTTGAAGCTGTGACCCGTCACCGCCGGATGCGATTCGCTCTGATAGGCCTGCGTCTGCATGTGGCAGGTCACGCACTGTTTTTCAAGGAAGGCGTGTCCCGCCGGACGATACGGTTTCTCCCCCGATGCCAGTTCGCCCACGGTTCCGAGCAGCATGTTGTATTGAGGCGAATGATGCGGTGGACGTCCGTTGCTCGTGTAGGTTGCCCCGCGATGATTGTGGCATTGCGCGCAGACGTTGATGTTGGACTGATACGATGAAGCGAAGTCAGCGGATGTGGTGAGAACAAAATCGTTTGTGGACTTCAACGGATTGCGCAGTTGTGCCGGGTTGCCGGTGTTCTTGTGCGGATCGTGACAGACAACACATGTGATGCTCATGTTCGCGTCATTGGTGACCGTCAGCGCGCTCTTTCCCTTGAGCAACGTCAGCCGCGCCGAACCGGAATGGCAACGTCCACAACTGTCCACTCGGCCTGCCGGGCTCATGTCCTCGACGACGACACCATGTCCACTGCCGCTCCATTCATTGTAGGTGGGCTGATGAGAACCCGTGTGACATCCTCCGCAGATCTGGGCGGCGATGTCCTTGCGTGGCCGCAGTGTCAGATCTTCTTCGTTCGCCGCATGAGCACCGGAAGGTCCGTGACAATTCTCGCATTGCACGCCCGCAAGTTTCGGCGTCAGTGCTTCCGAACGAAAACCTGTCGGCAGACCATATCCAACCGTGTGACAAGGCAGACAGCTCGAATTGTTCTGCTGACCGATGTTCTTGAGTGTCGTGAACGCCGCGGCGTGGCGCGTGTTCATTTCGTTGTGAACGTCTGTATGACATTGCGCGCAAACCTGCGAACCGGCATATTGCGGCGCAGGTCCGAGGATTCGAAAGAATGCGTTGCTGGACAGCGTGGTGATGGTGGCCTTCCGTTCGAGTGTCGGCGAACCGACCTGCGTCCATTTCTGACCAAGCAGATCCTTGCTCTCCATCACCCGTGAATATCCGACAGGACCGTCCCAACGGATCGTCATCCCGTTGCTGGCGCGGGTCACGTCCGTGATCACCGGCCAGCCAGGAACACCGCCCGGCTGCGTGATGATCTGGTGCTCAACCTCGGCCTGGAGCGTTGCGCACGATAAAAGAATTCCAATCGCAGCCAAATGCCAGACACAGCAAAGGAATCGGTCGCGATGCATAGAAAAAGAATGGGGATGGTCTCGTTGCAGTCGGGAGTCCAATTGAGGCGATGAAGACAGAGGGTCGCCGGGATCGTTTCGATCCATCGCACTTGTTGAACACCAGACGCCCATATTGATGTTCGAAGACTATTTCAGGCGCCCAATCCGCTCTTTCCCGATATTGGCGGATGCTTACCACCGGTTGGCCCGTCGAGGACAAAAGAACATTCATCAGGATTGGAAATACATTGAAAACAAAGGAGATTCAGACCCAACGAAGCGAGTACGTCGTGAAATTCAGTCACTGAACGGTCACCGAACTTTGCTTTGCGCCGGACTCCGAGTCTTGGCACGTTCGGGTCCGAAACGCTGTGTGTTGCTTATGAGAATTTCCGACGGTTCAAATTTATCCCGCGGCATCAGTCGAATCGCGGTAGTGATTGCGGTGTTCCTCCTGGTCGATCTCGCAGTGATCGGGATCTACCTCCTCAAGCCGCAGTCCTCGCCGCAATCGGTACAAGAGCAGAACGTTCCAACACTGCATGCGGACACCCTCGCGGTTCTGGAGAACCTTCCATCCCGGGTTGAACTGAGATTTTATTCCCTGCTCGATCCACAATCTACGGACAACGGCTTGCGGGCTTTTTCCGATCGCGTGGATCAACTGCTCGTCGAATATGAAATTGCGGCTCGCGGAAAAATCCAGGTGGTTCGTCACAAAACGCTGACCGATGCCGAAGCTGTGAGATTGGCTGAGCAGGACGGAATTACGCCGTTCAACATGAACATCGGAGACGCCTGCTTTCTCGGCATAGCGGTTGTTCAGCAGGATCGACGTGAAACACTTCCACGGCTGTCGCCCCAATGGGAATCAGCCATCGAACCTGATCTCAGCCGCGCAATCACTCGCGTCATTCAATCCAGCTCTTCCACTCAGACCGTCGCGTCAGCTTCTGCTGTGGATCGAACCGCTCGCGCTGCAGCGGTCGAAAAAGTCCGGCAGATCATTCCGAATCCGCAAGACACCCCCGAGGAGGACGGCACAAGAATGATTCGTCAGATAGCGCTCGAAGAATTCAGGGCAATTTCCGAGGAAACAAAGCGCCTCACGCAATCCGCCCAGTCACAACTCGCCGCCGCGCAGCAAAGCGGCTCCGAATCGAACCAAAAGGCGGCAATGCAGGAGTTGCAGCGAATCCAACAGGCACAGGCGCAGAAGCTGAAGGAAATCAGCGCCCGGGCGGAAGCACAGGTCGAAGCCTGGCAGGAATTGAAACGCAGACAAACGGATTGAATCCGCGTTAAGCAAAAAGGCGCCCCTTTCGGAACGCCTTTCTGCATTTGAATTGGAAATGTCGATTACGCGATCGCTTCGCCGACCTGGAAGCGAACAAAGCGGCGGATCGTGATTTCGTCACCGACCTTCTTGCCGACTTCAGCGACGTGCTGCGCGATCGTCTGCTCGGGATTCTTCACGAAGCCCTGATCGACGAGGCAGTAGGTCTGGAAGAATTTTTCCAGAACGCCCTGGAGAATCTTTTCCATCGCAGCGGCGGGCTTGCCTTTGAGGCGATCCGACTGCGCAGCGATTTCGCGTTCCTTCGCGATCACGTCGGCAGGAACCTGGTCGCGGGAAACCGCGAAAGGATGGCCTGCTGCAATCTGCAGTGTGATGTCTTTCACAAGCTGCTTGAAATCGTCGTTGGCAACCGTGCTTTCCTTTCCAGCGCCGACTTCAACGAGCACACCGATCTTCGCGCCGGCGTGAATGTAACCGGCGATCAATCCATTGCCGGAGACTTCCATGCGGGCGTTGCGGGCGATCTTGATGTTTTCGCCGATCTTGGCGACAGCGGCTTCGCGGTCTGCTTCGAGGTTCGCGTTCGCGTCATTGGCGATCTTCTTTGCAATCTCTTCGCCAAAGGCGCGGAAGGAATCGTTGCGGGCAACGAAATCGGTTTCGCAGTTCACTTCGACCAGCACGCCAAGCTTTCCGCCGGGCATGATGTATTGCGCGATGATGCCTTCGTTCGCTTCGCGGGTTGCCTTCTTGGCAGCCGTGGCGGCTCCTTTCTTGCGAAGGCTGTCCACGGCGCCGTCGAGATCGCCGTTGGATTCAACGAGAGCCTTCTTGCAGTCCATCAGACCTGCGCCGGTCATTTCGCGCAGCTTGCCTACGAGTGCGGGAGTAATTTCAGCCATAATTCAGTTTCGAGTTCTTGGTTTCAAATTTCGGGTTGAAAATCAGTTTCGCGCCCGAGCCTTGCGACTCGAAACGCGAAACTTCAAACCCGAAACAAGGGTTAAGCCGGGGAGCTCTCCGGAGTCGAGGGATCCTCGCCAGCTGCGATTTCCACAGCTTCAGCGGATTCGAACTTCTCGGGCTGTTCACCCTTTGAACGGCGGCCGTACTTGGCCTCATACTCGGCACGGGCGCGGGTGATTGACTGCGCGACCGTGGTGAGGATCATGCGGACCGAACGGATCGCGTCGTCGTTGCCGGCGATCGGATATTCCACGAGATCGGGATCGCAGTTCGTGTCAACGATGGCGACGACCGGAATCTTCAGGCGGCGGGCCTCCGCGATTGCGTTGTGCTCGCGCTTGATGTCCACGACAAACATGGCGCCGGGGAACTTGTCCATCGCGCGGATGCCATCAAAGTATTTCTGCTGGCGGGCAGCTTCGCGGCGGATCATCGACTGCTCCTGCTTCACGTAATTGTTGATGCTGCCGTCTGCTTCCATCTTCTCAATCTGCTTCATGCGGGCGATCGAGCGCTTGATGGTCTGGAAATTGGTCAGGGTGCCGCCGAGCCAGCGTTCAGTGACGTAGAACTGGCCGCATTCCTTCGCGGTTTCCTTCACGGCCTGCTGGGCCTGCTTCTTGGTGCCGACGAACAGGACGCGATCGCCCTTTCCAACAACCGAGGCGAGGAAGTCGCAAGCGGCTTCCAGCTGGCTGAGGGTCTTGCTGAGGTCGATGATGTGGATGCCGTTGCGGGCATCGAAGATGAAGGGCTTCATCTTGGGGTTCCAACGCTTGGTCTGGTGCCCGAAATGAACGCCTGAATCCAACAGTTCTTTTACGCCAATACTGATCACAGTTTTTCCTTTGTTAAGAGTCCGCTTTTGCGAACCATCCCGCGGAACACGGGATTGTTTCCGATGTTGTTGTGGCCCGCTTACCCTGCGCTTCCGCGAGGCAAGCCCGGTTCACACGAACCGATAAAGGACCGTTTTCCCCCAGCGTTTCCGCTGAAAGGCCCAGCAAACTAACAGACAGCCGCTTCGAGGCAACTGTTTATTTGGGCAAATCCAGGGCCGCAAACCGACCGGAAACCCAGCGGATTCGACTCGACCGAGCGGCCTTGTCCGTCAGTGAGGATGGGAATTGCAGAAGGGAACGAAGGAACGAAAACAGTTGCGAGCCGAGAAGCTTTCGTGATCGGCGCGCCGTCATCGGAGGATAGATGAAAAGCAACGCATTGCCCTGCCTCCCTTTGTTTCCTTCGTTTCCTTCTGTGACATTTTCCAGTACATCACCTCGCGATGAGCTGGCTGTATCGAAACGCAATTCGCCCCGTGTTGTTCACGCAACAGGCCGAAGAAATTCACAATCGCATCATGCACATTCTCGGACGCGCCAGCCGGAATGCGCTGGCCATCGATGCGATGTCTTCGCTTCTCGGCGCGCCGGAGCTGCCGGTGAAACTGTTTGGATTGAGATTTCCCAATCCCATCGGTCTCGCTGCCGGAATGGACAAGAACGCCGAAGCTGTTCCCGCCTGGGCCGCGATGGGATTTGGCTTCACCGAACTCGGCGCTGCAACCTGGCTGGGGCAGCCAGGCAATCCATCTCCGCGCGTTTTCCGGGCAATCTCGGAGGAAGCGATTGTGAATAGGATGGGCTTCAACAACATCGGCGCGGAGGCGATCGCCGAAAAACTGGCAGAATGGAAACAATCCGGACTTTGGCCAAAGCATCCGGTCGGAATGAACCTCGGCAAATCGAAAGTCACGCCGCTCGAGAAAGCTCCCGACGATTACGCCAATTCGTTCCGCGCGCTCCGGCCTTACCTCGACTTCTTCGTCGTCAACGTCAGCTCGCCCAACACTCCAAATCTCCGGCAGCTCCAGGACAAGTCCGCGCTCAACGACATCTTCACGGCGCTTCAAGAAGTGAATGCCGCGGGAACACCGAAACCTATCCTCGTCAAAGTCGCACCCGATCTGACCTTCGAGGCGCTCGACGAAATTCTGGAATTGGTCGCACCCCGAAACATCGCGGGTATCGTCGCCACGAACACCACGATCTCGCGTCCGGCAAGTTCCGATCCTGTGGTTCAGAAAGTGTATTCGGAAACCGGCGGATTAAGCGGACGCCCGGTTCGTGCGCGCAGCACGGAAGTGATCCGCCATCTTTATAGGCAAAGTCGCGGACAGGTGCCGATCATCGGCGTGGGCGGAATCTTCAACGCCGACGACGCGTGGGAAAAAATCACTGCCGGCGCATCGCTGCTCCAGGTTTACACAGGATTCGTTTATCAAGGGCCGACGATCTGTCGGGATATCGTTCTTGGATTGATCGATCGGATGGAAGCAAAAGCGATTCGCACATTGAGCGATGCAGTGGGTTTGGATCACCGGTAAATCACGATTGTGCCACCGGTAGGTTTTTGCTCTTGACCGTCACTTTTAAGTTACATTCGCCGCTTGACCGTTCCAGCCAAGAGGGTTATACCCGGACTCGTAGTAGAACCCAAACTCCCATTATGTATGACGCTGACAAAACGAGACCTGGTCACTCGCATCAGTGAAGAGACGGGCTTGGTGCAGCAGCAAGTCCTCGATGTGGTTCAGAAAACCCTCGATTACATTGCCGAGGCTCTGGCCAAAGGTGACAAAGTCGAACTCCGGAACTTCGGTGTGTTCGAGGTGAAGGTTCGCAAAGCGCGTGTTGGCCGGAACCCCAATGCGCCGGAAACCGACGTTCCGATTCCGGAACGTTCGGTGGTCAAATTCAAGCCGGGCAAGGAAATGCGGGCTGAAGTGCTCAAGATTGCACCGAAGCCGGACACCGCCCAGCAACCTTCCGCGTAGTTCGGGCACCCAAATTTCCAGCAGGAATTCAGGATTTCCTGGATTCCTGCTTTTTCTTTGCTGCTTTTCACTTTTCAGCCTCTCGCAAGAAACCTATTGTCTGCCGACATTTTATGGAACGATTGCCCGGTTTTCGCGATTTCTACCCAGAGCCCATTCCTCACCCGGATGTCTGGAGCGCCGACGCGCGCCAATACATCTTTCACAAATGGCGTCGGATGGCTCAGCGCTATGGATTTCGCGAATACGACGGTCCGCCGCTGGAACCGCTGGAACTGTTCACAACCAAGAGCGGCGAGGAAATCGTCAAGCAACTCTTCGACTTCGTGGACAAAGGAGAACGCCACGTTGCGATGCGTCCTGAAATGACGCCCACGCTGGCCCGGATGGTTGCCGCACACGAGCGCAACTACAAAAAGCCGATCAAGTGGTTCGCCATTCCGCAATTGTTCCGTTACGAAAAGCAGCAGAAAGGCCGGTTGCGCGAACACTTCCAGTTCAATGCCGACCTCATGGGCGAAACGGATCCCGCCGCCGATGCCGAACTGATCGCGCTGTTGATCGACACCCTGCGCTCATTCGGCCTCACTGCGGAGGACTTCGTTGTGCGACTCAGCAGTCGCAATGCGTGGCAGGACTATTACCGCACCCGCTCAACCAAGACCGAGCTTCCTGCGGATGGCGAATACCAGTTCTTTCAGATCATCGACAAACTTGAACGGACCGCGCCGGAAGAAAGCCGGAAGAAGCTCGACGAGCTCGGGTTCTCCTACGACGACGTGACAGCCTTCATCGAAGGCGGCGCGCCTACCACGGAGCTCAAGGCGATTCTGGACAACCTCGCCGCGCGCGGAATGAGCGATTTCGTGAAAGTCGATTATCACGTCATCCGCGGCCTCGCTTATTACACCGGCGTCGTATTCGAAGCTTTCGATCGCAAAGGCGAATTCCGCGCAATCGCTGGCGGCGGACGCTACGACAATCTCATCAAGCTGATCAGCGCAGGAAAAGTGAACCTGCCCGCACTCGGCTTCGGAATGGGCGACGTCGTCCTGCTCGAACTGCTGAAGGCCCGCAACCTGTTGCCGAAGTTCGACGGCGGCATCGACGTCTTTGTGATGGTCGAAGACGAATCGCTTCGCACTGACGCCTTGAAGCTGATCCAGATTCTGCGCAGCGCCGGGCTCGGTGTGGAATACTCGCTCACGCCAACGAAATCCGACAAACAGTTCAAGCGCGCCCAGGAACTGAAAGCCGCCTTCACTGCGAAACTCGACAACGATCAGTACGTTCGTCTTCGGAATCTCTCAACGCGCAAGGAAGTCGTCACCGGTTTTGCCGACGTGGTGAACCACATTCGCTGACGCGAACCATTCAAAGCGAAACGCCGGTCACTCGAACGAGCGACCGGCGTTTTGATTTTAAACCACTGTGATCGCGGAACGCGGATCACATGTTGTTGATGATGTTCGTTCCGAACTCAGAGCACTTGATCTCTGTGGCTCCTTCCATCAAACGCGCGAAATCATACGTCACACGCTTGCTTCCGATCGCGCCGTTCAAACCCTTGATGATCAGATCCGCGGCTTCAGTCCAGCCCATATAACGGAACATCATTTCGCCGGACAGAACGACCGAGCCTGGATTGACAACGTCCTTGTTCGCATACTTCGGCGCCGTGCCGTGCGTCGCTTCGAAGATCGCGTGGCCGCTGATGTAGTTGATGTTTCCACCGGGTGCGATGCCGATGCCGCCGACCTGTGCTGCGAGTGCGTCACTGAGATAATCGCCATTCAGGTTCAGCGTGGCGATCACGTCGAAATCCGTCGGACGAGTTAACACCTGCTGCAGCGTGATGTCCGCGATCGCGTCCTTGATGACGATGCCGGCGCCAGGTTTGCCGTCCGGAATCTTGCACCACGGACCGCCGTCGATTTCCACCGCGCCGAACTCACTCTTCGCCAGCGCATAACCCCAGTCGCGGAACGCGCCTTCGGTGAACTTCATGATGTTCCCCTTGTGAACGATCGTGACGCTCTTCCGATTGTTCGCGATGGCGTATTGAATTGCGGAACGGACGAGACGTTCCGTTCCAGTCCGGCTGACCGGCTTGATGCCGATGCCCACGACCTCCGGCGTTTCGCCGAAGCGAATCTTCTTAAACTCCTTCGGATAATTCGCCTTCAGAAATTCGATGGTCTTGACCGCCTGTTCCTTTCCGGCTTCGAAGTCGATGCCGGCGTAAATGTCTTCGGTGTTCTCGCGGAAGATCACCATGTCCACCTTCTCCGGATGTTTCACTGGAGAAGGCACGCCAGTGAACCACTGAACGGGGCGCAGGCAGACGTAAAGATCGAGCATCTGGCGGAGGGCAACATTCAGCGATCGAATACCGCCGCCGACCGGCGTGGTGAGCGGCCCTTTGATGCCGACGAGATATTCCTTGAACGCTTCCACAGTGTCGTCCGGAAGCCAGTTGTTGAATTTCTTGAAGCTCTCTTCACCGGCGAACACTTCGAACCACGACACCTTGCGTTTGCCGCCATACGCTTTTTCCACCGCGGCGTCAAAGACGCGCACGCTCGCAGCCCAGATGTCCGGACCGGTGCCGTCGCCGCGAATGAAGGGAAGGATCGGGTTTTCCGGAACGTTCAATTTTCCGTTCTGGATCGAAATTTTTCCGCCAGCGGGCGGTGTCACATCTTTATAGGCCATGTCAGTAATCGTTTTGGTCAAAATGAATCCGCAGAGCAAACGTCCGTTGGCCCGTAAAATCAAGGAAAGAAACTTGTTCGAACGAAGCAGAATGTCCTTCGCCTTCCTCTCCGACTCAATTCAACGGCACTTCCGCTTTCGCAACATCCGAGAACCTGACCACGCGAACATCCTTTGCGGAGCCGAGATAATCCGCTGTTTCATGCAGCTGATCGATGAAGCGGGCATCGGGTTCTCCATCACGAAAATACTCCCACCAGTGCGTCACCAGCACTGTCACGCGACGGCTATTCACCGACTGGATGACGGAATCGAGCATCGTGTTGTAATCGCGATGACACGAAAGCAGACAGCCCGGGTGCGACATCAACGTGGCGCCGTTCACGCGCCAGTGCGATTTGCCGGCGATTTTCTTCAACGCATACTTCGGCCACCAGGTTTCAGGAAGGCGACGCAATTCAAACCAGCCCGTGGAAACAAGAGGGAACCGTTTCACAACGGCACGATAACTTTCCCTCGAAAGCTTGTCGTATGGCGCCACAAACGCCTTCGGTTTGGAGAAACCCGCTTCCAACAACAGCTCGGTCCCCTGCTCCAGTCGCCGCCCAATCTCAGTTCCCGCCACGCGATCGAATTCAAAGTAGTCATGCCGGAATCCGTGCTGCACGATTTCAAAGCCGGGATTGCCTTTGAGATATTCAATGAGCGTTCGATCTGAAGTGATCGGCACCGTTTCACGCTGCTCTCCGTTTCGCGCCAGGAGGAATCCCTCCGCCCGACCGTCCGGTAAAACTGTGCGCGTCGCAACATTCGGGATCACCGCCAGATTCACCGGCAGGTTGCGATCCAGAAAAGGCCGATACAACCGCTCCAGACACTCAATGGGTGTCAGCGCGTTGGTATCGTCGTCGCGAATCAGCACGTAACGCATTCTTCTCCTCAATCAGTTCTTCGTAGAGCCGCTTCATGCGGCCCGCCAGGGCGGTCACATTGTATTCCGTGTTCACCTGATCGCAGCCGCGGCGAATGATCCGTCGGGCCAGATCGGTTTTCATCAACGCATGGTCCAGCGGCTCGTGGAAGCTCTGCGGATTGTCGAGATCGAACAACCATCCGTTCTCGCCATGGCGAATGAGCGTCGTTCCGCCGGAAGTTTTCGATGACAACACCATCGTTCCCGTCGCCCACGCTTCGAGAATGACAATCCCGAAGGTTTCCGACTGCGACGGCACGAGCAGCACTTCAGCCTCCTGCAACAGTCCGATCAACCGCGGATCGTTTGGCGGCAACCCGCCCGTGATCAGAACGCGCTTCTCAATGCCAAGCTGACGAATCCGGTTTTTCAATTCCGTTCCATACGCTTCATCGGTGCACGCTCCCGCCAGCACCAGCATTGTTTCCGGATGCCGGTTCAGAAATCGTGGCGCCTGTTCGATCAGCCAGCGCTGGTTTTTTACGGCATCGATGCGTCCCATGCAGAGCAGCACCTGTTTGCCGTGAATTTCCGGAAACGCCTTCAACGCTTCGGCACGTGAATCCTTTTCGTACACCTGCAGCGGCACGCCGTGTGGCTGGACGACGATTCGTTTGTCCGGATGTTTTTCCTGAAGCAGCCGCGCCTCGTTCGCGTTGCACGTCACAATGGCGTCCGCTTCCGGAAAGAGCCGATGCGACTGAAAAACCAGTCCAAAAAACCTTCCCCACTCCCACCCTCCAATCGGCTTGTTGAAATCGTTTTTAATGTGCTGCGGCAGATCGAGCACGCCGCCGTGAATCGTAACGACGAACGGAAGTTTCCGCCGTTTTGCAACCGTCCGGGCAATCGCACCGATTCGGCCCAGCGTGTGCGTGTGAATGACCGATGCCTCGCGTTCGCGGTTCAGCATCGAATAGAGATCGAACGACATCAGATTGCCGCCGACGGAAATCAGCTGCCGTTTGCGTTGCTCGGAAATTCCAAGAATCGGAACGAATGCCCGAAAGCGGCGAATTTCACAGCCATCCTCCTTGAGCGGATCTCGAGCTGGCGCGTGATCAAGCGCCGGGCAATACACGGCGGACTCGACGTCATGCTCGCGGAGTCCGACGAAGAGCCGTTGAATGGCCGTCTCGGTGCCGCCCCATTGGTCGGGATTGTATTTTCTAAGCAGGTGAACGACGCGCATATTCGACATCAGGCTCGACCATTTCGGATTCGAGTTCTTCTTCCTCTTCCATCCTCTGGCGCGCCTTCTCCGCCTTTCGCGCCTGGCGCTTCAGGTAATACATGCTGGCCAGCGCGCCGATGAGAATGTGGAACGTGAAATAAATGGCCGTTTGGTAGAAAACCCATTCAGTGAGGCTCTGAAGAAAGTTTCCGAGAATTCCAAAAAGAATCCCGACATTGATCCGGTGTGTGAGTTCATCCGTCCGTTTCCAAAGAAAACTTACGCCCATCTGAAACCACCGGAACCAGAGCAGAAACATCAGCACCAGTCCGACGACTCCCATTTCACCGGCCGTCAGCGCCGCGAGACTGTGTGCGGGCGCCGCCTGTGGATCATCCACGTTGGCACCATCTTCGACTTCAAACTTCGGAGGCCGGTCCGGTCCCGGGTACGGCGCAAACTTGAAGCCCATTCTCGGACCGTAACGATTGCTCACCCAATACGACCAGTTGTTCGGCCCGACACCCAGCCAGTGATCCTCCGCAATCGCCGCCGCAATCTTCACATAATAACCGCGGCTCTGAACGCGCGTGTTTTCGTATTCCTCCTCCAGGGACGCTTCGCCGAATCGAGAGGCGAGTGATTCCCACGATTTCGCCAGGGCGCCGGCCACTGCGATCGTGACGAACACGGTTACAAAAACCTTTTTGGCCGTGAACTTCCACGTGATCGTGAACAACACCGCCAGGAGAAGCACAAACCCAAGCGTTACCACGCCGGCACGGGAGATCGTGAGAAGCACGCTCAAACCGGCCAGGGCGATTGCCGCTGCGCAAAATGCCTTCAACCATCGGGAAATGTTCGATGTAATCGCCGCGACGAACACCGGGGCCGTCGTGCACATGTACATCGAAAGGCTGTTTGGTGCGTTGAAGTCGCTGAAGACGCGATGAATGCCAAAGCGATATCGTTGTTCCACCGCCCGCAGCGCCTCATAACAAACGATCGTCGCCAGCGCGATCAGCAGGATTTTCAACTCCCGTTCGCCCCGGACGTACAACGCCACCGCGAGGAATACAATCAGGCCACGGACCAGCTTCAGCAGTGCGAACATGCCGAACAGTTTTGGATCAGCCATCGCCACGCACAGGATCGAAAACAGAAAGAAGAGAATCATCAGCCCAAGACTGCCCGGCAGATAAAATCGCTTCTCGCCTCCCCTCGGCAGCAGCACCGCGCTCACCAGCAGGCTCAACGCAAAAACATCCACCAGCGAAATCTCAAAACCGCAGGTTGTGCCGCGATACCATTCACGGCTGACGAAATTGACATCCCATTGTTCCGTGACGGCGGACATTGTCACCAGCAGGAAGAAAAACACGTCACGAATGCGTTTCGACAAACAGGCCGCCACCACGCCTCCAAACGCGGCGATCGAAAGATAAGCTGCGGCAAGAATGTACTTCGATTCCATGAACGTGCTGTTTCTGTTCGCGAGGGCGACAACGTTCCCGACAACGTCAGATCAATGAATCTTGAACCGCGTCATCGACCCGACCGAAGCGGACAAATCGATCGATTGCAAACTGGAGCGTTCCGCCCGGGGCCAATAGTTTGTGCTGCCCGACTTAAGAAAGCGGAATGCGGCGAAACTGGCGATCAGCGAGAGCGCTGTCCCGAGTAACACTGCAGGAAGTGCCTTGATCCGCCCGGACCAGCTCAGTGACTTCAATTTGAGAAACCGATGACTGATCAATCCGGGATAGAGCCGCCAGAAAAAGCGTTTCCGGCGAAGATGTTCGTGAATCAATTTCTTCAGCCAGTCCGGATTGTCGTGCTCCTTCCGTCGAAGCGTTTCCGCAAGCCTCGCACGTTCCCACGCGGGCATCCGCTTCAGGTAATCGTCGATCAACAGGTGAACGATGGTCTGCCCGATCGCCTGCCGTTTCTGATTTTTAAAAACGCTTTTCAACGAAGTGTAAGCCTCAAACGTGTGCGAGGCGTCGCGCGCCAATTGAATGCGCGACGGCCACACGCCGTGCGAAAGAAAATCGGTGCAGACAAGCGACTTGATGAAACCGTCGTCGCAGGCGGTGAGATCACGCGGAAGAAAAATGTTCCGGGCGGTTTCGGAACGAATGCAATAAAGCTGCCCGCACAGCTGCGCTGAAGCCGATCGCGTCAGCCGCGACATCCGAAGCGACATTTGTTCGCGAAATGTTTTCTCGGGTTTGAACTCGAGATCCTTCCGCGGAACGTCCACTGAAACCCGCGCCTCCGGATCCGACTCAAGCGCCTGCACCAGATTCCAGAGCGTTCGGGGATTGTGAATGACGATGTCCGCGTCCATCAGAATCAGATACCGCGCCTCTCGTGCTGAAAGCGAATGCACGAACTCATTCCACGCATTGATCTTGCCCCGCTGCGACAGATTGATTGCCTTTCCCGAAAACAGCGCTGCCTGCTCGGGATTCCTTTCCTGTTCTCGAAACAATTCGGTCGCCACTTCAACCGTGCGATCCGTGCAACCGTTGGCCACGCAGAACACCTCGCAGCGCAGTCCGCGTCTTGCCAGCTCCTGGAAAAGCGTCTGTTGAAAAACGGATTGCAGCAGCGATGGAATCGCCCGTTCTTCGTTCCAGGCAATGATTCCAATCGAGATGAAAAATCCGTCGTGCGACACGACGTCTGGCTTCGGTTCCATGTTCACGCTTCAAAAGGGTGAACACGTCCGCCAACTCGCGGCAGTAGGCGAAATCCTCAGTTCATCGGGGAGAACACCCTAATTTAGTTTTGAGTCTGAGTTTTGAATTTCGAGTTGTTTCGTTTCGCTCCCGAAACTCCGAACTCAAAACTCAAACTCACATCTTGCTCCCGGTTCCCCGCTGATGCTTACTTTGCGGCAATGAAGTTCGGCATCAATACATTCCTCTTCACGTCACCTTTCACCAATCAAAGCACGCGGCTTTTTTCCCAGTTCAAACGATGGGGCTTCGACGGCGTTGAGATCGCCGTGGAATCGCCTTCGGATTTCGATCCGGCTTTCGTGCGCCGGCAGCTCGATAAGGCCGGCCTGGTCTGCACCTCCGTCTGCGCCTGCTTCCCGCCGTCGCGCGACCTCCGCGGAACTAAAGCGCAACAGAATGCGACGGTTCGCTACATGAAGGAACTCGTCGGCATCGCGGATGCACTCGGCACGAATTTGATCATCGGCCCGCTTTATTCCGCCACCGGCCGGGCCGATGCCGTTCCACCCGCTGAATACCGGCGCCAATGGAAAACCGTCGCCCGGCATTTGAAGACGATCTGCGATCACGCACACTCACACGGGAAACTCATCTGCATGGAACCGCTCAACCGGTTTGAATCGGACTTCCTCAACACAGTCGAACAGGGATTGCAGATGATCGCCGACGTGAAGAGCCCCGGACTCAAGCTGATGCTCGACACGTTTCACATGAACATTGAGGAAAAGAATCTGGCCGAAGCCGTGCGACGCGCCGGAAAACATGTCGCTCACATTCACGCCAGCGCGAGCGATCGCGGCACGCCGGGAAACGATCACGTCGATTGGAAATCCGTCGCCGCCGCCGCAAAGGCGATCAAGTTCAACGGCCCGATTGTGATCGAATCATTCACCACGGATGTGAAAGTGATTGCCCGGGCCGCAGCCATCTGGAGAAAAATTGAGCCGAGCCGTAACGACATTGCCCGCAAAGGCGTCGCATTCCTGAAGAGAACATTCAAATGATCCGATCCATCAGTTCGAAACCATAATCCGCGATGAAAACATTCCTCCTCCTGACCGTCGCCTCGTTGATGATTCAGTTCGCTTCCACAGCCGCGGCGGCAGACAAGAAGATTGTCCTGATTGCCGGTCGGCCGAGTCATGGCCCCGGCGAACACGAACACAATGCCGGCGTGCTGCTGTTCAAGAAATGCCTGGCCAATGTCCCCGGCATCCATGTGGAAAATTATTCCGGGGGCTGGCCAACCAACGAGTCGGCGTTTGATGACGCCGCGGCGGTATTGTTCTACTGCGACGGCGGTGCGGGACATCCAGCGCTTCAGGGCGATCACCTGAAGCAGCTCGCGCAACTCCGCGCCAAGGGCACCGGCTTCCTCTGCGTTCATTACGGCGTCGAGCCGACGAAGGAAAAAGGCCAGAAGGAATTCATCGAATGGATCGGCGGCTGTTTCGAAATACATTGGTCGGTGAATCCGCATTGGGACGCGGAATTCACGAGCTTTCCCGATCATCCCATCACCCGCGGCGTGAAGCCGTTCAAGATCCGGGATGAATGGTACTATCACATGCGGTTTGCTGAAGGCATGAAGGGGGTCACTCCGATCCTGACCGCAACTCCAACAGAAGCGACGTTGACGCGTCCTGACGGTCCGCACAGCGGCAATCCGGACGTTCGAAAAGCCGTTGCGGCTGGAGAACCACAACACGTGGCATGGGCTTACGAGGATGCTGAAGGACGACGCGGCTTTGGTTTCACCGGTGGTCACGTGCACAAAAACTGGGGCAACGACAACATGCGGAAAATCATGCTGAACGCGATTCTTTGGGTTGCGCACGTGGATGTTCCCGAAAACGGAGTGGAATCGACGGTCACCGCGGAAGACCTCGAACAAAATCTCGATCCCAAACCACGACGCCGCTGATTGGCGTGCGTGAGCAGGCCTCTGCAAAAGCTGATTGTATCAGCGGAGCGCGGAGCAATGCTCTGCAAGTTTGCTTGGATTAGAGCGCGGAGTAATGCTCCCCGCTCCGGCACTTGCAACTTTTTGCAGACGTCTCTATTGCGGGTTCAAGTGACCGCTGACGCCCAGCCGAATCTCATTCGGCGCTGGCCTCGCATTGAATCAACAAAAAGCCCCTGTCCAACCTTTCGGTTGAACAGGGGCAAATCGGGGATGGGAGTTCGCCATGCTCTCTTTCCCGCGCCGACATTTGGCGCTCACCTTCAGGTGGCTGCCGGCTTCCCGACGCTATTCTCCACGGCAAGCGGAGTCTTCGGCCTCGTAGCAGGGCCGTCCAGCGCATTGCTGCGGCTGAATTTTGAGTGAGGCTTTTCAGCTCGCTTGGGCTGGTGGTTGCGCCACCGGCTTGCGAACCAGGTCAAGACACGTCTGCGATTTGATGTGCGCGTCTTCACCACTTAGCGCCGGGTCAGCTTCCGCTTGTGACGGAACGTTCGCCCGGTGCCACGGGTCTCGCCTCTGTTCTCTCAGGTTGCATTTTGCTCACAGTTCAGCGGTGTCGTTTTTAACATCGCCGATGTTTTGGAAGGTTTTCACGGGTCCTGCCGAGACCACGTGTCCTTCCCGGTCCGAACTCTCATTTTGTCCCGCCTTTCAGCGTCTTTCGCTTGGCAGATCTTCTCGCGAAGACCGCCAGAGTCGTTCGTCCCGTGCTGATGCACAGTAGCAACCGTTTACCCTCTGGGTAACTGCGATTCGCCCAAACCCGAAACCAGCCTGGGTTACTTGACTCAGCTTGGAACGGCTTCTAATCGTTCCTCGCCGCCGAGTTCCTTCATCGCGTTACTGACAGCGCGCGACCGCCGTCAGAGGAACTGGTGAATCCTGCCTCCGCCTGCAGAGTGTTTCATCCGCATCAAGAGGGGCCGAGCCAACCAGCCTGACTCTGCCTTTCCCCAGTCGCCTGGGATTATCCTTGAACCTGTGGGACGATTTTATTCGCCGTCCACCGATTCAGTTCTTTCAATGAACTGGCACTATGCTATCGCAATTTGAGAATCCGACAATGAATTGATATGCACCGGTTATTCACCGCGAAGGCGAGACCCGAAAAATTTCAACAGCTCAATTCTCGAAGAAAATGAACATTTCGGTCGCACATCCGAAAAGTTGTTCACCGCTGCGGGTGCGCATCGAAGGACGTGGTGAATAAGTTTTGAATCCGGCAGACCGATTTTTCCCTCCAATTCACCCTTTCTCCCCTTCCCTATTTCCATCGTTTATCGCGTTGATTTCCACCATCGAAGCCATCGAACCGTGTCGCGCACCGGATGAATCTTGCTCTGCTCCGATTTGTAAATCACCTGGATGGGAACGAATTCAATGCATCGTCCGGCGCGCGCGAACTTCAGCAGCAATTCCGATTCGATTTCGAAGTGATTCGATGAAAGCGGCGTTTGGGCAATGGCGCTTAATCGAATCAGACGAAAGCCCGATTGCGAATCCGGCAGGTTCATTCCGATCCGCCTGGAAATGCGACGGCTCATCCAGCGATTCACAACACGACGCACGAACGGCATTTTTTCGGGTGCATGCATCCGATTGCCAATGACCAGATCAGCGTCCGTTCGCCCGGCACAGTCCAACAACGCGGGAATGTCAGCCGGCGAATGTTGCCCGTCGCCGTCCATCGTCAGCACCCATTCGAATCCCCGCGTGCGTGCCAGAGTCCATCCTTGTTGAAGCGCAGCGCCCTTGCCCCGTGGCGATTCGTTTTGCACGACAACTGCGCCGGCTGCTTTGGCCGTCTGCGAAGTTGCGTCCGACGAACCATCATCCACAACGATCACTGTTGGCAACTGCGCACGAACGGACTGCACCAAAGCGCCAATCGTCCGTGCCTCGTTGAGACACGGAATGATTACAGCGCAGGTTGCCAGCCAGTTCATCAAGACAGCTAAGCCGGAATGATTCACAGAAGGAAATAAAGAAAACGAAGATGGCCGCGCATTGAATTCACCATTCTGCATTCTCCACTGTTCATTCCTCCGTTCCTTCCCGGGCTTGTGGCGCAACCTGTTTTGAAGAATAAGTAAGCCATGCAAAAAACGTTGCTGACGTTCGTGGATGACATCTACGAAGATCTCGAACTCTGGTATCCGAAGCTGCGCCTCGAAGAAGCCGGCTACGCGATGCGTGTCGCAGGTCCGGAGTTGAAGACTTATTCGGGCAAGCACGGTTATCCGGCGCAGTCCGACGCACTCATCCGCGAAATGAAGAGCAGCGATTTTTGCGGACTGTTGATTCCAGGCGGTTTCATGCCGGACAAACTTCGGCGCGACGAAAAGGTTCTTTCGCTTACACGCGAATTTTTCGAGCAAGGCAAACTGGTGGCATTCATCTGTCACGGCGGCTGGATTCCTGTTTCGGCGAAAATTCTCAAAGGCAAACGTGTCACCGGCTCGCGTGGCATCAAGGACGACCTTGAAAACGCCGGCGGCATCTGGGTGGACGAACCCGTGGTGATCGACGGCAACCTGATTTCAAGCCGTACCCCGCGCGATCTTGCGCCGTTCGCAAAGGGAATGGTTGATTTTTTAAATTCCAAAACCGAAACAAAGGCGTCCGCGGCATGAACCACACCTTGCCATCACGACTCATCCCGTTGGCCTCAAGCCCCGCACCTCGCGCCTGACCTATGTCCTCCCATCGCGGCTTCGGTTCACACACCGATCCAACCTTCAAGTCTCAACCCCGCCCGACGGGCGAAGTGGTCCGGCGTGTCAGCGTTTATCTGCGGCCGTATCGCTGGATGGTTCTTGGCACAATCGGCTTTGCCATTCTTTCGCTGGCGGCTGGATTTCTTTATCCGAAGCTGACGCGGGTGATCATCGATGACGTCATCACAAAAAGCCGTCGCGATCTTCTCACGCCGGTTGCACTCGGATTGCTCGGAGCATTTTTCCTTCGTGAAGTTTTCAACAGCATCCGCATCCGGATCAACAACACGCTCGAACAGAACGTCATCTTCGACATGCGCCGGCAGGTTTACGGGCGGCTGCAACGGCTGCCGGTGCCGTGGTTCGATCAGCGCTCTTCCGGCGATCTCATGACACGCATCATCGAAGACGTGAACAACGTCGAGCGGTTGCTGATAGATGGCGTGGAGCAAGGCACAGTGGCTGTTCTCAGCATCATCGGCGCGCTGGTATTCATGTTCTACTCCAGTCCGGTGCTCGGCGCGGTGTCATTGATTCCAGTTCCATTCCTGATCGGCGGCGCGTTGTGGTACACGCTCACTGCGCACAAGCGTTATCGGCTGCAGCGCGAAGCCTCGAGCGCGATGAACGCTCTGCTCATGGACAACCTCCAGGGGATCCGCCAGATCAAGGCGTTCGGACGCCAGTCGCATGAAGACGAGCGATTTAAAAAGCGTGCGGACGAACTCCGCACCGGAACGTTGGTCGTGATGCGCGCCTGGGCGAGTTACGGTCCGGCGATGCAATTCGTCGGAGCTTTTGGCATCGGCATTGTCCTTTGGGTCGGCGGCTGGCTGGTGATCAATGGCAGAATGGAGGTCGGCGAACTCGTTGCATTCATGTTGTACGCGGGAATGTTCTTCTACGAACCCATCGGACGTTTGCATGGATTGAATCAGATGCTCCAGTCGGCCCGCGCTGCCGCTGCGCGTGTGTTTGATATTCTCGACACCGAAGAAGAGCGCAGCGACCGAACCGGCAAACTTCAAACACCTGTTCGTGGCGACATCGTTTATGAGAACGTCGGTTTCAGTTACGGCCAGAACCGAATTGTGCTTCGTGACATTCATCTTCATGCAAAGCCGGGACAAATGATCGCGCTGGTCGGGCCGACCGGCGCCGGCAAATCAACATTGGTGAATCTGTTGCCGGCGTTTTACGAGGCCACGAGCGGACGAATTCTCATCGACGGCCAGGAGATCAAAGGCATCGCCCTCGAATCCCTGCGCGAGAACATCAGCGTCGTCAGTCAGGAAGCATTTCTCTTCAACGGTTCAATTCGTGAAAACATTCTCTACGGCCGGCTGGATGCGACGGATGCGGAATTGATCGCCGCGGCAAAGGCAGCGAACTGTCACGAGTTCATCAGCAAACTTCCGGACGGTTACGACTCACATGTGGGAGAACGCGGAGTGAAACTGAGCGTTGGCGAGAAACAACGGGTCAGCATCGCCCGGGCGCTCTTGAAGAACTCGCCGATCCTGATTCTCGATGAAGCGACCGCGAGCGTGGACACAGCCACGGAAAAGTTGATTCAGGAAGCTCTGGAACGACTGATGGCGAATCGCACGAGTTTCGTCATTGCACACCGCTTGAGCACGATTCGGAAAGCCGATCAAATCCTTGTCATGCGGCAGGGACAGATCGTGGAACGCGGCACGCACGACGAACTGATGGAGAAGGATGGGTTGTATGCAAAGCTCGCGCGGATTCAGGGAACCACGTTCATTGAGGAAAGTTTTGAGAAGCTGGATGTGCAGGCGTGAAACGTGATGCGTGATACGTGAAGCGTGATGAGTGATATGGGATCGAATGAAATTGGAAAGTTTTTGGTGATTGCCGGTCTGATTCTTGTCGGCGTGGGTGGCTTGATCTGGATGGGATTTGGGAAAGGCTGGTTCGGCCGGCTGCCGGGAGACATTCACGTCACGAAGGAAAACTTCAGCTTTCACTTCCCTGTCGTGACCTGCCTTTTGATCAGCGTGGTGTTGACGTTGATCGCGTGGTTGTTCCGAAGATAACGCACCGACAGACCGCGAACCTTACAAACCATGAAGCCTCTGGCGGAGAAGAAGCCGCTAAAGGCTCTTGAGCGTAACGTAAATCTCCTTAAACAAGTCCGCGCTGTTTCTGCATCCGGGCGAGTGCGAGAACGACAATGGCGTCGCACGGAGGTTCTGTCCGGACAAAACACTCTTGTCCGGACGACGGAAACAGTTATCTCAACCGAAAAGTGATGCGCGCCTTGCTGAGGTCGTAGGGCGACATTTCCATCCGCACGCGGTCGCCGACGGTCAGGCGGACGAAATGCTTCCGCATCTTGCCGGAAATGTGGGCCAGCACCTCATGCTGGTTGTCCAGCATCACGCGAAACATGGTTCCCGGAAGCACGGTTTTGATCACGCCTTCCAGTTCGATCGGTTGTTCACTACTCATAGATAAATGTCAGGCTCCTCAGCAAATCGGGTTGGCCGGGGAGAAAGCCAGCGGGCTCGTTTGTGCCGCCGGAGGTTGGGAACATGGCTCCGGGCCCGTTCTTAGGCAAGCGCTAATTCTGGTCTTTTTGCCGGCGGACATTAATTTCCCCGCGTGAGCAAGAAAAGCGCAGCCATCGCAGCAATGATCAAGCGGTTTCACGGACAGGATCTGAACCCGCATTATCTCGGATACTTCGAGTGCTTCAACCGGCAGCTCTTTTTCGAAGCGCACGATGTTCTCGAAGAGCTGTGGCTGCAGGATCGCACGAGTTCCAACTATTCCTTCTACAAAGGACTCATCCAGCTTGCGGGCGCATTCGTTCATCTTCAGAAAAACAGACTTAGGCCCGCCGCCGCTCTTTTCCGGCTGGCTGAAACCAATCTCCAGAAGTATCCCGCAATCCACGAACGCCTCGATGTGTCCGCAACGCTTGCCCTGATCACCGCGTGGCTTCAACGCCTGGAAGCAGGTGCGTTTCAGGTCAACCCGCTGATTGCCGGAGCCGAGCCGCGCCTCGAACCGCTTCCTTCGTAAGTCTGCCGGAAGCTTTGCCAGGCAAGTATTTACCCCAACGGACATCGGGCTTTTGCTCCATTGGTGCACACCAGTTCATTTTTTAAAGTGCGCTCATGAAACTTCAGAAAATGATTCTCACCGTTGCCGTCGGCCTGTTTCTTGTCGCGTCTCCCGCAATCGGACAAACTCGAATCCTGCCTTTCGGGGATTCAGTGACCTCCTCCTTTTCTCCAAACTCAAGCTACCGCTACTGGTTGTGGCAACAACTGATCAATGCCGGCTACAGCGTCGATTTTGTCGGAACACAAACCGGCGTGACGGGCGGCGCTCCAGGCAACAGCGAGTTCGATCAAAATCATGAAGGGCATCCCGGATGGACCACCTCCGACGGCCTGTTTGCAGCGGATTCCATCATCAGCTCAACCTCGCCCGATGTGGTGTTGCTCGATCTTGGTTCCAATGATGTGCTGGAAGGCATCCCACCTGGCGACTCGACGACCAACCTGATCACCATCATCGGAAAATTCCATGACGCGAATCCGAACGTCGTGATTCTCGTCGCCCAGCCAACGCCTTTCGTCGGACAGAACAAACGCGGAATGTCCAAGTTGCGGGGCGCCATCAAGAAGGCGGTGAAAATTGAAAAAAAGGCCGGTGTGAAAGTGCGTGTGGTGAACCTCGCGGGAAGCTTCAATCCGCGCAAGGACACGGTCGATGGAACGCATCCAAATGAAAACGGCGAGAAGAAGATTGCCAAGCGATATTACACGGCGCTGAGAAAGGTTCTCTGACGGGAAGTTGAAAGCCGTCGGCGCGAAGAAAATGGTGCATGAAAAAGCCTCGATTTTCCTGAAAAAAGTTCGCTCTTTCTCTTGAAACGCTCAGGAAATGCCGATATTCCTCTGCGCATGGCAAAAACTCTAACTAAATCACAAATCGCCGCTTCAATCGCGGAAACCGTCGGTCTGACCAAAAAGCAGGCCACTGAAACCATCGAAGCTCTTGTCAACCTCGCTTACAAGAACGCCAAGAACACCTTCACCATTCCCGGTCTCGGAAAGCTGGTGCTGGTCAATCGCAAAGCGCGCATGGGCCGCAACCCCGCCACCGGCGAACAGATCAAGATCGCTGCGAAGCGCGTCGTGAAGTTCCGCGTGGCCAAGGCCGCCAAGGACGCGATCCTCGGCTCCAAGTAATAGTCCGGCCATTTGTCTTTCAGGCGGAGGATTCGTCCTCCGCCTTTTTCTTTTCCGCCACATCGGCGGGGCAGCCGCATCAAACCCCTCCCTGCGCACAGCGCGCCGCATCAGTCCAGCTCTCACTCACGCGCACTCGCTTTAATTTTTGGGGTTCCAACAGGAGCAGACAGTCTTTGTCTCAGCGTCGTCGATACCGTCGGCGCATGAGAAAAAAGCGAATCAACTATGTCGGCAAAACGGCCGTGGTCCGAAGCGGCTTTGATGGATACGAACTCCCGGACGGACTCCCCGAAGGGGCCACGGTAAAGATCGTCGGCTTCGACATTGGAAATTTCACGGTCGAGTTCGATGGGACCATTTTCACCGTTCCGATGGCCTGCGTGGAAAACCTTCATCTCTTGTGGAATCGATGAATGCGACGGCTGGAAAACGTTCGATGGCCTGGCTCGCGAACAACTTTGCCGTCGTGTTGAAGATTGATTCACGACGCAAAATTTCCTATTCCTCGCGCGTTGAAAAAGGCCGAACGTCCAGAAATTCCGCGCAAGACGATTTACCGGTTGTCGGTTTATCTCCGCTGCCTCGCCCGTCTCAAGGACAACAACATGCACACTGTTTCCAGCGAGGCGCTCGCAAAGGTGGCGGGCGTGAAACCAACCCAGCTGCGGAAGGACCTCGCTTACTTCGGCCAGTTCGGCACACGCGGACTGGGCTACGATGTTGCTGAGCTGTCCAAAATGATTTCCGACGAGCTGGGCACGACGTCGCTGCAGCCGGTGGTGCTCGTCGGCGTCGGCAATCTCGGTCTTGCGCTGCTGTCGTATCGTGGATTCGAAAAGGAAGGATTCGAAATCGTCGCTGCATTCGATGCCGAGCCGAAGCGTCGTCGTGACAAAAAGCTGAAGCAACCTTTGCTCGGGATGGATGAGATGCCCGAGTTCATCCAGAAGAACAATGTGAAGATGGCGATCCTTTCTGTTCCGGCAGCCGCAGCTCAGGAGGTCGCCAATCAACTCATCCAGGCCGGCGTGGTCGGCATCCTGAACTTCTCCCCCATCGTTCTCTCCGTTCCCGAAGAAGTGATGGTGAACAACGTCAATCTCGCCATCGAACTCGAGAACCTGAGTTATTTCATCCAGGATTGATCCCGGAAAAAGCAAACGGCGACCCGAAGGCCGCCGTCGAAAATGATTCAAATCATCCTGTAGTCAGGACTACGCGCCCGATTCGGCAGACTCAGCAGCGGCTTTTTTCTTTCGGGGTTTCTTTGCTTTCGGAGCGGGGGTTTCAGCAGCAGGAGGGTTTTCAGGCAGATAAAGGTAACGTCCACAGCTGTCGCAAAGCTGGATGTCTTCGTTTCGCATCAATGTGTTCACAGTCCCGATCGGAAGCCGCATCTGGCATCCAGAGCAAACCTGGTTGCGAACGACAGCAACGCCCTTCTTTCCACGAGCAATCAAACGGTCATAGTGGCCAAGGACAGGTTCCGGAACACCGGCGCGCAGTTCTTCCATTTCCTTTTCCTCGGCGGCGGAAGGCGTGCGGTCGAATTCCAATTCCTGCAATTTCAACAATTTCAACATTATCGAGTTCATATAAGTGGTCAGCGGGCAGCAGGCTTCTCCGCGTTGTGCGGAAGTCCGGCTGCATGGAAGTCTCTGCCAGATTTCTTTTCGGCAAGTATCTGCGCTGCGCGGGCCAGCGCGGCATCCATATCGCCGCAAACATTATCCATTCCCAACCGATCCAACAAGCCGGAACGGGTGAGCGCAAACAGGGGCTGCGAGTGGGGCCCGCAAAGAATCAACTCTTTTTTGTGCTTCCGCAGCTTCTCCATCAGATCCTCAAGCGCATCCAGCCCCGTCGCATCCAGCGCCAGAACGTCGCGCATCCTCAGAATCAACACCTCCGGCAACTGCCCGGCCCGGCGCAGCGACGACTCCAGCTTGTCCGCCGCCCCAAAGAAAAACGCCCCGAAAACGCGAAACACCACCACACCCGACGGAATCGTCTTTCCCTCGGTCGTCTGCCCCGGCGCAGTCGCCTTCGTGACCTCCTCATCTGCGGTCACGTGGGATGTATCGGAAAGACGCTTCACCAGAAGCGCGGAAGCCAGAACCAGGGACGCGCCGACAGCGACGGGAAGATCGACCATGACCGTCAAAGCAAATGCGCAGAGAAACACGGCAACGTCGCTTCTCGGCCAGCGCCGCAGCCGGACGAACTGATGCCATTCCCCCATTCGCAACGCCACGACCACAAGCACGCCACTCAACGCTGCGAGCGGAATGTGTTTCGCGAGCGGCGCCGCCAGCAAAAGAATCAATAACAGTGTCAACGCATGAACGATTCCTGCAATGGGCGTCCGACCGCCGTTGCGAACATTCGTCGCTGTTCTCGCGATGACGCCCGTCACAGGCATGCCACCGAAAAATCCCGAGGCAATGTTCGCAATTCCCTGTGCCATCAGTTCCTGATTCGAATCATGCCGGTCGTCGATCATTCCGTCCGCCACCACGGCACAGAGCAGCGATTCGATCGCGCCCAGCACCGCAACCGTCATCGCCGCCGGAAGCAGCGCGCGCCATTCCTCAAAAGGAACCGAAGGCCAGTGCGGTCCGGGAAGCCGTTGCGGCATTTCCCCGAACGCGGTTCCGAGCGTTTGAATCCCAAAACGATCCGGAAGATGAAACAACGCTGACGCCGCCGCCGCCACAACGATCACCACGATCGAACCCGGAAGACGCCGCCCCATCCGTTTCGGCCAGAACCAGATGAGCAATGTTGAAGTCAGGGCAACCGCAGTGGTTGCCCAATTCGGATGAAAATGAGTGATGACTGTATGAATTTTTTCGAGGAACTCAGTTGGCAGTTTGGCCTCAAGACCAAAAAAGTCCCGAATCTGCGTGCTGAGAATGATGATGGCGATGCCGCTCGTGAAACCGGTGACGACTGGAAAGGGAATGAATTTGATCAGCGATCCGAGTCGGCAGGCGCCCAGCACAATGAGAATCAATCCCGCCATCAGAGCGCACACAACCAATCCGCCCGGTCCATGTGCCAAAACAATTGGTGCGAGCAGCGGCACGAAGGCGCCCGCGGGGCCGCCGATCTGGACCTTGGATCCGCCGAGAAGAGAGACCAGCAATCCTCCAATGATTGCGGTGAAGATGCCCACCTCCGGCTTCAGGCCGGAAGCGATCGCCAGCGCCATGGCCAGCGGCAGCGCCACAATGCCGACCGTAAGTCCCGCGGCCAGATCAGCGCTGAAATCCGGGCGGGAATAGTTCTTGAGCGTATCCACCAACTTGGGGCGGAACGCGATCCAATCACTCATAATTTCAAAGACCATCGGCCAAATTAGCCTCAGTCTGGCCGCATATTGAGACAGTCGGCGTAGATTTCAATGAGGAAAATGCATCCGGAATTGCGAAGAACTCACCATTCAAAAGGGAGTAATTGGCTCGTAATCCTGCTGCTGGAGTCACTTTCCAACCCAATCTCGATCCAACAAAAGCCAGCTCATCGACGAACATCGGTCTCAGTCCCCCCTTCACCGGTCAACCGCTGGAAAACCACACGGGTTGTGATACTGTCAGTCCATGATCCACCCGCGCATCCACATCTTGATTCTGTCCGGTGTCGCTGCCGCCGCATTCGCAACCATCCTTTCCGCGCAAACCCGACCCGACAGCGCCACACAAAAAACTGCGGGCACAACCAATTCCATTTCCACAATGCAAACCTCCGAAAAGCCAACCAAGGCGGACCTCAAGAAGAAACTCACGCCGATGCAATATCACGTGACGCAGGAAGCGGGCACGGAACCGCCATTCAGGAATGAATATTGGAACAATCACGAGCATGGCATCTACGTGGATGTCGTCTCCCGTATTCCGCTGTTCAGTTCGCTCGACAAGTATGACTCCGGCTGCGGCTGGCCGAGCTTCACCAAACCGCTGGCCAATACATTGATCAACGAGCGGGTGGACCGGTCTCATGGAATGGTTCGCACGGAAGTCCGCTCTGCAGGAGCCGACTCGCATCTGGGCCATGTGTTCGACGACGGTCCGGGGCCGACACGTCTCCGCTATTGCATCAATTCCGCCTCCCTCGATTTCATTCCGTTGAACAGAATGGAAGAACTCGGATTCACAAACGAACTTGAGCCGTTCATCAAAGCCGGGCTTTACAAACCGAAGGCCGAGGCGGACAAGCCCGTTCAATCGAACAAGAAATAATAAGTCCGCTGCACTGCTGATCGCGGCACTCTAGAGCGGTTTCCAACCTGCCCTTCATTGCTACGTTGCGCCGCAATCAAACACGGCTTGCAACGACAAGCCGTGTTGTTAATGTCCGCGCATGGGAACATTTCCGCGCCTCTGGCTTCGGCTTCTCCTCACGATCGCGATTCTGTGTTTTGGAAACCTTTCCCACGCCCAGCTCTCTTTCAGCGTCTCCCGGCTGGAGCAAAAACCCACTGATGGCAACTCGCTGCATTTCTCACTGAATGCGCTGAATCCAACGTCAGCCGCAATCGACTGGACGCCGCCCGCGGAACTTTCCGGCACGTTGAGTTCCTCAAAGAAATCAAAGGATGTTGTTGCGACGCGGATCGGAAACGGCTCAGTCGGAACCATTGCACCCGGAAGCTTTGTTCGGACGGAATATGAAGTGGATGTCCCCGAAGAGTGGAGCGGCGAGGTTTCATTGGAGCTGTCGGTTGTTCCCGGCGTTGTAATGCTTTTCCCCGATTCGACAGTTGCGCCAGGTGCAGGCGCGCTTGCGGATTCACCGACGACCGCCCCGCGCAAAGGATTTGTTTATTTTCTCAAAGGCAGGCGTCATGCGGAGTTCGCTGGCGACTACGATCCCGACACATTCTTCAAACAACACATTTCCGGACACGAACCGCTTTACTTCATTGCAGGAACGAAGACGCCCAACGCCAAATTCCAGATCAGCTTCAAGTATCGTCTGCTGAATGAAAACGGCTGGCTCGCCGAGAAGGCCGAATGGCTCACAGGATTTCATCTCGCCTATTCTCAAACCTCGCTGTGGGACCTGAATGCGCCATCAGCGCCATTCTTCGATTCCAGTTATCGTCCGGAACTTCTCTACTCCTGGGACCGCGTGGTGGGTGGAAATTCCGACGACTGGTTCCGGCTCGATCTCCAGGGCGGCGTGCAGCATGAATCGAATGGTCGCGCCGAACCGGAATCGCGAAGCCTGAACATTGTTTATCTGCGACCGAGACTCATCTTCGGTCGCGATACCGGTTTCCAACTGACGCTGAGTCCGCGCGCATGGATTTACATCGGTGATCTGAGCGACAATCCGGACCTTGAAGATTACCGCGGCTACGCTGATCTGCGCGCCGTGCTTGGATGGCAGCGTGGACTGCAGGTTTCGGCGCTGGGGAGAATTGGAAATCGTCTGCGTCATGGCAGTGCCACAATCGATATCACCTACCCGCTCATGCAGCCGCCCGCCGGCAGTTTCAGCATCTACCTGCACGGACAATACTTCATCGGTTACAGCGAAAGCCTGGTGGGCTATCGCGATCGAAGTGAAATTTTCCGCGCCGGCATTTCCCTCTTCCGCTGACTGCGCTCCGCCGGGCAGCTCTTTTCACTGCAGAATTTTGTCAGCCGAAGTCTGACACGATTCCGAGAGCCGTTCCGATTCTCCCAGGCCTTTGTTCCAGACACTGTGTCGGCGATATGCGGAACAAAGCATTTATTTTTCTCGTTGTCGCACTGACTCTGGCGTGCTTCAGCAGCCAGGCTCAAGTGACCGAAACGGTGTGGGTGGATGATTCCATCCCGGAAGGAGCCAGTCCCGGCGCGGATGGCGGAGACAGCTGGAACTGGGTTTCCAGCAATCCAACTCCGTTCTCCGGTTCTCTCGCGCACGCCTCGGCTCTCGCATCCGGACTTCATCAACACTACTTCGACTGGGCGCATCAGACGCTCGCGATCAATTCGGGCGACGTCATGTTTGCCTACATTTATCTCGATCCGGCAAATCCTCCCTCGCAGGTCATGCTGGAGTGGAACAATGGCACCTGGGAACATCGCGCTTACTGGGGAGCCGACAAGGCCCGCAAAGGCGCAAACGGAACTCCAGGCTATCGTTACGTCGGACCACTTCCGCCCGCAGGGCAATGGGTTCGTCTCGAAGTTCCGGCAAGCCAGGTGGATCTTGAAGGCAGCAATGTCCGGGCGATGTCTTTCACGTTGTTCGACGGACGCGCAATCTGGGACAAGGCCGGCAAAGCCAGTGGCAGCCTTTCTACGCCTCCAACCAATAATCCCGGCAATGGATCTTCCAACACCCCACCCGTTCACGGCACCAACCCCGGCAAGTCCGCCACAACAAACGCACTGCTCCCAGGCAGCAGCATCGTGGACAACCTCGCGCTCCAGATGCCGAAAGTCGGCGATCACGATCTGAAGATCATTTCGCCGACACTGGTCGAGCTGAAATACATCAACACAAAACCTCTCGCAGCCGCCACTGTGACGGACTGGAACTGGGTCAACAATTTCCAGGCAAACATTCCTTCGGCGAGTTCGTTCGTCGTGACAGCGAACGGGCAGAATGTTGCCGTGAGCGCGGTCGGTTTCAAACGCCGTCCGCTCTACGCGCCACTCGTTGGATATGACCTCCGCGTCGAGAATTCCATTTATCTTCAGCTCGCCACGCCGCTTTCGGACAATCAGAAAGTCGAAGTCACGAATCCCTCGAAATCGCTCTGGGGCACGAACCTTCAGTTCAGCGCCACGATGGATCCGCTGCGTTACAACCCGGCGATTCACGTGAACCAGGAAGGTTACATGCCGAACCTCGCGAAGAAGGCGATGGTCGGCTACTACCTCGGAAGCCTTGGCGAATTGAATGTCGTTCCCACCGCCGGTTTCAAACTGGTCGATGACGCTTCCGGCATCACGGTCTTTTCCGGAAACCTCGTTCAACGCGCCGACTCCGGCTTCATCTACACACCGACGCCTTATCAAAAAGTTTACGAAGCCGACTTCACCTCGTTCACGACGCCGGGACGTTATCGGCTCGTCGTTCCGGGCATGGGAAGCTCCACGCCGTTCAACATCAATGAAGGCATTGCAATGAACTTTGCGCGGGCTTACGCGCTTGGCTTGTATCATCAACGCTGCGGCACGGACAATTCCATGCCGCACACCCGGCACACGCACGACGCGTGTCATGTTGCACCGGTTGAAGTGCCATTTTCCGCATCCGAGCATCCGTTTGTCTGGAACACGATCGCGGGTTACGCGGTGCAAACCAATCCGGACAATCCCGTTCAAACCGCCCCCCTGCTCACCAGTCCGTCGGCTCAGTTGTTTCCATTCGTGAACAAGTCGAGCTTCAACGCTGCGGGTGGGCATCACGATGCCGGCGACTACAGCAAATACACCATCAACAGCGCGAGCTTCGTGCACTATCTCATGTTTGCCGTGGATTCCATGGCGGGCGTGGCTGCACTGGACAATCTCGGCCTGCCGGAAAGCGGCGATGGCATCAGCGATGTGCTTCAGGAAGCCAAGTGGGAAGCGGATTTTCTGGCGAAGATTCAGGATGCCGACGGTGGTTTTTACTTCCTCGTTTATCCGAAGAACCGCGAATACGAAGGCGACGTCACACCCGATCGCGGTGATCCTCAGATCGTTTATCCAAAGACAACTTCTTCAACCGCTGCTGCTGTGGCTGCGCTGGCGCAATGCGCGTCATCGCCCGAAATGAAACGCGCCTATCCGCAAGCCGCCGCGCTTTACCTGGAGAAGGCAAAACTCGGATGGCAATTTCTTACCAACGCGGTCGGACGTTATGGCAAAACCGGCGCGTATCAGAAGATCACCCATTACGGCGACGACTTCGCCGATCAGGATGAGCTGGCCTGGGCCGCAGCCGAAATGTTCGTGGCGACTGGCGATCCCGCCATTCATCAAACGTTGATGTCGTGGTTCCCGGATCCCGCCAATCCCGCCACATTCCGCTGGGGCTGGTGGCGCCTTTACGGCTGCTACGGAAACGCGGTTCGCAGCTACGGTTTCGCTGTGAAAAGCGGACGTCTCCAGGCGCATCAGGTGAACGCCAGCTACCTCGCCAAGTGCCAGCAGGTGATTGTCGCCGCGGGCGATGATGCCACGCGCTGGTCCAATCAGGGCGCTTATGGTTCAAGCTTCCCGGAAGCGACGAAACACGTTCAGGGCGCAGGCTGGTATTTCTCCAGTGACCAGGCCTACGACATCACCACGGCGTATCAGCTCTCGCCGAAGCCCGAATATCTCACCGCGATTCTTGCGAACATGAACTACGAAGGCGGCTGCAATCCGGTGAATGTCTCCTACATCTCCGGCATTGGCTGGAAGCAGCATCGCGACATCGTGCATCAGTACGCATGCAACGACCGCCGCGTGATGCCACCATCCGGAATCCCGATCGGCAACATTCAAAGCGGTTTCCAGTATCTCGGTTCGTATCAGGGAGCGCTCCGCGCGCTCTGTTATCCCGAGGACAAGAAGGCTGGCTATCCTTACTACGATCGTTGGGGCGACAGCTGGAACGTGGAAAACGAATTCGTGATTCTCAACTCGGCCCGCAGCCTTGGCAGCCTCGCGTTCATGGCCGCTCAGTCCGGTCTCAAGAACCAGGCGTGGAAATCTGCAACCGGAACCATCAGCGTTCCCACCAGCATTGCCATTGTCGGAAGCCCGGTGACGGTTTCTCTCCAGGCGTCGGGAATCGACCTCTCGAACGCTCGAATCACGTGGGAAGCGCGCGATCAGGAACCTGCCATGGGCGCGACCTACACGTTCACTCCAAAGAACAACGGTGTTCAGTGGGTGGAAGCGGAAGCCTTGCTGCCGGATGGACGCCGCATGTTTGCGACGGCGGAGTTCAAGGCGGATTCACCGGACATTGTCTGGTTCGACGACGACCTGCCCGAAGGCGCCGTCTCGGGCGGCGTGAATGGCGATTCCTGGGACTGGATTTCAACGCCGGTCAAATCGGGAACAAAAGCGCATCAGAGCGCCGCCGTCGCAGGCCTTCATCAACATCATTTCGATTGGGCTGGCAGCACGCTCACAGTAGGCACAGGCACAATACTTTATGCTTATGTCTATCTCGACCCCGCCAATCCCCCGACAGCCATCATGCTTCAATGGAATGACGGCACATGGGATCATCGCGCCTTTTGGGGAGCGGACGTGATTCCGTGGGGCACACCCGGAACAACCGGCCGCCGCGCGATGGGTGATCTGCCGCCGACGGGACAGTGGGTTCAGCTCAAGGTACCGGCAGCGCAAGTGGGACTGGAAGGTTCCGTGGTGAAAGGAATGGCATTCTCCACCTACGACGGACGTTCCATTTGGGATGCCGCCGGCTTGTTGAATCCGTCTGTCACCAATTCGAATCCGAGCAACGGTTCCGGATCGACCAATTCCGGTCTGCCGACCGTCAGCATCACTGCCGTGGATGGTTCGGCAGCCGGAAACAAACCGGGCGTTTTCACCTTCACACGAACTGGAAACACCACAGGCGCGCTGAGCGTTGCGTACTCACTCGCAGGGACCGCGGCTCGCGGTACTGATTACACCGTCGCGTCCGCCGCTCCGGCGATCGGCGAAGTGATCAATGTTTCGACCGTGACCATTCCGGCAGGCGCCAGCAGCGCAAATCTTTCCATCTCGCCGCTGCTTTCAAACGACTTGACCGAACCACGAACCGTGGTCGCCACCGTGGCTCCGAGTGCGAATTACGAAGTGACCGCACCCGGAACCGCCACCGTCGTGATCGCCGGCAACGCCGTGAACAAACCGGCGCTGAAGATGAGCGCATCCGGCCCGACGTTGTCCTGGGCCAGCGACAATGGCGCAGCCTATCGCATCGCTTACAAGGACAGGCTCGACGATCCTGAGTGGACGTATCTGCCGGGAACAGTGACTTCAGCAGGAACGACGACATCGTGGACCGATACCGCAAAGAAATCGCAGCGGTTCTACATGATCATTCGCGTTCAATAACAATTACCCGGACGAACAGAAATGGCGGCACAGTGTTTCACTGTGCCGCCATTTTCTTTGAACCACCATCCAGATAACCACTCAGCAACCGCTCAATTCGGAACCTCACTCCGATTCAATAGAAATAAACATCCGTGCTGGTCACGCCGGGGCGGCAGGGACCGACGCTTCGGAACTCGCGGAATTCCTTTGCACGATTCTTCTTTCGCAGACCGGGATAACGCCACGAGTCATCGATCACGATGATCCCGCCCGGCTTGATCTGATTTTCGGCGCGCTCGAAGCACATCGGGCGAACCACATCCGCGCCTTCCATTCCGTCCACGAGAATGACATCGAATCTGCCGCGATCCACCGCGCAAAGATAACTCGATTGTTCGAAGTTGGTGTCCTTCCAGAAATCGAATGCATGCAGTTCCACCTGAACGTTGCGAACACCTTCGCTCTCAAGCCGCGAATCGACGAGCTTCACCCAGGACGGATCGTTTTCGATCGCCACCACGCTTTTCACGCGAGACGCGATGAACAGCGTTGAACCGCCCGAACCCCATTCGAAGACCTCCATGTCCTTTCGAAGATAGTTCTCCAAAAAATCGATCACGCCATAGGACAGCCATGGCACGCGGTGATCCAGTGGCGTTCGGCGGCTGACCACGTTGTGTTTCACGTAGCGCGGAATGTAGCTGGGGTGCAGCGCCAGATTGGTTACCAGGCGGCTGATCTTCTGAGGAATGGTCCCTTCCATATCATTTCTTTCGTTTTGAGTCGTCGGTGGCAACGCTGAACGGGATCGTTTTGCGTCCAACGCCGATGAGATTAGGGCAACAGATGAATTCGTGAACGGGCAGATAAACCCAGTTCGATCAGATTCTCACCTACCTCGCGTTAGGCCTGCGAGTCCTGCTGGCGGACCCTTTTTACAATTCATTTACATTCCTTTTGCTCCGCCATGACACAGCGTCAGCGCGAAAAAACTATCCTTCTGCCATGAAAACGAAACTGGCTTTGCTTCTCGCAACGGCGCTCGCCCATGGAACGTTCGCCGCCGACACCTTGCGGCTCAAACTGGAACCGGACCGTGACATGGTCCTGAAAGGTTCCGCACAGGAAGTCGTGATCAAGATCGACCTCGAAGCCGCTTCAAAAATGAAGAAAACGAGACGAACGCCTTTGAACATCGCGGTGGTGCTGGATCGCTCCGGTTCAATGACCGGCGCGAAACTCGAAAAAGCAAAGCAGGCGGCGGCACTGGTCGTCGATCGAATGGCGCAGGACGACATCTTCTCCCTCGTGACCTACAGCGACAGCTCCCAGGTGCTCGTCTCCGCACAACGCGTCGAGGACAAGGAGCGGCTTCGCAGAAAGATTTCGCAAATTGAAGCCTCCGGCATGACCGCGCTTCACGCCGGTGTGAAATCCGGCGCGGCCCAGTTGCGCGAATACCTTTCAGATCGCCGCATCAATCGCGTGATTCTTCTTTCCGACGGACTCGCGAATGTAGGTCCAAGTTCCACCAGCGACCTTCGCCGCCTTGGACATGAACTCGCCGCGGATGGAATTGCTGTCACGACGATCGGCGTGGGTGACGATTACAATGAGGATCTGATGGCCGGACTCGCCGAGGCCAGCGACGCCAACTATTACTACGTTCGCGACACTGAGAAACTGCCTCAAATTTTTGCCAAGGAACTCGGGGAACTCCTGACGATTGCCGCGCGCGATGTGCAGATCGAGGTGATCTGCCCGCGCGGTGTTCGTCCGATCGGATTCATCGGCCGCAGCGAAAAGTTCGAGAACCAGCGTGCGACAGTGAAGCTCAGTCACTTGACCACCGGTCAGAACCGGAATCTTTTTTTGCGCTGCCGCGTGGACGATGACGCGACACCGGAACTCGCCACGGTGCGTGTCAAATACTCCGATGAAATTGAAGGCGGACAACAATCGACCAGCAGCGTTGCCCGCGTTCGATTCACCACCGATTCAGGGCTGGCGGAACGTTCGCTGAACCGGGCTGTCATCGCAGAAGCGGAATTTATTGGGAATGCCGTTCGAAAGGACGAAGCCCTTCTCGCAGCGGATTCAGGAAATCTTAAAGAGGCTGCGGACAAGCTCCGCCGCCAGGCATCTGTTCTGGAAAGCAACCGCCAGTACGCGCCCGCCCGGCTTCAAGAGCAGATCAAGAATGAAGCGGAAACGCTGCGTCGCCGCAGTGAAACGCTCGAACGTGGAAACTACGACAGCGGCTTCCGCAAAACGATGCAGGCCGAGTCCTTCTCGATCCGCAACTCCAAGTAACCATGAAAACCCTTCACGCAATCGCCCTGCTCTTCTTGACTGCTTCCACCAGCCTCGCCCAGGTTGGAGTGCCGCCACCGCAAATCTCTGTCAGCGGCTCCGCGGAGGTGAAGGTGATTCCGGACGAAGTCTTCGTGAATGTCGGAATCGAAATCCGAGATGCCGACCTCGCGAAGGCAAAGCGGGAACACGATCTCCTGATGGAACGAGCACTCGCTTACCTGAAGGCGGAGAAGATTGACGCGAAGGATATTCAAACCGACTACATCAACATCCAACCGACGTACGAAAGGGATTCAAACTCCAAGCCCATAGCCTACATCGTGCGCAAGTCGATCGAGATTCGACTCGCCGACGTGAAGAAGCTGGAATCTCTCATCAGCGGCCTGCTCGAAAATGGCGTCAACAACGTCCATGGAATCACTCTTCGCACAACAGAGTTGCGCAAGTATCGCGACCAGGCCCGCGCCATGGCGATTCGAGCCGCGCGCGAGAAAGCGGACGCGCTTGCATCAGAACTCGGCGTCAAATGCGGAAAGCCGTACAACATCAATGCAAATGAATGGGGCGGTTGGTGGAATTCCGGCAGGTACTGGGGAGGTTCCGGACACTATGCTTATCAAAACACATCGTTCAATGGCTCCGTTCCAACCACGGGCAATCCGGCTGACAACGGATCGTCCTTGTCGCTCGGACAGATCAGCGTTTCGGCCACGGTAAATGTCTCGTTTCTGCTCGAATGATTGACTCCCGGCTGTGCAACCGGTCATGAGTTCGTTAACAATTCGTCATGCGAAAAGTTGCCATCGTTTTCATCGTGGCAGTGTTGCTGCCCAGCATGGTGCTCGCATGGCTTGCCGTCCGCTCGCTCCGACATCAACAGCTCATTCTCGAACGACAGCAGGCGCTCCTTTATCAGGGCGTCACCGACTCCGCAGCCATACAGGTTCAATCCATGGTTGAACAGCACCGTCAGGACTTCAACGCGCACGTGGAGGAATTGCTGAAGACTGAATCGCCCGCTGAACTTGCAGGAAGTTTTGACGAACGGATTCGAAGCCGGTGGCCGATGGCGCGTGTTGGATTTGCGGTGTCCGAAGGTGGCGACATTCTTTCCCCGCATCCAAACAGCCGTCGGACGGAAAGCCGTGCGTTTCGGGGCGACAATGGAGCGTTCCTTGGCAGCCGCGAGATTGCCGAGGTGTATTTTGGAAATATCAATGGCAATGCCTTCATGGTGCAGAACGCGCAACATAATGAGAATTCAAACCCCAGTTCGCCGCGATTCAACAGTTCGTTTAACTCGGCTTCCCAGGATCGTGGCGTGGCTCAAAAAACCGCACCGTCGCAACGCGTCCTGTCGCCAAAGAAATCCGAACCAGCAAGATTGAATGAATCACGACAACAGGCAGAAGCGGAAACAGTCGGCGAACCTTCGAGACTTGTTGCCGCGGAAGCAGGATTCAAGGAACTGATTGGCGCAGCGATGGAGGGAAACCTCGCCCGGTTCGTGGACAACAAGCTCAACGTGCTGTTCTGGTATCGATCTCCGCGCGACAATTCGGTCGTGTTCGGAGCACAACTGGATCTTCACGGACTGCAGGATCAACTCCGCGACGCGTTGCCCGGATGGAACCCCGAACTGCGCGGCGAACTCTGCATCGCGGTGCTCGACGACCTCGCCAAGCCGGTCAGTCTCTCGCACCCGGATTTTCAGGGCGATTGGAAGCATCCTTTCGTGGCGACGGAAATCGGCGAGTTTCTTCCGCATTGGGAAACGGCTGCGTACCTTCTGAATCCAAACCACCTGAACAAAACAGCCCGCACTGCGAAACTGACGTTGGGACTTCTGATCGCAATTCTGGTGATCGCCATCGGAACAGGCGGCGCATTGATCGTGCTTGATCTGAACCGCGAACTGAGACTGGCGCGACAGAAGACCGACTTCGTCAGCAACGTTTCTCACGAACTGAAAACGCCGCTGACATCGATTCGCATGTTTTCCGAACTTCTTTCGGATGGTCGCACTCTCAATCCCGAGAAACAGCGATCTTACCTGAACATCATCAATGCTGAAACCGCTCGACTCACGCGCCTGATCAACAACGTCCTCGACTTCTCCCGCATCGATCGCGGCGAAAAGAAATACAACATCAGGGATTGCGATCTTGCGGAGATTGTCCGCGCCAGTTGCGAATCCTACCGTCCGCATCTGGAAAATCACGGTTTCAGTCTGGAATGCTCATTGCCAGAGAATGGCGTTCCAGTGCGCGGCGACTGCGACGCACTCGCGCAGGTGATTTTGAATCTGCTTTCGAATGCGGAAAAATACTCGCTCGACCGGAAGGAAATCTCGATTCACCTCAAGCACGACGCCTCGCGCCACGAAGCGCAGCTGACCATTTCCGATCGCGGCGTCGGCGTGGCGAAGGGGGATCGCGAGCGCATCTTCGAGAAGTTCTATCGCACGCACGATTCGCTCAGCAGCGGCATTCAGGGTTCAGGACTCGGCCTCACTCTGGCCCGGCAGATCGCACGGGCGCACGGCGGCGACGTCACCTGCCATGAGCGCGAGGGCGGCGGCAGCATCTTCATGTTGAACCTGCCATCGGCGAATCGTCTTGAAACCTCACAAGCCAACACATGAAAGAGAAAATTCTGGTTGTCGAAGATGACCCAAGCATCCGGCTCGGCCTGGAGGAAGTGCTTCAGTCGGAGGGATACCAGGTGTGTTCCTGCAGCCGGGGTGACAAGGCACTGGAATCGATCGCCAGCCATCAACCGGCGCTCGTGATTCTGGACGTCATGCTTCCCGGACTGAGCGGCTACGACATCTGCCGACAGCTGCGAGCGCAGAAATTTTCAGCGCCGATCCTCATGCTTACGGCAAAAGGCCAGGAGATCGACAAGGTCGTTGGCCTTGATCTTGGCGCGGATGATTACGTAACCAAACCGTTCGGAGTCCGGGAACTGCTTGCGAGGATTCATGCCTTGCTGCGCCGGGCCAGCGCCACGAAACCGGCTTCCGATCAGGATGACACCGCGCGCTTCGCACTCGGAGACGCGGAGATTGACCCCAAATCATTTCAGATCCGCCGCCCCGGCCTGGTCGAAGATCTCACCGCAAAGGAACTGAAGCTCCTTCAGTTCTTTGACAGCCACCGCGGCGAGGTGCTTTCCCGCGATCGTTTGTTGAATGAGGTCTGGGGATACAATTACTTCGGCACCACGCGCACGCTGGACCAGGTGATCGTTCAGCTGCGGAAGAAACTTGGCGACAACGGCGCCGAACCGAAACTGCTGCTCACCGTCCACGGTGTCGGCTACAAGTTGAGTTCGAATGACGAAGCTGGACGGCAAATGAAGGTCACGCCGTCTGAAGCGACATGCTCTGATAGCGCGGCGCGTCCTTCGGCGGAGCTTCCTTCGCGAACGCCAAATACAGGAACGCGAAAACGTTCGTGACCGGCAGCAGAAGCGCGATCGCGACGAACACGTTCATGCCGCGGGCTTTGACAATCTTGAAGGCCCATACAATCGGAACGAGGGGAAACCAGAGCAGGAGGAACCACCAGGCCGACATTTCCGCCGCGCGAAGAAGCGGAATCGATTGCAGAACTGGCAACCAGGCGAGAATCGTGGGCGCCCTTTTCGATTTGATGGTGATCAGATGACAGCAATAGGAATAGAAGAGGTGAAACAGGAGCAGAACGCCGGCTGCGATCCAGAGCGCCGCGGGACTTAATTTGACCTCTGACAACTTGAGGTTGAACTGTTCATCCACGGCCGCCTCGATCGGTTTCAACTTGGATTCCATCGCAGGCAGAAGTTCCTTCGCAAACACTTCCTGCGCTCCAGCGATGTTCTTTTTCTCAGGACGTTGCACATAACCGAGTTCCTCCTGGGCTTCCTCTGAGAGATCCTGAATCCGGATGTTCGCCATGCCGGCGGCATGAAGAATGAACACGTAATCCTTGTTTTTCGTGGTCACCGTCACGTTGGTGTAGGTTCCGCTCCGGGTGACGAGAATCGGCAAGATTTGTTCCGCCGCGGAACCACTCACCGCCGCTGAAAGCAGCAGAGCCGCGAGCCACGTAAAATGCAACATTCTGATTATGTGTGGGTTAATGGTTCTCATAATTACCCGAATTCAGGTCTGCAACGGCACGAAGCATGCCATAACTTTATCGAAATCGGCATTCCATTCTTCCTTTTCCCCGAAACATTCCTTAGTCCATTCCCCTACCCGCGTGTCAGACAAACACTGAGGACAATTTGCGTTCCGCTCCGAATGACATCGCATTCGCTTCGTTCCAGTTTGATTGCGTGAGCATTAAAGCCAAAAAGACGAAAGCTGTTTTACCGATAGGACGCACCGCCCGCATTGCTTCACAGATCGAAGCGATGCGCGAAGATTGCTGCAAAGCGGCCGGCATCATCACCGGACAAAACCCTCTGGATGAAGCGGAACTGGAAGAATGCGCGCGCCTGGACGACGCGCTGGCAAAAGCTCACGCGCTGCTCAGATCAACCCTGGCCAGCATCATCATGTCCCGGCTCCGTCGCCGCAGCCGGAACGAAAACTGATTTACTGAACGTTCGAAGCAGCTTTCGCCTGGGGCTTGCCATCGAAATCCACTCTTGTGGAAACAATGGGCGTTTCGCGGGTGACCGTGGACAATTTCGCACTGCAAACCGCCAGTTCGGTCGAAAGCTGCTCCAATGCGGCTTGAACTTTGCGCGTGTTTTCCTCGGCCCGTCGCACCACTTCACTGGCCGAAGCGAGCCCATCCAGAGTCAAATCCGTTCCAATGCTCCGTTCCAGGTCGGTGAAATAATCGATAAACGGTCTCACCACTGCCTGCGCTTCGGCGTAACGGGCGCAAACGGCTTCCACCTGATTGCTGACTGCGCTGCGGCGGGCTTCACTGGCATCACGAATCACCTGATAGTTCATCGCGGCGATCTCTTCATTCCACGAAGCCAGATAGCTCGCGCTTTCCCGTCGTAGCCTGGCAATGGCGCGATCCGTTTCTCCCACTGCATCCACCAAGCGATTGCGCGACGCCCGGTAAACATTGAATTGAGGCTTCAGGTCGGCGGCCGGGCTGCTCACCAACTGCGCGAGCGAACTGATGGTCGCGTTCAATTCCTCGGTTTCCCGTGCCACGCAACGACTCGCCCGTTCCAGGCTTGCAGACGTTTCGTCTCCCGTTTTGTACCCCACTGTGCTGCAACCGGACACGACCGTGGCCAGCATCAGGAGCATCGCTGCGCGACCCGACCAGTTTTGAAGCTTGGATTTCATTGGCGACTCTTTTTGCATCGTTAAAACAGGATTCGTTGAAATCCGGAATGGGGTTTATTGCCAGCCGGGTCCCGACAGGCCCGGAGCTTGCTTTTGAACCAACCATGAAAGCAGTCGCCGCCCAGCCTCCCGCCAACGGACAGGAAACGAACTTTTATCTCGCCACCCTTGCGCCGGTGAATCACCACAATGAGACTCCATTCCGCGCGTGGGATGCCGCCATGCTCGTTGTCCTGTTTATGGAAGTTGCCTTTGTCATGCGCCTCGTCCTGGCGGATTGATCATGACCGAGGAAGAACAAGTTCGGCAGACGCAGCTGCGGGAACAGCTCGCATCAGTTCACAACGAAGCCCGCCTGTATCGCAGCCTCTTTTGGGCTCTCCTGGTCCTTGCCGCCTCAGGCACCCTCCTGCATCTGCTCAGTTCCTGACCCTTCGCGCGGCTGACAGACAACGCGGCGAAGTATTGTAACCTCTTTCCCGGTTCAAAGGTCTTCCCACCTTGAGGACCTTTATGAACACCGAACCCAAGGCCGGTTACCTCTGCAGAATCGCTTTCGACGGCACCCCTTTGGAATGCTGGCGCACGACCGACCGGCCGCTTGTCGTCGGACGGGGAGATCTTGTCGAAGCGTTTGTCGAAGATGATTCACTTTCACGCAGTCATTTCATGATCGATAGGGAGAATACAGACTTCATTCTCGTCGATCTGGAATCCAGCAACGGCACCCAGGTGAATGGAAAATCGGTCGCGTCACATCGGCTGACGCAGTATGACATCATCGAAGCCGGCGCATCGCGTTTCTGTTTTTTCCTGAATCCTCCCGAACTCGCCCGAGTACCGGTCGAACTGTTCGAGCATCTTCATGCCACGCAACCGCGCTCTTCGGTTTGAGTCCCAAGGGATGCAGCGGGAAGAAAAAATGCGCACACGAGAAAAGTGTGCAACGGTGAGGAAATTTTCAAATCGCTCTTGCGTTCAGAGTCAAAGCCAAGTTCAATATTGCGCCCTTGGCTGGCAGGATAGCTCAGTTGGTAGAGCAGAGGACTGAAAATCCTTGTGTCCCCGGTTCGATTCCGGGTCCTGCCACCACTTTTTTTCAACTCCCCCTTCGGAATGTCTTATTCCTGGCTTGGTTTTCCGGTCCAAAATCGCGTCGTAGATCGTCTGATCTGAGCCAGTCTCAGAAAGCTCCTATCGCTCAATCCTCAAAAGGATTGTCCTTCGGACTTCACTTTCCGCTTCCACCCAATTCCTTGGATTCGATCTCTGTCTCGCGTCGAAATTCCTTACTGCTAAAACATCATGCAGCATCGCACGCCCGATAGCTCAGAAGCCAGTAGTAACGGAGCCATCGAACCTCCAGCTCAGTTGCGAGACCGCTCAGGCTGGACCTCAGCCGGCCTTCGTCCGGAAAATTTTTCAGCACTTCATGAACACTGCCGTCAGAAAGTCGGCGCATCTGAAACGTGTTGCCCTCCGAATCCCTTCGGGAGATCGGTGTGCTGCTGCCTTCCACAAATCGATTGTCGATGAAACAAACCAGCGCTCCGGGCTGAAGAGCGGAATGAAATCCATTCAAAAAATCGCGAACTCCGCGCATCGGCAGGTGCGACCACCAGAAACCCGCAAAACCAGCATTGAAGCGTTGATTCACCAGATGCAGCAATGACAAGGCGTTCTCCTTCTGAAACCGAACTTTTGCCGAATTCATCCCCTTGCTCCGTGCGATCGCCAGGGTTTCCTCATTGACGTCGGTCGCCAGAACAGATTTCGCAGTCCGGGAAATCACTTCCGTCCAGTAACCCGTGCCACATGCAATCTCGAGAATGTTCATTCCGGAAAAAGCATCTCCGATCCAACCACGCAGAATGCCCAAATCTTCCTGCCGTTCGGGTCTGCTGAAAATCGTTTCATATTCCGCAGCTCGCCGCGCGTAATACTCCACCAGCCCCTGATTGGATTCAGGCGACATTCTGTTCGCCTCCTTCGGGTCCGTAGAAGATGACCCAAACCACGAAGTCGGAAGAAAAGCTCTCAAAATGATGCGGCTGTCCGGCCGGAACAAAGAGAAAAGATCCCGACTCAACCGGAACGCGGTCATCTCCCGTAAAGAACCAGCCTCGACCCCGCGCGACGAAATAAATCTCATCCCGACTGTGCGGTTTCTGCGGATCGTGACCGATTGGCGCATACAGTTCCACCGCCAGAGTTCCGCGTGAAAAGATCGGAATAGCCAGATTGCCTGAAGGCGGCGGACCTTTCGACAGCGCTTCTGCCAACGTGCTATGAACGACTCCTGATGTGCTCATGATTCCTTTTGTTGGCCGCCAATTGATGTAATGACCGTGCTCGACTCACCGCTTCGCACAGTACTATTTACCGATCAGGAAAAAGTCGTCCGTGTGGACAGCGTTACTTTGACGCCGGCAAAATGGGCAGCACCCGCTTCGTCAACACCCGGTAACCTTCCGCACTGAAGTGAAGTTTGTCCTCAGCCAAAAGTTCGGCCTTTGGCTTTCCTTCCGCGTTCAGAAAAAGATCGGTGGTTTCGACATATTTCACGCGCGGAGCCTTCGCCGCGAATTGCTCCACGAGCCGGTTGAACTCAGCTTCCTTCTGTCGGTTATCCCAACGGCGAATGGTGGGATTCCACGACAGGAAGACAATCTCGGTATCCGGCAGACGCGAATGCACTTTCGCAACGAACTCCTTGAAGTCGGCGGCGACATCTTCCGCTGATTTCCTGCGCGTCAGATCGTTTCCGCCACAGCGAAAGACAATCATCTTCGGTTCATACGGAAACACGACGCGCTCTGCGAAATGGGTCAAATCAACGATCTCACAGCCGCCAATTCCGCGACCGATCACCTTGTGCTCCGGAAAATCCGCGGCGAGCGTTTTCCAAAGCCGGATGCCCGAAGAACCGAGAAACAGAATCGCGCCCTTCGGCGGCGGATTGGTGCGATCGCTCGATTCGAATTCCCGCACCTCTTTCTCCCAAACCGCAAAGTTATGGTTTGTGTCCGCAGCGAAAGCGGAGCCGAGCGCAATCAAGGCGCAGAAAGCGAGAGTCAGGATTCGTTTCATAATTTAAATGTCGATTACGTCGGAACGCGTCGGCGGAACGCGGGGCGGATCCGGCACGGTGGACGATTCATTCGGACCGCGACTCTCCTGCTGTTTCCATCGATAAGCCAGCACCAGCAACACACATCCTGTCCAGGTTGGCAACATCGCAATGCCCGGAATGAATTCCGCAACAAACGTCGGCAGAAAGAAAATGTGAAATCCAACCAGCAGGCTGATGAGGATCATCGCGAGCACATCGATGATCTGATCTGCCGCCGCCCAGCCGAACGGCCCAAGCATGAATTGAACAGCGTCCGCAAGCACCGCCACGCCGACCGCCGCGGCGACACGAAGCCGGGTCAGAGGACGTTTGTTGAGCAGGAAGTTCATGGCGCGATGACTTCCTCTTTCTACTTCCGCCGACATCCGTTCGCAAGCCGGCAGGTCACATTCGTTCCCGGCGTCGGAAGAAATCGTGGATCACGCGACTACTGACAGTCCGATCAACGTCGTTTAGAGTTCCGCTGCTATGGCCATTGCCGACCTTCGTCGTGAATACAATTTTGCAGGACTCCGCCGCGCCGATCTTGAGAACGAACCGATCGCTCAATTCAACAAGTGGTTCACTCAGGCGGCAGGCGTGAACCGGTCTGGCAGGCTGCGCCGCTTTCTGATTCGCAACTACAAGGCGCTCCTCCAGATCACCGGCGCCGAGCCGATGGATGTCAACGCCGCCACACTCGCGACCGCCGACAAGGAAGGACGCCCGTCCGCACGCATCGTGCTTTTGAAGGGCGTTGATCAGCGCGGTTTCATTTTTTTCACCAACTACGGCAGCCGCAAAGGACGGGAGCTCACAGAAAATCCCAATGCTGCCATGACGTTCTACTGGCCTGATCAGGAACGTCAGGTGTGTGTCGCCGGAGTGGTTCAACAGCTTGATCGCCCGGAAATCGACGCCTACTTCCGAAGCCGTCCCAAGGGCAGCCGTCTTGCCGCCTGGGCTTCACGACAAAGCGAAGTCATCGCGAATCGCGAGATATTGGAAAAACGCTGGAAAGAGCTGCAGGAGCAATATCCGGGCGACGAAATCCCCACGCCACCATTCTGGGGCGGTTTCGTGCTGTCGCCGGAACGCGTTGAGTTCTGGCAGGGACGCCCCAGCCGGTTGCACGACCGCTTCTGCTACACGAAAAAGCCCGACGGCACCTGGCAGATCGACCGGCTTTCGCCATAGGCCGCCTTCAATTCTCCAATTGAAAAAACTGCCGCTGGCATCGGTTCAACCTCGATGTCCCGTCTTAAATGAACGTAGTTGCCTCTTGATTTTGCGAATTCGAGGCCGAATGTGAACATGCAGCTGAATGCCGCCGCACAAACGGCTGCAACCAACCAAACCGTGTCGGCGGCCTGAAATGCCGAACAACAGTCCCATACCAGACGGTGAAGGCGCAGTCGTCATTTACGAGTCGCCTGAAGCAAGACAGCATCTCCTCCAATTGATGAACCAGCACAAAGAACTTGCCCGGAACGCCGCGGGCGAGTGGGTGTTGCTGGGAAGTTTGAGGGCCGCGGATGACAGCAGATGGTTTCGCAGGTCGCTCAATGCCGAGTGCATTATCATCGCTGCATCGTGCCGCGGCGATTTCGACGATGAGTTCAAGCGCTGGCTGGATCGACTGGCATCGAAACGCGCCGGAAAGGAAGGCACTCTGATCGGGCTGTTCCACGATCGCTGCGCGTGGGATGTGGCTTCCCTCAAGGAGCTCCACCTGCGCCAAGTGGCCAGAACAGCCGGATTGGATTATCTCTGCCGGATTCCTGCCAACGCGACGAGTGTTCCCGATTCGATCGACACCTTCTCTGAAAGGGCGGGTCAGCGGACTTCGGTGCTCGATTCGATTCTGAGCACACGAACGTCTGTCGCCCGGCCGTCGTAATCAGGCTGTCTCTGCGGGTGCGCTGTCGGCACTGTCGGCGCCATCCCCGTCGCCAGCCGCTTCTTCCTGCTGCTCGCTGATGACAGGCGCGATGGCCTGCAGCTTGTCGCCTTCATCGAGGTTGATGAGCTTGACGCCCTGCGTATTTCTGCCGGCCTCGCGAATGTCTTTCACGAACGTGCGCACCATCTGTCCGCCGGTTGTGATCAGCATGATCTCATCCGTGTCACGCACCGTAAGCGCGCCGACCACGCAACCGGTTTTCTCAGTCGTCTTCATGGTGATGATGCCTTTTCCACCACGCGACTGAATCCGGTATTCGCCAAAGTCCGTTCGCTTGCCGATGCCATTCTCGCCGGCAACCAGCAATGTTGCGTCAGGAACCACAATCGCCGCAGCCACAAGAGCATCATCGTCATCAAGGTTGATGCCGCGCACTCCGGCCGCGGTGCGTCCCATCGAACGGACATCCGATTCATGGAACCGAATGCTCATGCCGTTCCTGGTGATCAACACGACGTCGTCACCGGGATCCTTCACACCGTCGCTTTCGACAATGCTTCCACGGGTGAGTTTCACATCGATCAGCGTGTCACCTTCCTCAATGGAAATCGCAATGATGCCGCCCTTGCGCACGTTTGCGAATTCGTTGAGGGACGTCTTTTTGACGGTGCCCTTCTGTGTCGCAAAGAAAAGTTCGCCGGATTGCTGCCAGGTCAAATCTTCACGATTCGGACCGGTCTTTGAGAGAACACGGATCATTGCCGCGATCTTTTCACCTTCCTTGAGTTCAAGGAGATTGGCGATGCTGCGGCCTTTCGCAGCGCGGCCCATGTCCGGAATTTCATGCACGCGCTCCACATAAACGCGTCCTGTGTTCGTGAAGAACATCAGGTAATCGTGCGTGCTCGCGGTAAACAGATGCTCGATGAAATCGTGATCCTCGGGCGTCTCCCCTTCCCTCGTCGCCATTCCAATCACCCCCTTGCCGCCACGGCGCTGCGCCCGGTAGGCGCTCACGTTCGTGCGCTTGATGAGCCCGCTGTGAGTCAGGGTGATGATGACACCCTCATTCGCAATCAGGTCCTCAATCGCAATCTCGCCTTCATCCGGAACAATCTCCGTCAGACGCGGTGTCGCATGCTTTTCTTTAATGGCCATCAACTCCTGCTTGATGATCGCCATGACACGCGATTCCTTCGCAAGAATGTCGAGCAGGTCCTTGATGGTTTCGAGCAGCGCCTTGTATTCCTTTTCAACCTTGTCGATTTCAAGGCCGGTCAACTGATAGAGACGAAGGTCCAGGATCGCGTCCACCTGCCGTTCGCTGAGTGCATAACGCCCGTTGATGACACGGGCTTCGCTGCGGATCAGAATGCCCCACTGTTCGACCTGGGCGCGGCTCCATTCAAACGCGAGCAGCTTGATGCGCGCTTCGTCGCGGGTCTTGCTGGAGCGGATGATGTGGATGAACTCGTCGAGGTTCGCGAGTGCGATGAGATAACCTTCCAGCAGTTCGGCGCGTTCCTCAGCCTTGCGCAGTTCGAAACGCGTGCGGCGCAGAACCACTTCGCGGCGATGCTCAATGTAACACTGGATGATTTGCTTGAGATTGAGCGTCTTGGGACGGCCGTGGTCGATGGCCAGCGAGTTGACGCTGAAGGTCACCTCCAACTGCGTGTGCTTGTAAAGGTTGTTGATGACAACCTTCGGGTTCCCATCGCGCTTGAGTTCCATCACGAGCCGGGTGTTTTCGTCCGACTCATTTCGCATCGCGCTGATTTCGGTGATGACCTTTTCATTCACCAGCTCGGCAATGCGCTCCTCCAGTGCCGCGCGATTCACGTTGAAGGGAATTTCCGTCACCACGATCTGCTCGCGGTTGCCCTTCATTTCTTCAACACCCACCCGTCCGCGCAACTTGATACTGCCACGACCGGTCTCAAAGTAGTTCTTGATTCCCTCAATCCCGCAGATCAAACCGCCGGTCGGAAAATCCGGCCCCTTGATGTGCTTCATCAACTCCAGCGACGTGATGGCCGGGTTGTCGATCTGCGCGCAGATGCCGTCGATGACTTCACCGAGGTTGTGCGGCGGCATGTTGGTCGCCATGCCGACGGCGATACCGGTGCCGCCATTGACCAGAAGATTCGGAAATGCCGCCGGGAAAACCGTCGGCTCGGTCATGCGCTCGTCGTAGTTCGGGACGAAATCCACCGTGTCCCGATCCATGTCCTGCATGAGCGCGGCGCCCAGGTGCGTCAATCGCGCCTCGGTATAACGCATGGCCGCCGGCGGATCGTTTTCAATCGACCCGAAGTTGCCCTTGCCATCCACGAGCTTCTCGCGCATCGCCCACGGCTGGGCCATGTGAACAAGTGTCGGATAAATCACCGCCTCACCATGCGGATGGTAGTTGCCCGACGTGTCACCGCAAATCTTCGCGCACTTGTAATGTTTGCGGCCGGGGAACAGCGACAGCTCGTGCATCGCATACAGGATGCGGCGCTGGGACGGTTTGAGTCCGTCGCGCACGTCCGGCAAAGCGCGCGAAATGATCACGGACATCGAATAATCGAGGAACGACGCCTTGATCTCTTCGGCTACGTTGATCTTTGAGATTTTTTCGCCCTGCGAGTAAGCACCGCCCGGCTGAGGCGGCTGGTTTTTTTCAGTTTCGTCTGACATTGGAAATTATTTTTTTGGCGGCGGCACAATCATGAGTCCGATGAATTCCGATGCTTCATTGACCCGGTTGTCGCTGCTGCACATCAACTCGCCGCCATTCAATTCTGCCGTCGCGACGTGAATCGCATCCAACGTCCGCAACGGAATATTCGGATGACATTGATCGATCACCGCTCCCGCCCGCTCGATCACCTGTCGGCTCAAAGGCAGAAGCAAAAACTCCTGATCCCGCACTTTTTCCTGAAACACCCGCCAGCAAGTCTGGCGATCGCGTTGGGAAATCCGCCCTGTCCGCTCTTTCGCGAGCAGGGCGGAACGCACTTCTGCCACGGCCAGTTCAGACGTGACAACCGGTTGCCCGGCCACAATTTCGTGATACGCCGCGCTGTCCGGCTCCGGACTGACCAGTTTTACGATGACGCAGGAATCCAGGTACATCGTTTACCAGCCGCGACCATCGCGGTCGGCGCGTATCAATTCTTCTGCAAACGGTCCTTCGGTCTGCATGGGCACCTTCCGGAGATGCTCCATCGTTCCCGTGAATACCTTGCGCGGCCTGGCTTTTGAAACCGGCGAAAGCACGGCTTTCGGTTTGCCATCGCTCGTAATCGTGACTTCCTGACCGCTTGCGACCAATTCAAGCAGAGCCGACAATTTCGCCTTGGCTGCCCGGACCGGAATCGAAAGACCAACCCCAGGCAACACCACCGCCTCGCGCAGCTCAATCGGCCCCGTAGTTTCCGATTCCAAGCCAAGCTTCGGCACAGGCTGTTTGTAGAGCGGCACCTGTTGTTTCTTTTCCATAACACCCGGAATGTAGTCACATGTGACCACATTCGTCAACCTTCAAACATCCAGATTTCGCACGTTCAAGGCATTGTCTTCGATGAACTGGCGGCGTGGTTCCACTTCCTCACCCATCAGACGGGTGAACATTTCTTCCGCCTCGACGGCATCGGTGAGATCAATCCGAAGCAGCTTGCGCTTGGCGGGATTCATGGTGGTCTCGAACAATTCCTTCGCGTCCATTTCGCCAAGACCTTTGAACCGGTAAATCTGGATGCCCTTCTTTCCAACCGCCTTCACACCGCTGAGAATTTCAGGAATCGAGAACAACGGCGTCACAGTGGCTTTCTCCCCTTCGCCTTCGATCAGTTCGAACAGAGGTTTGTCCTGAGCGGCGTAATGATTCACCGCCAGGCCCTTCTTGGACACTTTGCCCAGCAGATCAGAGATTGCTTTGCTTTCAAGATGCAGATCGTAAACAGACGCACGCCGCGTGGGACCGTCTTTTCTGCGCTCGAATTCGGTGTCAGTCCCAAACAAATCGCTATTCGCGGCCTTGAACTGCTCCAGCTCATCGTTGGTGACGAAGTAATGCACCGTTTCATCGTTTCCTTCTCGCACCTTGACCATGTGCTGCGGCAATGTGCCGTCGGCGGACCGATGATCGACATACTTCGCAAAATCGCCTCCAAGCCGGCGAATGTACGTGGCGTGTTTGTCGAGCCCTTCGAGAAGTCCGAGAATTTCCTCCAGCTGCTTCGGCTCAAATTCCCGGCCGTCGGCCAGATTCTTCAGACGCACCTCCTCCGTGCCAATCTGAAGCAGAATTCTGTTCAGCTGAACGTCGTCATCGACATACTCCGTCCGCTTCTTTCTCGTGATGGAATAAAGCGGCGGCTGCGCGATGTAAACGTAGCCCTGCTTCACCAGCTGCGGCATCTGACGGTAAAAGAATGTGAGCAGCAGCGTCCGGATGTGCGATCCATCGACGTCCGCATCGGTCATGATGATGATCTTGTGATACCGCAGCTTCTCGATGTTGAACGCACCCTCCCCTTCTCCATCGCCAATCCCGGTCCCGACCGCAGTGATCATGGTCCGGATTTCGTTGTTCTGGAGAACCTTGTCCAGACGGGCTTTCTCCACATTGATCAGCTTGCCGCGAATCGGAAGGATCGCCTGAAACTTGCGGTCGCGTCCCTGCTTCGCAGAACCACCGGCGGAATCACCTTCGACGATGTACAACTCGGTGTTCGCCGGATCGCGATCCGAACAATCGGCCAGTTTGCCGGGCAGCCCGCCGCCGGTCAGTGCGCTCTTGCGAACCGCTTCACGCGCCTTGCGCGCGGCTTCACGCGCCCGCGCCGCATTGAGACCTTTATCAATGATCTTTTTCGCGATCGGCGGATTCGCATCGAAATAGTTCATCAGCCCTTCATACGAAACGGAGCCGACGATGCTTTCCACCTCAGGCGAAAGCAGTTTCACCTTGGTCTGCGATTCAAATTTCGGATCGCTGTGCTTGACCGAAATCACAGCCGTCAAACCTTCACGCACGTCGTCGCCCGTGATCTGCGGATCCTTGTCCTTCAGCAGATTGTTCGACTTCGCGTATTGATTGATCGCGCGGGTCAGCGCGCTGCGGAAACCGGACAAATGGGTTCCACCGTCCGGATTGTGAATCGTGTTTGTATAGCAAAGAACCTGGTCGTTGTAGCTGTCGTTGTATTGCAGCACGACTTCGACATGCACTTCTATGTCCTTGTCCTCATTCCGTTCGCGGGTTTCCTTGCGGAATGCGATCGGCTTGGGATGAAGCGGCTCCTTGCTCTTGTTGAGCTGCTTGACGAATTCCTCGACGCCATCCTTGTAAAAATAAGTTTCCGGCTTCGCCTCGGTCTGGCGTTCGTCCAGAAAAACAATTTCCAAACCCGAGTTCAGAAAGGCCAGTTCACGCAGGCGCTGGCTGATGCGATCCGATTTGAACTCCGTGGTTTCCTTGAAGATCTCCGGGTCCGGCTTGAACGTGATCAACGTTCCGGTTCCCTTGGCTTTGCCAATGACTTCGAGCTTCTTGGTCGTCTTGCCGCGCTCGAACTCCATGTGATGCACCTGACCGTTGCGCGACACTTCAACTTCGAACCATTCCGAAACCGCGTTCACGCACTTGGCGCCGACACCGTGTGTGCCGCCGGAAAATTTGTATCCGCCCTGACCATACTTGCCGCCGGAATGAAGCGTGGTGAGCACCATTTCCACACCGGGAATCTTATACTGCGGATGGATGTCCACCGGAATGCCGCGCCCGTTGTCGCGAATCGAAATCGAACCATCGACATGGATCGTCACCTCAATCCGATTGCAATGCCCGGCAAGGTGTTCGTCCACGGAATTGTCCAGCACTTCGGAAACGCAATGATGCAGCGCGCGTTCATCCGTGCCGCCGATGTACATGCCTGGCTTTTTGCGGACGGCTTCCAACCCTTCCAGTTTTCCCAGTTTTGAGGCGTCGTAACTGCCCGCCACTTCGGCGGAATTTTTGGCGTTGTCTGTCGAGTCCAAAACGTTTTCTTCAGGCATAAAAAAGTCGGAGATCAGGCCGAGTGGCCCACCCGGATAACAATGCCGAAAATAGTAGGAAAATGGGCCTCCCGACACAACGATTTGTTTCACCTATTTTAGCTCCGAAACCACAATTTGTTGTGGAGAATTTCAGCCCAAAACCAAAGCGGTTGCGGTTTACTCCCCTGTCGCGTGGAGGCGGAAACGGGTTTAGTCGAGGACGGGATTTGTGAAGGTCAATGGCTCGAAACAGAGGAGAATCTGATGCGCTCAAACCAGCATGTCGTAATCAGAAAAAGTGGCCGACTGGATGGCGTCAAACGGCTGCGTGAACTTCAGCACTGTTCACGCAGCGCACTGTAAACGGCGGGAGAGGCGACGTGAATGTCAGCCTACTTTGCCGCGGAAGGTTCCTTCTTCGGCTCGAGCTTCGTCTTTGCTCCTTCCGGAACGTTCACTTTGGTGCTTCCGACTTCCTGAATTTCAAATGTTCGGATCATTTCGAACGGTTGTTCCCCGCCATCGGGTCCCGCCAGATCGCCCTTGAGATGCGATTCAAACTTCGCCAGCGCGTCATCCTTCAACCAAAACTTGATTGAACCTTTTGCATTCTTCGGTCCGGGGGCGCCCGGTCCGCCAAAGCTCAACAACGCTTTCGCACCTTCATCCGTGTATTCCGCCGAGAGCAGCCCGCCGTCCTCCGCTTTAAGCTCCTTTGCCTTGGCCAGCATGTTGGTCGCCTCCTGTGCCGCCGTGCCGTTACGTGTGATCACGCCCGCCATAATCTGCTGGAAGCCGTCCAGCTCCTCGCGCGTACGCCATTCGCCGTCCTGCTTGATGACGATCTTGTCGCCCTTGAAAACCACTTCGGTTTCAAAGCCACCCACTTCCTGCGTCGTGAACGTGTAGCCGTCCTTCTCCGTGCGCGCCTTCAGCGGTCCCATCTCCCAGGGCGATCCAGGCATTTTGATCGTCGTTGTCCAGCTGAAGTTGGGTGCAGCCTGAAGTTTGGTAACTGCCTCGAAAACTTTGTTTGAGTTGCCTGACTCTGCCGCGGTCGCGCCGTCAACGGCAGCCAGTGTGAGAAGAACCGCTACCACGATTGCTCTATTCATAAGATGTTCTGCGGTCTGGTCATCTTTGAAATTCGATCGCCAGTCCGGCCGCAAACAATCAGACACAACAGCCCGCGAATGTTTCAAGGAATATCTTTAATCCAAATCCTGGCCGCAGCGGAGAATCAGATGGACAAAGATCCGAATCTGTCCAATTCCGGATGCCCGAAAAAAATCGTTCCCGCTGCCGGTCCAATCCAAAAACCCTGCCGCGCGCGAATCGTTCCGAATCTGTATTTCATCCGTGTTCCAGTCGTGGCTCTCTTCCGGATTCTCACTTGATTTGCAGGACTTCGTTCTTAACTTCCCGGCATGTCAGATTCTGAATCGAAGAATTTCTCCCCCGAGTCGCTGGCGCACCCGGATCTTTTTGCCCGCCGCCACATCGGTCCGAACGCCGCCGAAGCCAAAGAAATGCTTTCCCTGCTCGGATTCGACAGCGTTGACGCGCTTGCCGACGCCGCCGTTCCGAAGCCCATTCGCCTCGAAAAACCGCTGAACCTGCCCAAAGCAAAAACCGAATTCGAAGCGCTCGCCGAACTCCGCTCCATCGCCTCCCAGAATCAGGTGTTCCGCTCGTACATCGGCATGGGCTACTACGATTGCATCACGCCGCCGGTCATCCAGCGCAACGTGCTCGAAAATCCCGGCTGGTACACGCAATACACTCCTTACCAGGCCGAAATCTCCCAGGGCCGCCTCGAATGCCTGCTGAACTTTCAAACCATGGTCAGCGATCTCACGGCCATGGACATCGCCAACGCCTCAATGCTCGATGAAGCCACCGCCGCGGCCGAAGCGATGATGATGAGTCACCGCTTCAAAGGCTCCGAAACGAAGAAGGTTTTCTTCATCTCGGAAACCTGTCATCCGCAGAACATCGAAGTCGTGAAAGCCCGCGCCGCTGCGCTCGGCGTGGAGACGGTTGTCGGCAATCACGAATCGTTCGAATTCAACGAAACAGTGTTCGGCGCGCTCGTGCAATATCCCGACACATTCGGCGCCATTCACGATTACTCGGCCTTCGCAGAAAAGGCCCACGCCGCGGGCGCCATGCTCACCGTCGCAACCGATCTGCTCGCGCTCACTTTGATCAAACCGCCCGGTGAATTCGGTGCGGACATCGCCGTCGGCAGCGCCCAACGGTTCGGTGTGCCGCTCGGCTACGGCGGACCGCACGCCGCCTTCTTCGCCACGAAGGATGAATTCAAACGCCAGATGCCCGGCCGCCTTGTCGGTATTTCGAAGGACGCGCGCGGCAAACCTGCCCTACGTCTCGCTCTCGGCACTCGCGAGCAGCACATCCGCCGCGAAAAGGCCACCAGCAACATCTGCACAGCGCAGGCATTGCTGGCGAACATGGCCGCGCTGTACGCCTGTTATCACGGACCGGAAGGACTGAAGAAGATTGCAGAACGCGTGCATAAACTGACCGGCGTTCTTGCGGCAGGATTGGAAAAGCTGGGTTTCGCTCCATCGAACAAATCGTTCTTCGACACGCTCACGATTCCGGTCAAAGACGCCGCCGCCATTCACAAGCTTGCCGAAGCTTATAACTTCAATTTTCGAAATATCAGCCCGGACAAGATCGGCATTTCTCTGGATGAACTGGCGTGCCCAATCGGCGTTGCAAAAATCTGGCAAATCTTCAACGGCGACAAAGCGCCCGGATTCACCGTCGATGAAATCGCCGCGACTGCCCAATCCGCAATCCGCAATCGCCAATCCGCATTTCTCCAGCACTCCGTCTTCAACCGCTACCACTCCGAGACCGAGATGCTCCGCTACATCAAGCGGCTCGAATCGCGCGACCTCTCGCTCACGGCATCGATGATCCCGCTCGGTTCCTGCACCATGAAGCTGAACGCCGCCGCGGCGATGTTCCCGGTCTCGTGGCCGGAGTTTGCGAAAATTCACCCATTCGCGCCGATCAAACAGACGCGCGGTTATCAAAAGCTTTTCGAACAGCTCGAAGCCTGGCTCGCGGAAATCACCGGGTTCGCCGGCATTTCATTGCAGCCCAACGCCGGTTCTCAAGGTGAATACGCCGGACTGCTCGTCATTCGCGCCTATCACGAATCGCGCGGTGAATCGCATCGAAAAGTCTGCCTCATTCCCACCTCCGCGCACGGCACCAATCCCGCCAGCGCCGCAATGGCCGGAATGAAAATCGTCGCGGTTGCCTGCGACAAGGATGGCAACATCGACGTCGCCGATCTCCGCGCCAAAGCTGAAGCGCACAAGAATGATCTCGCCTGCCTGATGGTCACCTACCCCAGCACGCACGGCGTGTTCGAAGGCAGCATTCGCGAGATCTGCGAAATCATTCACGCGAACGGCGGACAGGTTTACATGGACGGCGCGAACATGAACGCGCAGGTCGGACTCACCTCGCCCGGTTTCATCGGTGCGGATGTCTGCCATCTCAATCTGCACAAAACGTTTTGTATTCCGCACGGCGGCGGCGGTCCGGGCGTCGGACCGATCGGTGTGGCGGAACATCTGGTTGAATTCCTGCCCGGCCACAACGTGGTGAATCTCGGTGGCGAGAATCCGATTGGCGCCGTCAGCGCCGCGCCCTGGGGCAGCGCGAGCATTCTGCCGATTTCGTGGATGTATATCGCCATGATGGGCGCGGACGGACTGACTGAAGCCACCAAGTTCGCCATCCTCAACGCGAACTACGTTTCAAAGCGTCTCGAAAAACATTTCCCGACACTTTACAAGAATCACACGATTCATTCTGACCCTCTCCCCCCCAAGGTCTCCCCCTCTCCCGATTCGGAAAACCCGGAGAGGATGGGTTTGGGCGGGAGAGGGTTTGGCTTGGTGGCGCATGAATGCATCCTCGACCTGCGCGCGTTCAAGAGCGTCACAGCCGAGGACGTGGCGAAGCGCCTGATGGATTACGGCTTCCACGCTCCAACGCTCTCGTGGCCCGTTGCAGGCACGCTCATGGTGGAACCGACCGAAAGCGAATCGAAGTATGAACTCGATCGTTTCTGCGACGCGATGATTTCAATCCATGCTGAAATGACTGCGATCGAAACCGGCGCGACGGACGCAAAAAACAATCTGCTCAAGAACGCCCCGCACACCGCGGATCAGATCGCCAGCGACAACTGGAATCGTCCTTACACCCGCGAAGCCGCCGCGTTCCCGGCCAGGAGCCTGCATGACTACAAGTTCTGGCCCCACGTCGCCCGCGTGGACAATGTCTTTGGAGATCGCAACCCCGTGTGCTCGTGTGTGGGGATGGAGAATTATTCGTGACCGCTGAGACGCGAAGGCGCAGAGGTGCAAACGGTCCAAGTGAAGTATGATTCGATGACTGACTTAACCAAATCAGCTTTGCGTGAAGATCTTGTCAGGCTCCATATGAGGCTGAACGTTTTTTTCACAAGCGGTTACGTTGTTCATGCGCCTTGGGGAGAGAATAACATTTCTGAAATTGATGTCTTAAGTCAGTTTATCAAGCGTTTTACTCAATTCCTCCGGCCCGACGTTCCCGCGATGTAGTGGCCAACTATGCTTCGAGAAGCAGAACCCCGCGAGCCAGTGGCACTTGACGGCAGATGGGTGAATTTATTTCAGCAGGCGCGGATCAAATGCGAAATCGGTCGGAGTTTTGATTTTGATCTTCTTGAAATCCGGATGATTGGGATTGATCAGATAGTTTCGCTCGGCCGGAATGATGACGCTTGGAACTGCGAGAATAACCGACTCAGCGGCCTTCACCCACGCGTCGCCGATCGCCTGGACCGAGGGTGGCGGCGGCTCGTCCTGCCAGTCTTCCGGCAGCGATTCAACGTGGAAAACCTGCATCAGCTTCTCGTCGAAATGAAACGCGAAGCATTTATAACGTTTGATTTTCCGGGTGGTGTCAATGTGGACGCGGGTCTCCAACGCCGCGAGCGATTGATGTTCACTCGCATAAACCACCGGAACACCGACGGAATTCCAGCGACCGCCGTAAAGTCTCGCGCCTTCGCCGGTGAATGCCTTGTCCGCAGTGCCCGCCGGCACGATGCGCCATCCCGTGAGCATCAGGAATAGACGCCGTGTTCGATGCGGCCCAACAGATTTTCAACCTCGCGGGCGCCGACTTCGGTCCTTGCATAGTCGAGCGGCACTGCGCCACCCAAACCAAGCTGTGGCGAGTTCAGCCACTGGCGGGCGTCTTCCTCATCTCCCATCACTTTGATGGCCTGACCGAGAAGCCGGGCGAAGCGCACGACGCGGTCAGACTCGGCTGAGTCCAATCGTTCGCCTGCGCCTTTGCGCCGATGGAAAGTGGCTTTTGAAATCCCGAGCATGGGAGCCAGCTTTTCCGTGGGTACGGCGAGGCTTTCCTGGAGATCAGTCAACTCTGTCACCGGCAGACCGACTTTCAGCAATTCAACCAGGTTTGAGGGTGCGAAGGTTTTCTCGGTGGTTTTGCCGGCCGCCCCATGGACATAAAAGTTCACCACGCCATCGCTGGATTTTCCGCGCGCAGCTTTTCGCCCTTGAGGCTTCGTCAACGTCTCACTCATTTGATACGAAAAATAGTCTCACATGAGCCAGACGTCAACGGGAGTTGAATGGGAGCTAAAAGGAGCGACTGCACGAGTTCACGGCATCTGTAGCAGCCGACGTGAGTCGGCTCAAATATTCTGGAAGTCAGAGCGAACTCATCCCGAATGGCGGGACCGCTATAATTTGGGAAAATGCGTGTTTCACAGTAAAAATCAATTGAGTTCATCAAGTGCTTTGCTCAATTCCTCCGCCCCCGTCGTTCCCGCGATATAATGACCGACAACACTGCGGAAACTGTGCGCTCGAACAGGTGGCATTTTCCGCAGCATGTCTTGAATCATGGTACGGCCAATGGCTACGAACGTATTGCCGTTGTAGATACAGAAGGGCGCCAGCTTGTGACATTGGCGGAACATGTCCAATGTTTCGCGTAAAGTCAGTTCACGAGCACGGGATTCCTCCCAAAGTTTGTGCGCCGGTTCGTAACCGTCGGAAGTGGGTTTGTGCAGAGCGTTCTTTTCTTTGCAGAGGCCAGCGTTGATGGCCACCACGGTTTCCCAAGGCCAATCCTCCAGCCAGCGCCGTTTCATTTCGGCTTGGATGCCTTTTTGCGGCTGAGGTTCGCCTTGATCTTTGAAATCGTGGAGATGCCTTCACTCTTAAGATGGCCTCGTCCCGTTTTGGCAAACAGCGGTTCGGCAACGAAGCGATCCTGAATGCGCAACGCTTCGCGCATCGCCGCTTGAAGATTCTTTTGGACCTGACTGGCTGTTGCCATGGCCAAACGTTACTGCGCATGATGCAACGGGTCAACCGGGGCTTTTGGAGCGCTAAATCTTCACAGTCTTGTCCCCGCTCAGTCGCTTTGTCAGATTGCGCACATTCATTCTATGACCAAACCAGGGGCAGAACGTCGCTGGCCGAAACGCTTCGCGTGGATTTTCAGCATTCTCGTGTTCGCTGTCGCCGTGTTCGCGGTGTCGGAACATCTGCGTGGGAAATCAATGTTGGAACGCCGCATTGCCCGGCTGAAATCGTCAGGCGAGAAACTGGATGTCGCCGTATTCCTGCCCGAACCTGTCGCACCGGAACGCAACGCCTTCACCATTCTCGCCACCCTGACCAACCGTCCGGAATCGATTCTCACCAATCTCTCATCCGGGCCGTCGTTGATGCCTTTCATCGAACCGGGAAAAACTGTTGTCATCTGGAAACAGCCTCAATGGACCACGGACGAAGGAACAACCAACGACTGGACCTCGCTGACGCCACAATTGAACGAAGCTCGCGAATTGATCGCAGAACTGCATGCGGCCGCATCGCGTCCTGATTACGATTGCGGATTCGATTACGACAAAGGCTTTCTCGACTTCCAGATAGGCCCTCTGCTCACAACCAAAAAGGCCGTTCAAGTTCTTTCCATTGCAACCGCCAATGAACTGCATCGCGGCAATATCAGTTCCGCCCACTCGAATCTCTGTGCGCTCGTAAAGCTGGTCGTGATGCAGGAACCGGAACCGCTTGTTCTTTGCCAGCTTGTTCGATTTGCCTGCGCGCGCATCGCTTTCGAAGCAACCTGGCAAACGCTCCAATCCACCAATCTGACAGAGTCCCAACTCGCCGACCTGCAGACGATCTGGAGTCGCGCCCGATTTGCCGAGGACATGGGACGCGCCATGGAAATGGAACGGGCGATGGCTCTCATCTATGGAGATCGACTCCGCAACTCGGCCAAAAATCTGGAGTTCGCACTGAAGGAACGGGAGGACACGATCGACGAAGTCGGCGAAGCATTGGGCTCCCTACCCGTCCGCGGTGTTGTGCTTCACCGGTTTTATGCTCCGTTCTGGCGTTTCGCATGGTCGGCACAGGATCAATTGCGATCTTTGGACCGCTGGCAATTCATAATCGAACGCGAACGTTTCGCACGCAGCCATTCCTGGGCAGATCTGGAAAACAAGGAGGATTCCGATTGGGGGCTTTACGCGAGCCTGTTCGGTTTTAACGACGAAGAGAAAACAAGCATTTACGATCGCTTTCGCTATCTCTTCTCCAATCAAACATTCTCAATTACTGACGTGATCATTCGCAAGGAACTGGAAGCTCAAACCCTCCAGCAATTGGTGGTCACGGCCGTGGCTATCGAACGCCATCGGAAAACGTCCGGCACACTCCCTTCCGACCTCGACACCCTTGTGCCGCAATATTTGCCCGCAATTTCGACGGATCACATGGATGGCAAACCGCTCCGCTATCGCAAGGAATCGGAAAATTCATCTCGTCTCTATTCCGTGGGAACAGACGGAACGGATGACGGCGGTGACACTTCCCCTTTCAAGTCGGATAAACCATTTGGTCAAATCTGGGACGGGAAGGACGCTCTGTGGCCGCTTGCGGATAGGAACTAGCGTCCGCGCGTTTTGCGGCTTTGGTCGAACAGTCAGCTCAGCTACTTGCATCCTCGCCCAACAACTCAGACCGGATGGCAGCGAGTTCCGCCCTCGGTTCATCTTTCACATGCTGGAGGCGATCCGCGCGATGATACCAATAACGCGCATTTCCAAGATCCCCTTCGATCTTGTGCAAGACCGCGTGAATCCAGGCCGCAGTGGAATCTTCTTCAAATCTCTGAACCAGGTTGTGCGCGGCGTTCCAGTCATTGGCCGACGCAAGATCAATGGCGCGAAGCAGTTCGTCTTTCGGTGCGGGCATGACGCAGTGTTGCCGCATTTTGTCGAAGACTCAATTCCTCTCAATTCCTTTCGCGAACTTCTGACGCTGTCAGACCGCACTGTTGAGCCGTCGAACCAAAAACACTTGAGTTCACGTCCAAGCGACAAACAACCTGCGGCGGTTTTCTGTCTCCCTCTCTTCCATTGAAAATGGAGGAGAGGGCTGGGGAGAGGAGGCGCCTCATTGCACCTGCTACGAATCGTTGATTGGCTACAGATGAAACGCAGATGCCGAGATCTGTGTTCCATCTGTGGCTCATGGCCGTTTAAGCCGAAAAAACCGCCCGACGTCCATCGCATCGAGAATCACTTCCTGCCGGCGGTTTGTATGGATGGGAATGACATTCACCGGACTCCACGAGGTCGAATCGACAACGTTCGTGGTCGTCTGCAGAACAAAACCGGCGGGATAATCGGGCCAGCTCAACCGAACACTTGAGTTGTCCATCGCAATGCTCAACGGCATCGCAAAAAACTCGAAGGCCAGCGCATACGTTTCCGACGCACTTACCATCCCGCCGTTACGTTTCAATACCTGCAGGTCATATCGTCCCTGCGGCAGATTTTGCACGTAAATATGCTCCACGTTGTCCACAGCACTCGTGCTCGCCGCGATCAACTGTCCCGACTGCACCTCATAAAGAAACAGTTCCAGATTGTTGATGTCCGTCTGTCCACTCTGACGATTCCAGACCAGCGTCGCCGTGCAGGTGAACAATGCGTTGGAAATGCCCGACGACAGGTCGAACAGGTAATGCTGAACCGTCTCGCTTCCGGCGCTGCTCTCAATCGAATCGAAATCGAAGCCGTGCAAAGACGGAACACTCGAAAGCGCAGTCGATGCCGGATGCGCGGCTCCGGATGGAACCACGCTTGTTTCAATCGCCCCATGTTTCCCGCCTGCGAGCTGATTGTAGGAATTGAAAACATTCAACACACCGGCCCCATGTCGCGGATCGAGCGGCGATGGCGCGGGCGCAGTCCAGTTGGACGGTTTGACGGCACCGTTGAGCAGGAGAGCTTTGATCGTTCTCGAATCGGCGGCGGCGTTTGTGTCAGCGCCTCCGTCTCCGCGCAAAGCTGCCTGCAAAAGAATCGTCGCAGCGCCGGAAACCTGCGGCGTTGAATAACTCGTCACCTCCGCCGGCGCCACGATGTCAGGTTTCGCACGCCCGTTGTCAGGCGTCGGACCAATGCTGGAGGCCCCACCGTAAGCCCCCACGCCGATGCCGTTGTAACTGGTCGCCGGCGGATTCACCGCACCGCCGTTCCCAATTCCCGAAATGAACAGGATCCCATGCTCGGCCGCATAGTTGTCATAAGCCGAATCAAACAGCCGCTGATCCGCTACGTCCGAAGGAACAATGAAAGTCTGATTCACGATCCTCGAATGGATCGCGATGTTGTCCGGAACGATCTGGTCGAAAAAATAGTTCGCCTCGTAGTTGTCCACATGCAGCACGTTCGTGCTGACGCCGAGGGGAATTCCGTAGAAATGATTTGCAACCGCGACCGCATGTCCCGAACGCCCGCCCAGGCTGTTCGGATAACTCTCGCTCGACTGTTCCGAGGGATGCAGCGGCGGCCCGACGAAATAGGTAAACAGGCTGACCGGATGTCCCACTTGCGACGGCGTCACCTGAAATGTGACCAGTTCGTTCGTGCTGTCCGGAGCTTCCACCTGTGTGACGCGGATTCCTGCGCCGTTCAGATCGCCTGAAACAGCGCGAAGCAGAAGAACTCCAATCGAGTCGAGATCAGCGCCGAGTGAACCTGCGGTCCAAAGCAGAACAGCCGACGCAACACAGCGGAACAAGATCTTCATGCGCAGAACGAGCCCGCAACTTCGACTTTCCCGCTGATTTCGCAAATCGACCTCCGCCAGGATTGCACCACTTACTCGCCGAGGTTTTTCCGAAGAAGAGCGTTGAGCCGCGCCGGAGAAAGCACCGTGATGGTTTTGCCGCGAACGGAAATGAGCTTCTGTTCGCGAAATTTTGCGAGCGTTCGCGAGAAGGTTTCGCTGATCGTTCCCAGTTCAGCCGCCAGGACGCGTTTGGTCATGGATAGTTCGATTGCGACCGGTTTTTCACTCTGTGGATTCGAACAACGTTTCATCAGCCAGTTGGCGAGGCGCGTTTCCACATCCTTTAACGTGAGATCCTCGAGCTGCCCGACCAGCACGCGCAGATGTCCGCTCATCGATCCCAACATGCGCAACGCCAGCTCAGGCTGCCGCTTCAGCAGCGCGAGAATGCCCGACTTTTGAACCAGCAACACCTGGCTTGGCTCAAGCGCCCGTGCATCGGCCGGATACCCGCGATCCGACGCCAGCGCCACTTCCGCGAAAGAATCTCCCGCGCGAAACACGTGAATGATCTGTTCCTTGCCCGCGGCGTTGACGCGATGGACGTTGATCGCGCCGCGTTGCACGACGTAAAAGCCGAGAGCCGGATCGCCCTCGTGAAACAGGTATTCCCCTTTGTCGAGCGACTTCAAGGCTGTCACCGCCGCAATGTTTTCCAAATCTTCCTGCGCGAGCCCGGTGAACAGCTGGCAGCTGCGAAGCGTGTTGATGAGCGCGATCGTTTTGAATTCTGCGAAGGCCGTCGCCATGTCAGTCCTCCTCCCGCCAGAAATAAACGATCCAGTCCGAGCCCTGTCCGCGTTCCACCTTCGAGGCGAATCCCTCGCCGGAAAGCTTTTCCACGAGCGGCGACGGCAGGAACGGGGCGACGACGATCAACCCCTCGCCGGGCGCGATGAGATCGACTCGCTTTCGAATTTCCGGGAAAGGTTCCACGCCTTTGCGGATCAGCGCGCGCACATCGAAACGTTTGAACTGGCTCACGGGCGGCATCATCAGAACAGACGATATTCTTTTCACAGAAACTTTTGAATGAATTTTCTTCAGTTTGGTCCGATATTCAGACTGCTTGAAGACGCTGACGCCCATTCAAGTGAAAGGAAGCCGGCAAGGACGGCGGGTTGGTATTCTTCAGGCTGTTTCAAATCCGCGAGAAAGGAAATTGATCTATGGCTAAATCCCTGGATTCCCTCAACGAGGTTGTAAGAAATGACAAACACCCCTTTCGAAAAACCGACAGTCACCCCAAGAAATCCCTCAAGAACCGCTACGAGCGGCGCAAGATCAAAGAATTCATTCACCTGACCGACTGGCTGGCTGACGAAGCCATCTAAACGCCCGGCCAGGTTTTATCCGGTCCTGTTGACGGCGCCTCTTTTCGGAAGACGGCGCCTCAACAGAAAATTCTCCCCGTTTTCCGTTCCGTTCACGTCCCCTTCTTCCGAGAAACACGCCCGAAAAGCAGCCGCAGACTGTTCATCACCACAATCACCGTGCTGCCTTCGTGCCCCACAACGCCCAGCGTGAGAGGAATCTTCCCAATCATCGCAAACGTCACCAGCACCGCGACCGTTCCCAATGAAATAAAGAGATTCTGCCGAATGATTCCCCGCGCTTTTTGACTCAGGCGAAAGGCGGCGAGGAAGTTTTCCAGACGATCATGCATCAACACCACGTCGGCCTGTTCCAACGCGGCATCTGATCCTCTCGCCCCCATGGCGACACCGATGTAGGCCGCTGCGAGACTCGGCGCGTCATTCACGCCGTCGCCCACCATCGCCACCTTGCGGCCCTGCTCGTTGAATCCGCGAATTTCCGCCACCTTGTTCTCCGGTTTCAATTCAGCCCTAACGTCATCGAGATGCAGTTCCGCGCGAAGATATTCGGCCGTCGCACGACGGTCTCCAGTAAGAACCACAGTTCGCAATCCTTCCGCGCGCAACTGATCGATCACTGATTTCGCCTGCGGACGAATGTCGTCACGCAAAACGATCCTTCCCACCAGATCACCCTCAGCAAGCCAGATTTCGGAGAATCCTGCTTCCGTTGCAGGAACATTGGCCATCAGTGCAACGCGCGATCCCGAGTTCAACCAGTCACGGCGCCCGAGAAAACACTCGACGCCATTTCGTCTGGCACGAAGTCCCTGGCCGGTGACCGATTCAAATTCCGGGAACTCAATCGGCTCGATGTTTTGCTGCTTTCCGTAGCGCGTGATCGCCCGGGCGAGCGGATGTGTTGAAAGTCTTTCCAGCGAATAGGCCAGTTGCGCGATCGCCTGTTCGTTGCCAGGCGGAAAGCTTTCCACTCTTTCCACCCGCAGTTCGCCTGTGGTGAGCGTTCCGGTTTTGTCCAGTGCGACCAGATCAACATCTGCCAGCTTCTCCACCGCCGCGCCGCCGCGGAAAAGAATTCCCTGCCGTGCGCTCCATGCAATCGCCGCCAGCACAGCCGACGGAATCGAGAGAACCAATGCGCAGGGCGACGCCACGACTAGCAACGTCATCGTTCGATAAAACGCGCTTCTTGCGTCGCCGACCGACTTGAACGGTTCGTAACCCAGTGCCAGCCACCAGACGAAAAACATGACCACCGACAGGCCGAGCGCGAAATACGTGTAATAGGTGCTGAACTTGTCCGTGAACTGTTGCGCCGGCGCTTTCTGATTCTGCGCCTCCTTGATCAAGCGGATGATTTTTTGAAGCGCGCTCTCGGCCGCCGGACGCAGCACCACGGCTTCAACTGCACCCCAAAGATTGATCGTTCCCGCGAGCACGGTATCGCCAACTCCCTTTTCCACTGGCGTCGCCTCGCCGGTCAGATTCGATTCATCGGCAGCCGTCCTGCCCTTCACCACTTCGGCATCAACAGGAAACTGCGAACCGGGTTTGATCAGCAGGCGCATGCGAGGTTGCAGCGCTTCGACGCGAACTTCAGATTCCCTGCCCGACGCATCGAGCACCGTCGCCACTTTCGGAGCATTGTGGAACAGCGACCGAATTTCCTTCTGAGTTCTGCCAAGCGCGAAATGTTCCAGCGCACCCGAAAGTGAAAACAAAAAAAGCAGCGTGGCACCTTCTCCCCAGGCGCCTATCGACGCACTGCCAGCCGCAACCGCAAGCATGAGAAAATGAACATCGATTGCGCGCTGCCGGAGTCGTTCCCAGACTTCCTCAGCCGGAAACCACGCGCCCGCCACGTAACTGAGAATGAAAACCGGAATCTTCCACGCGGTCGGAACGACATACGCCGCAAGCAATCCCAGAACACCGCACGCGCCGGCGAGCACCAGCTGCATTTTCCATTCGTTGATGTGATGCTCCGCATGTTCGTCATCCTCGATGAACTCGACGTCCTTCTGAACCACCTTCGGCCACGGAATGTCCCGCCAGCGCCAGAACTTCGGCGCCGTCGGACAGGTCACGCGCGCAATCGTGGTTTTGTCGGCGTCATGTTCGATGGAAATCTTTCCATCCTTTTCCGGAAGAGCCGGCGCACCGCATGTGCAACAGGTCCCCTCGCCTTCGAGAAGTTTGCAATGATGCTGAGGATCGCTGCTGTAGGCGGCGGACAAACTTTCAGCGACGGTTTGAGAAATCCGTGGATCGTCGGTTTTGCCAAGTGTGGCGACGGAAATCGTGTGTTTGGAACGGTCGATCGTGACGGCTTCGAGGGTTGGTTCCTTGTCCAGCGCCGTGGCCACCGAACGTGCCAGGCAGTTCTTTTCGTCAGGACTGTTCGGTGCTGGATCGGGTTCTCTTCTCATCTTCCACCGGGCACAACATATACCGTTCGTCCCGGTGAACAAATCGGATTTCCCCCACTACTGAACATTAGCTATGGAGAAGATCTGCCAGAAAAAGATTGCCTCCAAGCCAACTTCCACATAACCGTTTGCGCACAAAGGATCGCATGAAAAATCCACTCACCTGTCAAACTTCCGCAATCGCTGCGCTTGGACTTGCTTTGCTCCTGCTCAACGGTTGCGCCACCGAATCCCACAAAGCTCTCGAGACGCCAAAACCCGTCGCCTCAAGAACTCCTTATAACGGGCCGAAGAGCGCACTGATGGTCGGCAAGTTCGACAACCGCAGCGGATACATGCGCGGACTTTTTTCAGATGGCGTGGATCGTCTCGGCGGACAGGCGAAAACGATCCTGGTCGGGCATCTCAAGGAAACAGGAAGGTTCAATGTATTGGACCGCGAAAACATGGAAGAGATTGCGCGCGAAGCAAAAATCCGCGGTGAAAATCAATCTCTCAAGGGAGCTGACTTTGCCATCACCGGCGACGTTGTGGAGTTCGGACGCAAGGAAATTGGAGACCAGCAGCTGTTCGGAATTCTCGGCAGCGGCAAACAACAGATTGCCTATTCGAAAGTGACGTTGAACGTGGTGGATGTTCTCACCTCCGAGGTTGTTTACACCGTTCAAGGCGCTGGCGAATACGCCTTGAGCAATCGCGAAGTGCTCGGTTTCGGCGGGACTGCCGCCTATGACTCGACCCTGAACGGAAAGGTCCTGGATCTTGCGATCCGCGAAGCCGTCGATCGTCTCGCGGATGGAATCGATCAAGGACGCTGGCAGCCCGCTCAGAAGGCCCAATGAAATTTGCCATTCTCCTGGCGGCGGCAGCCATCCTCACCGGCTGCACTCACCGAACGCTGTATTCGTGGGGACATTACGAGCAGATGATTTATGCCTCCTATGCCGCTCCCGGAAAGGTTTCGCCGGAGATGCAGATCGAGCAACTGGAGGCGGATTATCAAAAGGCGCGCTCCAAAGGCAAACGGATGAATCCGGGATTTCACGCGCATCTCGGACATCTTTATTACCAGGTCGGAAAAATCGATCAGGCGCGCCAGGAATTCGAAACTGAAAAAGCGCAGTTTCCGGAATCCGCCGTGTTCATGGACCGTCTCCTCGCCAATCTCGAACCCAAATGAACATTCCCTTTTTCAATTTCCGTAATGCGGTTCTTCTGGCGCTTGTGTGTGTCACAGGATGTGCGCTGCCTCCTTACGATTACACCCAATTCCGGCAGCATCATCCGCGCTCCATCGTGGTCCTGCCGCCATTGAACGAGAGCACGAGCGTCAAAGGAACCTACAGTTATTATTCGACGGTCACATTTCCGATCGCCGAAATGGGATACTATGTCTTCCCCATCGCTGTCATTGACCAGTTTGTCAGCAACCTCCGGCAGAGCCGGAGGCTTGAAAGAGGGTGAACCGCTCAAAGCG
>CALBZA010000072.1 GCA_937890005.1 uncultured Verrucomicrobia subdivision 3 bacterium | reverse complement strand
GATTTAATTCTTCCTTCATCATTCTTCCTTCTGCCTTGCTCCCGCTGGGCCAGGCAAACTCCTTGGGCACAGTGGCAGCGGCGTCCCGCCGCTGATTGCTTTCCTCCGAACAGAGCCGGGACGGCTCTGCCACCTTGACGAATGGCGCACGCGGCTGCTCATCCGCCATCTTGAGGAAGAGCAGAAACGTGAGTTGTTCAACGTAGTCTCCATACGAGAGCCCATCGTCCCGCAGGATCGAACAATAATTCCAGAGTTTCTGAACCAACTGAGTGGGATTAGACATCGGACTCGATCAGATGCGGGCGAACTCAAGAATGCGGTTCGTTTCAGCGAACGGAATCGTCACCGCTTCCAAATCTTCCAGCTCCCGGCAGATTTCCTGCGCAGCATGCACACGTTTGGCGCCGGCCTTTGGGGTTTTGACCGTGAACAGAAAATCCTTTGGCAACCGGTTGATCTGACGCAACCGTTTTACAGTCGAAATCCACGCGTCACCGTGACGATAAATCTCCGTCGGACCATCCTTATCAAGATGGAGCGGCTTGATCGCCTTCCGCACGACATTCCCGTCAATGTGAACGAACGGAAGAATCACATGATACGTTTCGTCGCCGACCTGTTGTTCGTTCTTATAGAACCGGTCAAGATTGCTGCGACGCAGGAACTCGGCCAGTTCACGTTTCATGAAAACCTCCTGATATTCACGATCCCGCGCAAACTGCCGCTTGATGTAATAATCGAACAGCTCCTTCAGTTTCGCCCTTGGATCAGCGGCCAACACGGTGCCGGTTTCGCCGAAGTGAAACATCGCTTCGCGCGGACGCACCAGTTCTTTGAATCGTCCGATGCTGGCGTGCGCCTCCTCGCGCAGAACCAATTGCTTCAGTTCCTCTTCATGATCGCGCCCCGTCACGCGGGCCAGTTCCTTCAGCAGCCCACCCATTCCTGCTTTGAACACTTCAAGGTTCAGCTCGGGAAAGAAGTCCGTAATCCGTTTGTATTTCCGCTTTTCAAAGAGGTAACCGAAATAGTTCACCTGCGGACAGATCAACACGATGCCCACGTTCACGAACTCACCGGTTTCCCGGTAAGGACGGAACCTTGCAATGGCATAGTTACAAACGACTTCTTTCATGCTGTCCTCCAAAATCTGCGGTTATCCGCATCAAAACGCCACAGCAATTTCTCAATCACCCGGAACACCACACCCGCATCGACATCCGTCCACGATTCCGGCATTTCGTTCCACCAACGTTCCAGATCAGTCAACGCGGTTCGCATTGTGGTTTGCATCTCGTCTCGAAAACCGGGTGTCCAATCACGGAGGCTGTCACGGAACACATGATTGTCCCAGAAGCCATCCATTCCTTCCGGATCAAACGCCAGGTTCTGATCGATGACATGCAGGCGGGAATCCCGATGCGACCAGAGCAGGTTCACATTGCCGCCTTCCTCCGTGAGTGTCCGGTCGTTGTTGCATATCCACCAATCAAACAGAAGGATTTTGGCGCGCAGCTTGGCATCGATCTGTTCGATGAACAGATAAGCCAATTCATCCACGTTCTCGACCAGTTGGGATCCGAAGCCGGTTCCTGCACCCAGGTCCTGAATATCATCGCGCGCGCTGAACTGGACGAGTTCGGATGGAACCGCTGCCTGAACGAACGTCGGAATCGGCAGTCCGATCTTTTGTCCCAACTTTCCCGCCAGCCATTCACAGATCAACGCGCGCCGACCGGCACCATTCCCCTTCACAAAAAACTGCCGACCGTCATCAGCGCGGCACAGAAACGGGCGCGTGATGCCTTGAGTGCTGCGGGAGATAATTTCTGTGATGTTGGCGGGCATTGCGGTTATTACGTCTTGTGCAGGCAGAAAGACAAACCGTCAACGCAGAAGCTGGAACGCGCTGTGAGCACGCGAAAGGGATTCTGCGAAGCGGAAGGGCGCAAGCCTGAACGAGCGGGCGCAATTAAACCCATGTTGCAGCCTGTCCCGCCATAGCACAGCGACGGCGGATAGTTCCAACGTTTTTGGACGAGTTGCGGTGCAGGGTTGCTCATTTCTTGCCTCCGTTCAACCCGGTTATATGAAGCAACGTGCCATCCGCGAAGACGCTGCTTATCTCGGTATCAGACACAATCAATTCAGTGCGCAAAGGCTGTGCAACGGGTTTGAAACTGATCCCGGATTCCAACGCCTGTCGTTGTGCGCCGAAGAACACCTTTACCTTCGAAGCCGCACCCTCGGAGGAACGACCGAGAAACTCAGAGTCACGGAAACGGTGAGTTTCGAGGTTGTTCTGCTGCACCTCTTCAGCAAACTCGCCTCGCAATTCTTCTTCCAAACCCTCAATCCGTCGCGTCCGTGCAACTGACGGTGATGCGTCCTCATCAATGCGGTGCTTCTCCCGTAGCCGATGTGACAGCGTGGATACATAATCTTTCGCTGTCTGCGGCAGTCCGGCAAATTGAAGCACTTTCTCGAAGTGAAGTAGCCGCGATGTCTCGGCATCCGGCTTCACCTCTTCAGGTAGCGCCGGGGGATCTACGACAAATGAAGTGCTTGGGAAGAACCGCTCATCCGCGCTCAAGTAAGAGACAATCGCAATCTTTGCCTCGGCAGTTTCGGGGTATCCTTTTACTTGGGTCAGGGCCTTCGACATCGTTTTCTCGACCGTCTGCAATTTCATCGTGCCCTTTGCCTCAAACAAGTATCGCTGATTCGCGGCAGCGTATCCTTGGAAGTCAGGTCGTTTCTTGCTCAGTTTTGAGTTCTGCGGAATTTGACTGATGGATTCCCAACTCAAGCCGAAGACCTCGACCATGAAGAAAGCCGCAAGTGCGACCCCGAGATCTTCCGACAGCCTGCGGCGGGAATCAGAATTTGCCCCAGCCGGCACGTTGATGCCACCAACAGCGTCGGCACGCTCAAAGAAAGCTCGGACCGTGGAGAGATAAAGAGTCAAGTCGCTGACAAATCGTTGGGGCTGCTCGCCGAGTAGAAGGTAAGCGTGCGTAAACACGGCGGGATTCACCGCCACGAACCGGACATTCTCAGGCAACTGTGAAGCGTTGATGAGGCGCGTGCGTCCCGCTGCATTCGCGGCACGAGCAAGTGTCGGTGCATCGATCCGGTATGGGTGGTGGAAAGGCGTGTTCATGATGGCAGCGCAGCCGAACCGCGTGACTCGATAAACTTTCCACTGAAATTCCTTGAGCGTCTGGTCGCCGAGATTGCCGCGATCCACGAGGAAGAGGATGCGTTTCGCCCCGGCGTATTTGACGAGGCGATAAATGAAATTGACGGCGGTGAAAGTTTTTCCAGAGCCGGTTGCCATCTGGATCAACGCTCGGCGCCGGCCAGCGGCGAATGATTTTTCCAGGTTGGTGATGGCCTCGACTTGCGCGGACCAGAGATTAGCCGTGGCGAGCGGAGGAAACTCGGAAAGCCGCTGCGCCAGTTGTTTTTCCTGCTGCACCCAGGCGAGTAAGGTTTCCGGACGATGAAAAGAGAAAACGCGGCGACTGCGGGGTTGAGGATCAAGGCGGTTGGTGAAGTAGGTTTCGGTGCTGGTGCTTTCGTAACAGAACGGCAGCGGCGATTTCCAGGCTGGCAGACCGAACGGCACACCTGCGACATACTTGGCGGATTGTTCCTCAACACTGGTGAGTGTCACGCCGGCAGGCTTGGCTTCAACAGTGCCGATCGCTTTGCCATCCACGAATAGAGTGTAATCAGGTTCGCCGGTTGCGAAGGACAATTCACAGATAGCAACGCCGCGTTGTGCGGAAAGATTGATTTCATCCTTTGTTTGGACGATCCAGCCGGACGCGACGAGCATCGCATCAATCTGTTTCCGGGCTTGTGCTTCTGGCGTCAATTCGGGCATGGAGCGGCAGAATGGTGGTGGTTGGGGTAGTCCCGGCGAAATCGAATGGCACAGCCGTGTTCCGTGGAAAACGTGATGTGACGAAAGCTTGTGATAGTGTGTTCCTTTGCCATGCCAGACTCCGGGCGAAGAGTATTTCAACCGGCTCCAAACGCAAATCGGAAAGGGGCCTACACGAAGACGGGAACCCTACGGACAGGACCTCCGCTGAAACAACCCGGCATCCGCATTCACATCAACCGATGAACTTCATCCGTGTCGATTCGCGTTTATCCGTGGTTGGATTATTTCGCGCCCTTCGCCATGGCACCGAGTGGCCGCGCAAAGGTTGCCGATAGCCGGTAGCCAACAACATACAGTTCGAGGTTCAAGCCAAAGCACAGCGACGTTTGATCCGTGGTTGAAACAATTGAGAGAAACCGGGGAAAGAGTGAACCGGTTGGTGCCGACGGAGGGGGTCGAACCCACACACTCGTGAGAGTACCAGATTTTGAGTCTAGCGCGTCTGCCAATTCCGCCACGTCGGCTACCAAGGCCGCAAAAATATAGGTCGGCGCCCTTCTAAGTAAACAAGTTTGTTCGCGAATGACACTCCGCCGGTTTCCAGCAATACTCGCTCCGTCGATCGCAATGCATCCAAATCCCGATTTATCGAAACCCGCCTGTTCACCCAAACTCTGGCACCTCGATCCGTCCGTCGTTTTTCTCAATCACGGCGCTTTTGGCGGGTGCCCGATCGCCGTGCTGGAACGGCAGAATCAATGGCGCATGCAGATGGAACGTCAGCCGGTCCAGTTTCTCGGACGCGACCTCGAACAGCATCTGGATTCCGCCCGCGCCGCTCTCGCGCAATTTGTCGGCGCCGCTGTCGAGGATCTCGTGTTCGTTTCAAACGCGACTGCCGGGGCAAACACGGTTCTCCGCTCGCTTCGATTCGAACCCGGCGATGAGTTGCTCACGACCAATCACGCCTACAACGCGACGCGAAATGCGTTTGATTTCGTGGCCGGTCAGTTTGGCATCAAGGTGGTTGCTGCAAAACTTCCCTTTCCCTTTCAGACCGAAGCCGATCTGGTGGAACCCATTCTCGCCGCGGTGACATCCCGGACCCGGCTCGCGCTGATCGATCATGTCACCAGTCCGACCGGTTTCATCCTGCCCATTGAACGAATCGTGCGCGAACTCTCCGCGCGCGGTGTGGACGTGCTCGTGGATGGCGCTCATGCGCCTGGGATGATTCCGCTGAACGTCGAGAAGATCGGCGCCGCGTATTACACCGGGAACTGTCACAAGTGGTTATGCGCTCCGAAAGGCGCGGCGTTCCTTCATGTGCGAAAGGATCGTCAGCATCAAATTCGTCCGCTGGTGATCAGTCACGGCGCGAGTTCGCGTCGAACCGATCGTTCGCGATTTCAGATCGAGTTCGCCTGGACCGGCACGGGCGATTCTTCGGCGTGCCTGAGTATTCCGAGCGCAATTGAGTTCATCGGCGCGCAACTGCCGGGTGGCTGGCCGGACGTGATGCAGCGCAATCGCGCACTGGCATTGGTCGCGCGTAAAATTCTGTGCGACACGCTGGAGGTTGAACCGCCGTGTCCGGAACAGTTTATCGGAACGCTTGCCGCCATTCCTCTGCCGGACGCGCCGGAGAATGGACTGCCGAGACCTCCGATTTTTGAATACCCGCTGCAGGACGAACTGAGACACAGGCATTCCATCGAAGTGCCGATCATGCCGTGGCCCGGACCGCCGAAACGGCTGCTTCGAATCGCGGCCCAGCTCTACAACTCCCTTGAGCAATACGAACTTCTCGCCCGGTGTTTGCCGGCGTCAATCAAGGAGGAACGATAGATCTGTTTCGAGTTCCGCGTTTCGGAACAATTCTGACGCGGCGTTCGAAAGCGCCACTTACCGGCAGGCTCGAAAGCTCGCCCTACACCTGACTTGGTATCGTTCCACATGGGTTTTTCCAACGATTAGAAGAATCATTGAAATCCGGGCGCTGCTGCCGCATTTTGCCCGGCATGTCACAATTGGAAAATCCCGGTGAAGCGGTTGCATCCCGCCTTGCCGAGTCGCGGAAAAGCATGGACCCGTGTTCAATCGTCATTTTCGGCGCCAGCGGCGACCTGACCGCGCGCAAGCTGATTCCGGCCCTCTACCATCTTTTCAAGGAAAGGCAGATGCCGTCGTCGTTCCGGGTGGTTGGCGTGGCGCGCCGGGAGAAGAACGACGAGACCTGGCGGCAGGAACTTCGCACCGCACTCGATCAGTTTTCCCGGACCAAGCCGACCGACGACAAGGTCTGGCGCGATTTTTCGAAGAACATTTTTTATTGCCAGGGCGACATGACCGACCCGGGCACTTACAAAAAGCTCGAGGAATTGCTGACATCGTTCGGCAAGGCTGAGCTTCGCGAGAACCTTCTGTTTTATCTGGCCACATCGCCGAGTCAGTTCGGGATGGTGGTCGAGCATCTGCACCGCGCCGATCTGCTGCAGAAGAACGGCAACGGCTGGCAGAGAATCGTTGTTGAAAAACCGTTCGGCCACGACCTCGAGTCGGCTCATGCGCTGAACAACGAGTTGACCCGTTTCGCTCACGAGCAGCAGGTTTTTCGCATCGACCATTATCTCGGCAAGGAAACGGTGCAGAACATCCTCATGTTCCGTTTCTCGAACTCGATTTTCGAACGGCTTTGGAATCGCGATTCCATCGATCACGTCCAGATCACGGTCAGCGAAAAACTCGGCGTCGGTTCACGCGGTGGTTATTACGAGGAGGCCGGCGCACTGCGCGACATGGTTCAAAATCACATGCTTCAGGTGCTGGCGCTGGTCACGATGGAACCGCCCGTTTCGCTGGAGGCGGAATCGATTCGCGACGAGAAGGTGAAGCTGCTGAAGTCGATCCGTGAGATTCGTCCGGAAGACCTTCCGAAACAGGTCGTGCGCGGACAGTATTTCGCGGGTGTTGTCGATAACGAGGCACGGCCCGGTTATCGGCAGGAGCAGAAGGTGAAATCGGATTCCAACGTTGAAACCTACGTTGCGCTGAAGCTTTTCATCGACAACTGGCGGTGGTCCGGCGTTCCGTTTTATCTGCGCACCGGGAAGAATCTGCCTGTCAGCGCGAGTGAAGTTCGCATTCAGTTCAAGCCGACCCCGAACATTCTCTTTGCGGCGCAATGCGGGGACAAACTCGATCAGAACGCAATCGCGCTCCGGCTCCAGCCGAACGAAGGCATTTATTTGCGCTTCAATGGAAAGGTGCCGGGAACGTCGCTCGGCGTGCGTCCGGTGCGTATGCATTTCAGCTACGATTCCGAATTTGGCGCCTATACGCCGGAGGCTTACGAACGCCTGCTGCTGGAAGCGATGAATGGCGACGCAACGCTGTTCATCCGTCGTGACGAAGTGGAAACGGCGTGGCAGATCGTCGATTCGATTCGCGCTGGCTGGGAAGGCAAACCGCTCACCAACCGGGAATTTTATTCTGCCGGCACGTGGGGCCCTGTGGCCGCGGACGACCTGCTCGCCCAAAGCGGTCACATCTGGCACGAACCTCAGGTGATCAAGTGAGTGATCGCGTTCCGGCAGCGGCTTTATCATGAGCAACTTCGAGCTGATCCGATTTTCCAGTGCCGACGATCTCGCGAGAGCGGCGGCGGAAGCGTGGTTGTCTGAAATCGAAATGGCAGGAAAGTCGGGTCAGAAGCACACGGTTGCATTGTCGGGGGGGCGCATCACGCAGAAGCTCTTTCAGTTGTTTGTCGAACTCGCGCGAACCCGCGCGACGAAACGGGATCACATTCACTTTTTTTGGGCGGACGAACGCTGCGTTCCTCCGGACGATCCCGAGAGCAACTTTCGACTCGCGGATGAATTGTTGTTTCGGCCTTTGAAAATCGCGCCGGAGCAGATTCATCGGGTGCGCGGGGAAGATGCTCCCGAATCGGCTGCGCAGGCGGCGGAAGAGGAAATTCGCGGCGTGGTCTCGGGCGGCATTGGTCAGCAGCCCGTGCTCGATCTCGTTTTGCTTGGACTTGGGGAGGACGGTCACGTGGCATCCCTTTTCCCGGGCGAACCCGAGGAACTGTCGTCCAGTCCCGCGGTGTATCGAAGCATCGTCAATTCTCCAAAACATCCTCCCCGGCGGGTGACCCTCGGATTTCCGGCGATTGCGGCAGCCAAGCAGGTTTGGATGATCGCCTCCGGAAATGGCAAGAAGCAGGCGCTCGACAGTTCCCTGGCCGGGGGGGCGACCCCATTTGCCCGCGTGCTCGGCCTTCGCGCCGGGACAAAAATCTTCACGGACATCGAGTAAATCAGGGGAGCCTCTTGACGGTTCCGCCGGTCGATGGAAGCGTTTCCCCGTATCGCCGTCGCGGCGGAGTTCTTTGAATTGGAAGGGCCGAAAGATTTTTTGAACAAACAAGAACCCTGCGCTATCTATTAAACTGTAGGGTGAGTTTGGTTGAAGGTTTCGCTGTTCGTTTAGGGTTAGTATAGAGGTTTTACTTGTAATGCGGTTCGAACAGCGACCAATAGTTGGCCGCATTACCCTTCTGAGCGCCTCGGTGAAGGCGTATAAACCTCGTCACCGTTTAGGGCCGGACCTTGTGTCCGGCCCTTTCAATTTAAAAGCCTAAAAATGGAGCGCGGCTGTGTCTCAGACCCGCCGCAGCAATGCGAAAGGTGAGAATCGCTGGAAGGTTTCGAAGCGCTGCGGCGGGTCACAAGAAACAGCCCGCGCTCCGAGATTTCAGATTTGCTCCAGGAAAATGTTCCAAATGGCGACCGACGTTTTCTCCTGCCGCCTTTCGAAAAACTCATGCCGGGATTTCACGTTGCCTGCCCTGACCTGACGCTCTAATCTTCGCCCCCGAAATGAAACATCAGCTCGACTTCGAGAAGCCGATCGTTGAACTGCAGAACAAGCTTGCGGAGTTGAAAAAGCATCCGGAAACCCATTCGCTCGGAATCAGTTTCGAGGAAGAAATCCGGATCATCGAAAAGAAGATCGAAGAGACGCGCCGGCAGATTTTTACGAATCTTACCGCCTGGCAGCGCGTGCAACTGGCCCGTCACCCCAAACGGCCGTTCTCACTCGATTATTTCAAAAACGCTTTCACCGATTTTTCCGAACTGCACGGCGATCGCCTTTTCGCGGAAGACAGGGCCATTGTGGGCGGATTTGCGTGCCTGGGCGAACACAAGGTGATGGTGATTGGCACCCAGAAGGGCCGCGACACCAAGGAAAACATCAAGCGCAACTTCGGGTCGGCGCATCCGGAAGGTTACCGCAAGGCGCTTCGCCTGATGAAAATGGCCAACAAGTTCAACCTGCCGATCGTCGCGTTGATCGACACGGCGGGCGCTTATCCGGGAATCGGCGCCGAGGAACGGCACATCGCCGAGGCGATTGCTGTGAATCTGCGCGAAATGATGCTGTTCGAAGTTCCCATTCTGGCAGTGGTGATCGGTGAAGGCGGTTCTGGTGGCGCGCTCGGAATCGGTGTGGCGGATCGTGTTCTGATTCTTGAAAACGCCTATTACTCGGTGATCAGCCCTGAAGGCTGTGCGGCCATTCTGTGGAAGGATCGTTCGGCATCTGCGAAGGCGGCAGAAGCTTTGAAGATCACTGCAAAGGATCTGCATCATCTCAAGCTGGTGGACGAGGTCATTCCGGAACCGCTCGGCGGAGCGCACACTGATCCAGCGACGACAGCGGCGAACCTCAAGTCGCATCTTGTGAAAAACCTGGAGCAACTGCTTGCGCTGCCGAAGGCCGACCGGCTGAAGTTGCGTTACGAAAAATACCGCGCCTTCGGTCATTTCATGGAGAAACCAGTGGTATCGGCCGTCGCTCCGACTGCTCCGACGTCTTCAAAAAAGAGTGCACACCGCAGTCATTCCGCTGCGTGACGCGAAACGCAAAGGTTCAGGTGCTTTATCCCTTCAAGTTCAATCCGATTTTCAAGGAACGCGTCTGGGGCGGACGTGCCATTGAAACACTTTATGGCAAGAAACTTCCCGGTTCCGGACCAATCGGCGAATCATGGGAGATCAGCGATCGTCCGCGAGACGCAAGCGTCATCATCAATGGACCGCTCGCTGGGAAAAATCTCCGCTGGCTGATGGAGATTCATGAGCGGGATCTGCTGGGCGACGTGAAGTCGCAGAACGGACTTTTTCCGCTCCTGATCAAAATTCTCGATGCGCAGGAAAAGCTTTCGCTTCAGGTTCATCCGCCCGCATCCAAAGCCGCGGAGCTTGGTGGCGATCCGAAAACCGAGATGTGGCATATCACGCATGCCGCCCCCGGAGCGGAACTATATGTGGGACTGAAGCGCGGCGTGACCCGCCAGGAATTTGAAGCGCGGATCAAGGACGGAACAGTCGCGGAGTGTTTCCACAGAATTCCCGTCAAGGCGGGAGACACGATGTTTCTTCCGAGCGGCCGTGTGCACGCCATCGGCGCGGGACTCGTCATTTTCGAAATCCAGCAGAATTCAGACACCACCTATCGCGTGTTCGACTGGAATCGCGTCGGAACGGACGGAAAACCGCGCGACCTGCATGTGGCGGAGTCTCTGGCCAGCATCGATTTCGAGGATTTCGAACCGGCGCTCGTTCAAAGCGATTTCGAATCGGCGGGACGATTCAAGATCCGGCCGCTGGCAAAACATCCGTTGTTCAGCGTGGATGCATTTCGCGCGCTTTCGAAGGAACCCATCTCATTCAGGCAGCAGAAGCTCAAGATCGTTGGCGCGCTCGAAAACAAGATCGGCGTCGAAGGCGGTGGCACTTCGGTGCCTCTTTCGCCGGGCGAATTTTGTCTGATACCGGCGTGCATCAATGATGCAAAAATCGAGACGGAGATCGGCTCAAGCTTTCTTCTGATCAGTCCCGGTGAAATCAGCCGTTGAACGAAGCTTGTCAGGTCTGAGAAGCTGCCTGATGTTGAGCGAAAGAATTCATGTCGTCTGCAGTTAAAAAATTTCTTCAAACGTGGCTGATCAACACTCTGGCCGTGTTGGTCGCGGTGTCGATTTTGCCGGGAATACGATACGAACGGATCCTGGATTTATTCATCGCATCGCTGTTGCTCGGAATTCTCAATGCCTTCGTCCGCCCGATACTCCTTTTGATGGCGCTGCCGTTGTTGATTTTCTCGCTCGGCCTTTTTGTGTTCGTAATCAATGCGCTCCTGCTCTATCTCGTCGGGACCATTCTGCCCGGCTTTCATGTGGACAGCTTCTGGTGGGCGTTTGGCGGGGCGTTGATCATCTCGGTCGTTTCGTTCGTCCTCAACGTCCTCACAGGAAATTCCAAGGCGCAGGTGAAGGTTCAGCGCGGTCCGCAACCTCCGCGCGGTCAGGACACGGGCGGAAACGGACCGGTCATCGACGTGTGATCTCCGATATCTGCTCGAAACCAGGACAGCGCCGGGTCACAACCTCTGGAACGCGGCGTAATTGGTCTTGATTCCCTGGGCGTTAAAAAAAGCTTCGAAGTCAGTGACAACTGCTTTTAAGTCAGGAGGGGTTTCGATCGGTTTGAACGAAGAGCTTGCGTTGAACACCGCCTTCATTTGTTCGAAATAGTCCAGATCATCCGTCCGGAGATAAACAACTCCGTTTTCTACAAGAACCCTTCTGGCCAGATCCGGAAAGCAATCGTTGATCAATCGGTGGCGGCGGTGCTTCAGCTTCGGCCAGGGATCGGGAAAGTAGATGTGGACGGCGTCAGTTGAATTGGGTGGCAGCAGGTGTTCGAGAAAGTAGGAGGATTCAATCCGGATGCCCCGCAGATTTTTCAAATTCATCCGCCGACCTTTTCGATCCAGTTTCTGAACCCGGCCCAGCAACCGTTCCACGCCGATGAAGTTTCGTTCTGGATACGCCGCAGCCCATTGCAGGAGAAACGAGCCGTCGCCTGAACCCAGTTCGACTTCGAGCGGCTGAGCGGCGGAAAACAATTCCTCCAGCCGGATTCGATCGATGATCGAAGGCAACGAATAGACCAGGTTTTCCGGTGCACTGAGATGCGACATCGCGTCAGAATAAGCGACAAATGACACAGCCGGAACAAGCTAAAAAAGCTACGGGGGAGAGAGGTGAGTGGTGTGTCCGCTCGCGGAGAGTGTCCGATTTGTACAAAACAAAAGCCGGACAACAGGTCCGGCTTTACACACGGCGGAGATGAGAACGTCTCGCGCCAACGCGCAAAACACTATCAGAAGTCTGGTGACGTGCATGTCCCCATTGCTGGGGACAAGGGTGAAACGGACAAGTCTTTCCGAGTGGAGCAGCAGAAAGGACAAAAACGGACAGAGGCGGGCTAGCCGTTCCGATGGCGCTGGTTCTCTATGAATTCCAGGGTTGCTTTGGCTTCAGAATTGCCGGCGCGGGCCGCTTTCAGCATCCGGGCGTAGAGAGAGCTAACACTTCGCTGAATGGATGTCTGCTGTTCCGGGGTCAAATCATGACGAAGAATGCGGTCGTAAGCTTCAGCTGCCTGCATCCAGTCATCCTGCCTGTCCAATCGCACGGCTTCTTCAACCATCTCTCGGACCGTTGCGGGAGATTTCTTGAAGGTCTCTTCCAGAGAAGCCTTAGAACTGCAACCTGCAACAATCAATCCTGCCAGAATTCCAAACAAAACTTTCCGCATAAGCAAATACACCATCGGCGAAGCAGGCTGAGTACCGAAATCGCCATGTTCTCAAATGTGAAAGACCGAAATTTGATGCGTGGTACGATCAACACGTCGTTCAATAACCCGGAACTGGAATCAAGGGGAAGATGCCGAACGCGGTGACGATGATGCCGCAAGGAAGAATGGTCGGGGCGGTGAGATTCGAACTCACGACCTCTTGTACCCGAAACAAGCGCGCTAGCCAGGCTACGCTACGCCCCGAACCAAGGGCATGTGAAAATGCACAGGTGCTGCTCGAAATGCAACCCATTTTCCAGACGAAAACCGCGTCGCTCGATCAATCTGGAATTCGAAGGCGTTTTTCCAGACGCATCGGATCAAACCAATTCGTCTCGCTTGCTGCGAGTCTCCGGGAAGATTGGAGAATGCGACGCAATTGCGCGAAATCCACTTCCTCCAGTTCGTAAGAACTTTGCGCCTCCAGCGTTCGGGCATGTGTTGAGGAACAGCGACAGGCCACCATGGGCACATCTCCATTCTGAAACAGATAAATAACAGGTCCCATGGGCAGCGGTCCGTCATCCACAACGTTCGGCACCACGACAAGCGGCGTTTCCGAAAACCCACGTTCCACCGAACAAAGCCGGCCCGGCAGCGCCGTTCCGAACTGATCTGCCGCCTTGATCTCGGTCGCCTGCGACACCCAGATCAATTCCGCATCCGAACTGTCTTGCAGGATTTCCCAAAAGATCGGTACTGCGGAACTGTCCAGCGTCACCCGAACGCCCTGAAAGAACTCCCGTCCGGCCATGCTCCAATAAAATCCCTGTTGTTCGTGCGAGCGCCCGTTGATCGTGGTCTGGCTGCGATGAAACCAAACCTTCTTCACGGAACGACTCCGGATTTCCGGTCCAGTTCGCGGTTTATCGAGCAACAACAACGGAGCCATGTAAATCGCTTCCCGATGGGTTTCATCGGTTCGCGGTTTGAACAGGACGACATTATCCAGTTCCGCAATTGAGCGTGCGTAAATTGCCTGCCGCTCTTCATCTGTCACGCTTGGAGCGGAAGCGGAAGCGGAAGGAGAAACCGGCGCGCCGATCTTGCAGCTTGAAACCAGCAGCGTGGATCCAATCAAAGCGAGAACAAGGAAAACGGAAGCACCCATCATTTTTTCACGTAACCGTTTTGACGAAACCATTGAACGGCATCGGCCAGTGCCTCCCGCGGCGGTGTTTGCGGCAGGCCGAGTTCGCGAACTGCCTTTGTCGGATTGAAGAACATCTTGTACTTCGCCATGCGAACGCCGGCGAGCGGAGCTTTTGGCGGCTTGCCGGTCAGCGCGGAGAACGCCTCGTTCACATAAGCGGCTCCCAGTGCAACTGCATAGGGCACCTGCATCTTCGGCGCGGGGAGACCGGTGAGTTCCGCCAGAACATCGAGCGCCTGTTTCATCGTCCAGTTTCCTTCAGCCTGACCGAGGATGTAGCGTTCCCCAACTCTCCCCTTTTCGGCAGCGAGAATATGTCCGACAGCAACATCGCGGACATGGACCCAATTGAGACCCGTGTCGAGAAATGCCGGCATTTCACGATTCAGGAAATCCACGATGACCTGGCCCGTTGGCGTCGGCTTCACATCCCTTGGTCCGACCGGCGCGCTCGGATTCACGATCACCACCGGCGATCCTTTTGCAGCGAGTTCACGCGCCACGACCTCTGCGCGCCATTTCGATCGCTTGTAATGATTGCTCATTTGCGCTTCCGAAACGGGCGTTGTCTCGTCGGTTGGAACAACCGTTCCATTCACTTCCTTCGGCAACCCGAGGCAGCCGACCGTGCTCGTGTACACGATTCTGGAACAGCCTGCCGCGGCGGCGGCCTCGATCACGTTTCGGGTGCCTTCGACGTTTGCGGCATACATGGGAGCGTAGTCCCGCAGCCAGAGGTGATAGCTCGCCGCCACGTGAAAACACCAGTCGCAGCCACGCATCGCCTGTTCAAGACGGGCGCGATCCGACACGTCTCCCTCCACGCGCTCGAAGTCCAGCCCGGCGGTTCCGCGCGTGTCGCTGCCTTTTCGCATCAACGCCTTCACCCGATGCCCGCGCGCGAGAAGTTCATGGACGAGGTTGGCCCCGATGAAACCCGATGCGCCTGTCACGAAGCAATTCATAGACGCCGGATTCTGCCCGGCCCGCCCGTTTTCGCCGACACATTTTTGAACCGGCCGGAGCTTTGATTAAAAATATTCAGCGATCTCCTCGGACCTGCACTCTCAAGCCAGGTCGTTTTCCTGCCGATACTTGACTCAAGAATTGTGATCCTGAACAATCCACGCCGTTGTATGCCGCAAAAGAGCAGTGTGAGAAAGAAGTTGAGCCGAAAAGAGCTGCGAGATCTGGACATCAAAATCAGTTTCGTCGAGGGAATTGTCCGTCGTGATCCAGATTACATCGAAGCGCTCCAACTGCTCGGCGATCATTACACCCAGCGCGGCCGTTTCGAAGAGGGGTTGAAGGTGGACGAAAGCCTTTCCCGGCTGCAGCCGACGAATCCGCTCGTTTTCTACAATCTCGCCTGCAGCTACTCTTTGATCGGCGAAATGGAGCTTTCGGCGGAAGCCTTGCGCAAGGCGATTCTCCTCGGATATCGCGATTTCAACTGGCTCGTGAAGGATCCCGACCTCCAGATGCTGCGCAAACATCCTCTCTTCCGCAGCATTCGTGATCAGATCCGGCGGATGAAGGTCAAAGTGCTTTGATTGAGTGGCTGAACCCGTTTTAATCACGGCATGAACGTCACTGTCCGCGGCAAAACCCGCCACTACCGCACCGTCACCTTCGACGTTGCCAGCAACGAAGTTCGTCTCATCGAACAACGATTGCTCCCGCACGAATTCAAAATCGTCGGCACGCGGGACTTCAGGGAAACTGCATACGCCATCAAGGACATGGTCGTTCGCGGAGCCGGTGCGATTGGAGCCACCGCGGCCTATGGCCTGGCCCAAGGCGCACGCGCCTTTCGCGGCAGCGACCTGAAAAGGTTTTCAAAGCACGTCGATCTGGTTTTCAAAACACTCGCTGACGCGCGCCCCACGGCGGTCGATCCGGTGAACGCGATGGAAGATGTACGTGCCACCATGCGATCAGGTGAAACGGTGGAAGAACAGCAATCACTCGCACTCGCGGCGGCCGAGGAGTTCGCGAATGAGGATGCCAGTCATTGCGCGGAAATCGGAGATCACGGCGCGAAACTGATCCGCAACGGTATGCGCGTGCTGACGCATTGCAATGCCGGCTGGCTGGCGTTTGTTGATTTTGGTTCCGCAACGGCACCGCTTTACGCTGCGCAGGCGAAGGGCCGGCGATTTCATGTGTTCTGTGATGAAACCCGGCCTCGTTGCCAGGGCGCCACTCTTACCGCATGGGAACTCGCGCAGCAGGGAATCTCGCATCAGATTCTCGCCGACAACGCGGCCGGACATCTCATGCAACGCGGCGAAATCGACCTTGTGATCGTGGGCAGCGACCGCACTCTCGGCCGCACAGGCGAAGTCGCCAACAAGATCGGGACCTACACCAAGGCCGTTCTGGCAAAACGCCATGGGATTCCTTTCTACGTCGCCATTCCGCTCTCAACGATCGACTGGAACATCAAATCCGGTTTCGACATTCCCATTGAGGATCGTCACGAAAGCGAAGTGCTCGGTGCGTGGGGAACGATCACCGATCCTGCAAAGCCGAGGAATGGCAAACGCGCCTACGTTCGGATCGCCAATCCCACCAGCGGTGCGCGCAATCCCGGCTTTGATGTCACACCCGCTGAATTGATCACCGGTATCATCACTCCGGCGGGGGTTTTCAAACCGCGCGAGCTTTGGGCCAGGCGCCGCCAGCTCGGATGGAAAGCCTGAGCGCTGGACAGGTTCCATCGAGCCGCGGGGTTGATTGACTTCTATTCAATGAGCCATGGCGTGATCCGGCCGGCGTTGACCGTTGTGAATCCCTTCGCCGATTTCCTCGATTATCTTTCGATTGAACGCAGGAAGATCGGACGGCTGGCGGCTGGTCACGAGGCCATTGTCCACCACCACCTCTTCATCCACCCAGTCGGCCCCGGCATTGATCAGATCGGTCTTGATTGATTCGTAGGAGGTCAACCGGCGCCCTTTCACCACTCCCGCATCGATCAAAGGCCACGGTCCATGGCAGATGGCCGCGACCGGTTTGCCGGCATCGAAGAATCGGCGGATGAACTCAATGGCCTTTGGCTCGAGGCGCAAATTGTCGGGATTCATCACACCACCGGGCAGAACCAGCGCGTCGTAGTCATCCGCATTCGCCGCTTCCAGAGGCACATCCACCGGAACAGAATCGCCCCAGTTTTTGTCCTTCCAGCCTTTTATGGCGTTTGGTTTTGGAGACACGACATTTGCATCTGCTCCCGCCTCTTCGAGCGCGCGTTTGGGTTCCAACAATTCAGACTGCTCGAAGCCATCGGTCGCGAGGATCGCCACTTTCTTCCCTTTCAAGTCTTGTTTCATAGTTCCTTTCGTTACGGTTTCCGAAGAACCGTTTTGAATGAACTGCTCACTCCTTTTTGGGAACGAAACCACTGGGGGAGGAACCTACCGAGTGAAATGGAACGATGGCTGATAAATCCAAAGGTGAGAAAATCTGGACTGCTCCCAGGCAAATGCATTTGCTGATGTCATGGCAATGCGACGGTCGCGGCTTTTCCTGATTTTGTCCGCGGCGACGTGGCTCATATCCGCGTTGGGAATATTCTGAGCTGGCCTGACGCAATGAAAGCATTGCAGGCGCTTGGCGGAGGAGAAATTCCCTACCATCCGATGCACGATTATTGGCTGCGAATGGTGGCTGGCGGGTTCACCTTGATCGGCATTTGGTTTTTGGTTCTCGCCATCCATACAAGGCGTCTCGCGGCGGCGATTCCTTTCTGGGGAGGTCTGATGATCGTGGAAGCTGTGGTGCTGCTGATCCACGGATTGCGGCTTTCGCTTCCGCCTTTTCCGTTCTATGGCGATGTTGCGGCGTGTCTGTTGGGAGGAGTCGGGATTCTTCTTACTGCAAAACGGGTCCAGGAGCGGGGAAGGAGTGCTGCGTCGGCAGCACTTTGATCTGCCGGAAAAAAGAAGGCCGACTTGCGTCGGCCTTCGTGCTTCAAAATTTTCTCTCTGACGTTTAGGTCAAAGTGATCTTGTCGCCCTCTTTCAGGGTGACGATCGCCTTTTTCCAGTTGAGCGAGCGTCCAGCCTGCGCAGTGCGCTGGCGGCGGGCTTTGCCACGAACGTTCAGCGTGTTGACGCTAAGCACCTTCACCTTGAACAGTTCCTGCACGGCGGCTCGGATCTGAGGCTTGGTCGCGCGGCGGTCCGCCACGACGGTGTATTGATTGTAAGCGTCGCCCTGGCGGGTGCCCTTTTCAGTCAGGCGAACGGTCTTGATGATTTCGAAAGAATTCATGTTATTCCTTGTTCAAACGCGCGCCGACTTTCTCGAATGCGCTCTTGGTGAACACCAGCTTGTCCGGACGGAGCACGTCGTAGGTGTTGAGGCTCTCGCTCGTGGTCACGGTGACAAACGGAATGTTGCGTGAGGCGAGCGTGAGGTTCTTGTCATCACCGGTGGATACGATCAGCGTGGTGCCGTCGATGTTCAATGCGTTCAGGACACCGACGAAATCCTTCGTCTTGGGCGTTCCGAGCTTGATGTCATCGACCACGATCACGTCGCCGGCCTTGAGCCGTTCGCTGAGCGCCTTGCGGAGCGCGAGCTGGCGGGTCTTGGCATTCACCTTCTTGGCGAAGTCGCGGGGCTTGGGTCCGAAGACCACGCCACCACCGCGCCACAGGGGCGAGGCGAATGAACCGGCGCGGGCGCGACCGGTGCCTTTCTGGCGCCACGGTTTTTTGCCGGAACCGGCCACTTCACCCATGGTCTTGGTGCAGGCGGTGCCGCTGCGCTGGGCAGCCTGGTAAGCGACGACCGTGTCGTGCACTGCCTGAGTGCCGCGGCCATCTTCAACCAGCGCGAAGTTCACTTCCACTTCGCCCTGATTGTTTCCTTTGATGTCTTTAACTGTAATCTTCATGGCAACGCCTCAATTACTTCTTCTTGTCGGCGGCAGATTTCTTGGTGTCTTTCTTGCCGACGGCTGCCACCGCTGGCTTCCAACCCTTCGGGCGTTTCTTCGATTCGCGGATGATGACGTAATCGCCTTCAGCTCCTGGAATCGAACCTTTGATCAGCAGCAGGTTTTCCGCTTCGCGAACCTGAATGACCTGCAGGTTCTGCGTGGTGCGCTGCACCTGGCCCATGTGACCGGGCATCTTCATGCCGCGCATGACGGTGCCGGGGAACAGGCGCTGACCGATGGCGCCGGAGCGGCGATGCCAGCCCTTCGCGCCGTGTGTCGAATCACCGCCGCGGAATCCGTGACGGCCAACGACACCTTCAAAGCCACGGCCCTTGGTGACGCCGATCGCATCGACATAATCGCCGACGGCGAACAGGTTCGGTCCGAGCACATCGCCCGCTTTGACTTCCTTGGAGAAGTTGCGGAATTCCTTGATGCGCTTCACTGCAACACCGTTGTGCTTCTTGATGTGACCGAGGAGCGGCTTGGTAAGGCGATGTTCCTTCTGGTCATCGAAGCCGAGCTGCACGGAGTTGTAGCCGTCCTTGCTGGCCTGGGTTTTGACCTGGAGCACGCGGTTCGGTCCCGCGAGCACGACTGTGACGGGAGTAATCACACCGTTCGCGTCATAAACGCGGGTGTGGCCGAGTTTCTTTCCTAAAAGTCCAATTGGCATAACAGCTCAGATCTTGATGGTGATGTCCACACCGGCCGGCAGGTTGAGCTTCTTCAGCTCGTCCACGGTCTTCGCGGTCGGCTCGATGATATCGATGAGCCGTTTGTGGGTGCGTTGTTCGAAAGTTTCCTGCGACTTCTTGTCGGAATGGGGAGAGCGCAGAACTGTGAAGCGTTCGACGCGAGTCGGCAGCGGGATCGGGCCTGCCACGCGGGCGCCCGTGCGTTTTACCGTGTCCGCGATGTCGCGGGCGGATTGGTCAATGACGCGGTGGTCAAAGGCCTTGAGGCGAATACGAATACGTTGTCCAGCCATACAAAGAACGATTGTCTGTTAATGGTTCTACCGCCGCCGGTCCTCCGGAAGCGGGCGTGAAATATAGCAATGAGCCTCTTGAGTGCAATAGGATTTTGGACTTTTTTCAGTCCTCCAAAATTCCCTTGTACCGATCTTTCGCGTTTTTCATCGCTCCTCACATGCACAAAAAAGAAAAAGCGCCGAACCGAAACCGGCCGGCGCTTGTGAACGAGATCGAAATGGTTTGCTCCAAGTCCGCTTCTACTGCTTGTCACCCGTCAGCTGGAACGGAATCTCAACATATCCGCCCAGCCAGAACTTCTTGTCGGTGTTCCGTCCGTCGAACACGGTCCGCGTCATGAAGCCCATCCTGGTATCCCAACGCTTGGCGCGATAGCTGAAGCCGGCTTCGATGGAATCCTGGATTTCCCGGGGAGCACGTGGATATGTGATGTCCCGATCGTCCGGTCCGGGACCGGGATTGAAGATAATCTCGTCGCCATCGACGCTGTGAAGCCGACGGTAACCGACATTGAGTTCCCAGCGCTGGATTTTTTGGAAGAGGCCGAGCGCGATGATGTATTGATCGTTGGCCGATGTGTGATTCCAACGGAACAGAGCGTCAGCGTAAGCGCCGAAACCTTCCCATCCGAAATGTTTGCGCGCGATCAGCTCGGGTTCAATCGCCGTCGAACTCGTTCCCGGCGAAAACGGAAAATGTTCATCGAAGCTTCCCGGCAACACCGCACCCGCACGGAACGTGAGTGTTGGCAACCATGGACGGCTTTCATCTTCGCCTTCCTTGAAAATCTGGTAGCGAACGCCGAACGAAATATCCATCAGACCGGACGTGGATTGCGACGCGCCGTTTGCGGATTCGTTCGAAAAGTAGCGCCATCCTGACGACGTGAAGCCAATGCTGAGGTCGGCGGTCCAGCGATCATTCAAGCCGTATTGGAACGTGAGGTAGGCCTGATTGATGTCGATGCCGTAATGTTCACCGTTCTGACGCCAGTCTGTTTTGTAGCGCTTGTTTCCGGCCCAGATGTAATAGGCTTCGGATTCCTGGTAAGTCAGTCGGGTGATCAGTTCGCCGCGTTTGGCGACCTCCGCCCATTCGCCGAAGAAGGCGTGCGGGACGTTCTCGCTCGCGTAGAGGTTGTTGATGGCGGCCGATACGACGAGTGCAGCGGCGGCGCTCTGGATGGTTTTGAGTGAGGGGGTCATGTTTGGGGGTGTTATGTGGATTCAGGAAAATCAACCGGGACCTGTTGCAGACCGTCCGGCCAGCCTGAATCCAAATGTTCATGAGCGCGCATCCTAAAAAAGGCGCTCCGGGTTGTTCAACCGAAAGTCAAAGAACTACTCCCATTCGATCGTTCCGGGCGGCTTGCTCGTGATGTCGAACACGCAACGGTTCACGCCCTTGACCTCGTTGATGATCCGGCTCGCGAGCTTTTCCAGAAGATCGTAGGGAAGCTTCACCCAGTCGGCGGTCATGCCGTCCTGGGATTCCACGGCGCGAATCGCAATGGTGTAGTCGTAGGTGCGTTCGTCGCCCATCACGCCGACGCTTCGGACCGGCAGCAACACGGCAAAGCTCTGCCAGATCTTGTAATACCAGTCGGTATTCTTCATTTCCTCAACGACGATTGCATCGGCATTGCGGAGAATTTCGAGGCGCTCTGGCGTCACTTCACCCAGCACACGGACGGCAAGGCCGGGTCCGGGGAACGGCTGACGAAGGACAATTTCCCGCGGCAGACCGAGTTCAAGTCCGAGTTCGCGGACTTCATCCTTGAACAGGCATTTGAGCGGTTCCACGAGCTGGAACTTCATCTTCTTGGGCAGGCCGCCGACGTTGTGATGGCTCTTGATCATCGCGGCGGGATTACCGGCGATCGGCACCGATTCGATCACGTCGGGATAAAGCGTTCCCTGCGCGAGGAACTTCGCCTTGCCGGCGCGTTTCGTGGCGGCATCGAACACTTCAATGAACGTCTTGCCGATGATCTTCCGTTTCTTCTCGGGATCGGTGACGCCCTTGAGTTTCTTCAGAAACAGCGTCGAAGCATCCTCGTATTGCAGCTTGATCTTGAAGTGTTTCACGAAGACGTCCTGAACCACCTGCGCTTCACGGCCGCGGAGCACGCCGTTGTTGACGAAAATGCACGTGAGCTGATCGCCGATGGCCTTGTGGATCAGCGCGGCGGCCACGCTCGAATCGACACCGCCGCTGAGACCGAGGATGACGCGTTCCTTTCCAACCTGCGCGCGAATCTGCTCGACGGCCTGATCGATGTAGCTGCGCATCGTCCAGTTCTTGCCGCAACCGCAGATGTTGTGGACGAAGTTGTCGATGATCTCCTTGCCGCGCGGGGTGTGGGCGACTTCGGGATGAAACTGCAGCCCGAACATTTTCCGTTCGCGATTTTCGATCGCGGCGTAGTGGGAATTTTCCGTGACCGCGACCGACACAAAACCTTTGGGAAGCTTCGTGAGCCTGTCGCCATGTGAGTTCCACACCTGGAGCGTTTCGGGAAGATTCGCGAACAGCGGGCAGAAACTGTCGGTCACCTTGAGCGTGCCTTTGCCGTATTCGCGTTTGTCACCGCGTTCGACCTTGCCGCCATTGAATTGTGCGAGCAGCTGGATGCCGAAACAGATGCCGAGCACCGGCACGCCGAGCTTGAAAATCGCCTTGTCGGGAAGCGGCGCATCCTTCGCGTAAACGCTCGACGGTCCGCCTGAAAGGATGATTCCCCTGGCGCCCATCTTTTCAATTTCCGCGGCGGGAGTGTCATAACGCAGGATGACGGAATAGACATTGCACTCGCGGATGCGGCGCGCGATGACCTGGGTGTATTGCGACCCGAAGTCCAGGATGACGATTTGCTCAGTCATGGCTCAAATAGAAGCGAGCTTTTTGCCTGTGCGCACTGGCTTTGGCGAGGAAAAAGTGGATGGAATTGCAGTCTCCTGCGCGAATTTCTCGATCGGGGCGCAGTACGGACGGCGTTTGGTTCCGCTCAGCGCGTTCGTTTGAAGAACGCGTTCCACACCACCGCCATTTGAAGCAACGTTTTGCCTGCAACGCTCCGCGGGAGTTCCGAAAGCAGCAGTCGCTGCAACAAGCCCGCCCAGCGCAATCTCGCGGCAAACGTTCGATTGCAGTTCCGCGCAATCTCCAATCGCGTGCTTTCCCATGAACTCGCGCCGATGCAGTAGCACATCAGCGATCTGGCTGCGATCTCAGCCGATTCCAGTGCCATCGACATACCGTTGCCGGTCGCGGGAGGAATCATCGTCATCGCATCGCCAATTCGAATTTCATCAGTTTCTTCCGCTCGATCGCGTGACAACGAAAGCCCGGCCACCGAACAGAACGTGCCTTCGATCCATTCCGCCGGGCCAAGCAGCACATTCAGCGTAGAAGATCTTCCTCCTCGCAGCAGTTCCAGTTTTGAAATGGAGTGCGCCTGTCCCGGACGGGTTCGAAACAAACCGCACACGTTCACGGTTGCATCTTCGATACGGCTGATACCGACGTAACAGTCGCGATCCACGTGCAGTTCCAGATCGGCGCTGAGATTGACATTTCTTGCATGCGCTTTCAGGCCGAACCATCGCCAGCCGTCCACAACCGGCCGCGGCCGTCTTCCGGAAGCGTGAACAATTCCTTCGCCGGCTTTGTCACTGAAGCGGTCGTTTGTATTGAGACAACCTCCGAGCCGCTGAAATTCTTCCGCCAGCAAAGCGTCGAGTTTGAATCGCGAAATGCCAATGGCCGGAGCAATGGCACGGACCGGCGAACCGTTCCGTGCCGCAACCAGCTTTGCAGTCGCAACACGAACGAATCCCGCGGCATTCAGTTTCTCCATCAACCCGAGCCGCTTCAGAACTTCCTGCCCGCGGCCGCTGATGAATTCCCCGCAAACGCGATGTCGCGGATAATTTCCCGCCTCCCAGATCGTCACCGGAATGTTTTCGCGCCGCAGCAGAATTCCCAGGCTCAACCCCGCCAGTCCGCCGCCGACAATGGTGATTGGCCTGGGCGTCATCAGCGTGAAGCTGTGAAGACATGGGTAAACATTCCCGAAGATTCTTCCGTCAGTGTCCACGTTCCCAAACGCGGCCAGAGTTGGGAAAGTTCCCGATCGCAAAAACCGGCTTCGACACTGACCCGCGCGTCATGCCGCGTCACCGAATTGCAACCGATCAAGCCCACAAGCCGACTGAAGAACAGTGCGCGCGACGTTCGCAACGGTTCGAGCGCGATGAACTGCTTCGTCTGACGGCTGATCAGGCGCAGCAAGGTTTTCAGCTGTTCGTCGTTGAAATGGTGCAGAAACAGGTTGGCGATCATGACATCGGCGGGCTCGGTCATCCGTTCGAGAAAATCGAACACGTCGCCGGCAGCCATCTGCACTTTCCAGTTCAAGCGCGTGAATGCGGCTTCGACTTCAAAGGTGAGCAGTCGACGGCGATCGACCAGTGTCGCTTGAATCGCCTGAGCGGGATTGCGTCGGCCCAGTTTCGTTGCGGCTTCAAGCAGCGTCCGGCCATCTCCGGCGCCCAGTTCCACGATTCGCATTGGACCTGAAGTTTCTTTCGTCTGGGAAATGAAACGTGTGAGCTGTCGTGGATGCTGCATCAGTCGGTTCAACTTCAACAGGTCGCGTCGCGAATGCTCGGCGCGTGGGTCTTCCGGCGCGAGAAGATCGAGCAACTCCGGTTGAAGGCTGCGCTTCATGATTTGGATGCACTGTTGCCGCGTGCGGAATTCGCCTCGCCGGAAACTTCCAGCAACGCACCGTGACAGCTGAATCCAGCGCCGAACGATGTCATCCACCACAGACCATCTGGAATGCTGTCGTCGATGGAATTTTTCAGAATGAAATAAACCGACGGGCTGCTCACGTTTCCATACTCACGCAACACCGCTTCGCTCCAGTGAACCTTGTCTGCGTCGAGATTGAGCCTGGTGCGAACGGCATTCAGCACGTCGCGGCCGCCGGGGTGCAGAATCCAGCCGCTGATTTCCGAACTTCCGACCTGCTCGCGCTCAAGCGTTTCGCGAAAGACCTTTTCCACATGTTGGGCGGCGACTTCCGGCACCTGCGGGGCAAGGATGTTTCGCAGCATTCCACAGCGTTGCTCGAAGCGAAGAAGTTCACGGTCCTGCGGTTGAAGGAGCGATTGACTCGTTTTCCACTTCACGGTTCTGCCCGGGCCCGGCTGATTCGACAACACCGCCGCGCCCGCGCCGTCGCCAAACAGGCAGGCGCTGATCAGGACGCCGACATCGTCATCCAGATAAAAAGCCGCGCTGCAGACCTCGACGCAGATTGACAGGATGTTTTCGCAGCGTCCGGCAGTGAGCAATGATTCGGCGGCGCGGAAATTTGGCAGAGCCGCGCCGCAACCCTGGCCGACGAGATCGAGCGTCAAAACATCCGGCCGCAATGCCAGTCGTTCACTCACGTAGCTGGTCAGACCCGGACAAAGATATCCGGTGCAGGTGCTGATGATAATTGCGTCAATTTGCTCAGGTTGAATCTCCGCGTCTTCCAGCGCGCCGCGCGCCGCTTGCTCCGCGATGGCGGGGCCGTTTCGAAAGAATCGCTGGTGCATGGCGTCCGGTGTCAGGTCGAAAGCTTCGGAAAGATCGTCGAACGCGAGATGACGCGTCTCAATTCCGTTGTTTCCGGTGAGCACTTTGCGAAGAACGGCCCGGGAACGCGGGGCGAGATCATTGAACTGTCTGGAAGCCTGAAGTGCCTCCCAGCATTGCAGCTGTGTGTAACGTTGCTCCGGAGCTGCAGTGCCGATTCCAATGAAAAACATGGCGGAAAACTAGCGTGAAAACTTTGGATGCGCCACCTGAAGCCGGTCGTTTTGAAAGATTGATTGTCGAGGACGAAGGACGACGACGAGGCCGGGACAATTCAATACGTCCCGATATCCGAATGCGCCAATACCGTCACCGGCGCAACGCAGCCTTTCTTCAGTCCTTTGTAATGTTTCCACGGCGTGAACAATCGTTCCGTGAACCAATCGCGTTGAAGCATCCGGCTGATGACCTTGTTGTCCGGCAGGACGAGTGTGAAGAGTTCTTCGCCTGGGAGATACGGCAGATAAAAATCCGGAACGCCCGGACCTTTCACGAAACGGCGGTTCGAAGGATGATGGACAATCCGCCATTCCCGTTCCTCAACAAATTCCAGCGGCGCGCCAAACTTGCGTTTGAACGATTGGGTTTCCACGGCGGCTTTCGGTGCCTTGCCGCGCGTTTTTCTCGACGGCTCGATCACCGTGCGTTGCTTTCGTCGCTGCAGGCGCGGCTTCTTCAAGCGGATCATTTTGGCGAAGTGCAGCAGGTACTTGAGATCCTCGAATGTCCCGTTCGCATTTCGAGCGTTCCAGACGCCGTCCTCCTGTTCGTCACCGAGTTCCGACAACAGCCGGAAGATGCATTGCAGGAAAGTTCCTTTTTCGCTGTGCCGGAAATAGGTCACGGACTGGCCGCCGCGTTCGATCACCCATCGCTTTGGAAAGCCGAATCCTATCCGCCCATACTCTGTTGTGTGCGGCAGACTGTCGCCGAGCGACCATTCGGTAAAACAGGCGATCGGTGCATCCAGCACGAACTGTCTGCCGCGAAACTCCAGCTGTTCAGGAATGCGCGGACGCTTTACCCAGATCCCGTTTTCGAGACTGCCCGCCACCTGATTCAGGCATTCCCGCGTGAGCTCGTCGCTCAATAATTTCCGGCCGCGATTGCGCTGATCCAGGATCCGGCCCATCCAGTAAAAGAGCTGCTGCCGGTGAATGTTCCCCGCGGATTTGGTTTCCTTGCCGGTCTTCATGGAATTGACCGCGATGGTTTCCGCGCCGGCTTCTGTTTGCAAGCAGAGTTCGGGAGAATTCCGCGAAACCAATTTGCGTGAAATTGAACTTGGATTTCCTGCGAACTTTGGAGCAAGCTCGGCCCGCCACCAAAAAACCAAACTGGAAGGGGAAATCTTATGGAGCCGATTGTTCTGATCCACGGTTACAGCGCGGAAGGCGAGGATGGTGCAGCCAATATTCCGAAGATCTATGGCACACTGCCGCAATCGTTGAAACAAATCTACGGGAAGAAATCTGTCGTCGAAATCAACCTGAGCCGCTACATCAGCCTGGACGACGGTGTCACGATCGACGACATCTCACGGGCGTTCGACCGGGCGTTGAAGACGGACTTTCCGAAGCTGTTGCAAGGCCGGTTCCATGTGATCATTCACAGCACCGGCGCGTTGGTGATCCGCAACTGGCTTCGCAAGTTCAGCTCCAAGCCGTCGCCGCTTCAGAACCTGATCTATCTCGCCGGCGCGAACTTTGGCAGCGGCTGGGCGCACATCGGCAAAGGCCAGGTGGCGAAGTGGGGACGATTCGTTTTTCAACACGGAACGGAGCGCGGCGTGCGGGTTCTGAATGCCCTGGAACTTGGCTCCGACTGGACGCTCGACCTGCATCGGCATTTTCTTCTCCCGGGCAATTCGCCGTCGGTGGACTATGCCGTTTATGAATCGGTCGTCATCGGCAGCCAGGCCGACGTGAAGTGGTTCACCGTTCCGATCCGGTATGCGAAGGAGGATGGCTCGGACGGAGTCGTGCGGGTTTCGGGCAGCAATCTGAATTTCAATTACCTGCGATTCGGCCCCACGCAGGCGGCGCTTGAAACCGACTGGCAGGAAGCCACGCGCCAGCAGGACCGCCATCTCGCCCGCGCGCGGACGCAGGCCGATTTTTACGAGCTGAAAGAGTCTTCAACTCCCGGTTGCAACATGCGGCCGGTGATTCCACTCGCCATTCCCTACCAGTGTGCCCACAGCGGCGACGAACTGGGAATCGTGTCCGGTTCATCGCCGAAAGCCCAGGTGCTGCGGCTCATTCAGCTTGGTCTCGAAGCCACGCCGCAAACCTGGCCGACGGTCGTTGACGCCTATCAGAAGGAAACAAATCTCACGTATGACAAAGTATTGAAGCAACAGGCGCCATCGTGGTGGAAGAAGTGGCTCGATGATCCGCGCGCGCAATACGATCATCATGCGCAGATTGTTTTCCGGGTACGCGATCAGGACGGCCGGCCGGTGACGAGCTTCGACGTTTATTTCGATTCCGCCCAGCAGGATACCAAGTCGCGTCCCATTCAGACCTTGTTCGAGGACAAACACCTCAACCTGATCGACCGCAACATCATCCAGTTTTACCTGCGGACGAACGCGTTTGTTGCTGCCAAAAAACGGTGGGAATCGCAGGTGTCAGAAGTCGAGATGTGTGCGCTCGAAATCAGCGCCGTGGAACCTGAAACCGGCGAAATTCTCTACCTGCCGTTTCGAAAGAAACTGAAAACCGAACAGCTGCAGGAATGGATCCAGGGCCACAGAACAACGGTCATCGACGTGGAACTGCTGCGGCTGCCGTCGCCCAAGGTCTTCAAAATGATCCGGGCCTGACGCGGCTGCGGATCAGAAAACGAGGCGCACGCCGAACCGCCAGAGATCGAAATCATCGCTGCTGCTCGCGAACACCCGGCGATAGTCGAGAAACACACCGGTGGCCTTGTTCATGCGGAATTCCATGCCGACTCCGAGGTGCGGCAGCCATTGTCCACCGTCGTGGAATTGCCGGCCGAGCCCCACCATGCCGTACGGTGCGAGCGACAGATATGTCTTTTCAAACAGCGGGTAACGCCCGATGAACGTGGCATCGATGTGTTTCGGAAAATCCACCTCCGCGACATACGTGCTGAGCCCGAGGCCAAGCTTGTCTGTAAAGAAATAGTTTCCGCCGAGCCCGACACCCCAGGTTTCTTCGTGAGAATTATCGAGGTCGCGTGTGGCGTAGAGTCCGAACAGATCCAGCTGCCATTCTTCCTTTCGAAACGCCTCAGGATCGGCTTCGTATTCGAACCGTGACATCCAGTTCTGTGCGAATGAAGTTCCGGACAACAGGAGCGCGGCACAGAAGCCGCCGATGATTTTCTTCTTCATAGAGTCGGTTAATCAAGCGCGTCACCGCCGCGGTTTCGCGCAGGCGTCATTGTCCGAATCCTGAAGAGGTACTGAATAGGGTTGTTTCCCCGGCGAACCGGCGGGACGGTCACGAGATCGAGTGAAGAACTACAGGGGGCGGGAACTATATCGAGGTCTTTGGGCGGTCGTCGCCGCGTTGGACTCCAAGTTTTCTGGAGTCATGGCTTGCCTCTTTCAGTATGGCTTCCGCCATTTTGCATCTGCTCAAGAACCGTTCTGATTCTTCTTAAAAGCGCCTGATCTGCCCTGCCGTTGTAAGAAAGCGCAATGTAAAACTGCTTCTGGTCATTCGTGACTGGATACACGTTCAGGAAGGTTTTCCAATAGGGACGCGAAACTGTTTGAGGCGTGAACGCCTGGTTCACCTGTCCGAGCGTTTGGACGTGCGCGTGCAGAATGAAGCCGTCGATGTCAGGCCCTGTTTCCGTGCGGACGGTTTCTGCTACGCCTCCTGATTTTCCCAACTGAGGATGAATCTCATATTCGCGGGTTTTGTAGCGAACAGTCATCGAGCTGCCTTCGTAAACGTCAGGAATCGAAAACGTCGGTTTGGGATCGAGCAACTTGAATTCCTGTTCCAACCGCGATTGAAGCGCGCCGATCAGCGGATCTGGTTCTGGATTTGCATCAAAGGAGTCCTTACCGGTGGAGTTTGCGCGAGGTAGCTCCGTACTCAGCCTGGCAACCGTTCCATTCGCCAACGAAGACGAGGAACGACTGCCTTTTGTGCTCGGGCCGACATCTCGGTCTTCCCAGCTCAAAATCCCGTCCAGACTTTCCACAACGGATTTTCCAACACTGTCTTTTCCGGCAATTCTTCGAAGCGAAAACAGAAGTAGCGCATTCGTATCCTTGGCCAGTCCGCGTGGTTTACCAAAATGAGTTCGTTCGATTTGTTTCACGACTTTCGCTGCCATTTCTCTGTCAGGGAGCACAAATCCGATGTCATAAATGGATTTGCCCTGAAGTTCACGCGAGCCGGCAAGCACGTTCTGCCGGCCGCCATCCATGAACGCCGGTGACAACAGACAATCCACTGCGAAACTTTTGTTCGTGATGTTCGACGAAATATCCGAAGGAAAATCAAAGATCGGGCCGGAGTATTGCACCAGGAGTTTTCCGCTGGAAGAAGACGTGTCGCAGACAATCCTCATCAGCACCACCTGTCCTTCGTGTCCAACATTGACGACACGAACCTGCGCGTCTCCATACCTGTCACCCACGGAATCGCTGATGGGCGATGGAAGCCAGTCATTCAGAGGTTCGCGTTTGCTCCACCAGATTCCCGTTTGAATGACGAGCAGAAGCGCGATTGCGGTCAGCGAAATACGAAAAAGAAGTTTCGAACCGCCTTCGCCCCGCCTTCGACCCTCGTTCCGAGAAGCCGCCCGATTGCATTCCGAGATGATTGTTTCGATCTGAGTCTTAAAAACGCTCGCCTGCTGAAAACGCAGCTCCGGCCTCTTCTCCAACGCACGCAACACCACTTCATCCAATCGCACGTCGATGGAAACCTTCTTCGACGGCGGCTCAATCTTCTTCCCCGGCAACTCACCCGTGAGCATCTGATAGAGCACCACGCCCAAGGCGTAAATATCCGCCCGATGATCCACCTTGCCCGGCGCGTGAATTTGCTCCGGCGACATGTATTGCGGCGTGCCCATTACTTTGCCGGCGCGGGTCGGGTTTTCGGTAGCGTCGGTCTGTGACCGGCGCCGATTCTGTTCGCCACTCTCATGACTGCCACAGCCCGCCGCTACAATTTTTGCCAATCCGAAATCCGCCACCTTCACGCGACCGCGCCGATCCATCAGGATGTTCTCCGGCTTGATGTCACGATGAACGATCCCCTGATCATGCGCGAACTGCAGCGCGTCGCAGATTTGCGGAACGATGGCGAGTGCTTCACGCGCGGAGATTCGTCCCGTGTTTAGCAGCTGCCGGAGCGTCACGCCGTCCACGAACTCCATCAGGAAGAAGTAAAGCGGAGATGAGGAGAGGGGATCCGGAACCGAGGAGGCGAGAGGTTCGCTCCCTTTTTCACCTGCTCCTCCGCCCCTTTTCCCATTTTGAACGACGCTTCCAAACTCAAACAGCGTCACAATTCCCGGATGATTCAACTTCGCCAGTGTCCTCGCTTCGCGGGCGAAGCGTTCAGCGAATGCGGCATCCTGTCCGATGTCCGGCGGAAGAATCTTCAATGCGACGATGCGGTCGAGCTCCTTCTGGCGGGCCTTGTAAACCGCTCCCATGCCGCCCTGTCCGATGAATTCCAAAAGTTCAAGCTGCGGGAACTTCGATGCGAGTTCCTCGAGTGAAGGGGGGGTGGAACCGGCGCGACGTGAAATCCGGTTCGGTGCCTGTGGCAAACGCGCCCTGCATCAGGCAAGCGGGACAGAGACCATGCGGTGAACCGCTGTCGAGCGGCTTGCCGCACTGAGGACAAAGAGGTGTTGTGTCCATGCCCGGTTGCTACATCAAACATTGCGCAAGGTTACTGGTGTTCAAAACGCTTTTAACCGCGAATCAGCCGGCACTGGTTTTACTTCCTCGAATCTGTGTCCATCCAAGTTCATCTGTGGTTTGCAGCTGTGAAACGCCCCGATCAACTCGCCAGCACCTGATAGAGATAACGCATCTCGGCTTCCACGTCTTCGGACGGATCAAGCGTGTTGGCGATTTCCGCGTGGATCAACTCGCGATAACGTCGCCGCAACCGGTGAACCGCCACCTTCACAGCATTTTCATTCATGCCCAGCGTGCGGGCGATGTCGGTGTAAGGCTGAGATTCACGATGTCCCATCAAGGTTTCCTTGAGCGCATTGAACAGCTCCTCCTTTCCTTCGCTCTCGTATTCTCGCTCAAGCCGGCTCAACACCTCGCTCAACAAAGTCAGCGCCCATTGCTTTTCGAAGAGCCGATCCGGCGCCACCGTCGTCGCCGGTTCAAGGTCGAAACGTTGCTCCGCAGCTGCCCGGTCGAGTGAAATCTCCGGATCGCCGCCACCGCGTTTCTGGGCGGAAACTTTCTTCCATTCATTCACGAGGAAGTAATTCATCGCCGTGAGGATGAATGTCCGGAATCTGCCGCGCTCCGGATCGACGCTGGCGAGGGAGCGTCGTTTGAGCAGCTGTTCGAAGAAGGCCTGCGTCAAATCCTGTGCGTCATGAGCGTTATAGCCGCGCCGCCGCACGTAGGCATAGAGCGGATACCAGTAGGTTCGGCAAAGTCCCGCCAGCGCCTCGCGTGCCCGTGTGTTGTCCTGATGCGAACCTGCCGTCAACACCACCGACCAATGCGTGGTGACAAACTCTGGGGATCGAGGAATGTCTCCATGCGCGCTGCTTTCCTGAGCTGCCATGGAAGGACAATACGAAAATGACGCTTGAGGTTACAGCGAAGGTTTGATCGCTGACCTCTCTTCCGCCTGAGCGAAAAGCGATCGCTACGAAGCCGGCTTCGCTTTCGGCGAACTGAGAATTTCAAGCGCACGCAACGTGGCGCCGCCGCGGGTTTCGACGCCGAGTTTCTCGAAGATCTCCGCTACGTGCTTTTTCACCGTCGATTCCGTGTTGCCCAGGATCGTTGCAATCTCGGCGTTTGTCTTGCCCTGCGCGATCCAGAGCAGCACTTCTGCGGCGCGTGGCGTGAGACAGAATTCCTTTTCCAACGGCTTAGCGGAATCGAAGTTCGGCTTGAACGTTGGCGTCGATTGCTGTTCCGCGCGCTGAAGCCGTGTGCGAATCGCTTCGAGCAACTCAACCTTGGGCACCGGTTTCGTGAGATAATCGTCGGCGCCGAGATTCATGCCGGCCCGGATGTCCGGCTTTTCGCCCTTCGCGGTAAGGAAGATGAACGGGATCGCCACAGTCCGCGAATTCTCGCGCAACGCCTGAAGCACGCCGTAACCGTCCAGTTCCGGCATCATGACGTCGCAGAGGATAAGGTCCGGATTCTCGCTCGAGGCGAGTTCCACGCCGATGCGTCCGTTTTCGGCGGCGATGGGATGGAATTGTTCCAGCCGGAGGATCGTCGCAAGATTGCGCCGCATTTCGGGCTCGTCTTCGATAACAAGGATTCGCTTCATGGGTTCTGAATTGGGTTCTGAATCTCAACTCGGTTGAATCTTCTAGGCGTTCGGTCGCGACAACGCCGTGGCGCGGAACACCGGCAGGCGCACGGTGACCTTTGTTCCTTCACCGACTTTGCTTTCGAGCTGGATCGATCCGCCGTGCAGTTCGACGCAACGTTTTACAATGACGAGCCCCAGTCCGGTTCCAGTGCGTTGTCCGACGTTGCCGCCGCGGTGAAAGGCATTGAAGAGCCAGGTCTGGTCTGCTTCGGGGATTCCAATGCCGCGATCCTTCACGATGCAGATCATGTCCTGACCCTCGGAGTCCACGTAGAGGTCGATTGGCTGGTCCGGCTCGGAGTATTTCGCGGCGTTGGTAAGAAGGTTCGTGAGGATATGGCGCGCGAGACTTTCGTCCAGCAGCGCGGTCTCGGTCATTTCCGCAATTCCAAGAATGACAGGGCAACGCCGGTCGGTCGCGGACAACACCTCGTCCACAAGGCGCGTGAAGAATCGCCGCAGGTCGATCGGTTCCGGTTTGAAATCCATTTTGCCGGCATCCAGTCGGCTCAACACCAGCACTTCCTCCATCATGTCGCCCATGCGTTTTGCGTTGCGGGAGATGGAATTCAGGTGGCTCTGGCGTTCGTCCGGTTCGAGCCGGTCGAGGTAATCGGCGAGGATTTCCGCCGACGACATGATGATGCCGAGCGGCGTGCGGAACTCGTGCGACACCATCGAAACGAAACTGCTCTTCAACTGCCCGAGTTCCTTTTCGCGTTCAACGGCGCGGTGCAGCTCGGCTTCGGCGCGTTTGCGTTCCGTGATGTTTTCGACAATTCCCCACAGCTGTGTCCGACCGTCCTGGCCGGTCACCACCATGCCGTTCAACACGACAGGAACACGGTGGCCGTCCTTGTGGAAATATTCCTTCTCGTGCGAGTAGAAATGTCCGGTCTTGCGGAGCGCCTCGAGCACCTTCAATTCCGCCTGTTCGTATTCGCGCGGCGTGACTTCCCAGTAACTGAGTTTTTGCAGTTCCTCCTGCGTGTAGCCGATGATGTTTTCAAAAGCGCGATTGACCTGAACAAAACTGCCATCCCATTCCACCTGCGCCATGCCGAGCGGTGCGAATTCGTAAAGCTGTTTGAATTTCTCCTCCGATTTCCGAAGTGCCTCCTCGGCGGCCTTGCGTTCGGAGATGTCATTGATGACGGCCTGGATCAACGGTTTTCCACCCATCTCGATCCGGGTCAGGATGACCTCGACAGGAACCGGTTTGCCCGAACTTGTTTTGCTGACCCAATCAAATCGAGCCGTGCCTTTCTCCATGCACTCAGCGATGTGCCGGGAAGCGGCCACGAGGGAACTTTCACCATTCGGCTGTGTGGGAGGGGAAAGATTGGCGGGATGCTTGCCGATGATTTCGGAAGCGTCGTTGTAGCCCATGATCCGGACGGCGGCGGGATTGATCTCCAGGAATTGCTTGTCGTCGTGGATCATCACGCCCTGGCTTGTGGCCTCGAACAGCGCGCGATGTTTCTGTTCGGAATCGCGCAATGCCTGTTCGGCACGTTTGCGTTCCGTGTTGTCGATGATGCTTCCCCGCACCAGCGCGCGTCCTTCCGCAGGCAATTGCACCAGCCGCACTTCGCAGGGAACCAGCCGTCCGCTCGAGTGGCGGTGAATCCATTCGAAGGCCGGAACCTCGCCCGCGAGAGCCTTCGCGATGTATTCCCTCGAGGCATCCACCGAGCGGCGTCCGTCCGGTTGAAATTCCGGGCTGACATCGATCGGATGCTTCTGGAGCAATTCCTCGCGGCTGAATCCATAAAGCCGGGTGGCATTCTCGTTGCAGCTGACGAATGAACCGGTCACACCGTCATACACGACAATGGCTTCAGGCGCGTGCTCCACGAGGGTTCGCATCCGCTCCTCGCTCTGGGCCAGTTCCGCCGTGCGCTCGGCAATGCGTTGCTCCAGCTTGGCGTTCCATTGCTGCGCTGACTCCTCCGCGAGCTTCCGCTCGGTGAGGTCTTCATGCATGCAGACCACTTCCAGAAGGTGCCCGCGCTCGTCCCGGATCGGAAACAGCGTCGCGCCAATCCAGCGAACCCGCGGACCGCTTTTCGGCGGATGTATCAGTTCGAACGGAACGGCCGGGATACTGACCACCTCGCCTTCAAACGCCTTTCGGATCAACGGTCCGGCTTCACTGTTTGAAAGCTGCGGATCGGAAAGAATGTTGAACCCCATCGCCTGTTCCCTGGTCATCCCGAACAGTTTTTCCCAGCTCGGATTGACGCGGCGCGTCCAGCCGTCGGGTGAAAAAATTTGAACACTGAACGGCGCCTGCTCGAACACCATCCGCCACCGCTCCTCCGAGGCGCGCAGTGCGGACTCCGCGCGTTTGCGTTCGCTGATGTCCCGGGCGGCGGACATCATCAACGGCCGTTCGCCGAATTGAATCGGCGTCAGCACGATTTCCACCGGAAGCTCGGTTCCATCGAACCGGTTCACGACCCATTCAAACCGGTGACTTCCCTTCTCAAAGGCGAGCGCGACGATCTCCTTGATCTTCCCGGCGGAATCCGATCCGTCCGGCTGTTTCGCGGGAGAAATGGTTTCCGGTCCCAGCAGAAGCATGGCCGCCTTGTCGGGCGCACCGGTGATCTGAATGCTCGCGGCATTCACGTCCACGAACCGGCCCGTCTGCGGGTCGATGAGTGTGAACGCGTCGGTGCTGCGTTCGAACAGGAGACGGAACATCGAGTGAGTATCACTGGAACCCTGGGGGGAGGCACTGGGTCTTTCGTGCCATTTACCGTCGTCTGTCGAATCCGCGCGCATTGGTGGTCGGGGATTGTATGGCAATCCATGCGGAAGCGGTCGAGCTTTTACTCGGAAAAGGGGAGGGGAAGTTCCGAGTTTTGAGTTTTGAGTTTTGAGGTCGGGGAAGTTTTCGCGTCGAATCTTTCCGATAAGCCGGCTGTTCCGGGACGGATTTGTAAGCGGTTTTCATCCAGAGTTTTTCCTTGAAATCAGAGGGGAGGGTCCGGATGATCCCTGACGTTGTCGGTCCGTAGTTCTTTGGAGCGTAGGGGGAGGGTGACTCGCCCGGTTTACAGGTCGGACAACCGGACTGTTGATTATGTCGGAACGTGCCAATTCAATGCCTTGGTTCAAAAGGGACAAAGAACGGGAACGCTTTTATCTGCTTCCGGGTATGGGCGGACGCGCCGCGCGCGCGAAACATCGACGCATTCTTCAATGGTCGATCGCAATCGGTCTGATCGTTTCGGCCGTCGTCGCCGCTGGAATTTATCTCGTGAATCGGCCGGGACTCTGAGCTTTTTCTTTGCCGGCTGACTCGGCTGTAGCTTCCGCCCGTTCCTTCAATTTTTCTCAGACTGGAATTGACTTCCCATTCGGCGTCGCGCTAAACCTTTGCAGCTTAATCCCGGACCGCCTCGAACCGGCGTTCTGTTTTTGTGGACCACTCACGCCCAAAAAATCGGTCTGAGTTCGAACTCGAAGCCCTCGAGTCGCGCGTCCTTCTTTCTGCCGACGCTTTCCTCGCATTGGCCGCCACCGGAGTCTCCGGTTCCCAAAATCAGGCGCCGTCCATCGTGGTCAGCCATCAGGATTTTCAGCCGGTTGAAACCCAGAATTCGTACGATCCGGCGGCGTCCACGGATGGCATTTTTGACGGGATTGAACTGGAGCCAATCGCTCTGACGGACTCCGCTCCGGGCGTGGAAACGGCTCCGGATTCGGGCGCCGAAAGTTCAAATTCCGACACCCAATTTTCTCCAGTCGCCAGCTCCGCAGTCGCCGAAAATTCGGCTGCCGTGTCAGCGGAATCTTCGGCTCAAAAGGCATCCGAGCAGGCGACGGTTTCGAGAAGTTCAGCCGCGAAATCCGGTGCGGTTTCTACCGCTCAGACTGCGCTTCCAGCCTCCGGTACTTCAACTTCCGGCAACGTTTTGACCCAGCAGTTAACCGACACTTTGAAAGCGGCAAACGGTCCTCCGGCAAGCGCTTCCAAGGCAGTAGCTGCCGTCGAAAACGCTGCGCAAATATCGGAAAATCAATCAGTTGCAAATTCCTCGAATAACGCATCCTCCACTGCGAGCGTTACTCCTTCGTCTGGTCTTACCTCGGGTCTTCCTCAGTATATTCAGAGTCAGTTGGACGCTTTAACGGCTGACGGCGAGTTCACCTTCGAACGAAACCTCGGGACAATTGAGCTTGGTGATTTTCTCCAGCTGACGAACGTCACGCTGAAATTCACCGGCACCCGGACGACTGTCGAAGGCGAGGTGACCTACAGCGGCTCGGTCCAGATTTCTGCCGACTCCGCAGTGCTGTTTCCGGGCAAGAGTTTCTCCGGCATCATCAACAATCCCGTAGTGGATTCCTTCACACTGGCGGCGGCATCAACTTCCGTCACACTTTCCGCCACCCCGGTTTCCTCGGCGCAGGTGGACGTTCATGTGAACGGCGACGAGGTGACGTCCGGCTACTCGGTTTCCGGAACGACGCTGACCTTCGCCAATTCCCAGCCGGTCGGCACGGAGATCGAAGCCAGTTACCTGGCCAAGAATGCCATTACCGGCACCTACACCATCGGGGGGACCTACTCTCTCAAAGCTGAGAATCTGGTCATTCAGATCGGAGACGCCCTGGTGGTGGCCGCGACGGATGTCACCTTCTCGTACAATTCGAACGGGACGGAAACGCAGGAACTGGTTTCGGTTGGCAGCGCCACGGTGACATCTTCTCAGTTCACCGGTTTTTCGGCCGAACCGTTGACGAACTTTAAGATTCGGGCGGACGGCTTCAGCTTTGATTCGGTTGGCCTGAGTTCAACCTCTGCGGTGTCGCTCGGGAACTTGATCAGCGCCACCTCGGTGAATCTGACGGTCAGCGATTTCGATGTCTCCTTCGGCACTTCGACCACTGACGCCAGTCTGACCGGCACGGTGACGTTGACCCTCACCGGTCTGCAACTGTTTCCGAACGGAGGGTTCATTCAAAGCCAGGCCACGTCCGTGACTGGCAGCTATGACTTCGGAACCTTCGACGGAACCAGTCCGACCGGGCAGCTGACCCTCACGATCGTTGGATTTGAGCTGACCATGGGCGAGGCGTTCCGAATCCGGGCGGATGGTGACGTTGTTTTGACCCCTGGGCAGGAACAGATCGCAACCATCGCCTCCGCGACGCTCGATTCGCCCCAGTTCGGCGAGATCGGTGCGGTTTCGCTTACCAACCTTGTTCTCAACCAGACTGGATTCAGCCTCGAGGATCTGACCATCAGCACCGGCGGGTCGCCGACGGCATTGGGAAGTTTCATCACCTTTGACAGCCTGTCGGTCAGCTTCACTGATTTCGTCTTTACCTACGGAAGCCAGCCGCAGGTGGACGGGACTGTGGAAGTAACCGCGACCAATGTCGTTCTCTTCCCCAACATCAGCTTCCTTGATCTGCACCTGAGCAACCTGAAGGGAACCTACATCTTTGGCGGTGCTTCCCGGCTGAGCATCGGCATTCCCAACCTGGACATCACAATTGGCCAGGCGCTGACGATCCATCTGGGACACGTTTCGATTGAACCCGGCCAGGCGGTGATGCTGACCGTGGCGGAAGCCACCGTCAGTTCGAGCCTCTTCAACGGGTTGGAAACGGTCACGATCCATGGCTTCTCGCTCACCCAAAACGGATTCTCGCTGGATGACCTGACGATCGAAGCGCTTCCCGAACAAACTCTTTCGCTCGGCGGCTTCCTTGAATTCGGCAGCGTTACCATTGTGGTCACGGACCTGGTGGTGGATTCGACTGCGGTTTCCAAGTTTTCCGGCAACATCACGGTGGCGGTTGGCGGGATGACGCTGTTCCCGGGCAGCACGCTGGTCACTTCGACCTTCAGCAACGTGGTGGTGAGCTACGACTTCGCCGGTGCCAATGCGACGGGCCGGCTCAAGATCAAGGCCGACAGCTTTTCGCTGAACATCGCCGGGCAATTGAATCTCTCAGGCGATGCGCTGGAGATCACGCCGGATCAGGACACATTCGCAGTCCTGGCTTCAGCCACGCTGACCCTTCCGTCACTGAACAATCTGGAAGTGACGATCACGAACCTTTCGCTGCAGAAAACCGGATTCAGCATCGCCAGTGCGACGGTTACTTCCAATGACATCGTTTTGGGCGGATTGTTCTCGCTGACTTCTCCGGAGCTGACCTTTACGAATGTTAATTATGTGATGGGTGGTTCGTTGAGCGGCACGATTACGTTCGTAGGCGGCGCAACGCTGAGCCTGGGCGGCGCCATTGAGACCAACGCCAGCAACATCACCGCGACCTACAATTTCGACACCAAGGTCTTCTCCGCGACAATCGACAGCTTCAACCTGAATGTCGGTGGATTCGTATCCATCAGCGCGTCAGGCGTCGCGCTCTCCTACAGTCCTGCCACGGACGGCAGTTCGAAGTTTCTGCTTGGTGCAACGGGTGTGGATGTGTTGATGGGTTCCAGCTCGGGCGGTTCAGAGTCAGGAGTGAAGATCAGCGATGCGAAGTTCGGGCTCGCGGTTTTCCGCTCGTCCGATGCCATCACCAGTTACGCGCTTGAAGCCACTGGCGGCATTACGCTGGTCGGCATGCCGGCGAACACACTGTCGCTCAGCGCGCAGAATGTAAAAGTCCGGGTGAACACCGCCGGTGAAGTCGAAGAAACCGTTCAGGTGGACAGCAATCCTGAAAATGCGGTGACCCTCCAGTTCGAAGCGAACGAACAAAGCCTTCTGGTCAGCAACCTGACGCTTACGATCGGCAGCTTCATCACATTGACCGGCAACTTCGGTTTCCAGACCTTCACCGATCCGATCACGAACCTCACGAACATCGTGATTGGCGCCAGCAGCGTGAATGCGTTTGTCGGATCAAGTTCAACGAACCTGACGATCAATGGCGCAAGTTTCGGACTGATCATTCGTCCCGGAACGACCGGGAATACGACCACATACGCGCTGATCGCAAATGGCGGCACAAATGCCCTGAACGGTGTTCCCGGACTTTCACTGAGCGCCAGCGGACTGAAGGTGAAGGTCAATACGACCGGTCTCGATCCTGAGACGTTGTCTGGGCTGCCGCAGAATGTCGTCACGCCCGACGGCGAGTTACCGATCGATTTCTCTGAACTGGGTTCCGCCGACGTGATGCGCGTTGAAGGTTCGATCACGCTGAGCATCGCGGGATTCCTTTCGTTGGAAGGTGATTTTGCCTTCGAAACCTTCACCGACAGCGGGACGGGTCTGAACAATATCCTCGTCGCAGCGACCGGGGTGACCACGGTGCTCGGCACCGATTTGACGAACCTGACGATCGAAGGCGCCAGCCTCGGCCTCGCCGTGATTTCCGGCGCGAACGGGGCACCGGCGACTTATGTGCTCGTGGCAGAAGGCGGCACCAACACCCTGAACGGCGTTCCCGGACTCGAACTGATCGGCTCGGGATTGAAGGTTCGCATCAATACCACTGGGGTGGATCCGACCACGCTCGGAGTTCCGGCAACGTTGGAGACGCCGGGCGGTTTGGTGGACATGGACTTCAGCGGTCTCGGCGCGGGGAACATCAAGGACATCCAGGGTCACATCACGCTGAATGTTCTTGGATTCGTTTCGCTCGAAGGTGATTTCGGATTCCAATCGTTCACCGACTCGAACACGGGCCTGACGAACATGGCCATCGGTGCGACGGGAATCAGCGCCGTCCTCGGCACCAGCGACCTGAACCTGACGATCGAAGGCGCCAGCCTCGCACTGCTCGTGATTTCCGGCGCGAACGGAACTCCAACGCGCTACGCGCTGGTCGCGAACGGCGGCACCAACACATTGAACGGGATTCCCGGGCTTGAGCTCAGCGCTTCCGGACTGGCGGTAAAGATCAACAACCTCGGGCAGAATCCCAGCCTGCTGCCCGGCGTGCCGCTGGCGGTTTCCACTCCGGGCGGCGACATTGCCCTGGATTTTGCCGGACTCGGCGCAGGCAACACCAAATCGATTGAAGGCACCATTACGTTGGAAGTGCTCGGATTCGTATCGTTGCACGGATCGTTCTCATTCCAGACGTTCACCGATCTCGTTTCCGGTGCAACGGACATTGCCGTCGCTGCGACCGGTGTGAACGCCACGCTGGCCGTTGGCGATGTCAGCCTGGTCATCGAAGGCGCGAGTTTGGGACTGTTGATGTTGCCTGGATCGAATGGCGGTCCGTCCAGCTACGCGCTGGTTGCCAATGGCGGAACCAGCACGCTCAACGGTGTTCCCGGTCTTTCACTCAGCGGCTCCGGTCTGCAGGTGCGAATCAACAATACCGGCGTCGATGTCGCCGCGCGCGCCGGCACGACCACGCTTCAAACGCCCGGCGGCAGTGTGGATCTCGACTTCAGCGATCTCGGCTCCGGTCCGGTCATGGCGGTGCAGGGCAACATCACCTTGAACATCGCGGGATTTGTTTCGTTGACCGGCGACTTCGGGTTCCAGAAATACACTGACACAACCACGACCCAGACGCGCATGTTGATGGGCGCGAAGAATCTCACCGTCGTTCTCGGCACAGCCGACACGAACGTGAGCATCGTCGGAGCGAGCCTCGGCGTGATGATTCTTTCCGGAACGAATGGAAATCCTGGAACCTACGCGCTGGTTGCAAACGGTGGCACGGCATCGTTGAACGGTGTTCCCGGACTCACGCTCACTTCGACGGGATTGACCGTGAAGGTGAACACAACCGGACTCGATCCCGAAACGCTGGCATCGACACCGGTTCAGACTTCCGACGGCGAAGTCGTGCTGGATTTCGAAGGGCTTGGCTCCGGCAACGTGACGCATGTTGAAGGTTCGGTGGTGCTGGCGATCGCCGATTTTGTTTCAATCGAAGGCAGCTTCGTTTTCACCAAGCAAATCGATGCCAGCAATCCGAACGTCACCAAGATCGTCGTTGGTGCGAGTGGCGTGAAGGCGTTCCTCGGCACGGAAGACGAAAGCATCGGCGTCCGGATCAGCGACGCCAGGCTCGGTCTGGTGATCTTCAAGAACACCGTCGCCAACACCAGCACCTATGCGCTTTACGCTTCGACCGAAATTGAAGCGGTGGGATTGCCTTCGGAAATCCAGCTGGTGGGAAATGCCGCGCTGATGGTCAACAACACCGGTGCGGGCGTGAATGAAGTGATTACGACTCAGGCCGGCGACGTGACGGTCAAGTTCACTGATGGAACGGGCGGCTCGGCGGATCAGCGCAATATCCGGAGTTTCTCCGGCGCTTTGTCTCTGACGATCAACGCCGGCAGTTCGTTTACGCTCACGGGCAATTTTGCCTTCGCCAAGACCGGAACGGGCACTGCCACCAAGGTGTTGATCGGTGCGTCCGGTGTCAGTTGCTCGAACATCATTCCTGACGGTGGCAGTGGTTCTCTCGCGCTGGAGAACGGAAGCCTCGGCATGGTGATTTATTCCGACGCTTCCGGCGGTTACGCACTCACGGCTTCTGCCACCGTGGTTGCAGGTGCTGGAAGTTCCGGGGCGAATGCGACGCTGACGATTCGCCGCAATGCGACGAACCACGCCGTGAACGAAACCGTTTCGGTCGGCACGGCCGCGGTTCAGGTGAAGTTCTCGGAAACCGAAATCAAAACCGGCACCTCCGCCTTCCAGAAAATTTCCGTCAGCGATGCCACCATCAACATCGAAAACATCTTCATCATCACCGCTGGCGGTGGCAGCACCTCGGTCGTCGGCGGTGTGACGACGAGAACGTTGACCGAGGTTTCATTGACCGTTCAGGACCCCGGAACCGGCCAGGTTCTCTTCACGATCAGCGCGGCTTCCGCCAGCTACATCACGATCGTGGCGGGAACGGTGTTCGATGGCATGACCTGGACGAACGGCGGCACGCAGATTGTGTTGAACGACCTGAGCTTCTCGCTCGGCGGCTACGTCACGTTCACCGGGGAATCGGTCAAGATTCGCCATTACGTCAATGCGTCGAACGCCACGGTGAACTCGTTCAACTTCACGCAGGCGTCGGTCGCGCTGTTCGTTGACGGCTCGGAAATGGCGGCATTGCAGGGCAACCTCGCTTTCCGTTACAGCACGACTGAAGGTTTCGTTCTGGAAAGCACGGGTTCCGCGCCGATCACTGGATTCTCCTTCCTCGGCCAATCGATCGGGTCTGTCTCCGCTCCGACAGTGGGCGGCGCCGGCACTTCAGCGGCCGGGCCCACCACGACTCACACCATCGGACCCGTCACGCTGGGAACTCCGAGCATCGGTTTCACGAATTTCTCGTTTGGCCTCGATGGCACACTCTCGGTCACGGTCTCCATTTCTGACACGCTCGCTTCGATCAACGGCGGCGTGATCTCAGCTGCTGTAAAAAACCTCACCGGCTCGTTTACGCTCGGCCTGAAGCTCGATCTTGCCAATCCGTTTGCGCCGCCGACGAATGTCACGGCCAGCGGTTTCAACCTGTCGATTGGCCAGCTGGAAATCGCGATCAACGTCAGTTCGCAGGTGTCGCTCAAGTTCACCGCGAACAATGTCTTCATCAATCCATCTGCCGGTCCGACGCAGGATCTTGTCAGCTTCGGCGGAACAACCTCCGCACCCGGCCTGGCCGCCACCTTGTCGGTGCCTGGAATCACACTGACCGGTGGCGCGAGCAACTTTGCGATCAAGGGCAACGGCTCGTTCGTGGCTGGAAACAACTTCACCGTGACGCTGTCGCTCGGTGAAAATTCCGCCAGCTCATTAAAGTGGCCCGACTGGCTTCCGATCAAGGACGTCACAATTGGCGTCGAATGGCCCGGAAACAATTTCAACACCGACCCGGCGAATTTCATTCTCGACCTTTCGGCAACCGTCGATCTGAACAGCCTGAAAGGCATTCCGCTGTCGGTCAGTGGAACGATCAATCACGTCCGAATTGATGTCGGAAAACTCGCGGATGGCGTGTTCCCGATCATCGACATTGAGAGCGTGGCGGTTTCTGTTTCCGGCAATCTCTTTGGCGGAACGGTCAGCGGTTCACTGCTCGCCGGTGTGGTTCGATTCGATTCGAACGGTGCGGTTGTCGATTCACAGGGCCGGCTGGTGACCAACGGCCAACCCGGCGTCGGTCCGTTCACCAGCGTGTTCTACGGCGGCATCAGCGCCTCCTTCAGCTTCGGTGGCATGAGTGGTTTCGCCCTGAAGCTGGGGCTTTCCGAATATGGTCCTCTCTCAGTGTATATCTCCGCAAGCACGCCGACCGGCATCCTGCTGGAGCCGAACTCCGGCCTGACGCTGAACAATTTCCGCGGCGGTGTGACCTTCGGCCAGGGATTGCCCACTGTCACCATTTCAAATCCGATCTCTCCAGACGACGCGCTGCAACTGCGCCAGCCGGGCTTCCAGTCGCCCGCAACAATGACCGACGCTCAATGGCTGGTGCAGATGAAGTCGCAGGTCGCGACGCTCTACAAGACTGGCGCCACCGACGGCTGGGCGAATCTCGGCGCCTCCACGATCACAATTCAGGCGGGCGCGACGATTTACTCGGCGTACCTGTCGCAGAACTCGTTCAAGATCGACGCGGACGTGTTCTTCGACACCAGCGGCAAGATCCTGATTCTCGGCACGGCAACCTTTGGAAACACGCTGACGATCGGGATGAAATTGTATGCTGATCTCGCTCCGGTCTTCGACGGTTCGGTGAACGAAGGCGCGCCGGTGAACATTCTGTTCCTGATGGACACGCCTGCGCAGGTGGGCACGCCAATCGCGCCGCCGATCCTGAGCATTTACGGCATCATGCAGTTCGAGTTCAGCCGGGTTGATAACCAGCCGGTGACGGCGGAGAACCAGGCCGACGCCTTCAAGATCAGGATTGCCGGCGCGGCGGAGTTGAATGTACTCGGTGGGTTCCAGGCGAAGCTGTCGGGCAATGTCGATCTGACCTTCTCCAGCACGAGCTTCCAGATTACGATTTTCAACGTCGCACTGAACATGAGTTATCTCGGAGAAGTGGGTACCGCGGCGGGTGACCTGACGATCCAGAAGAACTCCAGCGGCGGACTCGACATCTGGGGCGCGTTCGTTTTGAACGCAAATCTGCAGGCGCTGCAGGAGGTCGGTATTTATGCCGGCGGCCAGATATACTTCCAGTTGAACACCACCGCGGAACTCAAGACCGTTCCGCTGGTTCTGACGACCGGAACGATCAACGTCACGATCGCGCCGCAGTCGTTCGGTCTCTTCGTGAACGGTTCGGCCGATTTCCATCTCTTTGGCCAGCGTGTCTTCACGCTCGCCGGAACGCTTGCGGTGAACCTCAACGTCAGCACTACGACACCGGGCGAGTTCACCTTGACGATCTTCGTTCAGGCGCAGCTGATGATCGGGCCGGTCGGCAACCCGATCTTTACCTACAACGCGAACGGATTGATCTACGTCGATCAGACCGGGTTCGCGGCGAAGATGACGCTGGCCTATGGCGGCTCGCCGTTGACCGGTTTCTCGATGGGAGTGAACTGGGTGCTTGTGGTGAACACCACCTTGCGTGAGATCAGCTACGAAATTCCCGAGCCGCTCCCGACATCGCCTGCAACTCCACCGGTCGCAACTGTCATGGGACCGAACTTCGGTTCAAGCAATGTCACGGCTTTGATGAGTTACGAGACGATCGTGGACGGCAAGCGCATGTTGATCATTCCGCGTGGCGCGCCTCCGTCGAGCACGACCAATTACGCCAACTGGACCGCCGCTGCCGGCGAAGCTTATTTCATTCTGGTCGGCCGCGGAAATCTCACTCTGGCCAACGCCTTCACGATTTCCGGAACGATCAATCTCGTGGCGAGTTACAACCCGCTCACCGGTTTGAGCTTCAGCTTCTCGCTCAATGCGAAGCTCAACCTGACGGTGAACGGGACGAACATTTTCTCGTTCAGCGTGATTGGTGGAATCCAGATCAATTCCAGCGGACTGGCGGCGGCCCTGACGATCAATTTCGCCAGCGGATTCAGCATGCCGAGCAATCTGGGCTTCACCATCTCCGCGACCTTCATGCTGCAGATCAACACAACCGGCGCGCCAGTCACGGTCACAGGAACGAGCATCACGGTTCAGCCGGGCGCCCGCGTCGTGGCGAATGGAAACATTTCGGTGCCGGGCCTGACGATCACCGGTTCGTTCACGTTCTCGGTGACGCCGTCATCGCTCTCCGTGGAAATCAAGGCCACGGTCAACATCTTCGGTTCGTTGATGAGCGTGAATGGTTTCGCGGGTATCTATTACGACTCGAATCCCGGCTTTGCGTTCAGCATCCAGCTCAAGGTGGGTTCCAGCACCACGACGCAGATTCAGCCGGTTGCGGCACTTGGAAACCTGTTCTCCATCTCCGGCGAGTTCACGCTCCAGATCAACACGAGCTCGGTCGCCCGCAACGGCATTGCTTCCGGATTCAAGATTGCGATCACAAACCTCGACGTGTTCCTGTTCGGGTTCCATCTGAGCGGAACGATTTCGATCAGCATCACGTCAGCAGGCTTGAGCATCAACATTCCAGAATCCAATCCGCTGACGCTGGACTTCTTCGGTATCGTGACCTTGTCGGTGCACGGCTATCTGAATCCGAACGGTACGTTCAGCTTCACGGCGAGCGCCGGATTCTCATTCGGCGAGCCAGGTGTCGCTTACATCGGAGGTCGAATCAGCGTGACGTTCTCGAACGGCGGCTTTTCCGCGACTGTTGCCGGGCGAGTCGATTTCCTCGGAGTTTCGGTGACTGCCAGCGGAACGATCACCATCACGAATCGCAACGTCACGATGAGCATTTATGTCTATTGCGTCGTTGTTCCGGCGATTCACATTCACACGCCTGCGGTGAAGGTTGCGGGCGTCACGATCATTCCCGCGGTCAACATTGATACCCCTCCGGTGATCGTTTCCGGCACCTGGACTGTAACCCTTGGCCAGACCGACCCGCCGCCGCCGCCGCCGCCCACACCGGTTCTGGGAACGGTTACAAGCGGTGTGCTCGTGTTGAATCTCGGCCAGGATGTCGGCGCTCGCGGCGAACACTTCGGTGCGCAGGACGAAGAGAATTACGTCATCACCAACGTGGTCGGAAACCCGGGCAGTTCCACCGGCCAGACCATTCAGATCACGGCGCTCGGATACACGCAGACCTATACCAACGTGACGAGCATTCTTGTCCGCAACACGCTTTCAGGAAATGACACGATCACCATCAGCAACGGCGTGACCGCGACGGTCGATATCACGCTCGGTAACGGCAACAACATCATCAATACCGGCGGCGGCTTTGCGACGGTTCGCGATCGCGGAACCGGTTCCAACACGATCACGGGGGGCAGCGGCGGCGGTGTTTATATTGGCGGCCTGAACGGAAGCAATGCGGCGTACGCCACGAAGGGCATCACCACGATCAACGCCGGCACGGGCAACTTCTCCGTGCAATATGCCGGTTACTCCAGCTACACGCTCACACAGACGCTGCTCCAGGCCGGAACTTATCTGATTTATCTGAACGGCGTGGCGAATGTGGATCTCACAGCGGCCACAGGTTCCGGCGCCCATGTCTTCAATTTGAATGGCTGGTATGGATCCGGTTCGATCACCGGCAACGGCTCCAACAACACGCTGAACGTTAATCCGCAGACAACACTCAACGTCGCGTTCGTTCTCTCGGATGCATCGCTTCAGACGACGATTGGAAACAATCCGAGCCGCACGATGACGCTGGCCGGCATTCAGGTGGCGAATCTCACCGGCGGTTCGAACAGCAACACGATGACGGTGTCCGGCTGGACAGGAACCGGTTCGCTGACCGGTCCGGCTGGCAGCACGAACACGGTCGTCGCAGTCAACAACACGAACTTCGTTCTCACGAACCTCCTGCTCACGCGCGCGGGTCACGGCGATCTTCAACTCACCAATTTCGCCAACGCGATTCTCACCGGTGGCGCCGGTGTGAACACCTTCACGGTGAATGGCGACACCTGGACCGGCCACGCCACACTCAACGGCGTCAATGGAAATGACATTTACAACATCACGCTCAACGGAATCGGCTCGACGCTCTTCACAATCGCCGACAGCACGCCGAACTCAGGCGATGTGTTGAACGTCAGTGTTTCGGTGGACACGATCGTTCTTTCCAACCAGATCAAGGCGGGCGGTCAGCAGATCAACTACAGCGGCGTGGGCGTGCTGAACATCAACGGAACGGTGACCGGAACGAATTATTACATCCGCAGCACTCACGCTTCCACGGCCACGAACATCCTCGCGTTCGGCGCGAACAACGTGTTCACCGTCGGCAGCAATGCCGGTGTAACGCCGAGCGCGGCAAGCAGCCTGGATGGAATCCTCGGTGCGCTGACCATCACCGGAACCGGTTCCGACACATTGAATCTGGACGACACCGCGAGCACCGTGGCGAAGACCGGTTTGATGACGTCCACGGGCATCACCGGTTTTGGCACAGAGGGAATTAACTACAGCGGCATTGCGATTCTGAACATCAGCCTCGGTTCCGGTGCTGACACCTTCACTGTTGTGAGCACGAATGCGAGCATGACGACGACCGTGAACCTCGGTTTCGGAGACGACATCGTGAATATCGGAAACGTCCTCGATCTGATCGCGGGCGAGCTGACGGTAAACGGGCAGGGTGGATCGAACACGTTGAACTTCAGCGACGCGGGAAGCGTTCTCGGCAAGACCGGTTTCCTCACCGCTTCGACCTTGCTCGGACTTGGAATGGGACCGGAAGGCGTGACCTTTAGCAGCTTTGCAGTTCTCGCCCTCACGCTCGGTTCCGGAAACGATGTGTTGAATGTTCTCGGTACCAACGCCACGACGCTCACGACGGTCAATACGGGCGCTGGTGCGAACGTCCTGAACATCTCGAGCAACGCACCTGTTGGTTCGGGCGGAGTGCTGGCGGGCCTTGCAGGCAGACTGATTGTGAACGGGCAGGGGACATCCGACACAATGAATCTGGATGACTCGGGCAATTCAGCTGCGGCGACGCTGACGCTGACCTCGACCACAGTCACCGGGCTGGGAATGGGCAACGATGATCCAGCGAAAGGCGTGGAATTCCACGGAATCGAAACGCTGAACATTCAGTTGGGATCGAACAACAACACGCTTCTTTTGAAAGGCAGTCCGGCGAACGCGACAACGAACATCATCACCGGAACCGGCAGCAATCAGATCGCTGTCGGCACTTCAGCGCAGGCGACGGCCGGAGCGCTGTCCAATGGTGAATCGCCGAACACGGGCAGCTCGCTGGAAGACATCCTTGGATCGATTGTTCTCATCGGCAGCGGAACTGATGTTCTTAACGTCGATGACACCGGAAGCACGGGCGCGAAGACGGGAGTTCTTTCAGCCACGACATTGACCGGACTTGGCATGGGCGGTGGCGGAATCACCTATTTCGGAATGGCAGCGCTTACTGTGGCGCTGGGTTCGGGTAACGACACGCTGACGATCACCTCGACAACAGCGAACCCGGTTCAGATCACAGGCAACGGTGGCGCAGACGTGTTCAATGTTCAGGCCACAACAGGGCTGGTGGTTCTGCATGGCGGTTCCGGCGCTGACACCTTCAATCTCGGCAGCGTGAGCCCGGGCGTTTCTGGAAACGTGAATGGAATCGCGGGCTTGCTGGAACTCCACGGCGGACTGGGAGTCGATGTGCTGAATGTCGATGAGACTGGAGAAATCGCTGGCAACACCGGTCTGTTTACTGCGACCACACTCACCGGTCTCGGAATGACGGCAGGAGTTGAGTTCAGCGAAACCGAAACGATCAACATCAATTTGGGCGCGGGCTCGGACACGTTCAATGTTCAGAGTGTTCTTCCGACCGTGACGCTGACTGTTTCGCTGGGCGCGGGTGTTGATGTTCTGAACCTCGGCAGCACGGCCCCAGTTTCTGGAGGAACCGTGAATGAGATTCTCGGAACTGTGGTGGTGATTGGCAGCGGGAACGATGTGTTGAATGTCGATGACAGCGGCGATGCGGACGACAACGCCGGATCGTTGGTGCCTGCGACACTCACAGGATTGGGGCTGGGCAGCTCAGTGACCTACAGCGGACTGGCGGAACTCTATGTTTTCCTCGGTTCCGGTGACGACACGTTCACCGTGAACGACATGACGGAATCGACCGTCACACGAATCGACGGTGGTGAGGGCATCAATACCGCGGTTCTGAACTTCACCAGCTTCGGCGCGGTGGAACTCAGCCTGATCCGTTTCGAATCGGCAACTCTCGTGGTAGTGAACGACTTCACCGGCTTGTTGAACCTGGACGGCAAGTTCACCACGGCCACCATCGGCGGCACGCTCACGCAGACCGGTGTGCTCAATGCGGGCGCCATCGACTTGATGACGATCGACGTCAATCTCGCGGGCCTGGTGAACGTGGCGGGCTTGTTGCAGGCGCTGGTGGTTCATGGTGCCAGCCCGGGCAAGGTGATTGCCGGCGATGTTCACACGATCACAGTGGACGCCGGCTTCGGTGGCAAGCTTCTGCAGGTGATCGAAAATGGAATTGAACGGCAGCTGAAGGCGCCTGGAGTTTCGGGCGTGATTTCCGGCAGCGTGAAGTTCGCGTTCATTTACGATTCGCTGACCACTGACGTTCCACAACTGGCTGTGCGGGTGACCAATCCGGATGCGACAACACGGTTCAACCTGGTTCTTGCCGCACACAGCGCGACGGCGAAGTTCAATCTCGCGCGAGTTGAAGCGGTTGACGCGTCGGGCATCAGCAACATCACTGTCGATGGCGATATCCTGACGACAATCAGCCAGGCTGCGCGCGATTATCTCGGTCTTTCTGCAGACGCTCGCAGTGGAATTCATCTGCCGGGCGAAAGCATCACCGGCGTTTCCGTTCGCGACACGTTGCCCATCGGTTACATCAACGTGGGTGGCATCCAGGGACTGGCCTTTGGCTTCCTGGTGAACCAGAACGGCAAGCCGACGACCGTTCAGAATGCGCTCGGTTCGTCCGGCAAACCGACAGTGCTCTGGAACATCCTTGGCAGCCAGGCTGCCTTGCTTGCGGCAACCGATGAATTCCTGATCTCGTTCAGCGAAACTCACGCCGTTTCGTTCTACGCGCAGGTCGATACCGATCTCAGCCTCGATCTCGTGATGACATTCAACGATCGCGTCGCGGATGATGCAGCCGTTCGTGCGCAGTTGCAGATTCAGCCTGGCGCCACGAAGAAACAGCCTGCTGTGATCACTTCCATTCAGCTGGCCGGAGATGGCGCTTCAATTGACAGCCAGTATGCGATCGGTTCGATCACAAGCACCGGTTCGTTGGGAGATGTCACCGTGCGCGGTGCTCAAGGACTTGGCAGCGTGACCGCGTCGAGCATCTTTGGAAGCATCAATGTTCTCAACGGTGGAATCACGGGAACGATTCAGACGACCGGCATTCGGATCGACTCAATCACGGGCGAAGAGACGGTGGTGAACGCTGACATCGGCCAAACTGTGTTCAATGCGAAAGGCAAGCTGACCGGTGTCACGACGATTTCGGCCAAGGGCGGCATCAATGGCGAGATCATCAGCCGGGGCGATTTGATCAGCAGCGTCACGACGGGTGGAAGTCTGACCGGGTTGATCGCTGCCCAGGGGAACATCGGATTGATTCTGTTCGATGTGAATGACAATCCGGTTGTCGGTAAGAACGGAGTGCTGACGCGCTTCGGCGGCATCTCGGCGAAGAATGCCACGGTGGACGTGATCGCGCTTGGAAACATATACGGCGACCTGTCGTTCAAGGGCACGTTCAGCGGACGCATCGCCGTGCTGGGACTTTCAATTCAAGGATTGAGTGCCGATCGTTTCGGGCTGCTCGGCAATGTGCAGATCAAGTCGTTCGCTGAAGGCAGCGCCATCGTGAGTGGCGGCCTCATTGGCGATGTCGGCCGAACCACTGTTTCGCTGGGAAGCGCAAAAGGATTTGTGACCGCTGACGGCGCCATTTCTCTGGCGAAGGGATCCAAGATTGCGGCGGCCCAGGTTCTCGCGAATCAGGCAGGCACTGCAAACAGCGATGTGATTGCTGCGATCTTCACCGATTCCAATCTGTCGCTCGGCTTCGACACCGGCGGAACTCTGGCCGGCCTCGGTTTGATCCGGACGGACTTGAACAGCCTGACGCTGTCGGGAGGAACTTTGGCGGGTCCGACCCCTTGAAAGAATGAAGAGAAGCATTTCAGCTGCGTTAGGGACGGCGATGCTGGCCGGCGTTTCAACGCTTTCGGCGGAAACCTGGAATGGATTCTACCTGAACGGAAATGTCGGCATGGCGATGTCCCAGGAACTGTCCATCGACAGTGAAGTGACGAGTTCGGCCGGCAGGCTTTCCTTCAGTTCCGGAGTTCGCGGTGACCTGGAGTTCGGCGGCCGGTGGTTCAATCATCTCGATGTGGGGATTCAGGCGGGAATTCTTTGGAATTCGGTGGACAAGATTCAGGACGATTCAGCTTCCGGATCGACGCTGTTTCAGGTTCCGGTGCTTCTGAATTTCACCTATCGGCATCCCATCAAGGAAAAATGGATTCCCTACGTCGGCGCGGGAGTGGGCGGAGTCTATACGATGCTCGATCTGCAAAGTCCGGTCGGTGACATGAACGCATCGGATTTCACGCTCGGCTATCAGCTGTCGGCAGGACTGCGCTATGCGTTCACTGAAAAAATGGAACTGGGCGTCGGCTATCAGTATCTCGCCTCGGGGGATCACGACTGGTCGGACAGCGGCATTTCGCTCAAGACAGATGCCTCGGTAAATCATTGTTTTGTTTTGAGTTTCAGCTGGAAGTTTTAAGTCTGCTGAGGGACTTCGTTTTCTTCTGGAGAGTTCTTGATCGCCCGACGAGAGGGCGACGCCAGCGGTTGCCAATGCGGTTGGAATTGAATTCTTGTCGGGGTTTCCGCGGTTCGGCAACAATACGCGCCGATGTCGTTCAGAGATTTTCCGGATCAACAGCAGGGAATTCAGCTGCTTCAGCGTTCGCTGGAGCGCGGACGGCTTGCGCACGGTTATCTCTTCAACGGCATTCAGATCGAAGAACTCGAAGGTCTCGCGCAGACACTGGCCAAGACTTTGAACTGCCTGAATCCGGCGCGCGGTGAGAATGGTGCGGCGGTCGATTCCTGCGATGAATGCCTGAACTGCCGGAAGATCCAGAACGGGAACCATGCCGACGTGCATTGGATTCGTCCGGAATCGAAGTCGCGCATCATCAGCGTCGAACAGATGCGTGACCTGATGCAGGAGGTTTACCTCAAGCCGACCGAAGCGGATTACAAGCTCGCCATCATCGTCGGAGCCGATCGGCTGAACGTTCAGGCCGCCAATGCCTTTCTGAAAACACTCGAAGAACCGCCGGCACGATCCATTCTGGTGTTGCTGACGACCGAGCCGCAGCGGCTGTTGGAAACCATCGTGTCACGGTGTCTGCGATTGAATTTTTCCGGCGATGGCATTCGGCCGCTGGCTCCGGAGCAGATGGAATGGCTCGCGCGTTTCAGTGAGATGGCTTCTGCGGAACAGAAGAGTTTGATCGGACGGTATCGATTGATGGATGTGCTGCTTCAGAAGCTGACCGAAATGAAAGCGGCCATTGAGGAAAATCTCACGGCAAAGTCGCCGCTTCAGCGATACGAGGACGCCGACAAAAACCTCCGGGAAAAATGGGAGGACGAACTCAACGCGGCGATCGAGGCGGAATACCGACGACAACGGGCTGATCTGCTGGCCATTTTGCAAAGATGGTTTCGGGATGTATGGCTTCAGACCGTGGCGTCCGGAAAGGAATTGTTGAACTTTCCGGAATTGGCGCACGGCGAGCGCGTGGCCCGGCGGATCACGCCACAACAGGCCTTGGAAAACCTTCAAGTGATCGAAACGACCCAGCGGCTGCTTCACACGAACGTGCAGGAAGCGCTGGCGCTGGAAGTCGGATTGCTCAAACTTCACCTCTAACGCGAGGATTTTCTGAAACCGGATCGAAAGCTGAAACGTTCCTCCAGTCCGGTTCACAGCCCGGGCTTGGACCGTCTGAAATCGGAACGTCCTGTGTCGGGCGGTTTTGGACTCAGGGAATATTTCTCCATCGGCTTCGGACTTTTTCTCGGACTCGCCCTGTTGAAATTCGGCAATCCGATCATTCTGAATTCCAAAATTCCCGCGCCGACGTCGCTGTATGACTGGTGGGAATTCGCCTGGCCTCCGAAGTGGAGTCTTTGGTTCCTGATTCCGTTCGTGGCGTTGGGCGTGATGCTTTTCGTTGCGAGAAAACCGAGATGGCCGGGAAATCGTTGGCTTTGGATTTTCCCCTGCCTCTGGTTTGGCTGGCAGCTGGTTTCTGCGACACAAACTGAGGATGCGGCGTTGACGTCGCTGACTGTTCTGCATTTTGCCGGGATGCTGGGATGTTATTTCATCGGCGCTTTTTTAATCGGTGACCTTCGGCTGCTAAGGTTTGCCCTGATTGGAATTCTGCTGGCGTATGCAATCTGTTCGGCGCGCGCTGTGACGCAGCGTCTTTATGAATTTCCTGAAGAACGACGCATGCTGGTGGAAGGCGAGCGGTCGGGCTGGACGAATGTTGCCCCGGAACTGTTGATCGAACTGAAGCTGCAAAACATCGTCGTGACCACCAACGGAGTTGATGTGGCCAATCCCGTCATATTGCAGAAATACGAACGAGGTCGCGTCTTTGGAACGCTCGTTTATCCCAATGCCCTGGCAGGAGCAATCTTGCTGTTGTTCCCGGCGGCGCTCGTTTTTGCGTTCGGGGAAACGCAGCGGTTTAGGACTCTCACACGGTGGGCCGCCATCGGTCTGACGATGTTTCTTGGCGCAGGTGCGTTGTTCTGGACGGGGTCGAAGTCCGGCTGGCTGATTGCGCTCGTGATGGTCGGGCTCTGTCTTTTTCGCCTGAAGTGGTCAACGCGGCTTAAATGGATTGTCCTTATCGCGGTCTTTATCATCGGTTCGGCTGGCTTCGCCGTTCGGTTTCAAAGCTACTTCGCCAAGGGGGCGACAAGCTTGGGCGCGCGATTCGACTATTGGCGTGCTGCGGCGCAGATCACTGCCGACCATCCGATCCTCGGATCAGGGCCGGGAACGTTTCAACATCCGTATGAGCGGATCAAGGCGCCTGAATCGGAAATGGCCCGGTTGGTTCACAACGATTATCTGGAGCAGTTCTCAGATTCTGGAATCGTCGCCGGCGTTTGTTTCCTTGGCTGGGTGGTTGCGCTGACCATTTACCTAGCGCGGACGTTCTGGCGGCAGAATGCAGTTCCTTTGCTGTTTGCCTTGTGGCTCGGACTCACCGGCTGGCTGCTTCAGGGGGTCAGTGAATTCGGTCTTTATGTTCCAGCGCTGAGCTGGACCGCATTTTTCCTCGGGGGCGCCCTGTTGTCGCTGGCCGGGAATCAAATCGACAAACCAGACGCCGCTCACTAGCCTTCGGACCTCATGAAGATCCTCTTCCTGAACGGCCCCAACCTGAACCTTCTCGGCCAGCGTGAACCGGGCATCTATGGTTCAGCCACTTTGGGGGATATCGAGTCCCAGGTCCGGGCGCGCGCGAGGCAATTGGGGGTGGAAATCGATTTCCGGCAATCCAATGTCGAAGGCGAACTGGTGTCGTGGATTCAGGAGGCCCGGGGCAACTTTCAGGTTCTGGTCATCAATGCCGCGGCCTACACCCATACCAGTGTGGCGTTGCGCGATGCGATCTCTGCGGTGGGAATCCCGGCCATTGAAATCCATCTTTCAAACGTTTACGCCCGGGAAGAATTCCGGCACAAAAGCCTGATCGCCCCGGTGTGCAAGGGGATCATCGCCGGTTTCGGGACAAATTCTTATCTTTTGGCGCTGGAAGCAGCGGTGAACGTTAACGGGTTGCAAAAATAGGGTAGAAACCGGGTTTTTTCGAATGGATTTAGCCTGTTTTCTGATCTTATTCGATGGACTTTTTACTTCTTGACGCGGGTTTGGCGGGCGTTACCCTTCGCGGCAATTGAAATGGCGATCAGCAGAGTCGAAGTTCGGCTTCTGCTTTTTTGCTTAATGACCCGAATTGGGTGAACCAAACACAATTTGACCTGTGGATCTCAAAGACATCAAAGCCATCATTGACCTGATGAAGAAGAACTCCGTTTCGGAGTTCGAACTCGAAAGGCAGGACTTCAAAATCAAACTGAAGCGCGGCGGTAATGGCGGTGGGGCGGTTTATGAAGAGGCCCCCGTGGTGGCCTATGTTCCACCGACGGCCATTGCAGCGCCGGCTCCCGGTGGTGCTCCGGCTGCGGTTCCAGCCATGGCGCCTTCCAACGAGATTGAGATCAAATCGCCCATGATCGGAACTTTTTATCGTTCTCCTTCTCCGGAATCGGCTCCTTACGTCGAAGTGGGAACAGAAGTGAATCCCGAAACCGTTGTTTGCATCATCGAAGCCATGAAGGTGATGAACGAGATCAAGGCGGAGATCAAAGGTGTGATTACCCAGGTTCTCGTCGATAACGCCAAACCGATTGAGTTTGGCCAGCCGCTGTTCAAAGTGCGGCCCAGTTGAGATTCTGCGATGCAGAGTCACTGAATCACCCTTTTCTGAGACCGCATGTTCGAAAAAATTCTTGTAGCCAACCGTGGAGAAATCGCCGTTCGAATCATTCGTGCGTGCAAGGAACTGAACATCCGAACGGTGGCCGTCTATTCCGAAGCCGACGCGAACTCGATGCATGTTCAGCTGGCGGACGAAGCGATATGTATCGGTAAAGCTCCTGCCAGTGAGAGCTATTTGCGCATTGATCGGCTGATTTCGGCGGCTGAAATCACGGATGTGGATGCAATTCATCCTGGCTACGGGTTTCTGTCAGAAAACGCTCATTTCGCCGACGTCTGCGAAAGCTGCAACATCCGGTTCATCGGACCGAGTTCCCGCGCCATGAATGCCTTGGAAGACAAGGCGGTATCGCGCGCCCTGGCCAAGAAAGCGGGAGTTCCGACGCCGCCAGGGTCGGAAGGTGTGGTTGATAATGAGCAGGATGCATTGACCGTCGCGAAGCGCATCGGCTATCCGGTCATGATCAAAGCCATTGCCGGCGGCGGTGGACGAGGAATGCGCGTTGCGCACAACGACGTTTCATTGGTGAAGGGGTATCACACCGCTCGAACTGAGGCGGAAAAGGCCTTTGGAAACTCTGGGGTTTACATCGAAAAGTTCATCGAAAACCCCCATCACATCGAATTTCAGATTCTCGGTGACGGTAAAGGTCACATTATCCACCTGGGTGAACGTGATTGTTCCATTCAGCGTCGCAACCAGAAAGTCATTGAGGAAACGCCCTCGCCGCTGATTGATAACAAGTTCAAGAAGCTCCGCGAAAAAATGGGCAAGGCGGCGGTGCGAATCGGCGAGGTCGCGAACTACACCAATGCCGGCACGGTGGAATTCATCGTCGATGACAAGGGCGATTTCTATTTCCTCGAGGTCAACAAGCGCATCCAGGTGGAACATCCGATCACGGAAGAAGTGACGGGAATCGATCTGGTGCGGTACCAGATCATGATCGCCATGGGTGAACCGCTGCGGCACAAGCAGAGCGACATCGAGTTCAAGGGCCATGCGATCGAATGCCGCATCAATGCTGAAGATCCTTTTGATGATTTCCGGCCGAGTCCGGGACGGATCGAGATGTATTATCAACCCGGCGGTCGTGGTGTTCGCGTTGATACCCATGCCTACGCCGGCTACACGATTCCGGCCGCTTACGATTCGATGATCGGGAAGTTGATCACCTACGGGAAGGATCGCCGGGAGGCAATGGATCGGATGAGCCGGGCGCTGAGCGAATTCATGGTGACGGGAGTGAAGACAACGATTTCGTTCCAGCAGGCGATTCTGCAGGATCCGAACTTCCGTCGCGGTGTTTATTCAACCGGTTTTGTCGAGCAGTTGCTGAGCGGCGCCCGCCGGGAACTGATTTAAGAAAGAGCGGAGTTTCGGAGTGATCGAAGCTTCAAAAGGAAAACCCGCCAAAAAGGCGGGTTTTCATCCAACAACCAAAAGTTGATCCGTTCAGTATTTGACGCCGCAGCCGTAAGGTTTGGTTTCGAAGGGTTCAACTTTTTCGCCAGCGCTCAATTTTCCGAACACTTCCTTCACGTAATTCTTCGCCGTGCGCGGGTCGTGGTTGGGCGTTTTCTTGTCGTCGATGGCGCCGTTGTAAATGACCGTTCCCTCGGCGTCGATCACCACCATCTGAGGCGTGGTCTTGAAGTTGAACTGCTTGCCGATTTTGCCGGAGCTGTCGTCGAGCCAGGCGGTCGCGTTCATCTTCTGCGTTTCCCATTCGGCACGGGCTTTTTCCGTTGAGCGATAGCTGCTGTTCCTGGGATTCACGGAATTCACCACGAGCCAGATTCCGCCTTTGGAGGTCACTTCCTTTTGCAGTTCCTGCATGGCGCCGGTCTTGAAGTGATTGGCGCAGAATGGACAGTCGAGATTGTACGACTCAAGAACAACGATCTTGCCCTTGTAATCGCTGAGTTTATGCGTCTTACCGTTGATGTCGGTCGCCTCGAAATCCGGCGCCGGCTTTCCGATTTCTGCCGCGGCGAAGGCGGCTGTTGTCATCCCCAAAAGGGCGAACAAAGCAATAGCGCGTTTCATAATATGTATCCTTAGGTTAAGTGAACTTCCGATAAGACGGGCTCGTCTCCAGAGTTGTTTCAGGAATTTTTCTGGCGAGCCCGTTCGAGGGCGCCCAGAACAATGCCGGGAGTCAGGGTTTCTGGAAGGACTTCAGGCGGTGCTCCAGGTTTTCCGGGAAAGATCAACACCAATGGAACGCCATCGCGTCCATATCGATTCAATTCCGTCCGCATCGCCTTTGGCAACAGGGTGTAATCGCCAAGCAGGCTCAGCACGTTCATTTCCTGGAGTTTCGCCCGGACGGAATCCACTTCGAGGGCGAACTTCTTGTTTGCCTGACAGGTGAGGCACCAGTCTGCGGTGAAATCCACCAGGACAGGCCGGCCTGCTTCCTGCGCTTTGGTTACAGCTTCGGGAGACCATGCTTCCCAGGCAATGCCATCGGCGGAGCTTTGTTCGATGGCACGCTGCTCCGGGGTTGAATGACGCCAGTCGAGTTCTCTCTCCAGAATGTAGCCATAGCCAGCCAGCAAGATGATGATTGCGGCCGCCCGGCCGACGGCATGGCGATTCGCGGCGCGTTGGACGAATTCCCCGTAAATCCACGCGCACAGGCTCACCACCACGAGGAACAACGCCAGCCACCAGAAGCGTTTGCCGTAGTGACTTTGTGTCAGGCTGAACAACCAGACTGCCGTGGCCAGCATTGGAAAACCCATTGCGACTTTGAACCGTTCCATCCATTTGCCTGGTTTTGGAATGAACCTGAGCCAGGCCGGTTGAAAACTCAGCACGACGTAGGGAAATGCCAGACCAACACCCACCGTCAGGAAAATGAGAAGAACCACCGGAGCCGGTTGGGTCAGTGCAAATCCCAGAGCGGTTCCAAGGAACGGTGCCGTGCACGGCGTTGCCAGCACCGTGGCCAGCACGCCGTTGAAGAACGCGCCGCTGGAACCTTGCATCGATGCCAGTGTTCCTGCGCTGCCCATGACTTTCGCGCCGAGGTTGATCTCAAACACTCCGAACAAGCTCAGTGCCAGAAGCGTTACGAGCACGGTCAGAACAACCAGGAAGATTGGATTGCCGAACTGCGCGCCCCAGCCCGCTTTCAGCCCAATCGCAAGCGCCGCCAGCGCGATGAACGAAACAAGAACTCCGGCCCCGTAGATCAAACCCAGTTTCTTCACGCGCGCCGGTTCGCTCCGCGCTTCACTGACGAATCCCAGAATCTTCAGCGCAATCACCGGCAGCACACACGGCATGATGTTCAGGAGCATGCCGCCCAAAAATGCAAAGAGCAGTATCTGCCACAGCGGCTTTGAAGCTTCAGAATTTGAAGGCGAGGAAACCGCGCCGCTGCCTGACGTGGATTCGGTTGCAGTGATCGGGATGGTGACATCGTAGCCGGCACGTTTCTCATCGGTTTTGTGGATCAGCAGTCCTGACACCGAAGCCGGCCAGTCGCCTTCCAGTTTGCGAATCAGCTTTCGGATTTTCACCTTTCCGTTCGCAGCCGGAATTCGTTCCACGCTCCCCTGCACCTCCATGCTGTCGCTCGCATACGGATAGAAATCGGCTTCGCTGACACTCTCCGCAAACGACCATTCGATGACCACAGGCCGGAGCTTTTCTGAAACGGGTTTTTCCCAATGCGCCTGAACGTTCAGGTTTGTGCCGGCCAATGGAAGCCGATCTTTCCATTGCGAAATCAAAGCGGCATCAGCGGAAGGCGTGGCAGCAGATTCGGAGAGGGTAAGGTTTGCCTGCAGTTGGGCGTCGCCCGGCAGGCATTGCTCCTTGCATTCAAGCCATGCAACGTTCGCCGTGATCGGAATCGTCCCTGCCGGGAGATTCGATGCCAGTTGCAACGGGACGAGCAACACCACCTCATTCTCATAGATATAAGTGACGAGATCGTTTGGCGGCAGTTTCTCCGGAACCGGCCATTGGATATCTCCTGCAGTAACGCCTTCCGGAAGCTCCCATTCGATCGTGGTCGGGATTCCCGATGCGCCGGAGTTTTTCCAATACGTGTGCCACTCCGGATCCATGCGCAGATGGATTCCCGCCACGACTGTTTCCCCGGCGCGTGCCGTCGATGCAGAGAGGATCAGGCGTGCGTGAGTGTGAGCTGCCTCAGCCGTGACGGCGAACCATACGGCAGCGATGGCGAGAATGTTCAGAATCGGGCGCACAAAGGTATAGATGCACCAACTTGCCGGATATTAGAACTTTTTTCCGGCGCTCAGCCGGGGCGTTGACATTCTGCTGCAGTGGCAGAAGCTGACGTCTGTCAATGGACCGAAAGATGGGGTGAAAACGCCGGAATTTGACTGGCCTTTGAAGCCGCATCTGTTATCCAGCGTCTGCAAACGTTACCTCATTTATGAAAAACTTGATCAAGGGGCTTTTTGCCACCGTCATCGCTCTCACTCTCACGTCCGCTTCCGCCCAGCCGGGCATGGGCGGCGGACCCGGCCGCAACACGCCACAGATCAATGCCGCCATGGCCAAGCTGTTCGGCGACAACCAGGCCTTCTCGGCGAACATCGACATGTCCATCAAGATGCGCAACGACACGATGAGCCTTCCCGGCAAGATCGCATTCGATAATCTCAAGTCGCGCTTCGAAATGAACCTCAGCGACGCGAAGGGCGGGTCATTTCCGCCGGGAATGGCGGATCAGATGAAAAGCATGGGAATGGATCGCATGGTGGTCATCTCCCGTCCCGACCAGAAGAGCACCTACATGGTCTATCCCGGATTGAGAGCGTACGCCCCCATGCCCGAAGCATCCACCACCTCGACCAACATCGATGACTTCAAAGTGGAAATTACGAAACTGGGTGAGGAAACCGTTGAAGGACAGGCGTGCGTAAAGAACAAAGTCGTCGTCACCGACGAAAAGGGAAAACCCCATGAATCCACGGTCTGGAACGCGAAGGACATGAAGAATTTCCCGGTCAAGATTCAGACGGTGGAGCAGGGGAGCGACGTCACGTTGGTTTTCAAGAACGTCAAACTCGCCAAACCTGAAGCCTCCCAGTTCGAACCGCCTGCAGGCTACAAGAAGTATGACAACTTCATGACGATGATGCAGACAGAGGTGATGCAACGCATGCAGCAGGGCGGTATGGGACAGTAACAGTCTCACTTTTCGCGAAGGCCTTCGGAACTCTCCGGAGGCCTTTCGCTTTGGTGCTTCAAACTTCTCGCAGTTCAACTCTGCTCAACATGAAGTTCTTACTGGATGAGAAGGGGTATGCATTGTGGCTTTCCGGACTCGATGAAAGTCTCCGTGAGCAGCTTCGCCAAATTCTTTTTCATCCGGGTGAAGCCGGACGACGATGTCTGCTGGATGTTCCGGTCGTGATGGATGCCGCCCGTTGGATTGGGCGAGAGTTGATCGATGCCGGCGTGCTGACTTCAACGGCAGTTGCGATTCAAGCGATCGCATTCGACAAGTCGGCCGAGGCGAACTGGAAGGTGACATGGCATCAAGACCTGATGTTTCCGTTTGCAAAACGGGTCAATGCCGCGGAATACGAGCAGGCGACTTTGAAGGATGGTGTAAATTTCGCGCGACCACCGCGTTCTGTTCTGGAGGACCTTTTGGCGGTCAGGGTTCATCTGGATGACTGTGATCATGAGAACGGACCACTCCGGGTCGTTCCTGGAACCCATAAACTGGGCGTCATTCCGAGTGGTGAAATTCAGAACCATGTCGCACAGGGAAAGGAACTGATTTGCACGGCCAGTGAAGGCGACGCGCTGTTGATGCGTCCGTTGGTTCTGCACGCTTCTTCGAAAGCGGTGGTGCCCCGGCATCGAAGAGTTCTTCATCTGGTTTATCATTCGGGAGCTCCGATTTCGGAAGAGTGGCATCGTGTTGTGGCGCCGACGTGAGTGATGCTGGCCGTCTTTCTATTCCACCGGCCTTCTCGACTTTGAAGGTTCCTTTGTTAAGTTGGCCCCGTGAGTTTTGTTTCTGAATTCAACTCGCTGCCGCTCCGCAATCTTGCCGGGCGGTCGCGGAACATGGGCCTTGATCAGGCGCGCGAAGCCATTGCGAAAGCGAAGCCGTCGCTCGCGGATTTTGCCGCATTGATTTCTCCCGCTGCCGGCGAACTGCTCGAATCGATGGGCCGACGTTCCCACGCGTTGACGAAGCAACGATTTGGAAAGGTGGTCCGTCTGTTCGCACCGCTTTATCTTTCGAACGAGTGCATCAACAACTGCAAATACTGCGGTTTCTCCCGAGACAACCCGATTCTCCGTGTCACGCTGAGTCTGGATGAGGTGAAGCGCGAAGCCGCTGCGTTGCGCGAACAGGGCTTCCGCAATCTGCTGCTGGTGGCAGGTGAGCATCCGAAATTCGTTTCGAACAACTACCTTCTCGATTGCGTTCGAATGCTGCACGAGGAATGGCCGGGCATTTCGCTCGAGGTCGGTCCGATGGAAACCGAGGAGTATCGCCCGCTGGTTGCCGCGGGCGCGGATGGCCTGGTGGTTTATCAGGAAACGTACGATCGCGAGGTTTACGCCGACATGCACACCGCAGGGCCGAAGCGCAATTTCGACTGGCGGCTTGAAACTCCCGAGCGCGCGTATGCCGCTGGATTCCGTCGGCTTGGAATCAGCCCGCTCTACGGTCTGGCGGACTGGCGTTACGAAGCGTTGAGCGTGGCTGCGCATGCGGATTATCTGCTGCGACACTGCTGGAAAGCGTCGCTCACCATTTCCACTGTTCGGATTCGTCCCTGCGCCGGGGAATTCGAGCCGCTGACGCACATCAGCGATCGCGAACTGGCACAGCTGGTGTGCGCGTTGCGAATCATGTTTCCGGATGTTGGAATCGTTCTTTCAACTCGCGAAACACCGAAGTTGCGCGACGGACTGATTCCACTTGGTGTCACGATGATGAGCGCGGGCGCTCGCACGGAACCCGGAGGTTACACCGGCGCGGGCAAAGAGAAGATTCACCAGACTGTCCGCGGACGAATCGTTGAGACCGGTGCGAGCGAATGGGCTGCGACCGCGAACGGACATCCCACCCATGCCACCGGACAGTTCGATGTCGCCGACGAACGCTCGCCGCAGGAAGTGGCGGAACTGATCGAGCGGCTGGGTTATGAACCGGTCTGGAAGGATTGGGATGCAGCGCTGACTTCATGATGAAAACGGGTTCCATCATTGCGAACGGACAAGCGGTTGAGGCTCAGCTCCCATGCTCCATCGAAGCTTTTCTTGTCAGCCAGAAGCTTCTCCCGCGTAGCGTGGTGGTGGAGCACAACGGCGAGGCAGTTGCGCCGTCTGAGTTTTCCGAACGTACATTGAACGCCGGCGACAGAGTGGAGATCGTAAAGATTGTCGCCGGCGGTTGAGCCTGTGCGGGGCTCGTTGGGACTACACTAAAGCGCCAGCCTTGGTTGCAGCCTTGAAGTGACCGAGCAGTTCGGTTTTATCCACTTTCGTCAGGTTCGCGCGCAGGGCGATTTCAATTTTGGAACGTGCTTGCATGGGAATTTCCTCCAGCAACGCATTGATCATCTCGCGGCTTGCAGCGAGGAAACAGCGTTCAACCGCGGGATCGCCAAGCAGCGCAGAGATTCGCTTTCCGAGCATGCGCAGGCAGCGTTTGCGTTTTTCCAGCTCGATGTTGTGGCGTTCACCGGCTGACATGCCGCCCATGATTTTGTGCGAAACGGTCGCCCGTGGAAATCGTCCGGCGAGGTCAGTTGCTTCCTCGACCAGTTTTCTGGACGCGCCTGTGTTGAACTGTTCAACCAGTTCGAGGCGGGGGTTGCTGTGAAATGGGTCATCACCGACCCGGTAGGCTTTCAATTGATCCAAATCCACGACTACGATCAGTGTGTTCTTCATATCCTCTTGGTTGGTTTGCTCCCCTGGACGTTTGTCCGATGGGTGATGGAATCTAGCACCGTGATCCGGACCGGGCAAAAGGCAGAAGCGATTTTCTTCAATTAACTTGTGAAAAGTCTGCATGCGGCTTGAATGTCCGCCATGCGAAATCCAATCATCGCCGCCCTCGACGTTCCCTCGGTGGAAAAGGCACTGGACCTGGCGCAACAGATCGCGCCGGCTGTCGGTGCGTTCAAGATCGGCAAGGAACTTTTCACAGCAGCCGGGCCTGACATCGTCAAACGCGTCCGCGACACCGGCGCCGCGGTGTTCCTCGACCTGAAATTTCACGACATTCCGAACACCGTGGCGAAGGCGGTGGCGTCCGCGGTGCGACTCGATGTTCAAATGCTGACGATTCACACGAGCGGCGGATCGGAAATGATGCGCGCGGCGGAGAAGTCCGCCCAGGAAACAGCGCTTCAATCCGGTCGCAATGCCCCGCTGGTCCTTGGCGTCACGGTGCTGACCAGCATGGACGGAAACGGATTGGCGGAACTTGGTCTGGGCAATGACGTCGGAAAGCAGGTGGAACGGCTCGCATCGCTGGCGGTGAAATCCGGCCTGAGAGGACTCGTTTGCTCGCCGCTGGAAATCGTGCGTCTGCGGCAGATTCTTCCGGCTGAAGTACAGCTGGTGACGCCGGGAATTCGCACAGGCGCGGAGAAGGCCGACGACCAGAAACGCACGCTGTCTCCGCGGGAGGCAATTCAGGCGGGTGCCAATTGGCTGGTGATCGGGCGTCCAATTTCTGCGGCGGAGAATCCTCGGGAAGCGGCGGAAAAGATATTGGAATCGCTCCGCTGACCGGACAGGCGAATCGCGTGCGTTGTGCGAGCCAAACTCTTGTCAGATCACTCCGCCGTTATCCGACAAATTTCTTCGCGATCACGGAAGCGTTGTGGCCTCCGAAACCGAATGAGTTGTTCACGATGGCGTTCACCTTCCACGAACGCGCTGTGTTTGCGACGTAATCGAGATCACACGCCGCGTCCTGGTTCTCGATATTGATCGTCGGCGGGACCATGTCGGTCTGAATCGCTTTGACGCAGGCGATCATCTCCACCGCACCGGCTGCACCGAGCATGTGGCCTGTGGCGCCCTTCGTGGAGCTGACGACGAGCTTGCGGGCGTGTTCACCGAAAACGGATTTGATTGCTTCGGTTTCAGCGATGTCTCCCTGCGGTGTCGAAGTACCGTGGGCGTTTATGTAGGAAATGTCGGTTGTGTTGAGGCCCGCATTGCGCAGCGCCATTTTCATGCAGCGGCCTGCGCCCTCGCCGCCGGGTGACGGCGCGGTGAGATGATGTGCGTCGGCGGTGTTTCCGTAGCCAGCCAGTTCCGCGTAGATGCGTGCACCGCGGGCTTTGGCGTGTTCGAGTTCCTCAAGAACAAGAACACCCGCGCCTTCGCCCATCACGAATCCATCGCGATCCTTGTCAAACGGACGCGAAGCGCGCTTGGGATCGTCGTTGCGCGTGCTCATGGCTTTCATGGCGCAGAAACCGCCAATGCCGACCGGAACGATCGCCGCTTCAGCACCGCCCGCGAGCATCACGTTTGCGTCGCCCATCTTGATCGTGCGCCAGGCCTCTCCGAGTGCATGGTTCGCCGTGGCGCAGGCGGAGCAGGTGGCGTAGTTCGGACCGCGCAGGTTGTAATACATGGAGACCAATCCCGAAGCCATGTTCGAGATCAGCATTGGAATCATGAAAGGGGAAAGGCGTCCGGGCCCGCGTTCGAGCAGGACCTTCAATTGCTCGCTGGTGGTCTGCAGGCCGCCGATGCCGGATCCGATGAATGCGCCGACTTCGTCGGGGTTGCTCTTCGTGAGATCGAGACCGGAATCCTTCAGCGCTTTCCAGCCGGCATACACGCCAAACTGCGAGTAGCGATCCGTGCGGCGGACTTCCTTCGGTGAAGGAAACGCGGGTGCGGGATCAAACTCTTTTACCTGGGCTGCAATCTGGGTGTCGTAAGCGGAGGCGTCGAAGGCGGTGATTCGATCCACGCCGCATTGAGCATTGAGGAGGTTGTTCCAGAAAACATCCACATCGGTGCCGATGGGGGTGACAAGTCCCAGTCCGGTGATGACGACTCTACGCTCTGTCCAGTTGCTGGCCATAATTGAAACTAAAAGAAAAGGGGCAGCTCAAGCTGATGCCAGTTCAAGCCGCCCCGAAAGGTTACTACTGACAATTACTTCTGGGTGTCTTCGATATACTTGATGACGTCGCCGACACTTTGAAGTTTTTCAGCCTGTTCGTCCGGGATCTCGTTGCCGAATTCTTCTTCGAGTGCCATGACCAATTCCACAGTGTCGAGTGAGTCAGCGCCCAAGTCTTCGATGAACTTGGCTTCGGGTGTGACCTGGTCGGCATTCACGCCCAGCTGCTCGACAATGATATCTTTTACTCGCTGTTCAATAGTTTTTTCAGCCATGGTTTTCTCCGGTTCTCGTTCTTTTTGCAGTGTGTCTATGCCACGGTGAAGGGGGCGTCAAGCCCCGATTCACAGATTTTTCTTTATTGAGCGGAAGCACTTTTGTGGCGAAGTGATCAGCCTTTCTTTGCAGGAAATTTTCGTATCGCAACGGCAGTTTTTTCCACTCACATCACCATGCCGCCATCGACAGTCAGCACCTGTCCCGTGATGTATCTGGCGCCGGGGCTCGCGAGGAAAAGCGCCGCATGCGCGATGTCCTCCGCCTTGCCGAAACTGTTCAGCGGAATTTTCTTCAACAGTTCCGCCTTCAACTCGTCATTGAGGACGGCGGTCATGTCGGTTTCGATGAAACCTGGCGCCAATGCGTTGCAGGTCACGCCGCGTCCGGCGAGTTCGCGCGCGACGGATTGCGTGAAGCCGATCAGGCCGGCCTTGCTCGCCGCGTAGTTCGCCTGTCCGGCATTGCCGATCAGGCCAATGACCGAAGCCACATTGATGATCCGGCCGGAACGTTGTTTCGCGAACTGGCGCGTGAATGCCTTGGTGAGCAGGAACGCGCCTTTGAGATTCGTGTTCAGCACCGTGTCCCAATCGGCGTCGCTCATGCGCATGAGCAAGCCGTCCTTGGTGACACCGGCGTTGTTGACGAGAATGTCCACCTTGCCGCAGTCGGCCAGAATCTTCTCCGCAGCGGCGCTCACCGCGGCGGAATCGGACACGTCCACCGCGTGCGCCCAGGCTTTGCGGCCGAGTGCGCGGACTTCATTCGCAACCTTTTCGGAATTCTCCTGAGTGCGCGAAACGCAGACGACATCCGCGCCTTCGCTGGCGAACTTCAGGGCGATGGCGCGGCCGATGCCGCGTCCTGCGCCGGTGACCACTGCGATCTGATTGGCAAGTTGGCTCATAAATTCAGGGCTCAGATGAAACACAGATCGAACACGGATTCAAAGAAACAAATTCAGAGGGCGCAGCTGAACACACACCAGAATGAATGAAGCATTCAGTTCAAAATCCACTCTCCCCGCGCTTCGCTTCGCTTCGGGGAAGGGGAACGGGTTATGGCGGGTGTCCAGTTGCGCCCAAATTCAATCGTGTTCACGTGGAAATTGTCAGGCCGTCAGCGCTTTGACTGTCGCTTCAAGGCTGGCTGCGTCGGCGACATTCAGCATCTGTGCGGACTTGTCGATGCGCTTCATGAAACCGCTCAGCGCTGTGCCGGGTCCGAGTTCGATGAACCGCGTGAATCCTTGCGCGAGCAGGTAACGCATCGATTCCTCCCAGCGCACGGAAGAAGTGACCTGTTCGACCATGCGCGCTGCAATTTCAGGCGCGCTGGTGTGAGGCTGGGCGGTGACGTTTGAAATGACCGGGACGTTCGGCGCGAGCAGGGACACTTTTGAAAGTTCGCTCTGAAGTTTCGGCTGCGCGCTGGCCATGAGCGGCGAATGATAAGCGCCGGCCACAGTGAGCGGCAGGGCGCGTTTGGCGCCTTTTGATTTGGCGAGTTCACAGGCTTTGTTGATCTTTTCTGCTTCGCCGGAGATCACCAGCTGTCCGGGACAATTGAGATTCGCGAGAACGACACCCGCTTCTGCGCAGACTTCGCGGGTGGGAGCTTCGTCAAGACCGATGATGGCTGCCATGCCGCCTTTGGTGACGTCGCAGGCCTCCTGCATGAAACGTCCGCGCTGGCGAACCACGCGCAGGCCGTCTTCGAAATTCATCACGCCCGCGGCGGTCAGTGCCGTGAACTCACCAAGGGACAATCCCGCTGTTGCCTGAAAGGAGAGCGATGGAACGCGGGCTTTGAGCAGTTCGAACGCAACCCAGCTGACCAGGAAAATTCCGGGCTGCGCATTTTCGGTCTTGGTCAGTTCCGCTTCCGGTCCGTCGAAGCAGATCGAGGTGAGATCATAACCGAGTGCGCTGTTGGCGCGGTCGAACCACGCTTTGGCTTCGGGGAACTGTGCGGCGAGATCTTTTCCCATTCCGACCACCTGCGCGCCCTGTCCTGCGAACAACAATGCTGTTTTGCTCATAAAGCCGGGAACTAAACACGAAAACCAAATGAGGCGAAAGTGAAATTCAGGCTTATTACAATTATCAGTTTTGAGTTTTGAATTTTAAGTTCTGAGTTTCGCGGTTTCAGTTTTTCAGCTTTCAAATTTCAGCTTTCCGTTTTCGTTTTTCCAACTGCCAACTGAACACTGACAACTGATAACTTCTCCCATATCATTCGGTCCATGTTCTCACACGTTGTCATTTTCTGGACGGATCCCGAGAAACCAAATGCCGTGGATGAAGTGATGGCCGGCGCGCAGAAATATCTGAAGCCGATTCCGGGCATTCAGCATTTTCACATCGGCAAAATGGTTGGGAGCCATCGGCCGGTGGTGGATCAGACCTATCAGATCGCGCTCAACACGGTGTTCGAAAACAAACAGGCGCAGGACGATTATCAGGTTCACCCGCTCCACATCGAGTTCGTGGAGAAATGCGTGAAGGTTTACGTCAAGAAAGTCACCGTTTACGACTTCGAGTAGGAATTGATTTCGTCCGGCTGTAGCAACGATCCCGGCGCGCTGCTACGGCCGAATATTCCAGCTCACAGCCGGGCCTGAATCGTCCGATAGGCTTCGCTCGCTGCGGAACTGAGGCTTTGATCAGGATCGATCATCAGTGCTTTGAGCGGTTCCAGACTTTTTTCCGTCCCAACTGTTTTCAACACAGTGCATGCAGACCGGAGTGTCTGGAGGTGTTTCTGCTGAAGAAGTTCGAGCGCCTGTTGCTCGGCCTCGGGCCCGAGTTTTGCAAGTGCTTCAGCGGCCTGATAGTGATCGGCGCCGCGCGCGATCAGATCGGCGATCGGCTGCGCGGCCTGCGGATCCTTCAATCGGCCGAGGGCCTGGAGAACCTGATAACGATTTCCGCTATTGTCCTGCTTCAAGAGTTTCAACAAGAGGGGAACCTGTTCGCGCGTGGCGAATGTGGCAAGGATGCGAGCGCCTGCGGATTTCAGCGTGTAATCCTCGTCGAAGGCCCAGTTCTCCGCGAGTTTCATGAGTTCGGGCGTGCTTTCGCTCAGTTCGGCGCTTTGAAACTGCGTGGCAGCTTTGCGCACCTTTTCCGGATCGTCGGACTGCGCCTCGTTCAACAGTTGCTGAAGTTCCGCGGAGGTGAATTTCCGGGCGGGAGGGTTGCCGGCAATTATGGGTGCGGCGAGCACACCATCCCGTTCGGCGCCTTCGAGCAGACGAATGGAAACCGTTCCGTTCATGCGGCGTGTGAGCGTGTCGGTTTCACTCGTCGATTCGAATTTCAGTTCGGAGTCGCGAAGAAGGCCGGATTCGCGATTGAGAGAAATCTTTCCAGTGAGGCTGGAACGAATCCGTGCTTCCGAACGCGACTTCAGATCGGTTTTGAAACTGGAAACGATCTTGATCGTCGGATTGTTTGGATCGTTCGATTCCAGCTCAAAATTCGAAGTTCGAACACCCGATAAAATTGCGAGCGATTGCCGTGGGTTGAATCCGCCGTAGTAAGGCACACCCATTCCGGGATTGCCGACGTAGGCGCGGAACGGTCCGAGCGTGTAAGGATCGTCGAGAATTCCGAGCTGTTCGGTGGATTGCCACTTTTTGTCATTGGAACCCGGAAGAGGAGGAATCAGCAGCTGCGCCACGCTTCCCAGCGGAACGGGAAGCGGAAGATCCTGCACGCTGCAGAGGATCTTTCCGCGCTCATCGATCACGATCTCGACGCCCTCCGCGAGATGAATTGGCGATGTCCAGCGCGGATAACTCGGTCCCATCATCGGCATCGGCCGCCGCGCCATTTCAACACGTTTGGGGATGAGATTTCCGCGAAGCGACAACGTGATTGTGTTCGAATCTGTGGCGCTGGCACTCAGAACCAGGTTTCCGGAAAGTGTGTTTGTTCCCGATTCGTCCACCAGTTCGATTTGAACCTTGTAGGCGTTCGTGATGTCCGAAGCGGCGCTGTAACGCAGCGGAATGCCACGCGCGGCTTGAAGGGTGGAGGTCGATAGTACGGTTGTCAGCAGAATCAGAAGCCCAACCCCCTTGAAAGCAGGTTTCAGTTTCATGACGTGACATTGAGCCGCGAAACCGTGGCTGGCAATGGCAAATGGAAGGAATTATTTGGCCTTTTGGACAGGGGACTTTGTGAAGATCTTGTCGAAATGTCTGTTCCTGTTAAGCCCGTGGATGAAACCGGCGATGGATGTCGCGCAAACGATTTCCGGTCACATGCGTGTAGATTTCGGTGGTGCTGATGTTTGCGTGACCAAGCAGTTCCTGAATCACGCGCAGATCCGCGCCGTGTTCCAACAGGTGCGTTGCGAAGCTGTGTCGCAGCATGTGGGGCGTGATGTTTCGCTCGATGCCGGCACGCCGGACGCGGTCCTTGATCCGCTTCCACAACGTCACCGCGGCGAACGGCGTTCCGCGGGAAGTAAGAAACACATTTGCGGGTGAACGTCGGGTGACAAGTTTCGGACGGCCGCCCTGGAGATAACGATTCAGCGCTTCGGTTGCTTTCCGTCCCACCGGCACCACGCGTTCCTTGTTGCCTTTGCCGATCACATTGATGAATCCGGAATCGAGATGCAGTTGTTCGATGCGAAGATTTTTAAGTTCGCTCAGACGCAGACCCGAAGCGTAGGCAAGCTCGAGAATGGCGTGATCGGCGAGCCTTGCGGGAGCGGCGGGTTCTTCCGGCAAAAGAAGCTTTTGGATTTCTTCATCGGTCAACGCCTTCGGGAGGCGTTTCCATCGGCGCGGCAGCGAAAGATGTTCGGCGACATTGGCGGGCAGCAGCTTTTCGGTTTCTGCAAAGCGATAGAAAGCACGCAGCGCGGCGATTTCCAGATAGACCGTTTCGCCGCTCAGTTTTTTTCCGGAATCGGGATCGTCGAGGCGAGGGCGTTCGCGTTCGTGCTGGAGAAATGCCATCAGATCCTTCAGCTGAACTTCCATCCAGCTTTGAAGCCCATGATCTGCGGCCCATCGGACGAAGTTTCCGAGCAACGCCGAATAAGTTCTCGCGGTGTTATCCGACTGCCCGCGTTCGTGCCGCAAATACTGGAGAAAATCTTCGACGAGGGATTCCATGGAGGAAGGGTAAGGACGAAGTCTGGGATTCAGTTCCTGCGGCGCTTGCTGAATGAGTTGATCAAGCTTTGGGTGAGTGCGCTTGTTTCCACCGCCAACGCTTTCAACTCTTCAATGGAAGCAGTGTCGGCAAGCTGATTGTCCCGCACGACGTAGAGTTGGGCACAACTGAACACAACATCGGAAATGATGAAGCATTCAGCCGAAGCGTGATGCTCGCATCTCCCTCTCTTCCGAGCGAATGCCGGAGGAGAGGGCCGGGGAGAGGAGGTTTTTAGCTTAAACTCCCCTCTCCCTGACCCTCTCCCCGCGCTTTGCTGCGGGGAGAGGGAACATTTCATGGCGCGGATGTCCGGTTGTGTTCCGTCGAACACTTCACCGGCGGAAGCCCGGGCGATGTTCCATAACTGCAATTTCTCTCCTTCACCCGCGCGCTCGAAGCTTCGGCGAGATTGGACATGGTCGAAACCGCAGCTCGCCGAAGCTGATCCCGAAGACCGAAGTCGTTCCGGAGTGGAGAACATTTGCAAATCCAGTTGATGCCGTTCGTCAATTCTCTGGCCTTTTGCCAAGCCTTGAGATCTTCGAACTGCACCTTGCTCCATCCTCCCTTCTCCTTGCTCCTACAGGCGTTTCCCTGTCAATCGCTCGTAAGCTTCGACGTATTTCGCCGAAGTTTTTGCGACGACGTCATCCGGGAGCACGGGGCCGGGAGGCGTCTTGTCCCAGGTCAGGGTTTCGAGGTAGTCGCGGACGAACTGTTTGTCGAAGCTCGGCTGGCCTTTGCCGGGGGCATACTGATCCGCCGGCCAGAAGCGGGAGGAATCGGGCGTGAGCACTTCATCGATCAGAATGAGCTGTCCATCGTAGAGGCCGAATTCGAATTTCGTATCGGCGATGATGATTCCGCGTTCGCGGGCGTAATCGCGTCCGGCTTTGTAAATTTTCAGGCTGAGTTCGCGCGCCTGATTGGCGAGATCGGCACCGACGATCTTCTGCGCTTCTTCAAACGAAATGTTTTCGTCATGTCCGGCTTCAGCCTTGGTGGACGGCGTGAAAATCGGTTCCGGCAACTCGGCGGATTCCGTCAGGCCGCCAGGCAGCTGAATGCCGCAGACGGTTTGAGACTTCTTATATTCCTTCCAGCCTGATCCGGAGAGATAACCGCGCACGATGCATTCGATCGCGAGCGGTTTGGCCTTTTTCACGATCATGCTGCGGCGGGCGACTTTGTCGGCGTACGGCTGGAGGTTCGCAGGAAGCGGGTCACCGGCTTTCGCGACCAGATGATTCGGCACGAGCGAAGCGAAGCGTTCGAACCAGAAATGGGAAATCTGCGTCAGCACCTCGCCTTTGCGCGGAATGCCGTTGGGCATGATGACGTCGAAGGCAGAGATGCGGTCGGTGGCGACCAGCAGGAGGCTGTCGCCGAGATCGAAAATTTCGCGGACTTTGCCGCTTTTGACTTTCTTGATTCCGGGCAAATCAAGTTGAAGCACGGTGTCGTTTGGCATAGGCGCGAATAATACGTGCCAGGTTCCAAGTTCCAAGCTCCGAGTTCCGGTCAGCACCCTCACTCACTTTCGCAACTCACCCACTCAATGATTCCTGTGCAAACCTGGTCCGTGAGCGAGTGCCAGTAAGCCGGTGAGTGGGTGAGCTTGCGGATCCGACTGACAACAGACATTCCCTTTGTTAGCTTCAGGCGCGTGAATTTTCTTGTTACCGGCGGTGCAGGTTTTATCGGCTCTCATGTTTGCGAGAGATTGTTGCTTTCCGGTCATTCAGTCTGGGCATTGGATGATCTGAACGATTTCTATGATCCGCGTCTGAAGCAAAACAACATCCGCGAACTTCAATCCCTGGCGAAGCCCTTCGAACTCGTCCATGGCGACATCACCGATCGCGATGTGGTCGAGGAACTCTTTGCGAGCGTGAAGTTCGATCAGGTGATTCATTTGGCGGCAAGGGCCGGGGTTCGGCCGAGCCTGGAAAAACCGGCGTTGTATCAACGCGTGAATGTGGAGGGAACGGTCAACCTGCTCGAAGCGGCGCGCGCTCGTGGCGTGAAGAAGCTGACGATCGCATCGTCGTCATCCGTTTACGGTGTGAACTCCAAGGTGCCGTTCTCGGAAACCGACCCGATTTTTTCCGCCATATCGCCTTATGCGGCCAGCAAGCTCGCGTGTGAGGCATTGGGCCATGTTTATCATCACACCTACGGCATGGACGTCGCCATGTTGCGGTTCTTCACCGTTTACGGACCGCGTCAACGGCCTGACCTCGCAATCCGGAAATTCACCACGCTGATCAGTGCGGGAAAACCGATTCCGGTTTACGGGGACGGTTCGACGGCGCGGGATCATACGTATATTTCGGACATCGTGGACGGTGTGATGGCTTGCACTGACAGGGAATTTGGGTTTGAAATCTTCAATCTCGGCGAATCCCAAACCATTACATTGAGTCGCTTGATTGAATTGATTGAAGCGGCAGTGGGCAGGAAAGCCGTGATAGACCGGCAACCATTGCAGCCCGGAGACGTGCCGATCACGTTTGCGGACATTTCCAAAGCCCGGGCCCGGCTTGGCTATGATCCGAAGATGAAGGCCGAGAAGGGGATCCCGATGTTTGTCGAATGGTTCAGAAAGGCCACCGTTTAACTATGTCAACATTGCCACAATTCGTCCGTCCGACTTTTGAAGCCGCCCTGGACGCCTGGAAAAACGTGCTGCGCGAACGCAATTTTTCCACGGACCTCGTCTGGATTTTTGACGAGCACCTGATTTTCGAAAAGGACAGCCAGGGCCGCACCGAACTCCGGTTTCAAACGCGGATCACTCCGTCACCGCAGGAAGCAGAGCGGATCGCTTTCAACTACTTCTGCGATTTCGAGGCGCGCATTGTTTTCTATCGGATCGGTTCGTCGCACGGAAAGTCTGTCTGCCTGGTGCTTTGCGATAGTTGGTTCGAATCGAAGACCGAAAAGGAAGGATTCATCCGCCGCGACGACTGGTTGATGTCATTTTTTCCCGGACAGGCCGTTGAAGTGGAGGAGACCGCGGACGAAACGCGCTGGAAACAACGGATTGTAAAGGATCGTCCGCTTCATGACCTGGACTTCTCGATGACGTTGCGGGCGGTTCACGAAATTCTTGCGCACGGACGGGTGCTGAGCTCCTACGAACATTATGCGCTTCGGCTGTTGCACAGCTGGAGCAGCCTTCCGGAACAGCGCGCCACATGAGCGTTACCCGTCATTGCTGGAAATGCGGCACGGAATACAAGCTGTCCGGCACTCCGGGCCGTTCTGAAACCTGCGAGAACTGCCGCTCCGACCTCAAGGTCTGCCTCAACTGCGTCAGCTACGACACGCGTTCGGCTTATCAGTGCAAGGATCGTCGTGCGGAACCTGTTTTTGACAAAGCTGCGGCGAACTATTGCGAGTATTTCGAAATGGCGCGGCGTGAATACGTCGAGAAGCGGGATGCCTTTGGCGAATCACGCGAAGTCCAGGCTCGCGACGCCTTGAAAAAGCTGCTCGGGGATTGATTCGGCTATTTTTCAAAAAATTGCCCGAAAGGATGATGCATGTGATTTGGCTTGCGAAGACATGGGAAGAGGATTTCTGTTTTGATTGTTGCGGAGGAGCTGTTTTCAGTCTCGACTTCGTTTGACTGAAGCGGCCGATTTTCGTGGCAAAAATGATATGAAGCCAAACCCAATTCGAACTTCACGGTCGGTTTCCCGGGGATTCACGTTAATCGAGCTGCTCGTTGTCATTGCCATCATCGCCATTCTTGCGGCGATGCTGTTACCGGCTCTGTCATCGGCAAAGATGAAGGCAAAACAGATCAATTGCGCCAGCAACCTGAAGCAGTTGACCACGGCGGCTTTCATGTATCAGCAGGACAACGGGCCGATTCATTACAGCGGAGGCTCTCTTTGGATGCTGAGCCTGATTGATTACCACGCGCGAGTTTCCAGTCTGCGGTTGTGTCCGCTTGCAGATCGCGTTTCAAATCCGAATCTCTCGGCCACTCAGAAAGGAACGGCTGCCCACGCGTGGTCATGGCAAAATGCAGCGACCAATGGAAGCTATGGCTTGAACGGGTGGCTGTACACGGTTCAGGGCGCTTCAGCTTTCGCCGGCAGCACGATGAACTTTTTCAACAAGGACACTGCGATCCGGTTTCCTTCGGAAACACCGGTTTTTGTTGATGCGGTCTGGCCGGACATGTGGCCAAATCCAACGGATGCCCCTATAGCAAATCTTTACGAGGGCACCGGGGATGTGGGTGGACCGGGGCCAGTGACCCGCGCAACGATCGCACGCCACGGAGGCAAGGGGCCGGGGGCTGCGCCGAGAAATGCAGCTGTCAATCGTTCGTTTCCAGGGGCCGTGAATATCAGCCTCGCCGATGGTCATGTGGAATTGGCAAAGCTGGACAATCTTTGGCTGTACCGCTGGCACCTGAATTACAATCCACCGGCAAAACGGCCTCAATTGCAGTGACGGATCCGGTGCATTTACCTGCGGTCAATTGAATGCGGCCAGATAGGCTCCATCTGTATTGTCCGAAACTGGATGCAGCTCGCGTTCGAAGTCCAGCTTGAGAGCTGGGTTTGTCTTCAAGAACGCCTGAACGATTTCCGAGTTTTCTTCCGGCTCAAGACTGCACGTGCTGTAAACAAGTGTTCCACCCGGTTTCAGCAATCGCGCGGCGCGCTGAAGCAACTCCAGCTGCGTTTCCCTGAGCCGATCGATCTCCTCCGATCGTATCCGCCAGCGCAAATCGACCCGGCGACGCATCACGCCTGTGTTGGAACACGGCGCGTCCACCAGAATGCGATCGTAGCGCAGACCGAGACTGGCCAGTCGTGCGCCGTCTACAACGTCCGCACAACGCACTCCCAATCGCGCGCAATTTTCGTGAATCAATTTCAACCGATCCGGCGCAGTGTCGTGCGTCACGATCCGGCCTTTGTTTTCCATCAGCTGCGCCATGAAAGTCGTTTTGCCTCCCGGCGCGGCGCAAAGATCGAGCACTGTTTCGCCGGGTTGCGGATCGAGCTCGGTCACCGACGCCAGCGTGCTCGGGTCCTGAATGTAAAACAGTCCGAGTTGAAAGCTGGGCAGCTTCGTGAGCGGCGGATGTGATTTCAGTTCGAATACGAGATTGTCTTCGATCCAGTCGCGTCGGACGAAATCGTAATCCACACCTTCATCTCTCCATTGCAGCAACACGTCGCCGGCGTCGCGGAATTTTCGATCTACGAAAGGACGCGGAGTGGCTCCTGGCATGCGCGCCGGGTTCGCAACAGGATTTTCACCGAAACGAAGGGAATTGATTCTCGCGAACGTTTTCGGAGCGGTGTTGTTCCATTCCAGCAACTTTGCCGTCTTTTCAACACCCCAACGTTCCTGCCAACGCTTTACAAGCCATTCGGGATGCGAGTAGCCGATGTGGGGTTGCGTGCGTTTGATGTTCGCGAGTTCGGCTCTCGTGGCGTCGAGATCGCGCAGGTAACCGCGCAGGATCGCATTGATGAATCCCGCCTGCGGACCGAACCCGCTGCGTTTCGCGTGCTCGACCGTTTCATGAACGGCCGCGTGATCTGGAATGCGATCTAGCCAGAAAATCTGGTAAAGCCCCATGCGAAGCAGCGTTTGAAGCATCGGCTTCTGTTCGCGTCCCTCCGTCTTGCGTTCGATCAGCCAATCGAGCGTTGCTTGCCATCGCGTGACGCCGAAGACAATTTCCTGACACAATCCGCGATCGGCCGGAGAAAGTCGCGCTGATGCGAGCGCCTGCTCCAGCAGATTTTCCACGTAATCATTTCCGCCAATCCTCTTCAGAAGGACTTGCCCTGCAATTTCTCTTGGTTTTTGGTCGTTCACCAATTTTAATATCGCCAGTCCGCTTCGAGGAAGCGAGTGCTACCTGATCTTTTATGCGAGAGGAATTTGAAAAATTGGCTGCGGCAGGAAAAATCGAGGGGCGCCACGTCGAACCTTTGGTTCAATTGACGACGAGCGGCTTCTGCATGCACCGCAGTTGGGGTTTCGGTCGCATCAAGACTGTCGATACGGTATTCGCCCGCTTCACCATCGATTTCACAAACAAACCCGGCCATGCGATGGACCTCGCGTTCGCCGCGGAATCGCTCAAGCCGATCAACAAGGATCACATCCTTGCCCGCAAGGCCGCTGACATCGAAAATCTCCGCCAGCTCGCAGCGACGAACCATCTCGAACTCGTCAAAATCGTCCTGAACAGCAACGGCGGAAAGGCCACTGCCGATCAAATCCAGCAGGTCCTCGTTCCGGATATCATTCGCGATGACTGGAAAAAATGGTGGGAAGCTGCCAAGCGCGAACTCAAGAAGGACGGCCATTTCCAGGTGCCGCTCAAAAAAACCGAGCCGATCATTTATCAGGCCAAGGAAGTCACGCTCCAGGAACGGTTGATTTCGGAGTTCCGCTCAGCCAAAGGATTGAAGGCGCGCATTCTGGTCGCGACCGAGCTGCTCAAGAACGCCGAGGATCTCGGCGACAAGGAAGCCGCCGCCAGGGAATTGATCACTGCGCTCAATTCCGAAATTCCGAGCTATCAGCGCACGCAGCCGCCAGTGGCGCTCGAAGCAATTTTTGTCCGGGACGACATTCGTCAGATGGCTGGCCTGCCTGCAACCGAAGGCGAAATCACCGCGGCAACGATCTGGGCCCAGGAAACGCGGGTCGGCCAGTTGATCGAACAGATGCCTGCCATCAAGCATCGCCGCGCCACTGAGTCCTTCAAGGCAAGCAATCCCGATCGCTGGCATGAAATTCTGCTGGCGACGATGAATTCCGTTTCAGCCAAGCTTTGCAAGGAGTTCGCAAACGTGCTGGTCGAAGCCGGCAAGCTCAATGAACTGAAGGAAACGATGGCGCGCCTGGTGAGCCAGCACACCGCCAACAGCGAATTGCTTCTCTGGCTCGCAAAGGAACGCACTGATTCGTTCGCCGATATTCTCGGACCGGAAGTCTTCCGCGCGATGCTGACTTCGATGGAGCGCGACCAGTTCAACGAGAAACGTTCCAACCGCCTTCGCGATTACATTCTTTCCGACCAGGACCTCCTGCCGGAACTCACTGCCGCGGCGGAACTGGATGTCATCAAGGATCTCACCCGCGCGCTGCAGCTGTCTCCCGTGTTTGACGACATGGACAAGCGCTCGCTCCTCGCGCGCATCGTGAAGAGTCATCCGGCGGTTCAGTCGCTCATCAGCGGTGGTGAAACCAAGCAGGACACCACGCTCGTCGTCTCCTGGGAAAGCCTGGAGCGGAAGAAGGAGGAATACGCCGATCTCGTTCACAAGAAGATTCCGGCGAACTCCAAGGAAATTGCGATCGCGCGCAGCTACGGCGACCTTCGCGAGAACCATGAATACAAGGCTGCAAAGGAAATGCAGAAGGTTCTCATGCGCCAGAAGGACGAGCTGGAAAACCAGATGGTCCGAGCACGCGGAACGGACTTCGCCAACGTCCGCACCGACATCGTCAGCATCGGAACCATCGTTCATTCGACCGACCTGTCCACGAACCAGAAGGAACGCTTCATCATCCTCGGCGCGTGGGACACCGACACCGACAAGGGGATCATCAGCTACCTCACCCCGATTGCGCAGGGCCTGATGAACCACAAGGTTGGGGACGAAGTGGAATTCGATGTGCATGGCGCCCGCCACAAACATCGCATCGAATCCATCGAGGCTTACAAGGCACCTGCTGCCTCCGAAGGAACAGCCGCGGGAGTCGAAGCCGGCAGCGCCACCGCCTGAACTGCCCTTTTCCTGGAGTGCTGCGCGACACGTCGCAGCTTTCCCATTTCGCTGATACTCGGCGAAACCGCGGGCATTTCAGTAATCTCAGCGGATTTCAAGATTCGGCTCGGGGTAGTAGCCGCTGACAGGGGAGGTAGAAACTCTCGGCATTTTCTCCGCAGATCCGCTTTGTCACCTCGGCACTGCGAAGATAGGAATGCTTTAGCATTTCAGTATTTCAGGCATTTCCGCACTTCAGTTTTCCACTTCAGTTTTCCACTTTCCACTTTCCACTTTCCACTTTCCACTTTCTGCTTTCTGCTTTTCTCTTTTCCCCAATCCGGCAGACCACAGGGAAAAGGTAGAACCCCATGATCTGCCGTTGCGACATTGAAGATTCCTCACATCGACATGTGCGAAACGGAATCGCTCCAATCGCTCGATCCGGTTGTGCCACCGATCGCGCGCACCTGGAACGCGTAGGTTGTTCCCGGCGTCAGATTGCCCACCACAATCTTCCGCGCCTGCGTGAAGATTCCGACCGTCTGCCATCCATCGGCCCCGTAGCTCATGCGCACTTCATACGCCCTCGCGGTGGGAATTGCTCCCACACGCAACGCCAGCGTGGCGCTTGAGGGATTCTCGATTCGCTGAATCGCGGGCTTGGGTAATGGAATCTGCGCATTGTGCGGAGTCACTGCCTGAAAACCAGACGAAAGCAGCTTCGTCAGATCACCGGCTGCCACTCCCTCGACATACGCGGCTTGTTGACGCAACAACGTGAGGAGATTCGCCCGGGCCTGATCGCGCGCGGCAATCTCCCGCTTGCCGCCGTTCAATGAGGCTTCCACGGCTTCGTTGAAGGTCTCCAGCGCAGCGCCAAGGTCCGCCAGCGGAACCAGTGGAGTCGGAAATACGGGATTGCCCGTCATCAGTTCGATCACACTTCCGGCGAACGGAATCAGTTGATCGTTTTTCAATCGCGCAAAACCGCGCGAAACACGAATGGTTGCTTTCATGGTATTCTTTCCTACCGACGAGTCCGCCGTGTACACACTGCATGCGTTGCAGACATCCTTGCGGACGCCGACCGGTCCACACGACCGATCCTGCGCGCACGACAGACGCAGCACCTTTGACGGTGCTGATTGTTGTTGTTGTTTGTTGAACTGCCCTTTGGAAACCCGGCGACCCGAGGTCATCCCCGTTGTTTTCCTCGCCGACGCAGAATGCAACTGCCTTGCCAATTTCTATTCATCGCCCGACGGCTCACTCGGATAAAGCGAATCGCACCGACATCGTTTTCATCAAAACCCCATGCCCATTTTTGCAAACTACGAAAATTGAAGAATTTGGCTCGACCAGAAGAATTGGAAGAAGATTGCGAAACCGCTCGCACCCAAAACCGGATCCATGCCGCGGACAATTCTTCCTGCGAAAGGTCTTTGTCCAAAGTTTCAAGAACCTGTCCTTTTGATGGGCGCGAAACACGATCGACGCGTGCGGCGCCCCATAGGAAAATGGAACGAACCTGTTAAAAATTTAAAAATTTCAACAGGAAGAGATGGTAAACCTGTTGGAAATTTTTCGGAAAGCAACAGGAAGTTTTCACCAACCAATAGGAAATTTCCGGGAAGCAACAGGAAGTTTTGAAATTCCAACAGGAAGTTTTGGGCACCAATAGGAAATCCAAAAATTCCAACAGGAAAAGGCACCGAACCAACAGGATGTTTTCGGCAAAAAACAGGAATTTCTACAATTCCGACATGAAGCGCCCGGAATCCCGTTGAAAGTTTTCCGCAACTTATTGGAATTTTTGAAAATCAACCGTGAATTCGCGCCAATCTCGCTGATTGAGAGGGGCTATGTGGCGACATCAAGCACCGGCTCAAGGCTCAAGCCCAGCTTCCTCCCGACTCCAACTCCATGCTCCTTTCTCCGTCAGTACCAAAGGGGCCGCTGGAAAAATCACTCTTCCGTAAAATTTCTGAAAGATCGTCCGTTTTTTCACGTAATACCCTATATGAAAGGTCCTTGTCCCTCAGCTCGGCAGGGACGCGCATTGTACCGGTGCCGGAATCTGTCCTTTTCGTCGTCGAGGAGGATGTCTGCCGTCCCTGTGCAGCAAACAGCCACTCGGTCATGGAATTATCAGTCATTCAAAAAAGCCTCAATGAACACATTGCGCTTCAAGCGCTTTACAACAGCCAAAACCTCGCGAAGCTCCTTAGCCTCTCCCAAAGACAACTGCAGAGGGCCTATCGATTGCATCTCGGCATTTCGCCGCAGAAATGGCTGATCTCCCAACGGATAAATCGCGCCAAATTGTTGTTGATACAAGGTAAGCGTATCAAAGTGATTGCCGCGGAACTCGGTTACACCAATGCTTCCTATTTTTGCATTCAGTTCAAGGCGGAGACAGGCCTAACTCCGTCCATGTTCACCCAAATCAACAGACCTGTCGCGAAAGTATAACAAAATGTCGCGATTCTATAACAAAAGGGTTTTGTCGAGTGGAGTGGACTCCGGATAAAAAGAGGACCAATCCACGCGAATGCATCGAAGCACAGCTACATTTGCGTTTTGATATGGGTAACGCGTTCAATAGTTTCAAGGTTCCGCCCGTGAACGGTACAAACTTCAATGTTTCCTTTGTTATGAAAAGCATCATCCCGATCATCGCCTTCGCGCTCTCCCTGACAATTACAGAAGCAGCGGAACTGAGGACGGAGAAATCTTATCGAATCAAGGAACGGGGAGCACATCATCGATTGTGGGAGACGGTAGAGCTGGTTGATGCACCAGGTGGCGGAAAGACGGAGCGGATTCGGAGCTATATGGAAATCGCTACCGGAATGCACTATCGAGGCAAAGGTGGAGAATGGCTTGAAAGTGCCGAAGAAATAGAAATTCTTCCGAATGGAGCCGGCGCTGCGGCTTCACAAGGATCTCATAAGGTATTGTTTCCTCCCGACATCAATGAAGGACAAATCGAATTGAATCTGGCCGACGGAAAATGGCTTCGCTCTCGTGTGATGGGAATTGCCTATTTCGATCTTGAGTCTGGAAAAAATGTTCTCATTGCCGAAACAACAAATAGCATCGGTTCCGTTGTCGGTTCCAATGTGGTTGTCTATGCAGATGCCATTGTTGGTGATTGCCGCGCGGACATTCGATACACGTACCGTCGATCTGGATTCGAGCAGGACGTCATTATCCGAACAGCTCCTCCGGAACCTTCGGAATATGGTTTGAATCCCGAAACGACGGTCATTCAAATACTCACTGAGTTTTTCTCGCCGCCCGAGCCGAAGAAAGAGCGGAAAACGTGGGCCAGGATGGATGCGCCAGGCAACGAGGAGGCTGATGAGTATCTGAACTTCGGGGAATTGACGTTTGGTCTTGGAAGAGCTTTTCAGGTAGGGGAAGAGCGCTCTGTAGGAAAGGGGACCAGGGTGCGGAAACAATGGTTGAAGCTGGAGAACCGTGATTGGTTGTTCGAAGAGGTGCCCTTTGGCGAGGCGGATCAATCATTGCGCCGATTGCCCAAACAGCACGCGGCTCGTTCGAACGGTCCAAGGAGCCTGAGAACCGCATCCCTTCACCGCGTTCTTCCTGCCCCCCGACTGGCTTCAGTTGATCCTCGGAAGAATTTCCAGATTGCTCAAAGCGCCATTCCTCAAGAACCCGGTTTTGTTATGGACTATGTCGCAATGAGTAGCATCAGCAACTTCACTTTCAAGGCGGACACCACTTATTACGTGAATGGATTGGTGAATTTAAAGGGAACGGTGGTTTTGGAAGGAAACACAGTCATCAAATACAACCCGACTGCCGGTGGTTGGATATACGTGGATAATACCACAATTGATTGTCAAACCTCTGAGTATCGGCCTGCTGTGTTCACCTCAATGCATGACAATACAGTGGGAGAAACCATTTCTGGAAGCTCAGGCAATCCAAATGCCGCGGCAGATTTGAGCTATTACCTCTACACTGCAAATGAACCTCAGGACCTGAAGCACATTCGAATGCTTTACAGCTATTGCGGACTGACCATCAATTACGGAAACGCAACTGTTCGAAACATTCAGTTCAATCACTGTCAATACCCCGTTTACACCGTAGGTGGGGCGGCCGTTAAGCTCCAGAATGTCCTGATGCATGATATTTCCGAAGTCGGCATTTGGACCTGGATCGGCAACGTGGATGTTCAGAACGCGACTGTTCACCGGTGCCGGCAATTGCTTGAAAACGAGGCCAATGCCAATTTCATCTTTACCAACAGTCTGTTCGTTCTAGTCACTAATTGGGGCGCTTCATTCAATGGAGCTTTCAATGCGACAAATACAACCGGTGTTGGTGTATTTCAGCCTATTGCGGGAGGCAAGCACTATCTGGCAAGCGCCAGCTCGTTCAGAAACGCGGGAACGACAAATATTGATTCGGGTCTATTACAGGAGCTTCGTTCGAAAACAACCTATCCGCCGATTTCATACACAAACGTCTCGTTCACGACACCGCAAACTTTTTCGCCGCAGGCTCAACGGGACACGGATATTCCCGATCTCGGTTACCACTACGACCCGTTGGATTATGCGTTCGGTGGGTGCGAAACGAGCGCAAATCTTACGTTTGCTGCAGGAACAGCTTCGGGATGTTTCCGAACGACTTCGGGGTGGTATCATGCGGGACATTCCATCCGCATGATCGGCAACATCGCGGTTTCATTCGAGGGAACGATTACATCGCCTACCTATTGGGTCCGATTGAACACAGTCCAGGAGGAAGATCGGACCGCCGGATATGGACATGGAACGATTGAAAACTGGGAGGAACCTCTTGTGCCCACAGTCCGTGGCGTGTTCCTTCGATGTTCTGCAATGGCAAATGAGATCTTTAATGGGTATTTCGCTGGCGATTATGGACGTCTCCGTTGCGAAATGACCCATTCTGAGTTTTGGTCAGGAGCTCTCGGAAACTACAGTGACTATGTAAACACCACTAACTGCCTTATGCGACGTACCTATTTGGGAGTTTGGAATGGCCACACAAGTAGTTCAAGATACATGCGCAATTGTTCTGTTATAGGAGGAACACTGGAATTGATTCGTGGATACGGAGGCCCAACTCCTGTCTCTATTCGTGATTGCATTTTTGACGGAACTACGTTTTCCACAGGAACCGATTACTATATCAATGATACTGTCCTCACCGATATCGACTATAATGCCTTTCTCAGCACTGCTTCACGATTGTATCCAACCGGAGCCCACGACGTGGTTGTTTCGAGTTACAACTGGCAAATTGGCCATTTAGGACAATTCTATATACCAACGAATAGTGCTCTCATCAACACCGGGAGCCAAACCGCCGATGGAGCTATGCTCTATCACTTCACGATTACAACTAATCAGGTCAAGGAAGCTGCATCGCAAGTGGATATTGGATACCATTACGTGGCACTACACGAGAATGGCAGTCCCTTGGATTTCGATGCGGATGGAATCCCTGATTATGAAGAGGACGCGAATGGAAATGGCATCGCGGATGGAAACGAGTCTTCCTGGTTGATCAATGCATTCAATGGATTAGACGGAACGTCAGGTCTCAAAGTCTTCACTCCTCTCAAGTAATATTTTACCACTTGCAATCATGAAAACGGGATCTACTACAAAGCTCGGAGCGGTCCTCGGTCTAATTGCGTCTTTCCTGGTAAGTGCCGGTGTGTACGCCGATGGATGCTTTGAATGTATAATGGAAAGTAAAGTGGTTAGCACCAACCTTTCTAAATGCGGTTTTCAAGAGTATCAGAGCGATAACCCACCTTTAATTAGGTTCTATCGCACTCAAACAAGTCAAGTACAGCATGATTATTGGTTTTTCGATTCTGGGACTACCGGAGTAGGGTCGTATTCAGGCACCTACAATTCGGGATACGAAGGTGATGGGCCCTGGTACAATGAGATCGAAAATCACATGTATGCGACCTTCGTTGAGAAATACGTTGGGCTCACATGTGAGTATACGAACTCCTGTACGGGAACAGCCACAGAGCATAGTGAACAAGAAGATACTCGTTATAAGTTTAACTGCAATCCCTACAGTGGGTGCGGTTACCATTGTTACTCGTTTAGTTCCGCCGAAGCAACATACGGTGCTCCTCAAAGATTAACTTGTGGCGGTTTGTACACAATTGGGTGGGCATTTGTTGGGCCGGAAATATATCACTCTATCAACGACAATTGCTCGCAGGTCAGCACGAATAACGGCACCAATATAATGGAACGGTGCATCACCGTTATTCCGGGCACAGTGCTCTCCGGAACCTCACGGCTGTTCGAAATCGACGACATGAGCGACGTCGAAGAATACTTTTATGCCTGCCAGCAAACGTTGAGTGAGGAGTACGATGATGACGAGCTAAATAGTAATATTAAGGACATAATGCCCGAATACCCATCTGAGTGGTCGTTCGGCTCGGGAACCGCGTATTTCTCGCTCGACGAGACTCATGTCACAGCTAACGCTCAAAAATGGAAGTATCGCTTTAAACTTCCCAAAACCGAGAAGGGCGTAACTTACAAGATTAAGTGGAAAGAGGTGAAGTCTTTTGCTGGGGGAGGGACACAGGTGACGAGCAAGAGCGAAACGTTGACTGGTAATGGTGATCCCTCCTCGCCAGTTTACGGTCAAGAACATGAGGTGGATATCCCAGAAGGGGAATGTACAATCACTGTTCCGCCGGGATCTGTGATCGTGTCTATTGCAAATCCCAACCCTCCTGGATCAGGGGTTGCAGGCGGTGGTATGGGTGGTGGTATGGGCGGTGGTGGTTGTTCTATCTGCATTGATGGTGGAGATGGCGGGGATTTTTATGGACCCGAGCTATCAATCTCACTTGGCACTGGCGATGGAGGCCAATCGATGGGTGAGATCAGCTTTGGATTCAATCGCTTTACCTGGGATGTACTCTCTCCGGAGATGCTTCAGTTTCCAAAAGATTTCCCCGGGGTGACACCTGTTTTTGAAAGCGGAATGATTCGCCAGATCAAGATACCTCAAGGCCTGGTTGATATTACTGCTGCGGGTTCCAACTCGTTCCTTATACAATTCTATCATTCAAATCAGATTACTGGCTTTAGCGGGGATATCTACCAATTGACAGGAAATCCCTATGTCACATGGGCTATTACAAATCCAGTACCCAATGAGTTCCGAATCTCAGAGATCAGAGATGGGGATACAGTTCGCCAGTGGAATTTTACAGCGCAGTCTTCAGAAGGGGATTGGATTGTGCAGCCAATGAATGACCTGTTCCAGACATCTATTACAAACAGCTATTGGACTGATTCATCGGATAATCAGTTCCGACAGACGCTTAAAATCGTAAAGGATGCGAATGGAAACATCCTGACACGAGTCCGCACGACGTTCCGGCAGTTTCCATGGGGGGAAGCTCCTGTCGAAGTTGTTGTGGGATCGGACTCGCATCCGGAAACAACCACATACACATATGATGAGTATCCGTGGTACTTCGTTGGTGGGACGCGCCAGCCGTTGCGATCCGTTGTACATCCGGACGGTTCATGGGAGTACTATGAGTCATACGATAGCGAGGGGCGCCCACTGCTTGTTTATTCCTCGCATGGGGATGTGACAATCGAAAATCGAGGCGTGGCACGCGCCACATTTTATGCGTATGGCCCTGACTATAGTTACGTCAATGGTTCAGGGGACGATGGAACGCTTGAGCCTGACACTCCACGATACGTGTTCGAGACCGTCAATAGTCAATTGGTCTCCGCTCGTTACACTGCAATTGTTTCCGAGTATGAGCGAATCGAAGCCCAGGTCACAACGGGTTGGTATAGCGGGTGGAATGATCCAAGCCATCTTTTTACGACAAATCGGTACTATTCCAGTGGCGAAAACCATCGACGGTTGAAATCAGTGATCCATCCGGACAAGACCATGACCGCGTACTACTATGCGACTAATAGCAGCGGCCATTTTACTAATATCACAGTTTCCGGACGGCCGGATAGCGGATTCAACTATGTTGTTTCGGGAATATCTAATCGAGTGGTGCGTGACTTCTTCGGAAATATGGTGCTTTCTGAACGTTGGGATGTGGCAAGCGCGACCCTGCTTAGCCGCGAAACGTATAGTAATCCAGACAACTTCGGGCGTCCGCAAACGGTTACATATCTGGATGGGACATCAGAGACTGTTCAGCTCTCCTCCTGCTGCGGTTTGGTGGAGTCGAAAACCGATCGCGATGGAGTGACTACCTATTTCAGTTATGACGATCTGAAACGCCAGACTGCAAGCACGCGGCTCGGGATTACGACCACCAATATTTTGGATGCGATGGGGCGTGTTCTGCAAACAATTCGCAAAGCGGGATCAGATTCCCGGGTGTTGGCGCAGTATGAATATGACCTTTGCGGACATCTTGTGGCAGAAACCAATGCAATGGGCGGGAGAACGACTTATGCTGAAAGTCATGATTCGGAAACAGGCGGAAGAGTCCGAACGATCACCTATCCAGATGGTGGAACCCGCATTGAAGCTTACTATCTGGACGGATCGTTGAAAAGGGTATCGGGAACGGCCGTTCATCCTGTTCGGTATGAATACGGTGCTGATGGATACGGCTCATTCACAAAGGAAATCCGCTTGAATAGTGCGCTTGAAGACACCGAGGAGGTTGTTACGACCCACACCGACATCGCGGGCAGGCCGTGGAAGACTGTATATCAGGACGATACCCCGTACTATACTTGGGATGATCCGGTCACCCAATCGTACTACAACTCGCTCGGTCAGCTTTGGAAGCAGGTGGATACTGAGGGTGTTACGACGCTTTACACCTACAACAAAAAGGGAGAGCGGGAATTGAGCATTGTCGCATTGAGTGAGACGGCCACCAATGTAACAGATTACGATGATCTGTTATCGAATCTGGCAACAATCAAGGGTGGAACGGATCGGATCACCTGGACAACCAACTACGTCGCGACGTCGGTTGGTGCGCTGTGGAGTGGTAAGGTGAGCCGAATTCAGGACACCTACGTCTGGGGTACGAATGGAAGCAGCACTCCTGTGCTGGTTTCTCGTGTGCAAACGTCCCCGGATGGACGCCGTTCTTCGCAAACGCGATTTGGTGATGGGGGAACTCAGGCGGTTTCCTGGAGCGAGTCATCGGTGCCGAGCGGCGGATGGCGCTTTGCTACCAACAACGCAACAGAGGGAACCGTAACTCTTAGCAGCTATCAGAATGGTCGATTGATTTCCGTAGTCCGGAAGGCCGGCACAGAAACGATATCTTCTTTGACGTATGGCTACGATAGTCACGGTCGGGTCCAGACGGTGACGGACGCCCGGACTGGAACGACCACCTACACCTATGACGAAGCGGACCAGGTGAAAAGTGTCGCGGCTCCCGGACCGCAGGTAACATGGAGTTTCCGCAACAAGATGCTTCAGGTGACAAATGTTACCTACCCGGACGGGGGAAGCGTAACAAACTGGTATAACAAACGCGGTGAACTGGAAAAAACCGCCGGAGCGCGGACATATCCGGTGCAATACACCTATGACTACGCAGGTCGCATGGAATCGATGACGACCTGGACTAATTTCGCCAGCAATCTTGGGGCGGCCGTTACAACATGGCACTATCATCCGCAACGCGGCTGGCTTGTTCGCAAGAGCTACCAGGGAGAGAACGACGCGACGGATGATTATCAGTATGACAAAGCCGGCCGCCTGACGAGCCGCGACTGGGAACGGGGTGTCACGACGACCTACAGCTACAACGCCGCCGGTGATCTGGAAACGGTCATCTATTCTGACAGTACGCCGAGCGTGACAAACAGCTACGACCGTCGTGGTCGCTTGAGCGCTATTTCCGCCGGAACCAACTTTGCCTCCACGCTGACCTACA
>CALBZA010000071.1 GCA_937890005.1 uncultured Verrucomicrobia subdivision 3 bacterium | reverse complement strand
CCCCACTCAATTCGATCTGTTCAAACCCGCGCTGAGTTTTTCAACAACCTGTTAGGATTCACGATTGATGATTTGAAAAATGAACGCGCTGCTGGATTTCTCCGGCAGCGCGTTTTGTTCGCAAAACGACGATCGTAGATCGCAAATTTTTTCAGCCTTCCCTGAGAATCGACAGGAACTGCTTCATCGCGGGCGAAAGCACCTTGTTCTTCTTATAGATCGCCGCGAGCGGCCGGTAGAATTCCCCGTCTTCCAGTGTCACAGCCGTAAGTGTCTGCTTGCTGATTTCCTGGCTGATCGTGCTGATGGGAACAATGGAGATGCCCGCATCGATTTCCACCGCGCGCTTCACGGTTTCGATGTTGTCGAATTCCATCACTGTGTTCACTTCCACCGTGTTTTCCTTGAGGATCTTGTCGAGCGCCTTGCGGGTCGGGATGTCCGGTTCGAATCCAATGAACTTCTGACCCGCGATGGTTTTCAACTTCGTATTCTTCAACCTGGCAAAGGGATGCTGCGGGTGACAGATCAACACCAGCGGATCCTTGCGCAACGGAATCACTTCCACTTTCGGATCGCGGGTCGGATAGGCGACCAATCCGAGATCAACCACGTTTCCGAGCACGTCGTCATAAACCTGATTCGCGCGCCGGTACTCCACATGCACGTGAACGGTCGGATATTCCTTCAGGAAACGCTTGATGTAGGGCGGAAGATCGTGAAGACCGATGCTGTAAATCGTTGCCACCCGGATGGTTCCCGAAATGATGTCCTTGATTTCCTGAAGTTTGCTGTGCAGCGCATCATAGGTCTGAATGATCTGCTTGCTGAAATCGTAAAGAACCTGCCCTTCCCGGGTGAGTCTGAATTTCTTCTTGCTGCGTTCGATCAGAAGAGACTTGAACTGACGCTCCAGCGAACTGATCTGCTGGCTGACAGCGGACTGCGTGACATTGTTGATTTGAGCGGCTTTGGTGAAGCTTTCCGTTTCGGCCAGGTCGCAGAAGACTTTCAGACTTTCTATTTGCATAAGGAATGTGAATACGACATTCGCTAATGCAAGTCAACGCATGTTCAAGGAATAACTTATTACCGATTTTGCTCTGAATAACCGCTCTTTGCGGTTACGTCCCCCTGGTTCCAGCCAGCATTCCACGCACCCTCGCCACCAGTTCGTGACTGGTAAACGGCTTCTGGAGATAGCTCATTTCATCGTCCTGTGCGCCCGATCGTACAAAGCCGCTCGTGCAGAGAATCGGGGTCTCCGGCGACATGCGGCGGATATGTTCCGCCAGCTCGCGACCGCTCATCGAAGGCATCACCAGGTCGGTGATGACGAGATCCACCCTGGGATTCTGATTGGCGAACATCTCAAGAGCTTTCTGGCCGCTGTTCGCCGTGAGAACGTTGTAGCCGTACGCGGATAGAATGGTTTTGCCCATCGTGAGCAGCAGGTCCTCGTCATCCACCATGAGAACGGTTTCTGTCCCGTTGAGATTGTTTGAAGCGGGTGCGTTGTCCTGAACGATTCGTTTTTCCGCCGGCAAATAGACGCGAACGGAGGTTCCGACGTCGGGCTGGCTTGAAACAGCGACGCCTCCGCCATGGTTGGTGACAATCCCGTAAACCAGCGCCAATCCCAGTCCTCGATGACCGGTCGCCTTCTTCGTCGTAAAAAATGGCTCGAAAATCCGGGGAAGAACATCAGCTGGAATTCCACCGCCGCTGTCGCTGAATTCCACGCAAATATAGGTGCCAGGCGCCAGGCGGAGATCGCGATCCTGCGCGCCTTGGGAGAGCTCCACATTTCGCGTCTGGACAGTAATTCTGCCCGTGTTCTGAATCGCCTCGCTGGCATTTTCCAGAATCTTCACGAACGCCTGCTGCATCTTCGCTTCGTCGAACTTGGCCGTGAACAGCCGGCGTTCGAGTTGCACGCTCCAGGTGATCTGCTTCTTGCTCGAGCCGCGCAGAACATCGGTGCTGCGCTGAACGATGGCGTTCAGGTTGCCGCTGGCCTGCGTGCGCGCTTCCTTTTCCTGTCGGCTGAACGTGCCCAGATCATTGGCGATTTCCGCGGCTTTCGAAGCCGACTTTTCGACTTCCACCAGCAAATGCCGCCATGGATTGCCCGGTTCCATCTGGCTTAAAATCAGCGATGTGTAACCGAGGATGCTGGTAAGCGCGTTGTTGAAATCGAGCGACACGGTCCGGGCCAGCTGAAGCGCGACATCGAGCTTGTGCTTTTGCGCCAGGGTGAAGTCGGTTGCCTGACCTTTTTGATCCGCGGCGAAAGACCAGTCCGGCAGCAACTGAAAGATGAAAAACCGCTGTTCGCTTTTCTGAAACGAGCAGATGGAAACTGAAAACGAGCTGATGCCCCCGCCCTTGACGCGAAACTTCAGTGAAACGGTTGCAGCCGGCGAACGTTCCCATTGAGCAAGGAACTGTTCGGCATTAGGGCCGTTTTCGACAGCCCAGATGGCGCCGAGCAACGGAGCCGCCCCTTCCAGAGCCGGACCGAACAGCTTCCGCGCGGTCTGATTGGAACGCAGGATCGTACAGGCATCATTGACCAGCAAAGCCGGCCATCCTGCATTCTCCAGCGGGAAAGCTTCGTCCAACTTCATCGCAAATTTTCAGGCTCGCAGCTTACGGCTTCAGCTCGGTTTCTCAAGGATTCTTTCCCATACAGCTTCGCGAATCCGCTCAACAACGCAGCAGCAGAAGCCTTCACCCGTTCACCGGTCTGAAGCACTTCCTGATGCGAGATTTTGGTCCGATTCAATCCCGCCGCCGGATTGGTGATGCACGACAACGCAACAACGCGCATTCCGCATTGCCGTGCCACGATCGCTTCAGGGACGGTGCTCATTCCAACGGCGTCCGCACCCAATCGCCGGAACGCCCTGATCTCGGCCGGTGTTTCATAGCTCGGCCCCGACACCGCAATGTAAACGCCCCGTCGCAACGTCACTCTCGCATGTCGAGCCGCCTGTTGCATCAAACGGCTCAGTTTCACGTCGTAGGTTTCAGTCAAATCCACAAATCCCTTCCCGTCGGCCGCGGCCGCGCCTCGCAATGGATTCGCGCCCATGAAATTGATGTGATCGGTGAAAGCCATGAAGTCCCCGGGACGAAAGCGTGGATTGATCCCGCCCGCCGCATTCGTCAGCAACAGGTCACGAATTCCGAACTCCGCCAGCACCCGGATCGGAAATGTCACCGTTTCCAGATCATGACCTTCGTAGAAATGAGCCCTGCCATGGAGAACAACGATCGGGACACCATGCCACGTCCCCAGCCAAAGTTCACCTGCGTGACCCGAAACACCGGGTTTGGGAAACCCCGGAAGCTTTGAATAGGAAAGCCGCCGTTCAATCGCCGCGCCGCTGATCGCATGAGCGAACCCGCTTCCCAGCACCATCGCCAGTTGCGGACGCAGCTTCGTCAACTTGCGCAGAACCGATGCAGTCTCCCGTGGAACCGGTTTCCCTTTCATCACGATGACACCCGTCCGAAACGATGCAGTCGCCGCGTCGTTTGCCTCGCTGGCTGACTTGCTTTATTCTCCCGGTGCAATACGCTCATGCGCCTTTTAATTTATGCAATTGAACAATGACGAAATCCGCCGTTACTCGCGGCATCTGATCCTGCCGGAAGTCGGTTTGGCTGGCCAAAAGAAAATTCGTTCCACCAGTGTTCTCTGCATCGGCGCAGGCGGGCTGGGCTCTCCCATCGCGATGTATCTCGCCGCCGCCGGCATCGGGAAGCTCGGCATCGTCGATTTCGATTCCGTCGATTACTCCAATCTCCAACGTCAGATTCTCCACACGGACGCCGATGTCGGCCGTTCCAAAGCCGAGTCTGCAAAGGAAACGATTGCGGGCATCAATCCGAACGTTGAAGTCGTCATCCACAAAACCCGCATCACCAGCGAAAACGCGCTCGACCTGATCCGTCCCTACGACATCGTCGTGGACGGCACGGACAATTTTCCCACCCGTTACCTGACCAACGACGCCTGCGTGTTGCTCGGCAAGCCGAACGTTTATGGCTCCATCTTCCGATTTGAAGGCCAGGCCAGCGTGTTTGCGCCGCATCTCGGCGGACCGTGCTATCGTTGTCTTTATCCCGAACCGCCGCCGCCCGGAATGGTGCCGAGCTGTGCCGAAGGCGGTGTGCTGGGCGTCCTGCCGGGCATCATCGGTTGCATTCAGACGACGGAAATTCTCAAGCTCGCGCTCGAAAAAGGAACGCCGCTCATCGGCCGATTGCTGCTCTTCAATGCGCTTGAGATGAAGTTCCGCGAACTCAAGTTGCGGAAAGATCCTGCCTGTCCGGTTTGCGGCGAGAATCCGACGGTCAAGGAATTGATCGATTACGAAATGTTCTGCGGCATCATGCCCGAACCCGCCCAGCCGGAATCGAATCCGGATGAAGTGACGGTTCAGGACATGAAGAAGGCTCTCGACAATCCTTCACTCGGCATCAAGGTCATCGACGTCCGCGAGCCGGACGAATACGAAATTGCCCACGTGAACGGCGTTCCGCTGGTTCCGCTCAGCCAGTTGAACGAGCGCTTTACCGAACTCGACCCGAACCAGCAGTATTACATTCACTGCAAAGCCGGCGTGCGATCGATGAAGGCGCTGCAGTTCCTTCGTGAACAGGGATTCAAATACGTGAAGAGCGTGAAGGGCGGCATCAGCGCGTGGTCTGACGAAATCGACCACGACGTGCCGAAATATTGAGCTTTTTGGGACGAACAAGTTCGTACCAAACGTTCAATCCCGAATTGCCGGACGCGCCGCTTTGCGCGAGATTGCGGCTGTCAGCGTTATGCCGGAGAAATCGAAATATCTCAAAGGCCAGCTGCTCCTGGACAGCGGTGAATTGGGCGGCTCCTTCTTTCAACGGACAGTCATTCTCATTTGCGAACACAACGCCGAGGGCGCCTTCGGTCTGGTGTTGAACCGCGCCACCGGCAGCAGCGTGGGCGAGATGATCGTGGCCGATCTTCCCGACACATTGAAGAGCTGCCCGTTGTTTCTCGGCGGACCGGTGCAACCGACGGCTCTCAGTTACCTGCATTCGGATGCCTTTATTCCCGACGCCAACGTCATGGCGAACCTGAGCCTCGGTCATTCCCTCGACACACTGCTGGAGATCGGAGAATCGTTTTCGCCAACACGAAAGATCAAACTGTTTGCCGGCTATTCAGGCTGGAGCCCCGGTCAACTGGAAGATGAACTGAAGCGGAAAGCCTGGCTCACTCATCCCGCAACACTCGATCTCGTCTTTGAGCCTGATCCCTCCCGGCTCTGGCGAATGATCCTCGAACAGAAGGGGTGGAAGTACAAACTCCTTTCTCAAATGCCGGACGATCTTTCACTGAACTGACCGGAAGATTGACCTTCGTGATTGTCTGAACCACGCTCTCCCGCCGTCATTTATGCAAACGCTCTCCGCCGCCGAGCTCGCGGCATATATCGATCACACCAACCTGAAGCCCGACGCCACAGCCAGGGACATTGAGCAGCTGTGCGCCGAAGCGCGCGAACATAAATTCTACAGCGTCTGCGTAAATGGCTGCTGGGTTGATTACGCTCGAACCCTTCTGGAGGACACAAGCATCAAGGTCGCCTGCGTTGTCGGATTCCCGCTCGGCGCCATGTCCACTGACGTGAAACGTTTCGAAACGGAGGCGGCGATCGATGACGGCGCGCAGGAAATCGATCTCGTGTTGAACATCGGCCTTCTCAAGGAGGTGAAGGACAAGTTCGTTCTTCGCGAATTGCGCGACGTCGTGGAAGCCGCCGATGAACGTCCGGTAAAAGTCATTCTCGAAACCGCGCTGTTGAACGAGGAACAGAAAATTCGCGCCTGCAACCTCGTGCTCGAAAGCGGCGCCCAGTTCGTCAAAACGTCAACAGGGTTCAATGGCGCAGGAGCGACACTCGAAGACGTGAAACTCCTTCGTGCAACAGTCGGCCCGAAGTTTGGCGTGAAGGCGTCCGGCGGCATTCGCGACAGAAGGACGGCGCTGGCCATGATCGAGGCGGGCGCAACTCGGCTCGGAACCTCCTCAAGCGTCGCCATAATGAAAGAGCTCGCAGTGCCAGGCGAAGCGCGCTGAGTGCTTTGCCCCTTTTCGGACCGTGTCCCACAATGCCGATGTTCGGCGTTGAAAGTTCGTTTCCCTGCCCCATAGACTCGCAACCGAACCGCTCCTGACATGTCCAAAGCGAGCAGGAACCAAAAGCTTCGCAATTCTGCGCTTGGCGCGGCGCTGACGGTGCTTGCAGGTCTGATCCTTTGGAGTCTGCCGGTCGGAGATTTCTGGGTTCGCTCCAGTTACGACTACCTTTTCCGGTTCGGTTCCCGTTCGGTCACCAACAACGTCATCATTCTCCAACTCGACAGCGAATCCTACGACCGCCTGAAGCAGACACGCGGACAACCGTGGGAACGGCAACTTCACGCTCAAGTGCTCAACAGGCTGGCGGACGACGGCGCTTCAATGGTGGTGTTCGACACCTTCTTTCGAAACCCGGGCGATCCTGCAGTCGATGAAGAACTGGCTGCCGCCATGCGAAGACAGCGATGTGTCGTGCTGATGGCGGAACAGGCGCGTGTAACGCACTCGGAAATTGCCGGCGCGAGACCGCTGCTCCCCGCCGAACCTTTCTTGAGTGCAGCAACCAACTGGGGCGTGGCCTGGCTTGATCCCGATCTGGACGGCGTCGTCCGGCGGCACTGGCCGTTTCCGTCACCGGGGCCATATCAGAGTCTCACCCGCACGGTGGCGCGACTTTCGGGCGGCACACTACTGGACGAGCCGCATTTCCCCTGGTTGCGCTATTACCGTCACAACACATGGGTCGAGCTGAGCTATCGATTCGCATTAGAGCAGCCGCCAAACTTCTTTCGGGACAAAGTCGTGTTCATTGGATCGCATCCTAGAACACCGCTTCCGGACGGCGAGCCGGACGAGTTTTCCACCCCTTACACGCGCTGGAGCGGCGAAGCGACCGGCGGCGTGGAAATCCTGATAACTTCCTTTTTGAACCTGATCAACGACGACTGGCTTCGCCGCGCACCGGCCTGGATGGAAGGGTTGTCGCTGACGGTGATCGGCATTCTACTGGGCGGTGGGCTGTGCCGGGTCCGACTCGCTTCCGCGCTCACAATCTCAGCGGGAGTTCTCGTTCTTTTTTCCGCGACCGCCATTGCAATCAGTCATCTGACAAACGCATGGTTCCCCTGGCTTATTGTCACGGGCGGCCAGCTGCCGGTCGCAGCGGCGTGGTCCGTCGTGCGGCATGTGCGATTGGCTCGCGAAGAGCGTACCGTCATTCAGGCTGTGGAACCTCCGCCTGAAATCCCGGGTTACGAACTCGCTCCAGCTCCGTTTGGAGAAGGGGCTTATGGCAAGGTGTGGCTTGCCCGGAAACCGGGTGGCGCATGGCAGGCATTGAAGGTGGTTTATCTCGCGAAGTTCGAGACTGCGGCGCCCTTTGAGCGCGAGTTCAATGGCGTCAGCCGTTACCGCGCCCTTTCCGAACAGCACCCCGGCCTCCTGCGGGTTCATCATGTCAGCGAACCGCGGGATGGATATTTCTATTACATCATGGAACTGGGGGATGCTGCAGAAGACAGTTGGATGAAGGATCCTTCCCGATACAAACCGCTCGACCTGGTGAACATTCGCGCCAACCTTCCCGGCAACCGGCTCCCGGCGCTTGCCTGTGTGGAGATCGGCATCAAGCTGTGCGAAGCACTGGAATTCCTGCATCGCAACGGGCTGGCGCATCGCGACATAAAGCCACAGAACGTCCTCTTCGTGAACAACGAGCCCAAGCTCGCCGACGTTGGACTCGTCGCCGAATTTCGTCCTGACAACGAACGGTCGCTCGTTGGAACGCCTGGCTACATGCCGCCGTTTCCTGAAATTCCTGGAACTCCCGCCGCGGATATCTACGCGTTGGGCATGGTTCTCTATGTATTGAACTCCGGCGGATCCGCAGCATTGTTTCCGGAGATTTCCAGCACGCTCGTGGCAAGCCGCACGCCCGAGGAGTTTCATGCCTTGAATGCCATCATCATCAAAGCCTGTCACCCGGATCTGACAATTCGATATGCCTCCGCCACAGAAATGCTGGAGGCGCTGAAAACGGCGAAGGCACGTCTCGAATCAATCAAATTCGCCGGACGCCCATGATCATTAGCTGCTGCCAACGACCTCAGCAGCGCCGCCGCTTAAATCTGATCCATCAAATTTCCAAACTTTTTTGAAAGAAAGCCCTTAAAACATCCGTATTACCCTGTGCAGCCAGCTGGAGCTTTAGGGGGATTGGGCTTCAGGGATGGGGGGTGGCAGAGCTTCAGTCTGTGTTGCGGCTGTTGCCTCCTCAAAGGGGCAACAGCCTTTATTCGGCTCAAATTCCACAGGCCAGGCAATCGTTACCCGCAGTGCCAGAGAAAAACGGACCTGTTACTCTACAGGATATTTGCCGCCAGCTCCGCCAGCTCCGAACGTTCCCCCTTCTGCAGTTCAATGTGCGCCGCAATGGCCTCGGGACGGAATCGGCTGACGATGTAATTGAAGCCGTTTGACGAGGAATCGACGTACGGATTGTCGATCTGATACGGATCGCCGGTAAATATCACCTTCGTTCCGTGGCCGACGCGCGTGATGATCGTCTTCGCCTCGAGCGGCGTCAGGTTCTGCGCCTCGTCGATGATCATGAACTGGTTCGCAATGCTTCGTCCGCGAATGTAGCTGAGCGCTTCCACCACGATGCTTCCCGAGCGCATGAGATCGCCGCTGCGGCGATGTTCGTGGCCCATGTTCAAATCGCTCAGCATTTCCAACGCGTCATGGATCGGCTGCATCCACGGCGCCAGTTTCTCTTCAAGCGATCCCGGCAGAAAACCGAGTTCCTTGCCCATCGAAATGGTCGGTCGCGCAACGATCAGACGCCGGAACTCGCGATCGAGCACCACACGCTTCAATCCGGCTGCAAGGGCCATCAGGGTTTTTCCGGTGCCGGCCTTGCCCATCAGCGTGACCAGCTTGATGCGATCGTCCAGCAATGCATCGAAGGCAAAGTGCTGTTCGCGGTTGCGCGGTTTGATTCCCCACACGCCTTCGCGGCAATCGATGATCGGAATGAACCTGGTTCCCGTCGAATCCACCTTCGCCAAAGCCGTGCGCTTCGGATTGGTCTCGTCGGTAAGGGTGCAGTATTCGTTCGGGAAATATTTCTTTCCGTTCCCGATTTCCAGTTCGCCGTTGGTGCGAAAATCCGCGATCTGGGCCGGCGACACGCTTTTCTCCAGCATGCCGGTGTAAAGGTCCTTGATGAAGACACGGTCCGTTTCGTAATCCTCCGCCAGCAAACCGAGCGCGTCGGCCTTGATGCGCAGGTTGATGTCCTTGCTGACGAGCACCGCGGGATTTTTTGGCTGAGCCTTCTGAACCGCCGATGCCATGGCGAGAATCCGATTGTCCACGGTATGGCCGTTGAAATGATGGCCGTTGCCGTTTCCATTCCCATTCCCATTTCCATTCTCCTTCGCGTGACCGTTCTGTTCGAAAACGATCTTCAGCTTGCCGCCGTTCGGAAGCTTTACTCCGGCGCTGAGACTTCCATCCCCGCGAAAAGAATCGAGCATCCTGGAAACAGCACGGGCATTCTGACCGAGTTCGGAGGATTCGCGTTTGAAGCGGTCGATTTCTTCGATGACTTCTATGGGGAGAAGGACGTTGTTGTCCTGAAAATTCAGCAGAGAGTTGGGGTCGTGGAGGAGAACGTTTGTGTCGAGGATATAGTTTTTCACGAGCGCGGTTTTTCGAATTGGATGTCGGACATGCGTTCGTACCACTGCCTGAGCCGGCGGTGCGCCTTCGGCAGACGGTAATGTCCGGAGAAAAGGAAATTGCCCAGCATCCCAAAGAGATCGAAATCGACGAATCGCGGACGTTCATCGATGAGAAACGCGCGGCTTTGCAGCATCTGTTCGAAGGGCACGAGATTCCCCTCGAGCCGCTTGAGCCACTGTTTCTGGTCCGCGCGCCATTGATCGATGCAACCGCGCCCGAACTTCCGTTCCTTGTGGCGAATGTGCTGCACCTGCTCGGCCTTCGGAACGAATTCGCGGAAGTAAATGTCGTTCAACCGGAACGTGCAGCCTTCGATCTCGTTCTCAATGTATCGCCAGAGAATGGATTGAACGCCCTCCAGCTCGGCCGGAAAAAGGCCAAGCTTCAACATCGCATCGAGGTATTTGGCGATGTCCTGCGAATCGTCGCCGCTTTCGAAGACTGCGCGGCTGCCGTCGCGAACGATGGGAACGCCGTAATATTGCTCCCCGGTGAGTTTCCAGACGAGCGAACGGTCGTTGACGGGGATGTTGGTGATTTTGAAGGGAGCACCCGAGAATTCCAGTATCCGCCGCTGAACGATGCAGAATGGGCTGAACGGAAACTGAACCAGTTCTATCATTTCAAATCACTCTCACGCGCTTTGATGACGCAATTTAGGTCTGCTGTTTTTGACTGACAAGAGGAATAACCGGAAACACCAAACTTTCGCACAACAACACCGAGAAACGCAGGGAAAGCCGGGGCAGGAGACACAGATACTCCGCGCACCTGGCGCTGATTTGAGTCTTTCTGGAAAACAGTCCCCATCAGGCCTCCGAGTTTTTCATCGACTCCACCTTCTGTTTTTCAGCCTTGAGCCGCTGCAAGGCTTCGCGGGCCGCTTCACTTTCCGCCGCCTTCTTGCTCCGACCGCGCCCACGCGCGAGTTCAACTCCGCCATGATGCACCGTGCATTCGAAGACACGGTCATGGTCCGGACCGGATGCGGAAACGACGTGGTATTGCGGGGATTCAAGCGACGTTTCCTGCAGAAACTCCTGAAGTTCGCCTTTGGGATTTTCAAGAACCGGAATGACGTTAACGGCTCCGAACGTTTCCTGAAATTGCTTCAGGATCACCTTTTGCGCGGCATCGAATCCGCCGTCCAGAAAGATCGCTCCCAAAATCGCCTCATACGCATCCGCCAGCGCCGATGGCCGTTCGCGTCCGCCGTGCATCTCCTCGCCACGGCTGACGATCAATTGCCGGCCGAGATCGATCGAACGTCCGTGCTCCGCGAGCGTTCGACGATTGACCATTCGAGCGCGGGCCTTGGTGAGTGGACCTTCATCGAACTGCGGGAAACGTTCGTAAAGTTCCCGGGTCAAGACGAGCTGGAGCACGGCGTCGCCGAGAAACTCGAGGCGTTGATTCGTTTCGAGGGCGACCGACTGTTCGTGGGCAACGGAAGGATGGGTGAGCGCCAGCTTCAGCAACTCGACATTGCGGAATTGGTAACCGAGTTTTTGTTGCAATTCCTCGAATTCGGCCACGGCAATCTACTCTTTGTTCTCAACCTCCGGCTCCGGCGTCGCCTGATCCGCAGGCACCGTCTCCACCGCACTGTTCTCCGGAGTCGCCCCAACCTCCGACGCCGGCGGATTCAATCCATGCTCAAGCAGATGCGCGACGTCGCGTTGCACTTTTTCCAGCTGATCCAGCTTGAGATCGGGATCGGCAATCGTGAAGACGTCACCTGTTCGCGGATGTTCGTAAATGAAAATGCGCTGGCCATCCCGGACGATCTGTTCCTTCACCTTCAACAACCGCTTGCGCTCAAGCATCACGGCAAGAATGTAACCGGCGGGCATGTAGTTCGGATCATTCAGCTCAATGAGCTTCCGCAACAGCGTTTCCGCGGTTTCCTTCTTGATCGTTTCGGTCGGTGGCGGCGGCGCTTCATAAACACCCTGCCAGTACGAAACAAAACCCTCGCGATTCCGTGCGTCGCTGTATTTCTCCTGCCAGCATGCAGCGCAGAAATCGGATCGCCTGAAACCCGCGCGTTCGTCGAAAAGAACGGTGTGATAGGACTCCTTGTCGGCGAAATGTCTGCCACACGTTTCGCAGCCGTGGCCGCGCGACTGAATGTTCCAATCGGTTATCACTGGGTCGCAGAATACCGTTTGCCTTCGGGAAACCGCAATCCGATTTCCGGGAACGTTGTTCCTCGCCGAAAATTGAAGCCCAAAAAGCGGTTCAAACGGCCTTCTTCCGGCCAAATTCCCGATCGAGCGGTATCAAGGCGGTCACGATAAACCCCGGAATCGTCGCCACCAGCACCGCGATGAAAAAGTGCTGGTAACCGAGCTGTTTCTGAAGCCACCCGCTCCACATGCTTCCAAGCATCAATCCCAACGCCATGAATCCCGTGCAGATCGCGTAATGCGCCGTCTGATGATTCCCCCTCGCGATATAAATCAAATAAAGCATGTAAGCCGTGAACCCGAATCCGTATCCGAACTGCTCCGCTGCGATGCACGCTCCGATCAGCGTCAGACTCCCGGGAAGCGTGTAAGCCAGGTAAACGAAGACCGCGTCCGGCACATTCATGATCAACACCATCGGCCAGAGACATCGCCGCAGTCCAAATCGCGACACGACGAAGCCTCCGACGATTCCTCCGATCATCAATGCCGTCACGCCCACCGTTCCATAAACAATCCCGAACTCACGTTCGCTCAAGCCGAGTCCACCTTGCGACCCCGGATCCAGGAGAAACGTTTGAACCATCGGCACCAGCAACGCTTCGGCAAAGCGATACAACAGCAGGAAGGAAAGAAGGATTCCAATCTTTGGCCGCGCAAAGAAACTCGCGAACGTGCGTCCGAACTCCGCCCAGAACTGCCGGACTGAATTCAAATCACCCGAACGATCGGCCGCCGGTTTTGGAAGAACCGCGTAATGATACAAACCGAACAATCCAAACAGCGCCGCCATTCCACCAAACGCTATCATCCAGGCGCGCTGCATGTTGCCGACATGCGCTTCCATTGCAGCGACGAGAAAAATGAACGGCCCTTTCATGAACAGGCTCGCCAGGCGATACACCGTGTTGCGAATGCCCACGAAAAACGATTGCTGCCCTTCCGACAACGCCAGGATGTAAAAGCCGTCTGCGGCGATGTCATGGGTCGCCGAAAGAAATGCCAGCAGGAAGAAACATCCGATGGAAACCGGAACGAACCAGGACATCGGAAAAATCAACACCAACGCCAGCAGCGCCAGACACATCAGCAGCTGCGTCTGCCAGATCCAGCCGCGCCGCGTCTTCAACAAATCCACCACCGGACTCCAGAGCGGCTTCAAAACCCACGGGAGATAAAAAAAGCCTGTGTAGGCGGCAACTTCTGTATTCGAAACGCCCATTCCCTTGTACACCAGAAGCGCTACCGTCGTGACAATCGCATTGGGCAAACCTTCGGCAAGATAAAGCGTCGGTATCCAGACCCACGGAGAGCGCGAGCCGGACGAAGTGTCGTTTTGCGAAGGCACACGCGTGTTTAACAGCAGCCCTCCGACAGTGGCAAGTGAATCGGCGCAGAAAGGCAGGTGAACTCAGCGGGAAAACGCTTTCACCGCCGCATCGAAAACCATTCGAACCGGAACGTTCGCGCGCTCCGCAGCCGCACGACACGACTCAAACTCCGGCGCAGCCTGAACGATTTTTCCGTTCAGTTTTCCAAGTTTGATCGTCACTTCGCCGAACTCCGTCTGAACCGTTGTGAATTCGCGCCGCAGTTTTCTCCGCTCAGCCACGGTTCGCCGCACGCCAAACGCCGTTGTCTCGCGCAAAATCATTTCGGCAAATCGATCTCCATCCGCTTCCCCGCAAAGCAGCGTCAGCAAAACGCCCGGCCGGTTTTTCTTCATCTGAATCGGCGTGTGAAACACGTCGAGCGCGCCGGCGGCCAAAGCCTTCTCAACAAAGCTCCCAAGAATTTCCGCGTTGATGTCATCGAGATTGGTTTCAAGAACCGCAACGCGGTCGGTTTCCCAGTCTGGCGATTGCGGATGGCGGATTGCGGATGGCGGATTGGAAACCGATCCAAGAATGGCTCGAAGGACGTTGGGTCGCGTTTTGTTGTCCCGTGTGCCGAGACCGAATCCAATTTTCTCCGCGACGAGATTCTGCATCGGACCAAACTCTTCCACAAACTCCGCAAGCAACGCCGCGCCCGTGGGCGTGATGAGTTCGTGTGGTTCGTCGCACTGCGACAGCGCCACGCCGCGCGCGCCAAGGATGGCGAGCGTCGCCGGTGTCGGCACCGGAAACCGCCCGTGCGCACACTTCACCCAGCCGGTTCCTTCCACCGGATTCGCCGCGAGCACACGCGGTTTGCCCAGTTGTTCGAGACACACTGCCGCGCCCACGATGTCCACAATCGAATCGATCGCTCCGACTTCGTGGAAATGAACTTCCTCCGGCGGCTTGCCATGAATCTTTCCTTCCGCAACCGCAATGCGCTGAAACACAGCGAGCGATTTTTCCTTCACCCACGACGACAGATCGGTTGCCTGAATCAACGCTTTGATCTGTTCAAAATTTCGGCTGTGTTCGTGCGAATGATCGTGTTCGTGACCATGCCCTTCAGTCGGCCGGAAAACCGCGGTCAGAACTGAGTGCGGATGGGTGTGACTGTGACCGTGTTCATGCTCGTGGTCGTGACCGTGATCGTGATCATGGTGATGATGCCCGTGATCTGAACCGTGTGGATGCTCGCTTTCCAGATGAACATCGAACTTCACGCCATCAATACCAGACTTCTGCTTTCGCCCAACGTGCAGGTGATAGCCGTCGAGCTTCAGCTTTCTCAGTTCACCTTCCAACTTCTCCGGGCTCACCCCAAGATCGATCAGCGCGGCAATAAACATGTCGCCACTGATGCCGCTGAAGATGTCGAGATAGAGCGTTTTCATGGTTGATTTCTGGCGGCGTGAATCACGCGCACAACGCGTTGATCTGGCTGGCCGCATAACCGGCGCCGAAACCGTTGTCGATGTTCACCACCGTCACACCACTGCCGCAGCTGTTCAGCATTCCCAACAATGCCGCCAGTCCGCCAAAGCTCGCGCCATAACCGACGCTGGTCGGAACCGCAATCACCGGCTTCGCCACCAAACCGGCCACAACGCTCGGCAGCGCGCCTTCCATTCCGGCCACGACAATCACCACGTTCGCGCGCTGAATCTGATCCAACCGATTGAAAAGCCGGTGAACGCCGGACACGCCGACGTCCGTGATCCGCTCGACGGTGTTGCCCATGATTTCTGCCGTCACCGCTGCTTCCTCCGCCACAGGCAGGTCGCTGGTGCCGGCGCAAACGATGGCAATGACTCCGGATCGTTTCGGCAGGGGCTTCGATTCGATGGTAAGACAGCGCGCCGCTTCGTGATGCACCATGTTGCGAAATTTCTTTTTCACGACACGCGCATGTTCCGCGGTGATTCGAGTCGCGAGAACGTTCTGGTCGTGCTCGATCAGTTTCGCCGCAATTTTCAACACCTGCGCCGGCGTCTTGCCTGCGCCAAAAATCACCTCAGGAAATCCCTTCCGCAACGCCCTGTGCGTATCGACCGTCGCAATGCCGATCTCGGCCAACGGCGCCGCCTGAAAGGCACGAATGACTTCGTCACGGCTCACGCCGCCGGCGCGGAATTTCTCAAGGAGCTGGGTTGCTTCGATGATTGTCACGGTTGTTGGATGATATGTAGCCGCTGCAGAGGGTCACGGCAAATGTGGAACACAGCGACACCGCCGAAGCCGACCTACAAACTTCCAGATTCAGGCTTTCCTGAAATCCTGGACGCTTTGCACGAAATCGTCAGGCACGCCGAAATCAAATCGTCGCGCATTAATCATTTCCAGCGCGAGATAGCCGAATCGCTGCCGCTGAATCTCCTGGGCGCGCGTCAGCTGAAATTCACCACCATCGCGCATCTCATTCCGGATCATCTCCTCCAGAATGTCGTAAATCGATGGCGCAAGCAGATGCATGCCGAACCAGCCAAGCCACGTGTCCGTCGGAAGACCGTCCACGTGCAATTTCTCGCGCGCCACCGATGCCGCCGGCTTTTCAATGATCAATGAGACGTCGATCAGGCGCGCGTTGTCCGGACGCCGATTTCCCGCGATCGTGCCGTAGCCTTTCAATTGATCCGCGTTGATCCGATTGACCGCCGAAACACTTTTGTCGCCAGCCACCGCCGCCAATTCCGCGAGTTCGCGATACGGCGAAACCGGCGTGCCGCGAAACAAATGATCGCCCAATCCGAGCAACACTTTTTCGCCGCCAGCGAACGACTTCGTCTGATAAACCGCGTGCCCGTAGCCTTCCTGCTGATGCTGCACGGCAAAACTGACGCGCCTGGAAAATCCGCGCATCTGCTCGGCTTCCTTCAGCAACGACGGATGCTTCTCAAGCCGTTTCAAATAGGAATCGTCTGGACCATTCAGATACGAACGCACCATTTCGTCTTCGCCGGGTTGAACGATGATGCAGATTTCTTCGATCCCCGCCGCTTCAAGTTCCAGGAGATGATAGTGAAACAACGCGCGCGCGATGCCGTCCGGGCCCACCACCGGAAACAGTTCCTTCTTCACCGCATGCGACGCCGGAAAATGGCGGGTGCCCAGCCCTGCAATCGGAATGACTGCCTTGCGAACGATCGACGTGCTCATCAGCTTGCGAAGAGTTGCCAGCCCGAAGCGCCAAATGCGTAACGACGCGATCCGAACTCTATCGCACCCGGCGACGTCCCTTCGAAGATGTCCGGCATCACACCGACGCGGCGCGAATATTCCTCCGCAATTTCAGGAACGTGCTGCTTGAGCGCTTCAATCTTCCCAAAAACCGCCACGGTGCCGCCGGTGCCACCGCCGGTAATTTTCGCGCCATACAATCCGGATTTCGTTCCGCGTTGACGCACCGCATCGACCAGAAAATCGACTTCCTCGGTCGAAAGCTGACAGTTCACCCGATAGCTTTCATGGGCGCCATACATGCACTCACCCGCCGCGATCAGAGCCTCTTCGTCGCCGCTCTTCGCCGCGCGCAACGCATCCATGAACTTCAGCACGCGCTCGTTTTCTTCAATCGGATGCCGCGTCGGACCGGCGACACGATAAGTCGCGTCCGGCGAAATCTTCGTCACCGGATCGTCATGCGTCTTGTGCTTTCCAAGAAACTCCGAGCCGACGATCTCATCCGGAATTTCCGACGCGTACTGTTCGAGGTCTTTCGTTGAAAGTTCCGTCAAATAATCCAGCGGGCTCCGTCCGGTGCGGCTGCGGATGTCGTTGATGATTTTCTTGCCCATGAACGCACCGACGCGTGTGTCGCTGTAGGGACTGCCCGCAACTGAATGGCGAACCATGGAATTGATTCCGACGAATCCGGTTCCGGGCGGAATCTGAACTTCGCCTTTCACCTCGCCCGGCCGGCAGAGAATGTGGGTGAGGCAACCTTCGCGCCCGCTGGTGATTGCAGTTTGATCCATGATGCCGCAAGGCGCGCCGACCACGTGATTCTCTGCCATCTGACCCAATCGCGCGATCCGCGACGGAGAAAGTTTCAAACCGAGATAGGCATCCAGGCAGGTGATCGTCCCGATCTCCACCGCGGCGGAACTTCCGATGCCGACATTCATCGGCACCGCGCTCAGGAGCAGCAGATTGAATCCGTAAGGAAGCTTCACCGACTCTTCTTTGAGCAGAGTGAAAATGCTGCCGACGATGTAAGAAGCCCAGTTCGCGAGCGGATTCGCCTGACAGAGCGCGCGCACTTCGCCGTAGCCCGCCAGTCCATCGCCCGACTTGAAATAATCCAGCGGCACACGCGTCTCGATCGGCAGTGCCTTCATGCCGCCCTGCATCGTGCGAATGCGCAGCGTGCGGTCGGTCCGCGCCTGGAGCGCCATCAACACGCCACGGCCCAGAACCGCCTCGCAGACGTTCGCGCCCGAATAATCGGCGATGCCGCCCATGACATCCAGTCGCGCTGGAACGCGTGTGATGCGAATTTCGCCTGCGGTGAAAAAGCTTGCGAGCCCGGAAGCGTCGCTGTTCGGCTTGCGCAGAAGCTGTTCGAACTCTGAAACCTCAAAAGGCAGTTCCTGATTCATGTTCAACATCGTCAAGTGGTGGACCCGGTTACGGCTGCGGACGATGGCAGAAAAGAATCAGACGGTCACGCTGGAAAAACCCTGAACACCTTGTCCGGAGCATCGCCGACAAGGCGGGTGAATTAACCGTGCAGGCGATTCAAACCGTTTCTGTTAATTCCGGGACAATTCGTTTCGGAAGAGGAGAAGGGGAGAAAAAGGGAAGAGGCGAAAGGGAGAAGAGCGGGCTTACTGCCATCTCCCTTCGCGACCTTCGCGGCCTTCGCGTGAGGTTTTTAGACTGATCGGCCTTTTCCCAGACCAGTCGGACCTCGAAGGGGTCGATTCTTGGTATTATCACTTCGCGTTTCATTTTCGCAACAGCCCTTTGCGCTACCGATACAGCCGCCCACTGAACAAATGCCCGAACAACTTGTGCAGTCGATTGAACCGCGCGGTGTACGTGCCCAGGAACCATTTCATGCCGGCAACCAGATTCCCCTGCGGCGTCTCCACCACCAGATGAAAATGGTTCCCCATCAAACACAATGCATGCACCTGCCACCGGTCTTGACGCAAACCTCGCCCAGCGTTTCCAGAAACCGCTCGCGATCCTGATCATCCAGGAATATCGCCTCCCGCCGATCCCCGCGATTCACGAATCCAACTCATTACTTGAAACCAACGAAGAAAATGTTATGAAACACACCACAGCCATCCCACAGGATTTGAAAAAGAGGGCTGGAGTTTTTCGTTTGCTCCT
>CALBZA010000070.1 GCA_937890005.1 uncultured Verrucomicrobia subdivision 3 bacterium | reverse complement strand
CGGGCCTGCATTGGACTTTAACCAACCAGTCAGTGCGCCCTGCCGGGCGCACCAACAAAAAAGCGAGGCCGAAGCCTCGCTTTGCTTTTCAAAATGGCGGATTGAATCAGGCCTTGGCCGAAGCAGCGGGTTTGGTCACTTTCTCTTTCACGAGAGTTGCACCCTTGCCGAGGCGCTTGCGGAGGTAGGTGAGCTTTGCGCGGCGGACGGCGCCATGACGCTCGACTTCGATCTTGTCCACGCGGGGCGAATGAAGCGGAAACACGCGTTCCACACCTTCGCCGTAGCTGATGCGGCGGACGGTGAAGGTTTCGTTCAGCCCGCGGCCGCGCTTGCCAATCACCACGCCGGAGAAAATCTGAATGCGTTCCTTGTCGCCTTCAACGACCTTCGTGTGAACGCGAACAGAGTCGCCAACTTCAAACTTCGGAGCGTCTTTGCGAAACTGTTCCGATTCAATTTTTTCAAGTAATGCCTGATTCATATATTCTAGCTGATGAGTGATCCGTGATGCGTGGTCTTCTGTTCCTTCACGCTTCACTCGTCACGTTTCACATTTCCCATCAAATCTGGTCTTCGTTCTTTCGTCCGCAGCCGGGCCTGTTCCGCCCGCCATTTCGCGATCTCCGCATGGTTTCCGGAGAGCAGCACTTCGGGAACTTTCATCCCGCGAAACTCTGCCGGACGCGTCCACTGCGGATACTCCAGCAACCCGCTGCTGAACGACTCTTCTTTCGAGCTGTCGTCGTCCCCCAGCACGCCAGGAATCAACCGCGTCACCGCGTCGATCACCACCATCGCCGGCAGCGCGCCGTTGGTCAGGACATAATCGCCGATCGAAAGTTCATCATCGGCCAGTTCCTGCCGGATCCGTTCGTCGAATCCTTCGTAATGCCCGGTCACGATCAACAAATCGTCCTGCTGAGCCAGTTCCTGCGCAATGGCCTGTGAAAAAGGCCGTCCGCCCGGCGACATCAGGATCACCCGCGTTCGCTCCCGCGCGATCGCTTCGACTGCTTCAAAGATCGGTTCGGGCTTCAGCAACATGCCCGGCCCACCACCGAAGGGACGATCATCCACCGTCTTGTGCCGGTCGTGGGTGTAATCCCGCAACTGATGGATCTTCAGATCCAGCAGGCCGGCTTCCCTCGCCCGCCTGATAATGCTTTCGTCCAGCGGCCCGGCGAACATCGCCGGGAACAAAGTAAGCACGTCAATTTTCACTGGAGCACTCCCGCCTGCCCGGCGGGACTGTGAAGACTACTTGTTGTCCTCAACAATTTCCAACGTGCAGCGCAACCCCTGCTTTGCGCTTCCAGCCAGCAGCAACGACCGGATCGCATTGATGGTCATTCCCTGCCGGCCAATGATCTTGCCGACGTCCTGCGGGTCGAGCCGCAGTTCGTAAATAGTCGTCCCCTCCCGCTCCACCGGCGTCACCGTCACGGCGTCGGGTTTTTGGACCAGTCCTTTAACGACGTATTCGAGAAAGGCCTGCATAGCCTGGATCAGGCTGCGACTGCCTTGCTGGCTTTTTTGATGAAGCTGGCGACCGTGTCGCTCGGCTGCGCGCCCTTGCTGACCCAGTATTTCGCGCGGTCGAGGTTCAGGGTGAAGTTATCGCCGCTCTTGAGCGGGTGATAGGTTCCGATTTCCTCGATGAACTTGCCATCGCGGGGACTGCGGCTGTCGGCCACAACAATGCGGAACACCGGAGTATTCTTCGCTCCGATCCGCTTCATGCGAATTTTAACTGACATAAAATAAGTTCGTTTTCCGCTCGGCGGCAGAACCGCCGCCCCTACAGGGGCATTTTCCAAAAAGGAGCGAGGAGCGTAGTCTCGCATATCTGGCATTGCAAGTCCTGTTTTGGCTCTTTTTTCGCAGTTGAGGGCAATCCACCTTGCCCCGTCAAACAAGTCCCATAATGCTCCTCACCCGAAACAGAATGCATTCGCCCGCGGACAAAATTCCGAACACAGACTCTATCGAAAAAAACCGCCAGCTCGATCTCGATCTTACCTCATTCGAGCCTGCGCTCCCGAAAGCTGTATCCACCCGTATTTCCCAGTCCCGATCCCGTCAGCCACAGAGCCTCGCAGATGAACTGACCGTCTTCTCGGAATTCGGCCAGGCGACCCGTATGCTGGTCACATCATTTGAAGTCAGCAACCGTTCCTGGCATGTCCCGACTTTTGTGAACGAGTTCTGGACCGCGAGGCAGCGGCAGGCGAATTCACTTCACGAGATTTCCTATCGCGCCTGCTTCAAACCGCAGCTCCCCCGATTTTTCATCGAACGTCTCACCCGCCCCGGCGACGTGGTTTACGACCCGTTCATGGGCCGCGGCACGACGCCGGTTGAATCTGCATTACTCGGACGCATCCCCTTCGGCAATGACATCAACCCACTCAGCGTCATCATGACGCGTCCACGGCTGAGCCCGCCAACATTGAAGGAGGTGGAGCAACGACTGAAATCCATCTCTCTTTCCGATCCGGACGATCAGCCGGAGGAACTGCTCGTGTTCTATCATCCGGAAACATTGCGCGCGATCAGCTCGCTCAAGAAATATTTTCGAGTTCGGCGCGAGACAGGAATGTTTGATTCGCTGGATGAATGGATTGAAATGGTTTCGCTGAACCGGTTGACCGGACATTCGCCGGGATTCTTTTCCGTTTACACGCTCCCGCCCAACCAGGCGGTTTCGGTGAAGTCGCAGATCAAGATCAACGCGAAACGAAATCAGTCGCCACCGAAACGGGACGTCGTCGCAATCATTCTCAAGAAATCACGCCAGTTGCTTGGCGATTGCACGACGGAGATTCGCGAAACGCTCGGCAAAACTTCACAGGACTCCCTGCTCGTCACTGCGCTCGCCGACGCCACCACAGCCATCCCGTCGAACTCCGTTTCGCTGGTGGTCACGTCGCCACCATTTCTGAATGTCGTCCAATACGCCGACGACAACTGGCTTCGCTGCTGGTTCGCGGGAATCGATTCAAAAGCGGTGCCGATCAGCACTCCCAACAAAGTCGAAGCCTGGCAGGAGATCATGACGCGGGTTTTCGCAGAGCTTCATCGCGTTCTGAAACCGGGCGGGCATATCGCGTTCGAGGTCGGCGAAGTTCACGGTGGGAAAACGAAACTCGAAGAGGCGGTTTTACCATGCGGCGCCGCAGCCGGATTGCAGCCGCAACTCATTTTGATCAACGACCAGAAATTCACCAAAACCGCGAACTGCTGGGGCGTGGACAACATGGAAAAAGGAACCAACACCAACCGCATCGTGGTGTTCAAAAAACTGTAGCGTCAGCGGCGGCGCTCGGCTGCTCTTCAAGATTTACATTCGCTGACTTTCCCTGACCGCATTCGTCTGCTACGGTTCGCCTCCATGGGAATCAAAGGGATTTCATTCACGCTGTTTTTCCTGTGCACTCAATCGTTGCTGGCTCAAACCAATTTCTCCGAAACAGCTCTCAGCAGAACACTACGCCAGGCATCCTCGCTTCCGGAGAAAATCGAATTCAAGGAAGTCATCGCCGCGACAACCGGTCATCGCGTGCTTTCGTTCGACACAAACAACCCGATCCACGCCGAACTGAAATCGAAACTGCTGCTTGCCGCCAAACTTGCAGGAAAACGCGCGGCAGAACGCGGCATTTCCACAGCTCGCGCCAACGAAGCGGGCAATCAGCTTGAAGGTTTGGTTCGAGTTGCATTGAAGGAGGTTGGACTTCACGCGGAGGTTCCCACCAACACTCTCGGAACCGCACAATCAGCCGGCTATCCCGATGTCGCAATCCATGCACCCGTTCCGTGCTATCTCGAACTCAAAACCTTCAGCTCCACCACGGAACACACAACACAACGCACGTTCTACTACTCACCATCCGCGCGTCCGAAAGTCACCCGCGATGCCGTCCACCTGCTGCTGGCGTTTGAACTTCGAAGAGAAACACGCGATGACAAAACAGTCTTTGCGCCCGTGCGATGGAAGCTGATTTCTCTCGAAAGGCTTCTTGTCGAACTCAAGCTGGAGTTCAACCAAAACAACCGAGGACTCTACGGTCCTGACGGCACTGCGGTTTTGTCGGAGGGCGAGGTTTCGGAAGGAGATTGAGTCTGATTGCGTCCGCTGCGCGGCGGCTTTGTGGCGTTGTAGTTCACTTTGACGCCGAAATTCCCACCGGTCCGCCAGCCAAAATAGAACTCAAACTTTTTCCGCGTGTAAGAGACGAACGGCAGGAACACGAGTTTTCTCCGCGCAACCGCCACATTCCATCCGCCGTTTGGATTGCTGGTTCTTCTTGGATAATTGCCGCTCCGGTAATGCGGCTTGTCGGCGATGCCGATCACGTAAAACGTGAAGTTGTGAAACGGATTGCGCGCGCGCCACTTTGCCGTCCGCCTTTCCTCGCCCGGTTTGAACCACGCCGGTGGTTCGGAGTCGTCGAGGTTTCCATACCACCAGACCGGATTCAGCTTGTTCCAGGTGGAGATGTTCTTTGGCCTGGGTGTGACTTTGACGGTATGCCAGCGACCGTCTCCGAAGTTGTTGTTCGTCGCCGGAGCGGGTTGAGCGGGTGCGACGTTGGTTCCTGAAATTGGATGATCCGAAGAATGGCCTGAACTCCGCGAAGCTGTCCGGCATCCAGACGTCACTGCGAGCAGGAACAGCAGCAGGAGAACGACACTGGATTTCATCGGCCTGAAGCTAGCATCGCTGCTTCAGGAAGACACTCAAAGATTGAATCCGGAGATGACGCGGACCGCCGAAAGCAAATCAGCTCTCAACAAACTGCGCGGCACATTCCTCACGCCACTCCGCGACACGATTCTCAAGGCCGAGCGCGTGAAGATATTCGTGGTCCACCAGCGAACTGGCATCCGGAACATGGCCGTTGCATTCGTGCTCAATGGCATCCGCCACGTGCACGGCGGTCAGCGCGTTGAAGCCCGCCTCCGCGCGGCTCAACGGCGAATGATGGAGCGCGATCGCTTCGATGACTTCAGTCGGCAATCCCCAGATGCTCATCAGGCCCGCACCGATCTGACCGTGGCAGGCGCCGAAAATTTCCTGTTCGATTTGCCAGAGCCGCATGCCGCGAACCGATGACAGTCGGAGCGCTTCAGTGAACTGTTTCGGGAGATTGGCTGCGTAAAGGAGCTTTCCGAGGTCGTGCAGCAAACCCGCCGTGAATGCTTTACCGGCGAGATCGGCTGAACCGTCCTGGCGTTCCACGATCGTTTTCGCGAACTGACCGACCGCGAGCGAATGGCGCCAGAGCGCTTCCATGTGAAACCCGGCCGGCTGGAGATTTTCAAAGGACGCGAACGTATGCGCCAGCAGGAGCAACGAGCGGGTGGTGTCGAGGCCGACGTAGGCCACTGCCTCGGCTGGCTGAACGACCTGCAACTGCAGACCGAACACTGCCGAATTGGCCAGCTGAAGCAGTTTGGCCGATATCGCCGGATCGCGGCTGATGATCTCGCCCACGCGTTCCAGTGACGCGTCGGGTGATTGCATCTCGGAAACCACTTCGAAATAAATCTGCGGCGGACTGGGAACCCATCGCATTTCAGGAATCAGACGCTGCACCGCTTCATTCGGAAGCCACGGTTTTGAGACGAACGACTGGTTCAATGCCTCCACGAGAGTTTCGAGGCTGCACGGAGCGGCGAGATGGCGATGCGCTTTTCCGACGCACTGAAGCGTGCTCGCCGCATCCGAAAGGTCGGAAACGATGATGCGGGCGGTGTCGGGTTGCAGCTTCATCAACTCGTCCAGAAGCTCGACGCCATGCGTTCCGTTCAACTGCGCTTCGGTAACGATTCCGCAAAATTCAAACTCTCTGGCCAGGCGGATTGCCTCGTCGGCAGTGCGGGCCAGGTGCGGTAGCCATTCGTCAGGCCGAACCGCCGCGTACGCGAGAAACTGCCGCCACAGCGGACGTTCTCCAATCAGCAAAATATGTTTCTTCGTTTTCAAGAGTGAACAGAATGAGGACAGATCGAGTTACCAGTCTTGTAAGCAAAAAAGAGCCAATGCCGCCCTTTCGGACCGCATGAAACCGCGCTTTCTGAGGATGCAGGAAAGTTCCTCTAAACCTTTCTTGCCATCCCGCTTGGACAAGTTCTCGATTCGTCCGACCATCGTCGTCAAATACGCAAGGTTGGTGCCATGCAGCTCGGGAAATCACAAACTCTCGACCGCAACGCAGATGGCGACCGGCGCCCCGCTGCCTGCCTCAAAAAGCGCGTCTCCTTGACCCGCCCCAATGCGTTCAACATCCTCCACCCATGGCCTTCAGTGACTCAGCCGTGTCCAAACTCAGAGCAATTCTCGGAACAGAAAACGTTCTGACGGCACGCGAGGATCTGATCCCCTACTCTTTCGATGGCACAGCCGCGATTCGACAGCTTCCGGGCTGTGTCGTTTTCGCCACATCCGCCGAACAGGTTTCCGCCATCCTGAAACTGGCCAACGAATCGAAAATCCCTGTCGTTACGCGCGGCTCCGGAACCGGCCTCAGCGGTGGCAGCGTGCCGGTCGAAGACAGCATCGTGCTCTGTCTCGTCAGAATGGATAAAATCCTCGAACTCGACCGCGCCAACCTGACGATGCTCGTCGAAGCCGGCGTCACCACACTCAAGGTTTCTGAAACAGCCGAGGCCGCCGGACTTTTTTATCCGCCAGATCCCGGTTCGATGAAGATTTCCACCATCGGCGGCAATATCGCGGAAAACTCCGGCGGACTGCGCGGGTTGAAATACGGCGTGACGAGAAACTACGTCATGGGCATGGAAGTCATCCTGCCGGATGGCGAACTGGTTTGGACCGGAAACAAGTGCGTCAAGGACGTCGCCGGTTATTCGATGCGCGACGTGTTCATTGGCTCCGAAGGAACGCTCGGCGTAATCACAAAAGTTCTTTTGAAGCTCATTCCAAAACCCGCCGCCAAAAAGACGCTCGTCGCCACATTTGCCCGAATGGATCAGGCAGCGCAAACCGTTTCGGACATCATCGCGGCGCGCATCATTCCCTGCACACTGGAGTTTCTGGACCGGACAACCATCCGGTGCGTGGAAGATTTTGCCCGGATCGGCCTGCCAACCGACTGCGAAGCGCTTTTGCTCATGGAAACGGACGGACATCCAGCAGCCGTGACAGAAGAAGCCGCGCAGATGGAAACCATTGCCCGGCAAAATGGCGCGTTGGAAATCCGGGTGGCAAAGAATGATTCAGAAGCCGCAAATCTCGCCACTGCCCGCCGCAGCGCCTTCTCCGCACTGGCCCGAGTGGCGCCCACGACGATTCTCGAAGACATCACGGTTCCGCGAAGCGAGCTGGCAAAGATGGTTTGCTTCGTTGAAACCGTGGCAAAGAAATACAACCTGCGCGTCGGAACATTCGGTCACATGGGCGATGGAAATCTGCATCCGACATTCCTGACCGATGAGCGGAACAAGGATGAAATGCACCGGGTTGAAGAAGCGTTCAAAGAACTTTTTGCCGAAGCGATCCGGCTTGGCGGAACCATCACGGGTGAGCACGGAACAGGACTCGCCAAGAAGAACTTTCTCCCCCAGTTCGCTGGTGAAGGTCAGATGCGCGCGATGCGGGAATTGCGTCGCGCGTTTGACCCGAATGGGATTCTCAATCCTGGAAAAATTTTCTGAGAGCCGGCGCGCAAACGCCGGCTCCCTGGGGTGGGATCAACCTTTAACCTCCGGCCCGGCGCCTGAACAACAGCCGATACAACGCCAGCAAAACAATCGCTCCCACAACCGACGCCAGAAAACCTGCCGGCTCGGTTTCCGAATACCATCCCATGCTGATGCCGACGTAACGCGCCACGAACGCCCCCGCAATGCCCAACAGTGTGGTGATGATGATTCCGCCCGGATCGTCGCCGGGCATGATCAACTTCGCCACCGCTCCCACCGCCAAACCGATCAATATCGTCCAAAGAATTTCCATAATGTCTCCATCGTTGGAAACACTTTCGGGTCGAACAGGTTCGTTTCCAATTGGGGTTTTGTGCTGATCTGCCTTTCCACTTCGCAGGGAGACATTCACCGAAAACTTTTGCCGCCTCGCCTTTTCCTGCGGGAACTCTACATTGCGGTGCATGCTTGAACGACTGGGCAACCCGCAGATCCGAAAACTGAAAGCCGCCGCGCAACGTCTGGAGCCGATGCTCAAAATCGGCAAGGCTGGCGTGAGCGACAGTTTTGTCAAATCGCTCGATGAAGCGCTGACCCTGCACGAACTCGTGAAGATCAAATTCGCTGACTTCAAGGATCAGAAAAAGGAACTCGCGCCCCAGATCGCCGAACGCACAGCCAGTCACCTGATCATGCAGGTCGGAAATGTGATAGTACTATTCCGTCCAAAACCTCAGACGGATGTCGCGGCCGGGGATTAGATTGGATTCGAAAGAAGGTTTAAAACAACCGCTGAGAAGCAGAGGCGCAGAGCAACAAAAAGACTTTCTGCGGCTTCGTGGAGAGTATTAATCGATCCCTCGAAACGCCGGGAGGCCGTCGATGCTCACCTGGTTTTTTTCGGCACGATACGCCTTCACTTTTTCCACACCCTGTTTCTCCGCCCATTTGTCCAGCGTTTCACGCGGCCCCTTGTATTCGAAGAACGGAATCGAGAAACCGCAGGAACGTGAAACTCGCGTCACCGCCACATGAATGATCGCACGCATGCCCGCATTCGCTGGAAATCGCGCGGCCAACGCATCGAATCGCTCGTCACCGGGAACAAGCACCGTGCCGCGTCCGTGGAGACGAACGATTTCCGGCGCTCCCTCGAACGCACAAAACATGATCACGATTCTTCCATTCTCTCGCAGATGCGCCACGGTTTCCGCCCCGCTTCCGGTGTAGTCCTGATACGCAACTTCCATCGGCCCCAGAACGCGAAAGGAATCACCGCCCTTGGGCGAGACGTTTACATGCTGCTCTGCTGACAGCGGCGCCGTGCCGACAAAAAAGAGGCGCTGGCGTGCAATCCATTTCACGAGTTCTTCATCAATGCAATCAAGCTGCTTGGCCATAGACTGCGCGAACTTTCGCCGAGGTTCAGCGAAATGCAAATCCGCTCGTGCGACGGCAAGCGCGGCGAGAATTGAATTGAAAATGAAAGACCGGTTCCGCTGAATGTCGCTGCACGCCACATCCCGGCATGCCACCAACTATGCGAACGAAAGCTGAAATCATTTCCCTCCTGAAGAATCCCGGAATCATTGCGGTCGTCCGCGCCCAAAAACCGGAACAGGTCATCCTCTTGTCCGAAGCGCTGATCGCCGGCGGCGTCATTGCAATCGAGATCACAATGACCACTCCAAACGCGATCGCAACGATTCGCGACGCCAGCGCGAAACTCGGAAACAGCGCGCTGATCGGTGTCGGCACCGTTCTCGACACGGACACATGCAAGGCCGCGATTGATGCCGGAGCGGAATTTGTCGTCAGCCCGATCTGCCGCAAGGAATTGATACCGATTGCCGACGCTGCACAACGTCCAATCATGCTCGGTTCCTACACGCCGACGGAAGCCCAGCTCGCGCACGAAGCCGGTTCCGACTTCATCAAAATTTTCCCCGCCGACACGCTTGGGCCCGGCTACATCAAGGCGCTCAAAGCTCCCCTGCCGCACCTGAACATCGTTCCCACCGGTGGTGTGGATGCCGGCAATGTCGGGGATTGGTTCAAGGCCGGCGTTGCAGCCGTGGGCGCCGGGTCATCACTCGTTTCTGCGAAAATTCTCACCGATGCCGCCTGGCCGGAACTGACGAAGCGCGCGCAGGAATTCGTGAAAGCGGCTGCGCAGGCAAAGTCGAAATAAACTGAATCCGTTGGCGACTTCAGCCACAACACCGAAAAATTACAGAGGCCGGATCGCTCCGTCGCCGACCGGCTTCCTTCATCTCGGCCACGCCCGAACCTTCTGGATCGCGCAGCAACGCGCGCTGGCAAATCGCGGCACGCTGATCCTGCGGAATGACGATCTCGATTCCGCTCGCTGCAAGCCGGAGTTCGTTCGCGCGATGTACGAAGATTTGAAATGGTTTGGCTTCAGCTGGCAGGAAGGGCCGGATGTCGGCGGACCATTCGCTCCCTACGTTCAAAGCGAACGTTTCGATTTTTACCGCGCTGCGTTGACCCGGCTGAAAAAATCCGGCCACGTTTATCCCTGCACCTGTTCCCGCAAGGACATTCAATCAGCGGCCAGCGCACCGCATGCAGCGGACGATGAAATCATTTACCCGGGAACCTGCCGAACAAATCATCCATCGCAAATCGAAAATCATAAATGTTCCTGGCGTTTCCGCGTGCCGGATGGGGCCGTGATTTCGTTCGCGGACGGAAAGTTCGGTCCGCAGCAGTTCGTGGCGGGTCGTGACTTTGGCGACTTTGTCGTGTGGCGTCCGGATGATGTTCCGGCGTATCAGCTTGCCTGTGTGGTGGACGATGCCGCGATGCAGATCACGGAAGTTGTGCGTGGCGCCGATCTTCTGGTGAGCACAGCGCGACAGCTTTTGCTGTATCGCGCGCTTGAACTGACTTCCCCGGACTTCTACCACTGCGAGCTGATGACGGACGAAGCGGGCGTTCGCCTTTCCAAACGTCACGACAGCCTGAGCCTTCGAACCTTGCGTGAACAAGGACTGCGTCCGGAACAACTTCGCGATCAAGAATGACTCGGGTGAACGACGTCCTCCGACGATTCTTCTCCCCGGGTCAAGGTAGAGAAAATTACGGAGCTGGATGCGGCCAGAAATACGGACCCCGCCTCGGGATTTTAGTCGTTGCAAGTTCAGTCGTCCGACGTTAGAACCGGCCCATCCACTTTTCAGCGCAGCCCATGGACGGGGGTTATTGCGTTGGAGTGAATGAATCCACCAGATGCAAAATGAAGGCTTTGCGCCGACGTCCGGATCATTTCTCAGTTCCGACGGGCGAAACCTTCAACGGACCTATGAACAACGAAATCTCGCAGGCAGACTTTCGACAGAATTCAACTCGCAGCTCCATCCTGATGCGTAAAAGTGGACTCCTCGTGACAATTCTGCTGACGCTGTTGTGCGTTCTTCCCGCGACGTCAAAGGCGGCGCCTGGAGTCAACTTCACACTTTCATTGACCCACGGCTACGACCTCTTCTTTCCGAACCTGAACCTTTCAGCCGCTCCGGCACCGCAGACGTTTCATAGGGTGGAATCTCCCAGTGGCCTGCTCTGGCGGAATGTGGGAAGCGATAACAGCGCGAACCCGTTCTTTTACACCAACAACTTTTCTTTTCTCCTGAACGAGGTCACGAACGGACTCTGGAAAGTTTATGTGAACAAAGGTTCCGATTCTGAAGAGGTCTATTTCTTCGCGGTGAGCGCCGCAGACCTATCACCGGATACATTTGGAACGGCTTCGGTCCTTTATCCACAGGATAACAGCACGGGCGTGGAGCCCAACCCGATGTTCCATTGGGTCGGCCCGTCCCATTTTTCCAGCCTTAATATCTCTGCCAACGATACAGATTATCTTGTGTCGTTTTCCGAATTCCTTCCGCCTGCTACAACGAACTGGCAATTCGGAGGATTTCTCCTGAGCGGAGAAAATGAGTTCTACGTCAGCTATTCCGAATACAATTTCAGCGGAATTACCTTTTCGTCTCCGACCAATTCAGCCGGCGTCCCACTCTCCGACTGGAACGCCCAGTGCAATCTGTCCACTTACGTTTATTCATTCTTCACCGTGGTCAACAGCGGCGGGGGCGGGGGCGGCGGTCACGTCAATGTCGGCCATTATGAGTTCGAGGATAACTCCGTTTTCACGGCCGACCTTTCGCCTGCCGGAAATCACGTGAACAGCATCGCACGCTCGGGTGGTGGAACAAACTGGATCACCACCGACGCCATCTCCGGTTCTTACGCGATGGAGTTCGACAACAACAACGGGCTTGGCGGCGCATGGCTTCTGCCGGACCAGAATCTCACTCCTTCGCTTGCAGGGAGCTTCACGGTTTCGCTCTGGCTCAAGACGACTCAGGTTTCTGGAAACGACGATGACGACGGCCTTTTCGGAAATGCGGGAATCGTTTCAGCTTTCAATGGGCCGACAGGCAACTGGGTCATTCCCATGGTGCTCACTGGAAGCAAGGTGGCTTTCGTAACGGGCGGCTTTCCGCAACACACGCTGCATTCGTCCGCCAATGTGAACGACGGAGAATTCGTGCACATCGCCATCACGCGCGACCAGGTATCCGGAGTCAAAAAGATCTACATCAACGGCCAGCTCGACGCGGAGGGAACCGGCAGCACGGAACTTTTTAACAGTCCCGTAGAAGTCCTGATCGGCTACCACAATGGCTCGGGCCTCGACGGAATTCTCGATGACATCCAGTTCTACACCGGCGTCCTCAATGATGACGAAATTCTGTTCCTTTATGAAAATCCCGGCGAAACGGTGGCCGATTCGACGGGCGGTTCGCTCGCCGATGCCGTGGATGCACATGAACTGACCTGGACCACTGGAGGGGACGCTCCCTGGTTTTTCCAGACGGACGAAACGAATGATGGCGTCGATGCCGCCCAAAGCGGACCGATTGGCGATGACGAAAGTTCCTGGATTGAAACCACCGTCCAGGGCCCAGGCAAAGTTTCGTTCTGGTGGCGCGCTTCGACGGACAGCTTCTTCAGCTACGACTGGCTGGAGTTTACCATCAATGGCGCCTACTGGGACGAGATCGCCGGAGACAGCGGCTGGATGTATTACGAACTGGAACTCGGCCCGGGCACTTACGACCTGCGCTGGACCTATTACAAGGATTTCGAAGGTTCGGACGGATTGGATGCCGTGTTCCTGGACGAATTCAACTTTGAACCGGGCAATGGACCGATCATCACACTCCAGCCGGTGAACCAGACGAATTATCCAGGCTACGATGTCGCGCTCGTGGCGGACGCGAGCGGAAATCCAGAACCCTCCTGGCAATGGTACAAAGTCGGTCTGGGCGCAATTCCGGGAGCAACAAATCGAATCTTCATTCCAACAGACTCCGGTTCACCCTCGGTCGCCGGCAGTTACTACGCAATCGCGAGCAATCCATCCGGCAGCGCAAACACGTTTACAGCCACCGTCACATTCGTCACCGCTCCCCTGCCGTCCGACTGGACCCGCGCATGGAAAATCAACTGGCTGACCGAAAACGACTTCTTCTACTCATGTGTCGTCGATCCATCCGCGAACCTCTACATCGTTGGTGAATTCAACGGGACGAACACCTTCAATACGAACACCATCATCGCAGGCAACGGTGGAAGCGCGGCCCTTCTCGTGAAAGCCGACGATGCGGGAAATCCGATCTGGCTGCGCGCCATCACTAACAATGGCTCCGGAAATTCGAGAGCATTCTCGATCGCTCCTGCACCCGGCGGCGTTTATATGTCCGGAAATTTCAGCAACGCGAACTGGCTCGGAACTGTTCCACTCACCTCAGCCGGTGAAGGTGACGTTTTCCTGATCCGCATGGATTCAGATGGAAATCCGGTCTGGACAAAAACCATCGGCGGCGCAGCCAACGACTTCACGGTCATCAACTGTCTGGCATCGGACGTCGGCGGCAACGTCTATATCTGCGGCCTGCTTTCCGGCGACGCCACATTCGCCGGCGTCACGAACGTCAGCGTCACCGGCCAGCAGGGCTTTCTCGCCAAATTCGATTCGGCCGGTTCTCTTGCATGGGTTCAGATCACTTCGAACACGTTCCCGCAATACCTCGTTCACGCGGATGGCGTTCTCTACACATCGTGCGAAAACGGCAGTTCGCCTCCGTTCCTTGGCGGGCAAACCATCACGACCGACCGGCGCTGGGTGATCTCCGCCCTCACGGCATCGACAGGCGAAGCGATCTGGTTGCGCGGCATCGGCGCCGTGAAGGGAGCATCCAATCCACTTGCAACGATCGATGATGTCCCGCGCATCGCCGTGTCGGGAACGAATGTATTCCTGGTCGGGGTCGCTTACACCAACAGCGCCGCATTCGGTTCGATCACGCTTCCGCTTTCCGCGAACCGCGCCCAATACTTCGCGCGTTACGACACCGACGGAAACGCATACACAGCATCGGAATGGGGCAGCCCCACCACAACGCCTTTTGCCGCCGTCGCGGATGCGAACGGCAACGTGTTTGTGAGCGGCGATTTTGAACAAACCTCGAAGTTCGGACTTTTACAACTCGCAGGACCGGCCAATGAAAGCACGAGCGACGCGATCTTCAGCCAGTCATTCGTTGCCAAGTTCGACTCTGACGGCACGCCGCTTTGGGCGCGCAAAGGACAGTCGGACTTTGGCTACGCAAACTTCCGCGGCATCGCTCTTGCGCCCGATGGGGTCTGGGCGGCTGGTTATTGCAGAGACATGACGCGATACGGAACCAATGTGGTTTACAGCAACTCCAAGTGCATCGGCACGCCTTTCTGCACCACCTTCTATTTCAACAGCGGTGTGGTCGCGAAGATCACCGATGCGATCGAATCGCCAACGCAGCCGGTGGAGATTGTGAACCTTTTTCGAACCGGATCATTGATTCAGTTCTCGTTCCAATCTCAATCTGGAAAAACTCACAACGTGCAGTCCCGCACCAATCTTGCAGTTGGAACATGGCAACTCCGCAGCAACCTGACCGGCGACGGCCTGCTCAAAACCGTCCAGTTCCCATTAACCAACGCCACAGAATTCTTCCGCATCGAAACACCTTGAGCGTCTGACCGGACAGAAGTTCATCCTCACGCGAAGGCCGCGAAGGGCGCGAAGGATTTTTGGCAGAAGCTGGGAAATCGCAGACAGCCATGTCGATGATCCAGACCACTGCACAGGAGCTGGACGAGGCAGAGAAGATTATCACAGGGCTCGTACGATCACAGTCTGGAAGCAGCTCCACCTCGACCAATCAATCCGGCCTGACACCCGCGGCAACGAACTCATCTGTCATCCAGACAAGTCCGAATCGCCTTGCCTTGATGTCAAAGCTGAACCAGCTGCGCTTCGATTCCATCTCGTTTACGAACCGTCCGCTTTTCGAGGTGCTCAATGAACTCAGCGCAAAGACGCGTGAACTTGATCGAGAAAAGAAAGGTATCCGTTTCTCCATAACGCCAGCAGCTGCCGCGTCTGCGGGTTCGCCAGTAGTGAACCTCACCACAGGCCTGCCCAAGAACACTGCGAAGGTACCTGTTTCACTTGAAACCTCGCGCATCAGCCTCATTCCAGCGCTTGAAGGGGTTCGGCTCGTCGATGTGCTGGATGCGATCGTGACGGTCGCAGAAAGACCGCTCAGATATTCAATAAACGAAAGTGGAATTGCATTCTCTGAAGGGCCAGTCGATCCGCCGCAATTGCATGTCCGGACGTTCAACGTCAACCCGGACGCGTTTGCGAATCGGATTACTGGACCAGACACCAACGCTTCGGCACCAGAAGTTCAGAAAGTTCTTTCAAACGTTTTCACCCAGGCCGGTGTGGCTTTTGATCCCGGGACCGGCCGAAACATCTTCTATGGAGATCGTAACGGACGTTTGATGATTCGGGCCAAGAAGGAAGAACTCGATAAGATCGAAAGGTATCTCCGTCAGAACGGCCTCCTGGAACCCAATCGAAGTTCGATAATAAATACGCTCATCCCCGCACCGATTTAGCATCCAGCCGGCACAGGATCTCAAGACACTGCGATCTCCTCTTCTCCTCTTCCCCTCTTCCCCTCTTCCCCTTTTCTCCCCCGCCCCCCTTCCGACTCACCCACTCACCACCCCACACCGCCGTTCACCCCAACACCGTCAACACAATCCCCACAACAATCCCAATCACCGCCGGCAACTTCTCCCGCCCATGCTTCTCCTTGAACAGCAAAATGCCGCCGCCGAATGCCACAAGCGTGCTGCCGCGACGCAGGCTCATCACCATCGATACGAGTGAATCTGGATCGGCAAGCGCACTGAAATAAATGTAGTCGGCGATCAGCAGCGCGATCGCGATGGATGGAATGGTCCAGCGCCAGTGGAATTGATTGCGTTCCCACCAACGGCGTTGCCAGCCGATCATGAACGGTGTGAACAGCACGAGGAGGTAAACCGAAAACCACGCCTGCACGGTCGGCACAGAAAACTTCACCGTGCCGAGCAGATATTTGTCGTAGAGCGAACTGAAGGCGCCGAACAACGTCCCGACAGCGAGAAATCCGATCCATTTGTTCTTGTGAAAATGAATTCCTTCGCGACCGCCCACGAATGAAAGCGCGACGAACGAACCGAGCGTTGTCAGTACGCCGATCGTTTCAAGCAGTGACGGGCGTTCCCCCAACAGGAGAATCGCACCGAACAACGTCAGCAACGGGCTCATGGCCCGCAGCGGCGATCCGATCGAAAGCGGCAGATGTTTCAACGCGAAGTAGGTGAAAATCCATGACGACGCCACGATGGCCGACTTCAGGAACAGCTGAAGATGCTGGATCGGCGTGATCTTCTGCGTCACCAGCGACGGCGGCAACAGACCAGGTTGGATGAAGTCGATGGCCAGCAACACGCACCATACCAGCGCGCCGGTGAATGTGCTGAAGAACAGCACCGGCAACACGGCGTTCCCGCGAACGGCGTGCTTGGTGCACAACTCGTAAACGCCGAGAAACACCGCCGACAACAGACTGGCCAGAATCCAATGCATCAAAAGTATCAGCCCCGGTCGCAGTCCGACCGGGGCCGTGTCGTTCTTCTTGTAAGCCAATTCGGCCGGGAAGTCCAACGCGTCGGGAACGGCTTTTACAGAAGGGAACGAAGACAACGAAGAATATCTGAGAGAAGACTAAAGCAATTTTGTTCATCCCCTTCATCGCCTTCGTTTCCTTCTGTGAACCTTATCTCTTCGTGAATCGGAAAACAGATTGCAATTGCCGCAGCCGGTTGCAACATCGCCCCAGGAAATCGCCGGGACGCATTCCACGTATGAAAACGCGATCGAAAACATTGCGGCAGTTGCTGTTCCTTTTGCTCGGATCCGTGGGGCTTGCGATCCTCACGTTTTGGTTGCTGGCTAACAGCGCCCAGCGTGCATTCGAGCAGACGCGCGAAGAACTGCGTCGCGACGGATTCAAAACCGACCTGTCTGAATTCGATTTTTCTGCAGGTGAGGAAGGAAAGGTCTGGGAGTCCATTCTTCGAAGGGCAATGGATGGACCGGTGACACGAGTTTCTCCGGTGGAACATCCGGACTTGATGCCTGCGGCCGGAAGCAACGTGGCCATCGCGATTTGGAAACACGAGTGGATGGAAGATGTTTCGGACGAAGTGGACTGGCAGATGTTCAATGCCATGGTGCGACGGAATCAGTCCGATGTGGATGCAGCAGCACATTTCCTGATTTCCGGAACACCGAAACTCCAGCTGGACGCATCCAAGGGTATGTCGATGTCGCTTCCGAGCCTGCCGATGGTTAAAGGCCTCGCGCAAACCCTTGGAAGCCGGATCGTTCTTGAACTGCACGATGGAAATACCGCAGCCGCCTGGACCAATCTCCTGGCCCAGACCCGTCTTGTAACTGCAAACAAACCCGCCGCGACCGACATCGAGCATCTGGTTCGTTTCTCGTGCCTCACGCTTGCACTCAACTCCACATGGCAGGCGCTTCAGACCAACGCCTGGTCCGATGCGCAACTGGCCCAACTTCAACAGGAGTGGGAGCGGGTCAACCTTTTTGAAACACTTCCGGAAGTCGTTGCTTTTCGGCGCGCCGGCGCCGTGGCCGCGTGCCAGTGGACGCTGAAGGAACCGTTCGAGTTTCAACTGGCCGAAATTTTCAAGGAGTTCGTCCAATCGCCACGCAGCGGCTGGGCGGCCTTGAAGTTTAAGTGGCAGGAATATCAATACCGAATTCGCGGGTGCTGGCACGATCAGAGCGCATTGCTGATTTACTTCCGCGACCGCGAAGTGGAAATGCGAAACGCAATTCGCGCTTCGACCTGGCAACAAATGCGGGCAATGCCTGGCGTCACCAATGTGGCTCTCTTTGAATCCAAATTTCGCGGATCAAAAATCCAAGCTGTGCTGAACCTGCGGGAAATTGGCACGGGCATGTTTCGCGGAAGCACGTCGTTCCTCGGTCGCGCGGCGGAAGCTGAAGCGCGTCGTCGGATTCTGATCACCGCGATTGCGCTCGAGCGTTATCGAAAAGAGCACGGAACCTACCCTGTTTCACTGGAGGCACTGACGCCGAAATGGCTGAACGTCTCTCTCCCGGATTTCATCACCGGCGAACCGCTACGATACGATTTGGGAAACGATGGCCGTTTCGTCCTCTATTCCCCCGGACTCGATGGCATGGACAACGGTGGACTGATGCGTCATTGGACCAGAAACCTGCAGCCGATGAGACTTAACATGCCATTCAGCTCGATTCAGGACGTGGATTTGGTCTGGCCTCGCGCAGCAACGACCGAAGAAATCACAGCTTACGAAGCCTATCTTCTGGACCAGACAACGAAGCAATTCATCGAAACTGCGGAAGAACAATCGAATTTCTTCTGGAAGATACAACTGGACCGCCAGCACGAATCTTCGCGCCTGCTTGGAAAGCAAAGAAATCATCATCGCGCAGAAACGTTTCACATCGCGGGAAAGCCCGTTGAACGACTTCTCCAGCCGGGCGGCACGAACAGTCTGGAAGAACTGCTGACATTGCTGCCGATTTCCACTGGCCTCGAGCCTGAGATCCTGACGTTCGAACTGCCGATCGAATATGCCGCCTTGACCAATGTGGGAACGCTTCGCCTCGTGGTGGATGCCATGGATACGACCAAGGAGCTGGTTTCGCAATCATACGCCTATTCAGTTTGCGAGCCGGGACCGAATGGAAATGTTCGGCTCACATGGCACACCATTTTCGAAACACCAGGAGCGCATGTCGTGCAGGCGCTGCTTGAAGTTGAAGCAGCGCCACCGGATTTTGAAACTCGTGGTGCCGCCGGGCCAACACTTGCAGTGACCTTCGATCATTTGTGCCAGTTCGGCATGGCATCGACGTCCTTCGATACGACTTATGGCGCGCCGCTGCACATGCGATTTCCCGAGCCGGTGGCAACTTACACGCTTGAGATCCTTTCCACGAACGGCCAGTTGCTCAGGACGTTTTCCGGGGCGACATCGAACGGAACGGCACTGCTGCACTGGGATCTGACGGATGACAAAGGAAAGCGCTGGAACGGAAATTTCTTCGAGTCGCGGCTGGAAGTCACATTACCCGCCTCTGGCCGATCAAAGCGGATGAAAGGACCGTAAAGGACAATCTCCAATCTCCACTCGCGTCGCTGTAGCGATCACGAGTCCCAATCATCAATCCTAAATCATCATTCATAAATCCAGGTGGGGCTTCCGCCCCACTGACACCGGATCATTCCTCGGAAAAGATGAGTTGCGCTGGATCGCAATCGAAGAGAATCGTATCCGCATGGCAGAACCAACAACACCGGATTTCTCCTCCGACCAGGACCCGCTCTGGTACAAGAGCGCGATCATTTACGAGGTTCCAGTCCGCGCTTTCTTCGACAGCAACGCCGACGGCATCGGCGACTTCAAAGGGCTGACTCAAAAGCTGGATTACATCGCCGACCTTGGCGTCACCGCGATCTGGCTGCTGCCGTTTTATCCATCGCCGCTGAAGGACGACGGTTACGATATCGCGGACTATTACTCAATCAACCCGATCTACGGCACGCTGGATGACTTCAAGGAGTTCATGAACGAAGCGCATGCGCGCGGGTTGAAAGTGATCACCGAGCTGGTGTTGAATCACACATCCGACCAGCACGCGTGGTTCCAGCGATCGCGCCGCGCCAAGCCCGGCACACCCGAACGCGACTTCTACGTCTGGAGCGACACCCCGGAGCGCTACAAGGAAGCGCGCATCATCTTCAAGGATTTCGAGCCGTCGAACTGGACATGGGACCCGGTCGCGCATGCATACTACTGGCACCGCTTTTATTCGCATCAGCCCGATCTCAACTATGACAACCCGGTGGTCCATAGCGAGGTGCTGAAGGTGCTGGAGTTCTGGATGGAACTGGGCGTGGACGGTTTCCGGCTCGACGCCGTCCCCTACCTGTTTGAACGCGACGGCACGTCGTGCGAAAACCTTGTTGAGACGCATCAATACCTGAAACAGCTCCGCGCTGCGGTTGATGCCAAGTATCCGAACAAAATGCTTCTGGCCGAAGCGAATCAATGGCCGGAGGACGCCGTGAATTACTTCGGATCCGGCAAGGGCGATGAATGCCACATGGCGTTTCACTTTCCCGTCATGCCGCGTTTGTTCATGGCCGTGCGCATGGAGGATCGCGTTCCAATCACGGACATTCTCGATCAGACGCCTCCCATTCCCGAGAACTGTCAGTGGGCGCTCTTCCTTCGCAACCACGACGAGCTCACGCTCGAAATGGTGACGGACGAAGAACGCGATTACATGTATCGCGTCTATGCGAGCAATTCGAAGGCACGCATCAATCTGGGAATCCGACGCCGCCTCGCACCGCTGCTCAACAACGATCGCAAACGCATCGAACTGTTGAACCTTCTGCTGCTCTCCCTGCCTGGAACGCCGGTGATTTATTACGGCGATGAGATCGGCATGGGCGACAACATCTTCCTGGGCGATCGCAACGGTGTTCGCACGCCGATGCAATGGAGTGCGGACAAAAACGCCGGCTTCTCGCGCGTCAGTCCGCAGGCACTTTACCTGCCGATCATTCTCGATCCCGAATATCACTACGAAGCGGTGAACGTGGACGTGGAGCAGCAGAATTTGCATTCGCTCCTGTGGTGGACCAAACGCGTTCTCGCACTGCGCAAACGCTGGAAGGTCTTCGGCACCGGCAGTCTCGAATTTCTTCAACCGGAAAACAGAAAGGTGCTTGCGTTCCTCCGCCGTTGCGACGGAGAGAACATTCTGGTTGTGGCCAACCTTTCCCGGTTTCCCCAGCCCGTTTCGCTCGACCTTTCCCGCTTTCAGGATCACACGCCAGTCGAACTGTTCGGAAGAACCCGGTTTCCGATCATCGGTTCCGGACCTTATCCCCTCACGCTCAGTCCGCATTCGGTGTTCTGGTTCTCACTGGAAAAAGTGGAAAAGCCGAATCGCCGGGACGTCACGAACGATCTCTGCCAGGTGCTCGCGCCGGAGGATCACTGGCACGAACTCCTGACCGGCCGCGAACGGGACACGTTCGAGGTCTGCCTGCCGTCCTATCTTCAACGCCAGCGCTGGTTCGCGGGACGCGGCGAGATCAAATCGGTTCACATCCGCGAATACCTTCAGGTGCCGGTGGGCGCTGAATCGATCTTCGTCACCGTTCTGCTCGTGGAATTCGCGCAATCCGATCCTGAGGAATATTTGATGACGATTACGTTCGCTCAGGATGCGGAGGCCGAACGAATTCGGCGCGAGATGCCGCAGTTCGTTCTATCGCGCGTCAGATTCGAACGCTCCGGAGTGGAAGGCATTCTTTACGACGCCGCCGCGGACCGACAGGTCAGCCAGTATCTGCTGCGAATGATGAGCGAGGCGCAGACGATCCGGACAGCGCGCGGAAAACTCATCGCGTCCGGAACACCGGCGCTCAAAAACTTCGCACTCAATCAGCCGCGACCGGAACCCTCGGCCATCAAGACCGAACAACGAAACACGGTTGTCACCTACGGCGATCGCTATTTCCTGAAGCTGTTCCGACGCATCGAAGGCGGCGTGAATCCCGGACTGGAATCGGCATTGTTCCTCGCCGAGAAACAATTTCCTCATGTGCCTGCCCACGCCGGCGCGCTTGAATTGCAGAAGGCGAATGGAGAACAGGTTTGTTTCGGACTTCTCAGCGCGTTCGTGCCTCATGCGCAAAATGGCTGGGTGTTCACACTCGACGCACTTCATCGCTACTTCGACCGCGTGCGGACGATGCCCGATGCGGGCCGCGAGGACGGATCCAGCCAGATGTCGCTCGTGGATCTCTCTGCACAGGAAGTTCCACCCTCGGCGCTTCAGATTCTTGGAACCTATTACGAACACGCGCGCCTTCTGGGGCAGCGAACTGGCGAGTTGCATCGGGTGCTCGCTTCCGATTCCGACAACAAGGACTTCGCGCCCGAACCGTTCACGCCGTTCTATCAACGGTCGCTTTATCAGTCGTTCCGGAATCACCTCACGCACCATTTCAACGTGCTCAGCCGGGAACTCGGCAATCTCCCGGAAAACGTCCGCCCTCTGGCAGAGAAAGTCCTCGCCACTCGAGAAACGATGCTGGCCCGGTTCCGCACGGTCCATCAGTCCGCGCTCGACACGGTCCGAATCCGCTGCCACGGCAACTATCACCTCGGCCATGTTCTCCACACAGGAAAGGATTTCGTCGTCATCGACTTCGAAGGCGAACCGGGCCGCTCGCTCAGCGAACGCCGGATCAAACGCCCGGCATTGCGCGACGTTGCCGCGATGATTCGCTCGCTCGATTGCGCCGCGCAGGCAGCACTGTTCCGTGAGGGGGAAGTCGGCATGATCCAGCAGGAACAGGTGCGAGCCGTTCAGCCGTGGGCGCAATTCTGGTCGCGCCGCATCAGCGCCGCGTTCCTCGGTGCCTATCTGGAAACCGTCAAAGGCTCGGCACTGGTTCCGAAATCCAAAACAGGTGTTTCGGTGCTGCTCGACGCGTTCGTGCTGGATCGCGCGCTGACGGAAATGGGACAAGACCTCGCCAATCGCCCCAACTGGCTGCCGGTTTCACTCCATAGCATTCTGGAGCTGATGGAGCGATCTAAGGCGCAATGAATTCCGATACCGCGCTGCTTCACGCTCTCGCGCGGGCTCACGGGGTGCAAACGTCGTTCGTCATGATGTCCGGCGAACGCAAGGATGCGCGCCCGGAAGCCCTTGTCGCCGTGCTCAACGCCCTGGGGGTTGCGGCAAAAAACAAAAGGCAGATCGCCGACAGTATCGCGGAACACGAGGCGAATCTCTGTACCCGCTGTCTCGAACCGGTCACAGTCGCATGGGATCGGAAACCCGCCAGGGTCCGATTGCACTTGTCAGGCAACCGCGATTCCGCCGCGATCAGCGGAGAGATCCGGCTCGAAGACGGCACTCGGAAACGAATTCCTCGGTTGCAAGTAAAGCTGCTTGCCGAAGTGCAATCGGATCGATCCCGGAGATTCATTTCAGAAGTCACGCTCCCGGCGTTGCCGTTCGGCTATCACGAACTCACATTGAACGTCGGCTCGAAGAGCTTCACGTCGTTCGTCATTTCCGCGCCGCGCCGCAGCTACTCGCGCGGCCAGCGCCGTGACTGGGGATTGTTTCTCCCGATGTATGCCGCGCGATCTGACTCGGGCTGGGGCACTGGAAACCTCGGCGACTGGCGGAAACTCTGCGATTGGGCCGCGGCCCGGGGGGCGAACGTCGTCGGCACACTGCCGCTGCTCGCAGCGTTTCTCGACCATCCCAAATGCGACCCGAGCCCCTACTCTCCCGCCAGTCGGTTGTTCTGGAACGAATTCTACCTGGACATTGAAGCGATTCCGGAATTTCACCAATGCGACGCGGCGAAGAAGCTGGTTGCCGCCAGTGCCTTTCAGAAACGGCTGGAGCGTTTTCGAAAAAACCGATTGGTCGATTACTGCGACGAATGGCAGACGCGCCGTCAGGTTCTTGAACGGCTCGCGGACGAGTTCTTCAGCAAACGCACTCCGCGCTTCGCTGACTTTGAACGTTTCGTCCGAAGCCGTCCTGAACTCGAAGACTACGCGCGATTCCGCGCCGTTTGCGACAAAACCAATCAGTCCTGGCACGTCTGGCCAGCGCGTCTGCGCAACGGCCGGTTAAAGAAAGGCGATTTTGACGATCGCACCCGCCGTTTTCACCTCTACATTCAATGGCTCGCGCAGGAACAGATCGACAGTGCCATCGCACACTGTCGTGAACGCGGTGTTCAATTCTACCTCGACCTGCCGCTGGGGGTTCATCCGGACGGATATGACGTCTGGCGCGAGCGCGACAGCTTTGCGTTGAACGCCAGCGCCGGAGCGCCGCCGGATTCGTTCTTCACGCTGGGACAGAACTGGAGCTTCGCGCCGCTGCATCCGCAACGCATCCGTGAACAGCGCTACCGTTACGTCATCGATTATCTCCGATTCCAGATGCGTCACACCGGTTTGCTGCGGATCGATCACGTGATGGGATTGCACCGGCTTTATTGGATTCCCGAAGGATTCGATCCAACCGACGGCGTTTACGTCAGCTACAATGCCGAGGAAATGCACGCGATTCTCAGCCTCGAATCGCATCGCCATAAAACGTCACTCATCGGCGAAAATCTCGGCACCGTTCCGCCGGAAGTGAACGACGCCATGCATCGCCATGGAATGCGCGGGATGTATGTGGTGCAATATCAGCAACGTGCCGACGCAAACAACGCTCTGGAAAACCCGGTCAGACAGACAGTCGCCAGTCTGAACACTCACGACCTCCCGACGTTCGCCGCGCACTGGAAGGGATTGGAAATTCTCGACCACGCAAAGCTCGGGCTCGTGGAGAAAGACGAGGTAACTCGAAAACGTTCCGAACGCCGAAAACTGAATCAGGCATTGGCGACGTTCCTTCGATCAAAGCACCTGTTGAAAGGCAAGGCGGATTTGGAAAACACGCTGCATGCCGTCCTGAACTGGCTGGCGGCAAGCCCGACGGAAATCGTGTTGGTAAACCTTGAGGATCTTCTGCTTGAAGAACAGCCGCAGAACATGCCGGGCACTTATCTCGAACGTCCCAACTGGCGTCGCAAAGCCGCAGTGCCGTTGGAAGAAATTTTTGGAAACAGAAAAATTGCCGCACTGCTGAAACGAATCACCGCCCGGCGAAAAATGAACGCACGCAATCAGCGAAGTGTCACGAAGCATTCGACCGAGGCTTAACGTTCGCATTCCCCCTCTCTTCCGAGCGACGCCGCAGGACAGGGCTGGGAGAGGAGGTTTTTTCCCAAATCCTTGCCCGCCATCCCTCTCGGAATCATTTCAACTGCAGGTAGGCGCGGGCGCCTTCGGACTTCGGTCCACTGGTCTGCTGCTCCACGAGAAACAGTCGTTCCGGCTCGACCTTTCCACTCGCCAGAATGTATTCGCGAACGGCCCGGGCTCTCGCTGCGGCCAGCTCGCGGAAATCCGATTCCGTCACGGGCATCGCTGCTGCGAGCAAGTCTTCCATTGTCTGTCCCGGACCCGCTTTCGCATCGGAGCCACCGGAAGCGCGGGTTGCTCCAGAACTGTTTTCACTGCTGAGCCGCATGAGCGCCGACGCACCTTTTTCGGTTCCGGCCGGAATGCCTGCCCATGCTTTCGCCTGGGACAAGGTCACGGTCGGAACAGCGTTGGTTGAATCAGCCTCCTGTTCCGATGCCGCCAGAACGTTGGCGAGTTCGCCCTTCGATAACGCCTCAGCAAACACCCGTCGAAGCAATCCTTCGCGTTCCTCGGCCGTGAGTGTGATTTGATCGGGCCGCGTGGCTGATTGTTCCGCCCGCGAAAGCGCCATCCACTTGAGCCGCTTCATGCGCAGTTCCACGGCGGCGCGCTGCAGACCTCCGCGATCCGCCACAGGATTGATGCTGCCTTCAATGTCCAACTGCAGCGCCGGCCGTTCGTAAAGACCTTTGATGAGTGAATCCAGTTTGCCCCGGCTGTCAGGCCGAAGTTCTGCGCTGCCAGCCACAAAATCCTGATAGCTCAGTTCTTCTCCCCCACCACCGAACACCGCCCCAAGCATCGAGAACGGCGACGTCGCCACCTTTGTCAGCACATTCATAATCGTCCGGACAATCACCTTGTTCAGCTTCAACTCGGGATCGTCGAGGCTTCCCTGAATCGGAACGTCGAGCTGAATTTTTCCATGGCGATCCTTGAGAATCGCAATCGCCAGCCGCACCGGCAGCTTCGTGGCGTCAGGGCTGTCCACCTTCTCGCCAAACGTGAACTGATCCAGCACAACGACGTTGTCCGACTTCAATTTTCTGCCGTGAATGGAATAGTCGAGATCGAGATCGAGCTTTCCTTTCGCGAGACGATAGCCCGCGAACTTGCCGACATACGGGCTCGTGGGCGTGAGATCGACGTTCTTCACGGAGATGCGGATCGTGTTCGTGATGTCCTGCCGGAACGGATTGATGCCGCCGGTGATTTCAACAGGACCGACGTTATCCACCTTCGCGCGAAGACTGACGTCAGCCCGCTGCATTTCGTGGCTGGAAAGTCCGCTGATCGTTCCGCCCGCCTCGGCAATCGTCATGTTGACGGCGGGGTTCATCGAACGATCCGAAAATCGCACCTGTGCGTTCGAGACCACCACCGTTGTGATCGAAATTTTCGGCAACGTTGCGAGCAGATTCGTGGCGGAGGCGACAGAGGTTTCTGCCGCAGCCAACGGATTCTTTGCTTTCGCTCCCGACTCAGCTTTTGGCCCGGGAGCGGGTTCGGCTGCTGCCGTCTGCTCCATGCGCAACGCCGTCATGAGATTGATCGTTCGGTTCGTTTGGATCACGAGCTTGGTAAAGACGTCGTCCGCTGCAATTTCTCGAATCGTCACAGCAGGTGGATGCAGGTTCGCATCAATTCCCGAAACACGAACCGAACTCCACTTCAGCAGGTCGTCCGCAAACGCTCCGTCCACTGTGGCAAAGTCATCCAACTGCACATCGCCCGCGAATGTGACTTCCGGCAGTTCACCTTCCCGTGTCCGCAACTTCACGTCGCCGTTCATGCTCAGCTTGCTGTCGAGAATGAACACATTGAGCTGCGATTCGAGATACGGATCCAGCGCGCGCAGCTCCAGCCGGTCGAGATCGAGCCGGATGTCCGCAGTGGGCGGAAGAAGCGATGCTTCCACAGCGGTGCGAATCGATCCGTTCGTATTCCAGCGCAATGAAACAGCTGCGGTGAGATTCGATCCGGGCAGGTTGGAAATCTGTTTTGCGGAAACGGAAATTTCATCCAGGAGCAGATTCACCGGACGCGAGTTCGCGAGGTCCTCAAGGCTGAGCGTGCAGTTCGTGATGTTCACGTCGTGAATCGCCGCTGTCCACTGATTGGTGCTGTCCAGAAGCATCGCGACGGCATTCGTCACCGATTGCAACAGGAAAAGAATGCCGCCCGGCGCCGAAGTGTCGGCATCGGCTGCCGGTTTGGCGAGTTCCACGACATTGATGGCATTCTCCCGGTCGCGACGAATCGCAAGTTTGCCACCGTTGCCTGCGATCGATTTCACTTCGGCACGCCGTCCGATTGCATCGAGGCTGGCACCGGTCACTGTGAAATCAGGCAGCTCGGCCAGATTCGATTCGCTGCCCGGCTCGGCCAGTTCGAATGAATAAAGCCGGAACGAACTGTTCGTCACGACTGCGACAATGTTTGTCGCGCCCAGCTCGAATTGATACGCCGCGCCGACGTCCACCACGCCGTTGCGAATTTCGAACCGGACGAAATCCTGATACAGCGGGGCGTACTTGTTGAGCGCCAGGTTCTGTAGTGAGAACTCGCCGCTGGAACGGATTGGATCGAGATAGAAATGACCGCTCCACGAAAACTTCTCGCCCGCGTCAGTCGTTCCGGAGAACGAGTACGGATTTCGATTGCTCGGATCGGTCTTGAAGTTTTCCAACGTCACATCGAGCGGCCCGATCACGCGTTTGAACGGTGTCCGAGGCGTGAGATCGGTGAACGACGCGGCCGCTCCACGGATCAGCAGCCGATCGATCCGAAGTGCCAGAGGCTTCGACGGCTCCCTGGGTTCGGGAGCTGCGTTGGTCGCGAACTTTGCAATGATGTCCGAGAAGTTGAACGTGTAATCCTTGTTCATCTGAACACGCAGGCGCGGTTCCGTCGTTCGAATCTCGCGAAACACCCACGGCTTTCCGAAGAACGAGGAGACTTGGAAGTTCACATAAACTTCGTTCCAGGTAATGAATGGTTCACCGTCCTTATCCTTGATGAGCAGGCCGCGGATCGACGTGGAGAGTGCGAGTGGATTGATTCTGACTTTCTCAATCTGCACCTCGCGATCGATCTGTTTTGAAATCTGGCTGGCGGCAACAGCACGAACGATCGGGGGCAGCACCAGAAAACCGACGACCACATACAGCAAAAACAGTCCGGCGGCCCAAAGAATAATTTTTCGGCCACGCGGCGGCAGCGAATCCAAAACAGAAAGCTTCATACAGCGCAACAGACAGCGCAGTTGATATCAGCCCCGACACAAAGAAACGAGTTTATTTGTCCCGACGAGCGGAACACATCCGGTTACAAGGGACTCAAAAGTGTCTTATGCGGCGGCTCGCAAAAGCCGCCCTACTTGCGCAGCCGGAAAAACCGTTGTGCTTCAACAGCATCCGGAACGTAAGGACTTGCAGCGCCGATCACGTCTTCAAAAGGTCCGGCTGGCGAAGCAGCGCTCTGGAGCACGTAATTGCCATCCCATTCCAACCGCCGTTCCCCGCCTTGAACCACGTTGTTCAGGTACGGTCCGGGAGCCAGTTCACCATTCGGCAGAAGCCGCGCCGGATACACTCCGGTGGCACAACTGCCGGGATTTCTGAACACGATTTTTGCGAGCTGCTCCGCCGTCAGCGCCGTGGAATCGGTTCCAACCAAAACCTGTTCCGCTCCCCCACCTTGGAACGCGCCGTTCCATTCTTCAATGACGAGCGTTGCATCCGAGTCCCACATTGCATCGCGGCTGTTGTCAAAGCGCACCACCCCGACCGTTCCGTTGAGTCGCAACACAGAATTCGTCACACCAGACCCGAGCAACCGCAGCTTGCCAAACTGAACATCTCCGCCGGTCTCCAGAACAGCTTCGTTCAATGCAATCAGTTCGCTGTTTCGAATCGTTCCCGCCACATGACGCAGGGTGCCTTTCGTGATTTCGATTTGCGGCGATTCCAGCTCGCCTTCATTCAACACATAAAGCGGCCGCTGAAAGTCGTCGCCCACGAGAGTGAGACGATTCGCGACGATGTGGCTGCCGCCGGTTTGTTTGAATCCACCCTGCCACGACCCGTTAAGGAACGTGTTCACCGTTTCAACCCGCCCGCCCGAAAGGTTGAACGTGCATTGCGCGTTGTGCGGTCCGATCGTCAGTTCGCCTGAAACGTTCGTTCCACCCGATTGCGTAAAAACGCCGATCACCACGCTCGTCGATTCCGCCGCGACGAATCCGCCTGTGATGGTGTAAAACGCATAGGCCACACCGCCGCCCTTCAGCGTTACGCCGCCTTCCACCAGGAGATTCCCGGCAACGTCATGAAAGCCGCCAAACTGGTCGAACCGGCTCTGCGGCCCAACGTAAGTGCCGGACGTGTTCAATGTGCCATCGCTCAATGTGTAGTTGGCGGCACTTCCATCCGGCGATCCGATGCTGAGAACACCGGGTTCATCGGATTGCGCAACAGCAGTCCAGGCGGAACAACAGATCAAAGCCACTGTGGCGTAACAAGCTACAGCGGCGGGACGAAAAACCGAACGAGAAGTCAGAGTGGTCATAACAGCAGCGACGGACCTGTTTTCCTTTTCGGAGTCCGTCATAGTGCCAGCATTATGACCGTGCCATCACCCGCTGTAACTCGGGTATGCACCGAAGAGACCCTTGAGTAAAGGACCTACCTCCCGCGTCCGTTTGCTGTAGGACGTTCCAAGCCTCCGGACGCTATTGCCCCGCCCCGTTCGCGTGCTGCGTCACACTGCACGTGCACTTCTCTTCAACAGCGTTGAGCGAATAGACGCCTCGTGTCGGACAGTCGGGCTTGTGTTCGATGTAGGCATCCTTGCCGAAGATGTCTTCATCAGCCGGAATCGCTGTCAGGGGTTGATGCTGCTCCGCGGCCCAGGCGAGTTTCGCGGCGTCGATGTTCTTTCGATTGATCGCACAGGCGCGCCTCTGCGACGTGGCGATGGCTTTGTTGAATCCGGGAATGGCGATTGCCGCGAGAATGCCAATGATGGCTACGACGATCATGATTTCGATCAGGGTGAAGGCACTTCGATTGTTCATTGAATCTCCTTTGTTCGAACCGCTTCTGTGGTTCTGAAGATATGAACACTGCGCAATGGAAAAGTTGCGCGCCAACGAATGCCGACCGCCCGGATCAGTTCAGCGCAATGCCGCGCCGGATGTAGGTCGGCACGTCGAGATCCTCGCCCTTGTGAATGGTCGGTTCGCTTTTGTCGAAGCGGCCTTTCGAAACGATTTCCAACGGGAGCTGCGTCTGACGCATCCGGGGCGCAGTCTTTCGTCCGCGAGAAGCGCCAGCCTGACGTCCGGCCAGCTGTTCCATCTTTTCCGGTGTGAGGGCCGGAGCCGGAGGAACGAACCGCGATTGAACTCGTGGCGTCGGTGTCTTGTGAAGCTGGGTGTCGAATTCTTGAGCCTCCACGCGGTGTTCGCCTTCACGTTCGAACGCGGGAATTTTTGCCGCAGCCGGAAGGGCCTGCCTTGCGGCAACGATGGTGACGGAAAGACGTTCCTGAAACGAGGGATCGACAGCGGCACCCATCATCACCTGCGCCCTGGAGCACTTGCTGTTGATGTGCTCCATCACTCGGTTGATCTCCGCCATGGTCAGGTCCGTGCCGGCAATCAGGCTCACCAGCACAGCACCGGCGTCAGTCAGCGCTTTGCCGCTGTCCAGCATCGGATGCGACAACAGCTTGTCGATCACTTCGCGTGAACGCGTCGGGCCTGCGGCTTCGACGGTCGCGAAACAGCTTTCGCCCTGGTGTTCGCGAAGGAACGCGCACAGGTCCGCGAAATGAATTTCAATCAATCCTTTTGACGTGATCAGCCGTGACATCGCGGCGACGCCTTCGACCACCAGTTCGTTCGAATGACGGAACGTGTCGAGCACGCTCGTATTCTCGTCGAGCAGCTTGAACAGCTTCTGGTTTGGCAGGCAGATCACTCCGTCAGCCGCTTCCTTCAGATATTCGAGTCCTTCCTCCGCCTGTTGTCGGCGGCGGTTTCCTTCGCAGTCGAACGGCAGCGTGACAAATCCCAGCACGAGTGCTCCTGATTCCTTGGCCGCTTTGGCGAGCACCGGACTGATGCCTGTTCCCGCGCCACCGCCAAGTCCGGCGACGATGAATACCACGTCCACACCCGCGCACGCCGCTTTCAAGGCAGCCATCTGCTGCTCCGCCGCGGCACGTCCGCGTTCCGGATCGCCACCGGTGCCGAGCCCGCGCGTGAGCCGGGTTTCGAGCGAGATTTTTTCCGGCGCTCCCGAATTGAGCAGTGATGCGGCGTCGATGTTCACCGCGGCAAGCACGGCGTTGGGAAGTCCGAGCGCAGCCATCGGCTCAAGCATGTTCACTCCGGCACTGCCGACGCCGAAGATTTTAAGGCGGATGCTGTGTGCCGCCGCAGCGGGAGCCGCAGTCAAGGGAGTCTGTTCTGGCGTTTCCATATTCAAGGACGTCGGAAGAGCTGGCCGAAGGTGTTCTTGAGGCCCTCGGCAATGCTGGGTTTTGCGCCGCGCTTGCGCTGCTGGAATGAACCAAATTTCACAAGACCAATCGCCGTCGCAAACTCAGGCTGGTCCAGGGCCGACTTGAGTCCGCTGATCGAATTCGTCTTGCCGATCGTGACCGGCATTTCGAGAACCTCTTCGGCGAGTTTCGCAATTTCCGGAATGCGCGAACCACCGCCACAAAGGAAAACGCCGGCGCGCAGATAATCGACGAGCCCGGCCGATTCCAAGTCCTGCGCGATCAGCTGGAAAATTTCCTCCAACCGCAGCGCCATGATCCGGCGCAGGTTCTCAAGATTGATCTTCTTCATCTCCAGCCCGATTTCATTCGAAATCGTGAGGATCTGACCCTTGCAATCTTCAGAGACGACCGCCGATCCCTGTTCAATCTTGAGCTGTTCCGCGCGCCCCAATGGCACCTTCAATCCGTAGGCAAGGTCGTTGGAAACGTGATCGCCGCCCACCGCGAGGACACCGACGTGCTTGATGACGCCATCGGCGTACACCACGTATTCCGTCGTTCCGCCGCCGATGTCGATCACGAGCGCGCCGAGTTCCTTCTGCTCGTTCGTCAGCAACGCGAGCGAGGACGCCAGTCCGGTGAAAACGATTTCGTCCACCTCCAGCTGAAGCCCCTTCACGCAGCGGATCGCATTCTGAAGGCGGTTCAGGTGCCCGTGCACGACGTGAACATCAACCTCCACGCGCGATCCAAGCATGCCGACGGGATTTGTGATGCCATCCTGTCCGTCCACCAGGAAATGCTGCCGGATCGCGTGAATGACATGATTCTGGGCGGGAAGATTGATCGTCTTCGCGTTCTTGATGACGTCCTGGACGTCGTCCTCGGAAATTTCGCGATCGGCCGAAACCACCGGATGCACGCCGCGGTTGTTGAATCCGCGCACGTGGCCGCCGGTGACACCGAGATACACGCTGCGAATCTCCACATCCGCCATCTGTTCCGCTTCGACGATGGCGTTGCGGATGTCCTCCTCGGCTTTTGGGGCGTCGCAAATTTCACCCTTGCGGACGCCGCGCGAGCGCGATTGTCCGAGGCCGACGATGTTGAGTGTCCCTTCGGCGTTCATCTCGCCGACGACGGCGCAGACTTTGGACGTGCCGATCTCCAACCCGACGATGATGGTTGAGGAATCAAACATGTTTCTTTTTAGTGCGTGAGGGTTTGGTCGCTTTGGGAATTGCGGGCGGCGGTGGAAGCACGCTGGCCTCCTGCAGCCGCAGCGGCGTGTTGGCGTTCACGGCAAGGTCGAGCGAGGCGATGTTGCGGTTGTAGCGCGTGCATTCCTGATGCACCTGGTACCAGCGGTTCAACTGCCGTTCAAAATCGTTCAGGCCAAAGGTGATTTCACTGCCCTGACCGGTCGTGGCCAGCAACACGTGCGAAGACGAAACATCGATCCGCTTCAGGTCGGCCAGGCTCGCCATCAGGGAACTTTGGAATGCCTCGATCAATCGCAATGCCGCCCCGATCTGAGAGGATTCCATCTTCCTGCCCGGCTGCAGCTCGCTGAAGTTGACGCCCGAAAGCAGCGGCAGTTCGTCGTCGCCACCGTGAAGCGGAATGGAACGCTGACGCGGATCGAGCGGCAGAATCACGTAACCCTCTGCATCAATGTGGAACACGGAAAACTCCAGTCCGTCGCCATTGGGTCGCGGCACGTTCACCTGCGCGATGGGCTCGCGTTCGGACACGCGGATTTTCAGTGTGCCGGGAAGAACTCTTTCGAGCGAAACCGCTTTGACATATGGCATGCGTTCGAGCGCCTGCTTTACGTCGTTCAGTTCGAGTGCGAGCAGGTTTTGTCCGTTTCGAACACCGGACCAACGACGCAGCTGTTCGGACGAAATCACACCATCCGTCTCGATCTCCACACGTTGAATTGAGAATGCGCGGTTCTGGTAAACCAGCTGGTCCAGCGCCCACGCGCCGCCACACCACAGTGCGTAAAGCCCGACCACCACACCGAACACCGTGGCAAGGATCGTCGCAATGAATCGCGTGCGCGCAGCTGCCGCGACGCTCGACCGCACCTTGACGTCCAGCACCTGTACCCGGCCCATCCGCCGGTTTCTCTGTTTGCGTTTTTTCCAGAACACAACTTTGCTCCGTTGATTTTACGCCATCATCATTGGCGACGACTGAGTGCCATGTCGATCATTCGCTGGCACAAATCCGAATAATTGATTCCAACCGCAGCCGCCGCCTTCGGCAACAGGCTGGTTTCGGTCATGCCCGGCAGTGTGTTGACTTCCAGCACAACCGGATCGCCATTGGCGCGGACCATGACATCGACGCGCCCGTAGTCGCGTCCGCCAATCGCCTTGAAAGCGCGCACCGCGGCATCCTGAATTCGCCGCGTCGTCTGCGCATCGAATTCCGCCGGACAGAAATACTCGGTGCAACCGGGCGTGTACTTGTTGCGATAATCGTAAGAACCCGCCTTCGGTCGGACTTCAACGATCGGCAGGGCTTCATCGCCGAGAATGCCCACAGTCGTCTCCCGGCCAACGATGCGTTCCTCGACCAGAAGTTGCGTGTCGTGACGCAGCGATTCCTGCAATGCGCCGCTCCAGTCCGACACTCGATCGACAAATTGCAGTCCGACACTCGATCCCTGTCGAACCGGCTTCACCACGACCGGCGGCTGCCAGCCCATCGGCCAGGGTGTTTTTTCCGAATCGACAACAACGTATTTCGCCGTCGGCACGCCGGCCTTCACGCAAAGCTCCTTCGTCTGGATCTTGTCGAAAGCGATCTTGCTCGCCTCGGCATTGCAGCCGGTGTAAGGCACGCCGAGCTTGTCCAGTTGTGACTGAACCACGCCGTCCTCGCCGTACGTTCCATGCAACGCGAGAAACACCACATCGATTCCGTCCGGCAGCTGAAATGTTCCGTCGTGGGGATCGACTTCGTGCACATGGTGCCCGCGCGCCCGCAACGCCTTCACGACACCCGCACCGCTGTTCAGCGACACCTCGCGCTCGGCACTGGGACCACCCAGGAACACTGCGATGTTCAACACGGGTTTCATGATTGCGGACTGCGATTTGCGGATTGCGGAATTCTGCTTCCGCGCGCGGTTCGCGCCGATGCGACAACGATTTGAATCAATTCGTCTGCTTCTTTCATCAAATATTCCATTCTGGACGGTTTCACCTGATCGCTTTCAACCAGCATTTCCATCCAAAACAAAGTTTCGTCACATTCTTCTTCCACAGTGCCCATCATCGAGACGAAGTCGGCTCGCGACTTTGCGCGGCAGGCAGCCCGATAATTTCCTGCAACAGAAGTGCTGCGCAACGCCTGCTTCCCGATCACATCCGCCGTTCGCGTCCTCGGCAAAGCCTCGACGAACTTGATCGCCCGCAACGCGAAATTCCGGGTTCTCAGTTTGAGTTCAGTTTTATCCATCGCCCCTTCCCTTTCCCCATTCCGCAATCGGCAATCGGTAATCCGCAATTGTCAATCTTGTCCGATGATTTCGACTTCGGTGTGCAGCTCGATGCCGCGTTCGGTTTTTGCCTTCTGTTTCAAAAATTCAATCAGCTGCAATACGTCTTTTGCCGTCGCGGTTCCGTCAGTCACCAGAAAATTGCCGTGCTCCAGCGACACCTTCGCGCCACCGACGCGCATGCCCTTCAATCCCAGTTCATCGATCAACCGGCCCGCTGGAATCGTGTCGGGATTTTTGAACATGCAGCCTGCGCTTGGTGCCGCGGGTTGCGAACTCCAGCGTTTCTCATTGCAGGCATTCATCCGCGCTGCGATGGCTTCGGGCGAATCCGCGAAACCTTTCAGCACCGCACCCAGCGCAATGGCTGACTTCAATCTTCCGCAGCGCCGGTACGAAACATCCATTTCGTCGGAGGTCAACGTCCTGACCGCACCGCTGTAATCCATCACCGAAACCGTTTCGACGATCTGAAACGTTTCGCCACCCATGGCGCCCGCATTCATTCGCAGCGCGCCACCGATGCTTCCGGGAATTCCTTCCAGAAATTCCAAACCCGCAATTCCATTTCGCCGCGCTTCAATCGCCACGTTCTTCAACCGTGCTCCCGCGCCACACTTGAGACGCAGTCCATCCACTTCAATGCGGCTGAAGTTCGGGTGACCGAGACTGATCGCCACGCCGCGGAATCCGCCGTCTCTCACCAGCAGATTCGAACCGCGGCCGAGAACGAAGAATGGCAAAGAACGATCCGCGCAAAACTTCAGCACCGTCGCCAGATCCCCTTCCGTCGCGGGTTCAACGAACAGATCCGCCGGACCGCCGACTCGCAACGTTGTGCGTTTCGCGAGCGGTTCATCGCGCCGCACAACCGATTCCGGTGAGAGCCGGCTCGCGAGTTCCTGGTATCCGCTTTCGCGCCGATTCATTTGCCGCGGCAATCCTTCATGCGGCTTTTGCCTGTTCGTGACGATGATGTTCGTGTCCACACGAGCAACATCCGCCGGGGGCGTTCGCTTTCGATCGCCGCGCGTGTTCCGCTTCCACAGCCCCGAGCATCGCCTCTGCAATCCGTTCGGCGGCATTGGGAGAATGCCATTTTGCCAGCGCATCCCGCACCTTCTCACGCGCACTGTCCTGACTCACCCATTCCATCAATTGCGCGGCCAGCGCTTCAGGTGTTGCGGACTTTTGCTCCATTACATGCGCCGCGCCGGTTTCGGCAAAAGCACTGGCGTTGAAGAACTGGTGATTGTCCGTCGCGGCCGGATACGGAATCAGAACGCTCGGCACACGCATCGCCGCGAGTTCCGCGAGAGAGGAAGCGCCCGCGCGACTGACGGCAACCGTGGCGGCGCCAAGCGCCCAGTTCATTTCCGCAAAGAACGGATGCACTTTCACCGCATGGGAAAAGGCCGAGGCCGTCTGACGCACCTTTTCCACGTCGTTCGGTCCGGTGAGCAGGAAATACTGAAGCTGCGGCAACGCCTTCGCGAGAAGCGGCATGGTTTTCAACGTCAGCTCATTCAACCCGCTCGCGCCCTGGCTTCCGCCAGTGACGAGCAGCATCGGACGATCGGGATCAAGCCCCAGTGCAACGCGACATTCACCGGGATCGATCGGCTGAAACTGCGGCCGCACCGGTGTGCCGGTTTGAATGACTGTCCTCGTGGCCAGACGCGAAGCCGCTTGAGGGAATCCGACAAACGCCTGATTCACGAGACGCGACAGCCAGCGATTCGCACGCCCTGGAATTGTGTTCGATTCGTGAAGAAACGTACAGGCTCCGAATCGTTTTGCGGCAAGGATCGGCGGCGCGCTGGTAAACCCACCCATCGCAAGCGCGGCGTCAGGATTGAAATCGCGAAAATATTTTGAAGCCGAACGGAATGACTTCCAAAACCCGCGCACGAACGCCCATCGCTTTCCCTGCACCAGCCCGACAGCCGGCAGCGTGACAACTTCCATTCCTTTCACCTGCCGGACAGCGGTTTGATCCACTTCCTTCGGCGAAACCATCAGCGTGACACGACATCCGCGCGCCACCAGTTGCTCAGCGACGGCCAGACCGGGAAAGAGATGTCCGCCGGTTCCGCCGCAAGCGATGGCAACATTGATCGGAAGACTCTTGTTCATGCCGGTTGCGCGTCGGGAATTGTGTCGGAATCCAGAAGCGGTTCGGTCACCCGTGCCCGTCGTGCGATGCTGAGCAGCAGACCGACACACGTCAGCATTGCGAGAAGATTGGATCCGCCATAACTGATGAACGGCAGAGGAAGGCCTTTGTTCGGCAGCGCGCTTGTAACGACTCCGACGTTGATCGCGGCCTGAAGACTGATCAACAGCGTGATCCCAACAGCCAGCAGCATTCCAAAAACGTCACGCGCCCGATACGCGATGTAGAGGCCGCAAATCAGAATGACAACGAATGTGATGACCACGAGCAGCGTTGCCACCAGACCCAATTCTTCTCCAATGATGGAAAAGATGAAATCGGTGTGATGTTCCGGAACGAAACCGCGTTTCTGGCGTCCGTTCCCAAGGCCGAGTCCGAACCATCCTCCCGAACCGAGCGCGAGAACTGCCTGATAAGCCTGGTAACCGACGCCGTCCTTGTTCCCCTCAAGGTCAAGCCAGCTGAAAATACGCTTCATGCGCATTGGATCGTGCCAGATCGAAAACGCCAGACCGGCGACAGCCAGGATGATCGGAGGAATGAAATAAGCGAGCCGCACGCCTGCGACCAACAACATGCCCGCGCTGACAGCTGCGAGGAGAATCGTGGTGCCGCGATCCGGTTCGACGAAGATGAGTCCGAGAACAGGAACAATGATCAAGGCGGGATAAAGGATTCCCCGTTTGAATGTGTTCATCTGCCGTTGTGAGAAATCGGCGTACCACGCGATCGCAATGATCAGGGCCAGTTTGCCGAATTCCGAAACCTGGAAATTGAGCGGTCCGACGCTGATCCAGCGTTGTGCACCGTTGATGCGACGGCCGATGTGGCTGTTCAGAACGGCGGCAAGAAGAAGCAGCGCGGCGGCGAAGAAGACCCACCAGTATTTTTTGAGGAGCCGGTAATCGATGGTGGCCGCCAGCACGCACGCGACGATTCCGGCGCAGCACCAGATTGATTGCTTGATCAGGTACTCGGTCCCGACCTGCGTCATGCTGGAGCTGTAGAGCATCACCATCCCCAGCGCCAGAAGAGCGGCTACGCAAAACACCAGGGTTGTGACGGCAATCTTCATCTCGGGAAGAGCGCCGGGCCGAGGTTGCCCGACGCTCCAAAAACCAACTTCTTAATATCCGGGAGTGGAGAGCGACGGCGCGCCTTCACCGGTTGATCCTGCGGGAAGCGGCGTCGTGTTCTTCGCCGGGATCCTGAGTTTCTGTCCGACGCGAATCATGTCGGTTCGCAGATTGTTTTCAGCACGCAATGCTTTGACGGTGGTGCCCTGGTTCTTCGCAATTTTGCTCAGCGTGTCGCCCGCCTTGACCGTGTAAACAGTGCCGCCGTTGCTGCTGTCCGGCAATGGCGTGATGCCGGAAGTGATCGGGCTGGGCGCCGCCGGAGGAATCACAATTTTCTGTCCAATGCGCAGCTTGGTCGGCTGGACGGCCGGATTAGCCTCCTGCAACATCTTTACGCTCACGCCAGGGAACTTGTCAGCGATCCCCGAGAGCGTATCGCCTTTGATGATCGTATATTCCTGTCCCATCGTCGGCGCAGGTGTCGTGAACTCGGGCGCGATCGGCTGTTGCTGGATCGGCGCAGGTTCCTGTCCGGGTCCGGGCAACATCGGTGCGAAATTCGTATCCGCTTCCGGAACGACAGGGTTGGTGGGAGTCTCCGGTTCGACGGTGTTCATCGGCATTTCCAGGCCGGACGATTCCGCGAACAGGTTCGTTTCCGGCGCGGGAATGGGCTCCGGTTCCTGGCGCCGGCAGCCGTTGGTGAGCAGGAGCGCCATGAGGCCGGCCACATGGACGGAAAGAATGCAGAACACGGCGACGCGCAAATGCCGGCGACTCGCATTCTTCTGCTCCGGACCGGAGCTGGTTGGGACAAACGGACTCGAGTTATTCATTTGATTTCTGTTGGCGCAGGCGCGCCGGTTCATGAGGAGTGATTACTTGTGTTCGCCACGTGGTTTTCCCTCAAAAAACCACGAAGCGAAAAATTGCCGATTTTGAAACTGTCGCGTTGGTAGGTCATGCCAACTCAGATTTTACCAATCTAATTGGGGTTCGTCGGACCCCTACCCCAACTAATTGATTTTACGATTTCACAAAATTTCTCCCCGCGTTGTTGATAGTTTTGAAACTGGTCAAAGCTCGAACAAGCAGGTGAAAGCAAAACCACGTCGCCGGGCACTGCGTTTTTTGCCGCTTCGGTCACTGCTTCTAACAGTGAACCAGCGACGGTGCAAGGAGTAAAAAGACTCCACGCCGAACGAATCTTTTCGCGCGATTCTCCGATCAAAATCGCACCTTTCACACGCTTCGAAATGAGCGGACTGACGCTGTGAAAATCGACGCCATTGTCGCGTCCTCCGGCGATCAGCCACACGTTCGGTTTTCCGGCTTCCCCGGGCCGGGCCGCCAGCAGCGCCTGATGAAGCGCACCCGGATTTATCGCCTTCGAATCGTTGATGATCTGAATCCCGTTCTCTTCGTGAACAGGTTCGAACCGATGCCGCCCTGGAGCACAATTTTTAAGCGTGGACACCATGTTCTCCAGCGACAGCCGCACCGCCCTGCCCACCGCCAGCGCCGCCATCAGGTTTTCGGCGTTGTGCGGTCCGCGCAGCTGGCACTGGTTGGTGTCGAGGAGCGGACCTTTCCAGTTCGGCAGACGGCTGAGGATGAGACCGCGATCGAGGTAAAGATCGGACGTCTGATCGTGCGCGCTGAACGTGATTGTCTTCGACGGCGGAACGATCCCGAGTTTCTTCAAATGCGCGAGTGATTCCGTCTGGACGATCGCCCAGTCAAACGCCTGCTGATGTCGGAAGAGTTTCTCGTATTCACGCAAATACTCCTCCTGGGTTGCATAACGATCGAAGTGATCCGGAGTGGTGTTCAGGAGAACCGCAACCGCCGGACGGAAGAACTCCGTCGTTTCCAGCTGAAACGCGTTCACCTGAAGCACGAGGAAATCGAGATCCGCAGTCTGATCCGCCACGGAACAGATCGGCCGGGCGCCATGGCCTGCGAGGATGGTTCTCCGATCGTTCTGAAGCAGCAATTGTTCGATCAACTCCGCCGTCGTTCCTTTCCCGTTCGTTCCCGAGACAGCGATGGAAAGGCATTTCGCCAGCCGCCATCCAAGTTCGAATTCACCGATCACGGGAATCTGGCGGTCCGCCAGCGTCTTTACCAAAGATGAGCGAACTGAGATGGCATGACTGATTACAGCAAAATCAAAAGGGTCGGACGGAACGCTGGAAACGCCCAGTTTCACCTTCACACCTCCGGATTCCAGTTGGCGCGTCACTTCGCGCAATTCGTCCGTATCGGCGGAATCGATTGCCGTGACCTTCGCGCCCGCACGTTGCAGAAGCGAACTCGCAGCCCGTCCTCGCCCGCCCAGGCCAATCACCAAAACCGATTTGTCAGTCAGATCAAGCATTGCAATTCAAAAACTCACTCAAGCCTTCACGCATCACGCATCACGCATCACGCATCACGTCTTCACCGGATCTTCAAGGTGCTGAGCGCCACCACCGCGAACAACACGCACAGGATGTAGAACCGCATCACCACCTGCGACTCATACCAGCCTTTCTTTTCGAAGTGATGATGAATCGGTGCCATCAGGAACACGCGCCGGCCGGTTCCGTATTTCTTTCGTGTGTAGCGAAACCATCCCTTCTGGACGATTACGGAAACCGCTTCCATCACGAACACGCCGCCAGCGATGACGAGCAGAAACGGTTGATGCACCAGAACGGCAATCACACCCAACGCACCGCCGAGCGCCAGTGAACCGGTATCGCCCATGAATACCCTGGCCGGATGACAGTTGAACCAGAGGAATCCCAGTCCGGCGCCAATCAACGCCGCGCAGAAAACCGTAAGTTCACCGGCGCCCGAGACGTAAGGAATCTGAAGATATTCCGCGGCGCGGAAGTTTCCCGCCACATACGTGACAATGAGAAACACGAACGATGTGATCAGTGTGCAACCAATGGCCAGCCCGTCGAGACCGTCGGTGAGATTCACCGCGTTGGAACTTCCAACGATGGTCAGTGTTACGAGAATCACTCCGACGATTGCGGCCACCGGAATCGGATGTTTGTAAAACGGAACCATCAGCACCGACACCAGGTTGTTGTGAATGATGCCCTGGCTTTCAGGAAACTTGAGCCAGCTTTGGGCCGGGAGTTTCCAAAGGTAAATGGCGACGAACAATCCCAGTCCGATCTGAACCCACAGCTTCACCTGCGGCGCCGTGCCGTGCCCGGTCTGCTGCGTGATCTTCGCGTAATCGTCGTAAAAGCCGAGCCCGGCGAGAACCACGAGGCAGAGCAGTGTCAGTTCAACGAGGGGATTCCACGCCGTCCAGAGCAGCGTCGTGGTGCTCAACACCGCAACGATCAGAATGCCGCCCATCGTGGGCGTTCCCTTTTTGCTGAGAATGCGCGTGCCGAATTCTCCGTGTTGATCGGCAATGTCCTTGTATTCCTGACCGAACTTGAGCTGTTGCAACCAGCGAATCACCTTGGGACCGAGCCACCAGCTCAACAACAGCGCCGTGACCGCCGCGCCCGCGCTTCGGACGGTGATGTAGCGGAACAGGCGCAGAGCCGTGACATGTTCGGCCCAGCTCGTGCCATCCGCCCACTCCGTCAATTTCTGGCTGAGAAAATACAGCATCAGTTCTTCTTTCCGCCATCGCCGCGCAGCAGTTCCGCCACACGCTCAAGTCTTGAAGACCGCGAAGCCTTCAACAGCAGCGAATCGCCCGGTTTCAAAAATCTTCGAACGGCATCTGCCGCCGGTTCCACATCCAGGAATTCCAGAACCCGCGTCAGGCCAGCCCCACGCGCGCCGCGTGAAATGACCGACGCCATCTTCCCGATCGCAAACAACTGGTCCACTCCGAGCTCCGCCGCACGCCGCCCAACCTCTTCGTGCGCGGATTCGGAATGTGTTCCGAGCTCAGCCATGTCGCCGAGCACCGCGACACGCCGGCCCTTGCACGGCAGATCACCCAGGGTTTGAAGCGCCGCGATCACCGAATCGGCATTCGCGTTGTAGGCGTCGTCAAGAACGCGAACGCCGTTCAATTCCCAGACCTGCAATCGCATTTTCGGCGGCTGACATTCCGCAAGTCCCTTCGCGAGTTCATTGCGATTGAGTCCGAGCGCGGCTCCCACTGCGAGGGCAAACAACGCGTTGTTCACCTGATGCCGACCGATAAGATTCACACGATAGTCACCTGACAATTCCGGTTCCCGCGTCTCCACCCGGAAGCTCGCGCCGGTTTTGTCCAGACGAACATTCACGGCACGCCAGTCGTTTCCCTCGGAAGTTCCGACCCGCACCACCTGGGCGCGCGTGCGTTTCACCAGTTCGGCAGTGTGCGGATCGTCGCCATTGGCAAAGAAGATTCCGTCCGCAGGCAAAAGCTCGGGCAGCGTGCCTTCCTCCCGAATAACGCCGTCGATGTCGCCAAAAAACTCCAGATGTTCGCGTCCGATGTTGGTGATGATTCCGAAGCGCGGACGGATCATCGCCAGCAGCGGAGCCAGTTCTCCGGGATGATTCGTGCCGACTTCCAGCACGGCGGCCTGATGCGAGTTCTCCAGGCGAAGCAGCGTCAGCGGAACTCCAATGTCGTTGTTGAAACTCGCTTCGCTCCAGAGCGTGTTCAGCTTCTGTTTCAGAACGGAGGCGAGCAATTCCTTCGTCGTCGTTTTTCCATTCGAACCGCCGACGGCAATGATGGGCAGCGAGAAATCATCCCGGTATCTCGCGGCGATGTGTCCAAGCGCACGGCGTCCGCTTTCCACCGCAATCACAGCGCAATCCGCGATTTCCGGAACGACCTTCGATTTTTCAACGAAGGCAGCCGCAATGCCTTTCTTCGCGACATCGGGAAGAAACACGTGGGCGTCAAAACGCTCGCCGGGAATGGCGATGAACAGGTCGCCGGGCTGCGCGAGACGTGAATCCGTGCAGACACGCTGAATCGGCGTTTCGAGCGAACCCCGCCGCCGCTCGCCGCCACAGGCTTCTGCAAAGAATTTCAAACTGCGGACTTCCATAACACTTCGACACTTTTCCCGCCCGGATCATGGCCGCTCAACGCGTCAACGCCACCCGCGGTTGTTCCGGCTGCGACACCACATCGGACGACGGGTTTTTTTCTTCAATGTCGGGACGAATGTTCAGATAACTGGCCGCGCGTTCTGCAATCTTTCGGAAGGCAGGCGCCGCCACCTGGCCGCCGTAGTAACCTTCCTTCGGCTCATCGAGCACCACCGAAATGCACAGCTCCGGATTGTCGGCGGGAAAGAATCCAATGAAGGACGAAACATATTTGCCGCGAACGTAACGTCCGCCTTCCACCTTCTGGGCCGTGCCGGTCTTGCCTGCGACGGTGTAACGTTCCATGCGTGCCTTGGGCGCGGTGCCATTGGTGGACACCACACTCTTCAACGCTTCGACCATGTCCGCAGCCGCGGCTTCACTCACCACCCGGCGCACTGCCTGCGGCGCATATTTTCCAACGATCGTGCCCGACGCATCTTCGAGCCGGTCCACCAGCATCGGACGCATGAGCACGCCCCTGTTTGCAATCGCACTCATCGCCATCGCCATCTGCAATCGCGTCACGGCAACTCCATGGCCCATCGGAACCTGGGCAATCGTCACCTTGCTCCAGTTCTTCACCGGATGAACGATGCCACGAACTTCGCCAGGCAAGGTGATTCCGCTCTTCTGACCGAAACCGAACTCCGTCATCGATTCGAACACCCGGTTTTCGCCCATCAGGATGCCGATCTTGGCCGAACCGATGTTTGACGACTTCATGATGATCTCCTTGACGGTCAGATTTCCGTAGGATTCATGGTCGTGCAGGATTCGTCCGCCATATAGGAATCGTCCGTTTTCACAAAAGAATGTGTCGGAAAGCTTCACGGTTCCGTCATTCAAAGCGCTCGAAACCACCATGGCCTTGAACGTCGAGCCCGGTTCCACCACGTCGGTGATGTTCCGGTTGCGCCGCGCATCAGCCGAAGCGGCACCCGGACTGTTCGGATCGAACGTCGGATAGGAAGCCATCGCCAGAATTTCTCCCGTCCGCGGGCGGATGACCATCGCTGAAGCACTGATCGGCGTGTGTTTTTCCATCAGATCCGCCAGCACGGATTCGATCACATTCTGAATGAAGGAGTCGATCGTCAGCACGACGTTCACACCTTCGCGCGGCTCAACATCCTGCGTTCGGAAGGAGACGAGCTCTCGTCCGCGGCGATCTGTTTCCGTCAGTCGCCATCCGGGCACGCCGCTGAGCTTGGAGTTCAACACCAGTTCGATGCCTTCCCGGCCCTGGATTTCGTTGATCAGATGTTCGTCAATTTTCCGTTCGCCTGTTACAGCGAAACCCAGAATGTGCGCGGCAAGCGTCTTGTTTGGATAAACGCGAATGGGATATTCCTCCGCAAAAAGGGCTTTCTTGCGGAGATTGTTGTAAAAGGTTTGTTCCTTCCGTGGCAGTTTCGATTCATCAACATCGAACGTGAGACCGGCCATGTTCGTCTTGATGAGATCCCACGTTTCAACCGGAACCCGGGTGCGAAGGCGAACGTAGGAATTGGTGACGACGATTCCCCTGTCATTCACGCGCGTCCGCGGCGTGAGCTTCTGGATCAACTCGCTTTCGTTCAGCTGGAGCAGAGGGGCGATGGCGCGCGCCACTTCCGGTGCGTGATTTCCAATGAGGGACGGGTCCGCACAAACCACCTTCACTGAAGCGCTCGTCGCGAGGAGATTTCCTTTCACGTCAAGGATATCACCCCGACGCGGCTCGAACAGGAACTCACGCTGCGTGTTCCGCTGCGCGAGAGCCTTGAGCGGTTCATGGCGGAGAATCTGGAGATCGACAAGACGATAGCCCAGCCCGACGAACGCCAGGATCAGGGCCAGCGCCACGAACATCAACCGCACGAATTGTTTTCTCTTTGCCATTCAAAAAGACCAACCGCCCGCGGCGATCGGTTCCTCATCCGACTGCGTCACGAGCGGCGGTCTGAATTCTTTCATCTGATTGCGAATGTTTACTCGCTGAATTTTCAACTGCCAGCCGCTCGCGGCGATCGGTTCCTCTCCGACGGCGTCACGAGCGGCGGCAGAAATTTTTCATGGTCAGTCCATAATGCCTGATCGGGCTGCGTAGTCCCTCGGGCGGTTCTGCATCGGCGCAGGATCGTCAGGAGGCAATTCCCGCAGCACCCATTTCTGCGACGGCTGCGGCTGCACGAGTCCCAGGTTCAGTTCACGAATTCTTCGTTCCAGGAATGGCGGCGAGAACATGTTGTTGAGCGACCTCCGTCGAATTCTGTTCTCTTCAACCAGCTTGTTCAGCTCGTTTTCGCGAATGCGAATCTGCGCGCCAAGCTCATCGATCTGGCTCTGTTGCCAGACGTAGCCGATGCCGAAGCCGCCAATCACCAGGCACAAAAGAAATGCCTTGATCGCCGGGCCAAACCGGATCGCCGCCGTCTGATGTCGTCTGTTACGAGCCATTTTTTCTGATGAGTGATGCGTGATGCGTGATGTGTAATGCGTGATTACCTGCTTTCACGCTTTCACGCTTCACTCGTCACGCTTTCACGTTTCCTTCAACACTTCTCGATCACTCGCAATTGGGCGCTGCGGCTGCGCGGGTTTTCCGCCAGTTCCGCTTCGCCCGGCAAAATTGCCTTGCGCGAAATCAACTTCACTTCCGGCGCTTTCGGCTGCCGCAGTTCGGGGATGTCCACATCGCCCGAATACGTGTAGTCCCGCGCACGCGTGCGACCGAACTCTTTCACCACGCGATCTTCCAGCGAGTGAAACGTTATCACTGCCAGCCGGCCGCCGGATTTCAAAATCTTCAGCGCCCCTTCCAACCCACGATTCAAAGAACCGATCTCGTCGTTCACCGCGATCCGCAGCGCCTGGAAAACGCGCGTCGCCGGATGCGTCTTCTTTCCGTGTCTCGGCGCCAGACGCTCGATCAAATCCGCAAGCTGCCGCGTCGTCTCAAACTTTCGTCCTTCCCGGTGGTGAACAATCGCCCGCGCAAACCGCCGCGAATCCCGTTCATCGCCGTATTCCCAAAAAATTCTCGCCAGTTCCTGCTCTCCGGCAGTGTTCACCAGGTCCGCCGCCGTCACCGGCTGGCGCGAATCCATCCGCATGTCGAGCGGTCCATCCTGCATGAAGCTGAATCCGCGTTCCGCCACGTCCAGTTGCGGCGAACTCACCCCGAGATCCAGCAGCACGCCATCGCAGCTTCCCGCCGGAACCCAGTCCGCGAGTTCCGAAAAATTCCCGCGCCGGATTTCAAACCGCCCGGCAAACGCCTTCAGCCTTTCCTTCGCCACCTCAATCGCGACGCCATCGCGATCGCATCCAAACAACCATCCAGTCGGCGAAGTCGCGGCCAATATGGCTGCCGCGTGTCCAGCCCCACCGAGCGTCCCGTCGGCGCACGATGCGCCCGGTTTCAGATTCAGTGCCGTCAACACCTCCGCCACCATCACTGGCTTGTGGACGAAGTCTGGCACCGCGCATTGGCTCCTCACCAGGTTTTGATCAATTCAGGCGTGGCCTCCGCTTTCGCGGCAGGCTGAACAACAGGTTCAGTCTTTGGCTGCACCACCACTTTCACAGGAACAACTTCCAGATCCGCATCGCTCAGGTCGTTTCGAACCACCTTGATGCGTTCGAGCGACAGCTCGGTCTGCACAGGTGCTTTGTCGAAACGCGGATCCCTCGAATCCTTCCGGCGAAACCATTTCATCGGATTCGCATAGGTCACGATTCTGGCGAACAGCAGTCCGGTTTTGGCACCGAGGCCGGGTTTCTTTTCTTCGGCAATTGAATTGGCGCGGACTGCCGTCACTGACGGAAGCTTCGGAACTTCCTCCGACTTTGCGGCATCCACTTCAGCCGGCGTGTAGGTGCGCGCAATCGTGGGCACCTTTTCAACCGGCGCCGGAGCGATCGATTCCGGCTTCGCGGTCACAAACGGGTTTCTATCCGAGCCGAACTTGGGCAGCAGGTTTTTCGGCCGCATTTCATAACGACCACCGTCGTCGTGCAACCCGATCAGGCATTTTCCCGATGTCAGCAGTTTTCCTAGACTCATGGCTACTCCATCAGTTTGAACGCTTCCTGCGCCATGACAGCGTCGGAGGCGCGAACTTTTTCGTATCGTTCCGGATTCCAAATTTCAAAACGGTCCAGCAAGCCGACCAACACGGCTTCGCTTTCAACTCCGGCAGCCTTGGCCATCCCTTCGGGGATGCAGATGCGGCCGGATTTATCCAACGCGACCTGAACCGACTCGCTGCCGATGAAACGTTTCAGCACCACTTTGTTCGGGTTGTCGTTCGGCATCGCGTCGATGTCGGCCATCAATTCGGCCATCTCTTTCGGCGGCAGCACGCGCAAGCAAGGCCCTTCCTTCGCCTTTGGCCACAACATCAGCGTGAACTCCACGTTCGCGTCGGCAGGCCGCCACTTGGCCGGAATCTGGACGCGCCGCTTCTCATCCACTCCGTGCCGGTAGAGCGAATTGTAATAAGTCGGTGCACTTGTCGCGTTTGCGTCCACTTGTTCACATGTGTTGCGAAAATGCGATTTTCGCCCCACAACGCCCCACTTTTAACCACTTTCCTCCACTTTATGTCAACGCAATTCAGGGGTGTTTATTCAAAAGTTATTCACCGCTCCGAGGAGGCTGGGGAAAAGACCCCATGCGAGTTTCCTCGAAACTGAACAAAGGAGAAGGCATTGCCTGATAAAACAGCCTTTCGGAAACGCTCATTTGCCCCTGTTTTTCACCGTTATTCACCACTTCGATCTTCTCAGGCCCGCAGACGGGCTGATACCGTCCGCGCCGATGCAGACCAGCGATTTCGATTTTCATCTTCCGCCGGAGCTGATTGCCCAACATCCCGCCCAGGAACGGGATGAATCCAGGCTTTTAGTTTTGGAAAGGCGATCCCAATCGTTTTCGCATCGCGAATTTAAGGATTTCCCCGAATTCCTGAAATCCGGTGACGTTATAGTTTTAAACAACTCGAAAGTTTTCCCGGCTCGACTTCGCGCGATGAATCCGAAAACCGGAGGGAAGTTCGAAATCCTTCTGGTGGAGGAAGCGGCTACAAACGACTGGTGGGCAATGATGCGCCCCGGCAAAAGGGCGCGGGAAGGGACGGAGATCTCGCTGCTTGATGCTGAAGGTAATCCCTCGTCTGTGTCGGCCAAAGTCGTCGCCACGAATTCCGAAGGACATCGCCGGCTTCAATTTGAAGGCACGGCCGACATTCTATCCGTGGCGAACGAGTTCGGGGAAATTCCATTGCCGCCTTACATTCAGCGAACGAATGGACGAGAGCCCGAGGACCGGCAGCGCTATCAAACCGTATTCGCGTCACCGACCGGTTCCGTGGCAGCACCCACTGCGGGACTTCACTTCACGAACGCACTCCTCGACCAGTTGCGCGCGAGTGGAATCGAAGTCTGTTTCGTCACCTTGCACGTCGGACTGGGAACGTTTGCTCCGGTCAAGACGGAGACCGTTCAGGAACATCGGATGCACGAAGAACGTTTTGACGTTCCGGAAGAAACCGCGCGAATCGTGAATGACGCGAAATCCTCCGGACGTCGGGTCATCGCTGTTGGCACCACGAGCATGCGTGTGCTCGAAAGTGTTGCATCACAGCACGACGGCCAACTCGTTCCCGGAAACGGTCGCACCGCAATTTTCATTTATCCGCCCTATCGATTCAAAATTGCCGACGCTCTCCTGACGAACTTTCACCTTCCCTGCTCGACGCTGCTGATGCTTGTCAGCGCCTTCGCCGCACCGGGTGAGCTGCGCGGACGTGAACTGATGTTGAACGCGTATGCCGAAGCTGTTCGCGAGCGTTACCGGTTTTTCAGCTATGGCGATGCGATGTTCATCCACTCTTGAGTTTCGGGTTCGGGGTTGGTTCTGAGTTTCGAATTTCGAGTTTAACGTTTCGTGTTTCGCGTTAAGAATCTTCCACAGCGCCAGATCGCATGAACACGAAACGTAAAACACGAAACGCGAAACTTCCCTTCATTTTCGTGAACATGGCGATGACCGCTGATGGCAAAATCGCCACGGCGAATCGCGCGGTTTCATCATTCGGAAGCAAGCGCGATCGCGACCACCTGCTCGAGCTGCGCTCAACGGCGGATGCCGTCCTGGCCGGTGCGAGAACAGTCGATTCTGCGAACGTGAACATGGGACCGGGCCCGGCAAAGTACCGACGCGCCCGGCTCAAACGTGGACTTGAAGAATACAATCTTCGCGTGATTGTCAGCCGATCGGGTTCGATCAATCCAGGCGCAGAAATTTTCAAACACCGCTTCTCGCCGATCATCATTCTCACCACGAACGCGGCATCCGCGACGCGCTTGAAAAAGCTCCGTTCGCTTGCAGACGAAGTGAAAATCTGCGGCGAAACGGAAATCGATTTTCGCAGTGCATTCCTCTGGTTGCGTGAAAAATGGAAAGTGAAACGTCTGCTCTGTGAAGGCGGCGGCGAACTGAATGATGCACTCTTTCGCGCGGGCCTGGTGGATGAACTCAATCTCACCATCTGCCCAAAAATCTTTGGCAGCCGCAACGCGCCGACCATCACCGATGGAATCGGAGCGCCGAGTCTGGCGGATGCAACTCCGCTTCAGCTCAGTTCCTTGAAACGTGTTGGCGACGAAGTGTTTCTTGTATTCAAGCGCCGCACACGAGCTCGAGTTTGAAAGGATTTCACGCCGCGCCTGAACCGCCCTTCGTCTCCACCCAACGGGCAAAAAGCCAGAGCAGGTCGGCGAGGCGATTGAGGTAAACGATGATTTCCGAATTGCGCAGTTCATCGTTTGGAAGCAAGGCACACACACAGCGTTCCGCGCGACGGCAAACCGTTCGAGCGACGTCGAGTGTTGCGGAAGAAACATTCGCGCCCGGCGTGGCCCAGCCTTTGAACGAAATGTTTTCCGCTTCAATCTGCTTCACCAGTGATTCAAGCTTCGATGTCATCTCCGCCGTCACGAGCGGATAACCATCCTTCGCATAGCGGTCCAGATCTTCAGCAGCCGTGGCGAGTTCGCCCATGAGCGTGACGAGATCCTTCTGAATGACCAGCAGGTTGGTTTGAACAAACTCGTGATTCGCAGAGGCGCGTGCGAGTCCGAGTGCCGCGTTCAGTTCATCGACGGCGCCATAGGCTTCAACTCGCGGATGCGTTTTCGAAACGCGCCGACCGTACATCAGCGCTGTCGTCCCCTTGTCACCGGTCCTGGTAACGATGCTCACGGCCGAAACCTAAAGTTCCAGGTTTCAAGTTCCAAGTTCCAATTCGACGTTTGCGTTCCGGGTTGGGAGTTCCAGGTTGGGGTATCGAGTTTTGAGTTTGAGATTCGACTGATTCGTTTGCGTTTGCGAATTCGATCTCCTAGGCTCGCGCGACTGACGTATGAATTCCAAGTTGCTCCTGAAAACATTGTTCCTGATTGCGATCCTTTCGCTGCTCGTGCTGATGGGAATGAACAATCGTTCGAAGGTGGAACTGCACCTGCCGCCGCTCATCTCTCAGACGGTGCGCATGGAAGCGGCGCTGATGTATTTCGCGTTTTTCTCTGTGGGTGTTCTTACCGGAACGGTGCTGACAGCCGGCGGAAAAAAAGGCGGCGGAAAAAGCAAATCGGACTGAGCGTATCAGTTCTTCAAACGGCTCAACCGTTCACCGCTTTTTTGTAAGCGATGATTCCATCCGCAATCGCCCGTGCCATTTTCTTGCGATACGCCGGGTCCGCGATGCGGCGCATTTCGGTTGGATTCGACATGAATCCGCCCTCCACCAGAACGGCCGGCATTGATGCGTTTGCCAGCACATCGAATCGCGCGCGCTTGATGCCACGATCTTCAACCGGGAGACTTCGCACCAGCTGCTTTTGAATCTGGTACGCGAGCAACATGTTCCGCTCGTTGTTTCGATTTCCCGCAACCCAACGCGTGTCGCCCTTGCCGCCTGAATTGGATGAGTAGGCGCCGGAGGGCGTGAGGCAGTAGGTTTCAACGCCCTTGATTGCCGTCGATGACGGAAATGCGTTGAAGTGAAGACTCACGAAAAGGTCCGCTTTTTTCCGACGCGCGACATCTGTCCGAGTTGTGCGCTCCACGAAATAATCGGTGTTCCTCGTGAGCACGATCTGGAATCCCGCCTGTTTCAGCATCGCACTCAATTCCTGCGCAAGAAGCAGTGTGTAACGTTTCTCGTAGGTCGAGCCGACGCGATAACCGGGATCCTTTCCGCCATGGCCCGGATCGATGCAGATCGTGTCAATTTTGACGCCTGCAGGATTTTTTTTCGGTGTGAGGATCGGCGCGAGTGTTTCGGTCACATCAGTTTGTGCAATGTAGGGGCTGCCGCTTCGCAGAATGATGGGGAAAGCGAGAGCGACCTGAATCCCATTGAGCTGCATTCTGCTGCGGTCTTTTCGCGGATCGACGGTGAACACCATCCGCGCGAGACGATTGCTGAGTTCAACCGTTGCCAGCCGCGTGTTGAAACGAACCTGGAAATGATTGGCGCGGCCCCACTCTTCGAGTCGAACGTACTTCGTTTGTGAACTTTGCGTTCCTTTCGCGGCTGCGGCGTACGTGGTCGTGACACTTCCGATGCACAGCAGCACGAGCAGACTGAGGAGCAGCCGCGCAGCGTATTTCATGCGCGGAAATCTGCATTTGCATGAAACTTATTTCAAGAGAATCTGCCTTTGGGATTGCGAGGGTTTTCTGCATGCCATAATTTTGGCAGCCATAAGCATCAGAAGGACGTTTCATTATCTATGGACAATACGGCCGAATTAAAAATCGACGGGAAAACCTACACTTTCCCGACTCTGAAAGGCACCCAGGACGAGCGGGCGATCGACGTTTCCACCCTCCGCAACGAGACCGGCTACATCACTCTCGACGACGGTTACGGCAATACAGGTTCCTGCAAGAGCAGCATCACTTTCATCGACGGTGAAAAAGGCATTCTCCGCTACCGCGGCATCCCGATCGAGGAGCTCGCCGAGAAATCGACCTTCATCGAAGTGGCGCACCTGCTGATCTTTGGAACGCTCCCCACCAGCGCGGAGCTCCGCCGGTTCTCCGATCTTCTGACCGGCAACGAACTGCTTCATGAAAACATGAAGCACCACTTCCAGGGCTTCCCGGCGACGGCTCATCCGATGGCGATTCTCTCATCGATGATCAATGCCGCCAGCTGTTTCTACCCTGAACTGCTGCATTCGGACACGATGCGCGACCATTTCGAGGTGGAAACCGCCCGTCTGCTTTCGCAGGTGCGCACGATCGCCGCCTTCGCCTACCGCCAGTCCCGCGGCCTTCCGATCATTTATCCGAAGCCCGAACTGAAGTACACGGCGAACCTCCTGCACATGATGTTCTCGCAGCCGAACAACGACTACGAGTTGAAGCCGGAAGTGGTGAAGGCGCTCGACATGATTTTCCTGCTCCACGCGGATCACGAACAGAACTGTTCGACCGCCACAGTCCGCATGGTGGCATCCAGCAAGGCCAATCTTTTCGCCAGCGCCGCTGCAGGCGTCTGCGCGCTTTGGGGTCCGCTTCACGGCGGCGCCAACCAGGCCGTTCTCGAAATGCTCGAGGAGATTCACAAATCCGGCGACGACGGCTCCAGGTTCATCGCTGCCGCGAAGGACAAGAACAGCGGCAAGCGTCTCATGGGATTCGGCCATCGCGTTTACAAGAATTACGATCCCCGCGCCAAGATCATCAAGAAGGCGTGTGACGACGTGCTCGCGAAGCTTCATGTGAGCGATCCGCTGCTCGATATCGCCAAGAAGCTCGAAGAGGCGGCGCTCCGGGAATCCTATTTCATCGAGCGCAAGCTCTATCCGAACGTCGATTTCTACAGCGGCATCATCATGCGCGCGCTCGGCATTCCGGTGGAAATGTTCACTGTGATCTTCGCCATCGGCCGCATGCCCGGATGGATCGCCAATTACAAGGAAGTGATGGAAGACAAGGCCGGACGCATCTACCGTCCGCGGCAGATTTACACCGGCCCTGCGCTGACCCACTACACGCCGATCAAGGATCGGAAATAAAGGGACGTTTCGGGTTCGATGTTTCGAGTTTTGGGGTCGGCCCGACTGCTGTTATGGCCACGATCACGAAGTTCGAGGACATCGAATCCCGGCAAAAGGCCCGGGAGTTGAAACAAACGGTGTATCGTGTTACCCAGCGTGGCGAGTTTTCCAGAGACTTTGTTCTGCGTGATCCGATTCGTCGCGCGGCCATTTCGGCGACCGCGAACATTGCTGAAGGATTTGAGCGAAGCGGCAACCGGGAGTTGGTCCATTTCTCGGCCAGTCGAAAGGTTCGGTCGGCGAGGTTCAGGACCACCTTTACACCGCGTTGGAACAGTCCTACATCACGCAGCAGGAATTTGATGAAATGTAGGCGCAGGCAGCTGAAGTTGCGGGAAAAATCGGCGCGTTGATGAATTACCTGCAGCAGAGTGAACTCCGCGGAAACAAGTTCCGCAACGCGGTTCATCGCTGACCGCACAAGAAACGGAACACGAAACGCGAAATGCGAAACACGAAATTTTTCAAATGAATATTCACGAATATCAGGCCCGGCAGCTTTTGGGACAATATGGCGTTGCATTTCCTCCAGGTGAGGTTTGCGACAAACCGGAAGCCGCCAAAGCGATTGCTGAAAAACTGTTCGCCGATGGCGCCAAGCTCGTCGTCGTCAAATCCCAGGTCCATTCCGGCGGCCGCGGCAAGGGCACTTTCAAGAACGGCTTCAAAGGTGGCGTCAAGCTGTGCAAGACCGCCGACGAAGTTCACGAGATGTCCAAGGCGATGCTCGGTAACGTGCTCGTCACCAAACAGACCGGCGCCGAAGGCCGGCTCGTTTCCAAGGTGCTCGTCGCCAACGCGCCTGAAATCCAGAAGGAACTTTACATCGCCGTCCTCCTCGACCGCGCCAACTCCCGCCCGCTCATCATGGTCAGCACCGAAGGCGGCATGGACATCGAGGAAGTTGCAGAAAAAACACCGGAGAAAATCGTCAAGGAATACATCGATCCCGCCGTCGGACTTTATTCCTACCAAACCCGAAAGCTCGCCGTCGCACTCGGTCTCACCGGCGACCTCATCGGCCAGGCGGCGAAACTGATCTCCGGCCTTTACCGGACCTGGTGGGAATGCGATGCATCGCTCGTTGAAATCAATCCGCTCTGCATCTGCAAAGGCAACGACGGCAAGCCGGTGATCTACGCCGTCGATGCGAAAATCGGTTTCGATGACAACGCGCTCTATCGACACAAGGACATCCAGTCGATGCGCGACCTGGCGGAGGAAGCGCCCCTTGAAATTGAAGCGAGCAAATTCAGCCTCAACTACATCAAGCTCGACGGCAACATCGCCTGCCTCGTCAATGGCGCCGGTCTCGCAATGGCCACCATGGACATCATCCAGCATTACGGCGGCATGCCCGCGAACTTCCTGGACGTCGGCGGCGGCGCGAGCAAGGACCAGGTGACCGCGGCGTTCAAAATCATTCTTCAGGATCCGAACGTTCAGGGAATTCTGGTGAACATTTTTGGCGGTATCATGGATTGCAACGTCATTGCCACCGGCATTGTCGCAGCCGTGAAAGAAACCGGTTTGAAACTGCCGCTCGTCGTGCGTCTCGAAGGCAACAACGTCGAGGCCGGCAAACAGACATTGGCCGCTTCGGGCCTGACGTTGATCACCGGCGACACGATGGCCGACGCCGCCCAGAAGGTTGTCAAAGCGGTGAAGTCAGCCGCGCAAAAGTAATAGGTTATGCTCAAGGTCACGGAACTGGCGTTTTGTTGCTACTCGGTCACCTACATGCCGCGCGCACGCGCGTTCTATGAAAACGTGCTGGGACTGAAACCGACCAGCGTGTACGAGGGCGGTGACAACAAGTTCGTCGAATACGAGTTCGGTCCCTATGCGCTTGCGATCGGTTCGTCGCCGGAATTCCGTCCCAGCCCCGACGGCTGCAGCGCCGCTCTTGAAGTCGAAGACTTCGACCAGGCGATCGCTCACCTGAAGGCAAACAAAGTGAAGTTCCGAATGGAACCGATTGAGACGCCGGTCTGCCGCATGGCGATGATCTCGGATCCGGACGGCAACACCATCTGCATCCACAAGCGGAAACCGGGGCATTCATGATTGATGCTGAACAGGCTAAACCCGAAGCATTGACCCCGAACCGCAGGCGTCGATCGTAAATCCCAAATCGTAAATTTCACATGTCTATTCTCGTAAATCCCAACACCAAGGTGCTCGTTCAGGGCATCACCGGCAGCTTCGGCGCGAAGCATGCCCAGCTTTCACTCGCCTACGGCACCCAGATCGTCGCCGGCGTCACACCGGGCAAAGGCGGACAAGTCTTCGAAAACAAGGTGCCGATCTTCGATACCGTCAGCCAGGCCGTGAAGGAAACCGGCGCCACAGCTTCCGCGATCTTCGTTCCCCCGCCCTTCGCCGCCGATGCAATCCTCGAAGGCGTGGATGCCGGTCTCGACCTCGTCGTCTGCATCACGGAGGGCATTCCGGTCAACGACATGATCAAGGTGAAACGCGCGATGGAAGGAAAGAAGACGCGCCTGATCGGACCGAATTGTCCCGGCATCGTGACGCCGGGTGAAGGCAAGGATTCTCACGGCGGCTGCCGCATCGGCATTTCGCCCGGATACATCCACAAAAAAGGCAACATCGGCGTTGTTTCCCGCTCAGGAACTCTGACCTACGAAGCGGTCTGGCAGCTCACCTGCCGCGGCGTCGGTCAATCGACCTGCGTCGGCATCGGTGGCGATCCGGTGAACGGAACGTCCCACCTCGACGTGATCAAGATGTTCAACGACGATCCCGAAACGCACGGCATCATCATGATCGGCGAAATCGGCGGCAGCGCGGAGGAGGAGGCCGCGGAGTGGATCAAGAAGAATTGCAAGAAGCCGGTCGCTGGATTCATTGCCGGTGCAACCGCGCCTCCCGGACGCCGCATGGGCCACGCCGGCGCCATCGTGAGCGGCGGCAAAGGCACCGCTGCGGCAAAGATCGCCGCCTTCAAGGATGCGGGAATCGGAATCGCCGTCACGCCTTCGGAAATGGCTGACACGCTTTTGAAGATGATGTAGCGCATCGCGGTCGAAACGTGATGCGTGACTCCGAATCGCGTTTCACGTATCACGAATCGCGATGTCTTTTCTCGACTTCATCCTGAACGTCGCAGGATTGCTGCTCTGGCTGAGCTGGAGGTCGGCGAGGCTTGATCCGCTCCTCCGCGCGACACCGGCGACTCTCGCCGGAACAATCCGGCGAACGGCACCGAGCCGGCTGAAACGCTGGGATCTTCTCGTTTACCTCGCTCTGCTGGTTTCGATTCGCGCTTATCTTTACCGCGCGCTGGCGCCGTCGCTCAGCTGGACACCGCAGCTGGATCTTGGTGTGGTTGTTCTCGCGTTCCGAAACAACAACGGCTGGCATCTGTTGCTGTTTTCCGTCCTCAGCCTGCTCCGAGTGATTGTCGTTTTCTACTTCTGGCTGTTGTTCCTCACCTGTTTCAATCGCCGGAACGCATCATCAGACCCGCTCCAAAAACTGATCACGCTGCATCTCGGAAAAGTGGCGAACTGGCCCGGATGGATTCAACTGGCTTTGCCTGCCGTGCTTGGCGGACTGCTCTGGCTCGCCTTTCATCCCGCGATGATTCGCTGCGAAGTAGTTAATCCCGCGAGTTCCAATCTGCATCTTGCCGGACAATGCGTCGCAGTCGGCGCCAGCGTCCTGCTCAGCCTCAAGTATCTTCTCCCGATCTTCTTCACGCTGCACCTGATCACCACCTACGTCTATCTCGGCACGAATCCGCTTTGGGATTTTGCAGGCAGCAGTTCCAGGAACATCCTGAATGCCGTCGGACTGGGATCAATACGCGCAAGAAAGATCGATTTCGGACCAATCGTTGCCCTCGGAATTTGCGGCATCCTGCTCCTCTATCCGGGACCACAGTTGTGGCAGTTCGCCATCAGTGCAATCGAAACGCGCTTTCGCGTTCAGATCACCATCTGGCCCGGTTGAGAATTCAGGCCTGCTGGGCCCTGGGAAGTTTCACGGTCACTGTCGTTCCAGCACCGAGTTCGCTCTGAATCGCGAGCGTGCCGCCGTGCATTTCAGTAAGCCGTTTGCAGATGGTAAGACCGAGTCCGAGCCCCTGCTGCTCGTGCATCTTGCGATCGAACTGCATGTAGGCGCCGATCTTTGCAATGTGCTCGGTGGAAAGACCGCGGCCACGGTCGGTCACAGTCAAAATCGCGTAGCCACCCTGCTCCACCAGTCGCACAACAACCGGCGTTCCCGGCTGGGAAAACTTCAGGGCGTTCTGAATCAGTTCGCCAACGATCTTTCCCAGGTAATCCTCGGACATCGCGATTGGAATCTCGCTGACTTCCAGCTGAACATCATCTGGCCGATTCGCGGTGCGGGCCTGATCCTGTGCCTGTTGTTCGATCAGACTGGAAGGAACTTCGGTTTTCTTGCCGAGAAGTGATTGAAGCTTTTGCGGATCAGCACCAAGGAGTTCAAGCTGCGCAAAGATCAGGAAGTTTTCAACCAGATGTTCCAGGCGCTTGCCGGATTGATAAATCACCTGGCCCATCTCGGAGATTTCCTCCGGCTGAAGCGACGCGGCATCGGAGGTCAAAATTTCGCCGTAGGCCAGAATGCCGTTCAACGGCGTCCGCAACTCGTGCGGCAGCATCATGCTGATGTTTTCCCGCAGGTCAGCGAGTTTCTTTTCTGCCTCCTGCCGGACTGCATTCACCTTCTTCAGGCGAACATCGACTGCAGCGTAAAGAGCTTCGATGGTGAACGGCTTGGGAAGATAATCGTCCGCGCCGAGCTCCATTCCGTGTCGCATGCCGGCCTGATCCGCGAGGCCGGTCATCAGGATGAACGGGATCGAAGCGGTGGAACCTTCGCTGCGAAGTGACGAAAGAGTCGCGTAGCCGTCCACCTTGTCCATGTTGACGTCGCAGAGGATGAGGTCGGGAAGTTCCTTTTTTGCCAGTTCGATTCCGCGTTCTCCGTTCTCAGCCTCGATGACTTCGAATCCATTTTGGCGAAGGGCGAGTTGAATCATCTCGCGCAACCATTCTTCGTCGTCAATGACCAGGATTTTTCTCATCGAACCGCCGGGCGTCTTATCGCAGATCACAGACTGTCTATCAACTGGCAAAAATTGAGTCACTTGCGTGTCCGTTGTCGTGCGCACGGCAGGGTGACAGCAATGCGTATGCCTTGAACTCCTCGTGCATGAAGCCTAACCCATGCTACTGAAGAATTTCTGAAAAATTTTCTCAAGTTTGTGGAAGGTCGGCTCAGCCCTTCAGCTGGGACATGATCTGATCGGTGATCGCCTTCACTGCCGCCTCGGCTTCCGCATCGTATCCGATCGCGGAATTTCCCTGCAGAGGAACGGAACAGGTGACTCCCGGCCGCCACTCGCCGCTGTCGCAAAGCTCGCATTCCTTCATGTTGTAGCGCGGATCCACGAAACCCAGGCTCTGCTTGATCTTGAGAAGATCCTTCATCTGCTCTCCGGTAAATGTGTTGATCGGCTTCCCGAGCTGTCCGGCCACGACGATCGTGCGGCAATAGGCTTCAATGATCTCCATCCGCCAGTACGCCTCCTCGATGTTGTTATGCGACCAGGTGACGACACCGTGATTGGCCATCAGGATCGTGTTGTATTGATCGGTCAGTTCAGCGACGAGCTTGCCCATGTCCGGTGAACCGGGCGTGCGATACGGTGCCACTCCGACGGAACAGAAAACTTCATATTCAGGCAGCATGCAGGTCGGCGGCGCAACGTTGGCGACCGCGAACGCCGTGGCGTAGGGCGGATGACAATGGCAGGTGGCGATCGCCTTCGGCTGCCGCTTCATCATCTGCAGGTGCATCAAAATCTCGCTGGTGCGCTTCTTCGTCCCACAAAGCTGGTTGCCTTCGAAATCCACCAGGCACATGTCCTCCGGCTTCAACGAACCTTTGCTCACGAGCGTGGGCGTGCAGATCGCAATGTCCTCACCGACGCGGATCGCCATGTTACCGCCATTGCCATCGACGTAGGCGCGCTTCCAGAGACGATGGCCCATTTCACAAATCTGTTCCTTGAGGCTGTGGGCATAGGGCGAATTGAAAAATGCCTCCAGTTCAGCTTTGGGGCTCTTCGAATTCAGCGGCTTGGACGGCGGTCGGGGCTTGCTGTCAATGGCGGGCGCCGATGCCGGTTTCGCAACGTCTGGTGTCGCTGTCTTGAAATTCTTCAATTCCAGGTCGCGCAGATAATCCCGCGCTGAGGGAGTCAAAATCGCACTGTCGGGCAGCGCGCGGACGTCTTTGCCTTCCTGCACCATCTGCTCCAGATCTCGAACACTGATCACTTGTTTCATTTTAGATTCGTCTGTAGCGGCGTCTCTGTGAGCACCGCAAATCCCGTTGCTCAGGTGGCCCGCCTGCGATGCTGCACCGTCCGGGCGCAGATCCCGTCGCAACAACTGGCAGCGAGACGCTGCCCCAAACCCGCAGCTGAGACAGCTGCGCTACTCGACGCTACCGTTCAAACGGGCTGTAAAAAATTTCGTCCACCAGCGCGGCGTTGATCGCATCAATGGGAGTCGGTTTCTCGAATGGAGCCGTCGCTTCCGCGCCTTCAATCACTCCGATCGTATGCCCCACTCCGCCGCCCAGGTCGTCGTAAACCACCAGCGTCGGCTCTTTGCTCATGCCCGCGGGTGCGTCGGTGCCGCGTTGGAAATGCTCGCGATTGAACGGACTCACGATGAGCCAGCGTCCGCCTTCCAAAGCAGGAACAGCAACGCTCAAAGTGACGCGACCTATGACGGTTCCGAGACGCATGCTTTTTAAGTTTTGATTTCTGAGTTCTAAGTTCCGAGAAATTCAAAAGTTGAATTCCAGAGGAACGCGCAACCGCATTCAGATTGAAGCCTGGAACTTGAAGCTTCGTTGGAATTTGGAACTTGGGATTTGGAATTTAAAATCTTCATACCGGCACTCCCGGTTCCTTCTCATCGACAATCCCAACCACCATCCAGCGCGCGGGACTTTTGCTGTCGCCAACCGTTTTCCGCGTGGCGGCGCCGTCGGACGAAATGATCACGCGCTGATGCATTCCAGCTCCATGCGGGTCGATCGCCACCTGCGGAACGCCTTCGGGATCGCCCGCGTTGTTGATCGGCTGACAGATGACAAGCCGCCACCCCTCGAAGCTCGGATGCTTCCGGGTCGCAACCACATTGCCTTCGACACGAGCTAGCAACATCGGGAAAACTCCAGATTCGAAGTTCCAAAATCCAAACAAACTCCAATGGCAAAATTCCAATGCGAAGCGCTCGTGTTCCATTCTGAAGCTTGGAACTTGAAGCTTCTATGGATACTGGAACTTGGAGTTTGGAATTTCATCAAACCCGTTCAGTAAATCCTGAGATTGTCCACCATCACACAACGCCGCACGCGCGTGAACGTCCTCGGATTCGTGATGCCTTCACCTGTCGGCGTGGCGATTGAGAAACTCAGGTAACCTTCACCGCCAAGTCCGAGACCCGTCGGCGATGCGCCGTTCTTCACAAACAAAGTGGTGTCGAGCGCGCGGGCCATCGCGGTGATGTTCTCCACATCGTGCGAATGAATGATCGCCGTGTGCTTGTAGTTGTGCTCGGCCTGTTTCGAAAGTTCGATGCCTTCCTCAACGCTCTTCACGCGAACGATCGGCACCATCGGCATCATCTGCTCCTCCTGAACAAACAGGTGATTCGCATCGGTCTCGGCAAAGAGAAGCTGTGTGCCCGCCGGAACATTCACTCCCGCGGCCTTTGCGAGAACCGAAACGTCCTTGCCGATGAAATCGCGATTCACAGAGGCATGACCGCAACCACCGCCCTGCCCTTCCTTGAAGGTGAACGCGGCTTTCGACAGATTCTCCAGCTGCGTCGAATTCAACTTCACCGCGCCGTTCTCAGACATCCGCTGCATCAACTTGTCCGCAACGCTGTCGAGCACGAACACTTCCTTTTCACCGATGCACAGCAGGTTGTTGTCGAACGCGCCACCTTCGATGATTGCCCTTGCCGCACGCGTCGGACAGCAAGTGTCATCGACAAACACGGGCGGATTTCCAGGACCGGCGCAAATCGCGCGCTTGCCGGATTGCATCGCCGCTTTCACGACCGCCGGACCGCCGGTGACGCAGAGCAGCCGAACCGCTTCGTTTTTGCAGATCGCAGAAAAGGAATCGAGCGTCGGCGTCTCGATGATGGTGATGAGATTCTGAATTCCGGTTTCGCGTTCGATCGCCTTGTTGTATTCGCGGACGGCCATGGCTGCACATCTGGCCGCGCCCGGATGCGCGTTAAACACCACGGCGTTGCCTGCCGCGACGATGTTCACGATGTTGCCGCTCAGCGTGGGAATCGAATGCGTCGAAGGCGTGATCGCCGCGACAACTCCGAATGGAGTGTATTCCTCAAGCGTGATGCCATGATCGCCACTGCGCGCGTCGGGACGGAGCCATTCGACACCGGGTACGAGCTTGATGATCTTCAGCTTCGCAATCTTGTGATCGAGACGGCCGATCTTTGTTTCCTCGAGTTCGATTCGGCCCCATTCCTCCGCGTTCGCCTCGGCCATCGTTTTGACGATCTCAACCACCTTGGCGCGCGCCGCAACACCCTTCTGCTGCAACTGCCAGAACCCGTGGCTGGCCGCCGCGCAAGCTTCGTTGGCATCGGAAAACACGCCGTACTTGCCGGCGCTCGAACCGAAGCTGCCGCCCGTTGCAATGTTCACGCGCTTTTCACCACAGCCGCATGAACTCGCCGGAGCCGAGGAGCCGTTCGTTTTGGGCGCAACCGCGGCACCGTTCAGGCGGCCAAGCACCTCCGCCACCACATCTCGAATCAAAGTCTCGTTCACTGAATTCATATGTTTCCGCAGATTTCACAAATTTCCGCAGATCGGAATCTGCGGGCCTCCGCGGCATTTGCGGATTCGTCATCTGTGTTCAATCTGTGTTTCATCCGTGACTACGCTTTCGCACTGAAAATCTGTTTCCCAAACACATCCACCGTATCGACGATGCCGATGATCACTGCGTCCACCGGCGCTTCCTTCATTCCAGGCGCCAGCCGCGCGGAACTTCCCTGGCAGAACAACACCATTTCACCAACGCCTGCGCCGACGCTGTCCACGGCAACAATCGTATTGGCACCGGGACGAAACTTCGTGGGGTCCTTGTCGTCCACGAGCTGGGGGCGCAGCAACAGGAGCTTGCGCCCGCTCATCGCGGGATCTTTTTTCGTGGCGACCACTGCGCCTTCGACTTTGGCGAGAAACATAAGCGTACTGCGTGAGGAATGATGCGTGACAACATGAAGAGCTTTCGCTCGCGATCACAGATCACGAATCACGTTTCACGACTTACTTCTTTTTCGGCAGAACGGCTTCGACATCCTGATGTGGACGGGCGATGACATGCACGCTCACCACGTCGCCTTTGATGGCCTTGATGGCCTGCGCGCCGGCATCGACAGCTGCTTTGACAGCCGCCACGTCGCCAACGACAACTGCCGTGACGAGTGCATTGCCGACCTGTGTCATCGGTCCGGCGAGTTCAACGTTCGCCGCCTTGAGCATCGCGTCGGTGCCTTCGACGAGAGCGACGAGGCCGCGCGTTTCGATCATTCCAATTGCTTGATGTGCCATAATTCAGTTTGAGTTCTAGGTAAGTTCCAAATTCCAGATTCCAATTTCCAATGAGCTTCCAAACATCAAATCCCAATCACGTGATGAACGTGTTTCCTGGAGCTCGAAGCCTGGGATTTCTTTGAAGTTTGGAACTTGGAATCTGGAATTTTTCATCAGTTGTTTTCCAAAAATCGTTTCACTTCCCGCGCCACGACGAGTTCCTCGTTGGTCGGAATCACCATGACCTTCACGCGCGAACTTTCAGAGCTGATCACTGCTTCAGTTGCTTGAACCGACTTGTTCTTTTCCGCATCGAGCACGATCCCGAGATTTTCGAGGTTCGCACAGATCGCCGCTCGCAGTTCGGTACGGTTCTCACCGGTTCCCGCTGTGAACACAATCGCGTCCGCACCGTTCAGCTCGAAGAAATAACTGCCGATCCAATGCCTCGCACTCGCAACGAAAACGTCGATGGCCATCTTCGCCTGCGCATCGCCCTGAGCTGCGGCAGCCATGATGTCGCGAATGTCGTTCGAAACGCCGCTCAAACCTTTGAGTCCGGATTCCTTCGAAAGCTGGCGCTGCGCCTCGTCGATCGTGATGCCGAACGTTTTCACCGCGTAAGGAATCGCCTCAGCGTCGAGATCACCCACGCGATTGTTCTGTGGCAAACCCGATTGCGGGCTCATGCCCATGCTGGTTCCAATGGCCGCTCCGTTCAGGATGCCCGTCACACTGGAACTGCCGCCGAGATGACAGGAAATCACGCGCAATGGTGCACCGTTGATCTGCGTTTTGCCGCCATCGAGGTAGAGGCGACGCGCGCGTTCCGCGACATCGTTTCGCCCGAGCAATTCCGCAGAGCGTTCGGCGATGAACTTATGGCTGGCGCCGTGGAAACCGAACCGGCGAACACCTGCCTCATACCACGCTTGCGGCACGGCGTAGCGCATCATCGCAGGCGGCGCGAACTGGTAGAACGCCGTTTCAAACAATCCCACCAACGGCGTCTTCGGCATGCGTTCAGAGAACAATTTGATGCCGTTGATGTAGGGCGGATTGTGCGCCGGCGCGAGACCGTTGTAATCCGCCATCGCCTTCAGCACGTGCTCATCGAGCCGCACGCAGCCGGTGACGTCTTTTGCCAGAACCGTTTTGAAGCCGACCGCAGCGAGTTCCGATTCGCTCTGGATCGCGCCGGAATTCTTCAGCTCAGCCAGGCAATCCTCAATCGCCTTTGGATAATCGGTGACGCGCTCAAAGCCGCCCTTGTGCAAAAGGCGCTCGGGGCTGCCCGAGGAATCGAACAGCCGCCACTTGAGCGAGGTCGAGCCGATGTTGGCGACGAGAATCTTCATCCATCTACGGTTTATGATTTACGATTTACGAGCTGGCCGCGGATCGAATTGAATCGAAGGCGCGTCAATCGTCATTTGCAAATCGCAAATCCAAAATTACTGCTGAAGCCACTTGCCGAGACCGCTGAGCCCTTCGTGCGGGCGCGGGATCACCTGGACACTGACAACAGATCCAACCTGGGCGGCTGCGGCGGCACCGGCGTCAGTGGCGGCTTTCACAGCGGCGACGTCGCCACGGAAGAAACCGGTCACATAACCACTGCCGATCTTTTCCCAGCCGGTCAGGGTGACATTGGCGGACTTGAGCGCAGCGTCACAGGCTTCGAGCAAAGCGCACAGGCCCTTGCATTCGATCATTCCAATTGCTTGTTGAGGCATAAATTCGTTTCGCGTTTTGAGTTTGGGTTTCGCGTTATTTCTTCGCCGCAGCAGCGTTCTCACCAAGGAACGCACCGAGCAGGTCATCATGCGGACGGGCGAGGATGTGGGAGCTGACAAGTTCCCCAACCTTCGCCGCCGCCTTCGAGCCGGCGTCCACAGCGGCTTTCACGCTGCCGACGTCGCCCTTGCAAAGGACTGTGATCAGTCCGCCGCCGATGGGGATGGTTTTGACGAGGCTGACGTTGGCGGCTTTCACCATCGCATCGCTGGCTTCGATGCTGCCGACGTAGCCCTTGGTTTCGATCATGCCGAGTGCTTCGCTCATAGTTCAGTTGATAGTTGATTGTGGAAAGTTGATGGAAAGTGAGTGTTTACTTGATCAGTTCGCAGGGTGTATCGGGCTGCAAATTGCAGGCATTGCCTTCATCGGTGTCGATGTGAACCTCCAGCTTGAAGCTTTTGTCCACGCGGACGAGCATCTTGTCGAGCGTGATGGCGCACGGACCGCCAATCTTGAGCTTCATTTCATCGCCGGCTTTCACACCGTAATAACTCGCATCCGCGGGCGACATGTGCACGTGACGCAGCGCACGAATCACACCCTCCTGCATTTCAAAAAATCCAGCCGGACCCATCAGCATGCAGCCGAGCGTGCCTTTGATGTCCCCGGAAATTCGCAGCGGCAGTTCGAAGCCGAGTGCAATACCGTCCGTGTAGGAAAGTTCCACCTGATTCAGATTCCGGCACGGACCGAGAATGCGGAGATTCGAAATGACGCGACTGCGCGGACCGATCAAAGTGAGCGTCTCCCTCGCAGCAAACTGCCCTTCCTGGTAAAGCCACTTGTGAACCGTGAGCTGATACCCCTTGCCGAAAAGAATGTCCACCGCCTCCTGAGTGAGATGGCAATGCCGCGCACTGATGTTTACGAGCAATGGATTTGGCGCTGCTGCCGGGGTCGGAAGCGGTTTGCCCAAACGCTGATAAACCGCCTGCCGAACGAGATGTTCGACCGCCGCACGATGCAATGTCGGACTCGGTGCAACCATAGCAATGGCCGAACTCTGCCAAAACCAAGATCAAAGTCAATAAACTTCTTGCAAAATCTTCCAATTTCTTCCACAGTCTTGCCAGATGTCGTCGGAAGAACGCCAAAAAAGGATCGAAACCTATCTTCAGAAGATGGAGTTTGCGTCTTTGGAAGAGCTGGCAAAGCACGTAAACGCCTCTGTTTCAACAGTTCGCCGCGATCTTACCCTGCTGGAAGCCACCGGAACGTTGAAGCGTACGCACGGAGGTGCGCGACTTTTGGCGCCCGCGACAGACGAGTTCGTCTTTTCAGCGCGGGATACGCATCAGCTTTCCGAAAAGGATGCGATCGGCAGGGCCTGCGCGGCGCTGATCCAACCCAATCAGAGCGTGATCATCGACGCTGGCACGACGACGTATCACGTCGCGCGATATCTCGAAGAAAAAACGCCGCACATCATCACAAATTCTTTGCCCGTGGCGAATCACTTTGCCGGAGCGAACCGTCTCGAAGTGGTGGTTTCGGGCGGAGTGATTTACCCCAAGCTCGGCGTACTGGTCGGTCCCCTCGCGGTGGAAGCGTTCACAAAAATTCACGCTGACGTCGCGATCATGGGCGGCGGTGGAATCGGGTTGGACGGCGTTTACAATTCACACGGTCTGCTGATCGACATCCAGCGCGCCATGATCAACGCCGCGCAAAAGGTGATCTTCTGTGTCGATCACACAAAGTTCGGCCGGCAGTCGGTACTTGCGTTGTGCCCGTTGGAAACAATCGACATCGTCGTGACCGACAGCAACGCGCCCACAGATTTGGTTGCGCAGCTTAGAGAAAGAGGTGTTGAAGTCGTGGTGGCTTCCTGACCTCGCGGAGCGTCGCTCATCGCAAGGCTTATACGCCTTGTTCTGACAACAGCGGTTTCAGTTCAGTCAGGACCTGCTCCACTGAAATCTTTTTCAGACCAAGTTCATTTCGAACAATCGCAATCCCCTCGTGCGGCGGACGCCACACGGCTTCGTTTGTTTCGCCCCACAGGATTATGCCGCGAAGACCGAGTGCCGCCGCGAGATGCGAAACGCCCGAGTCATGTCCCACAAAAGCCGAACAGCCTTGAAGCAAACGCGCCAGTTCTGCCAGCGGAAGGCTTTGGGCCACGCGGATGCGCGCCGGTGGAAGCGCTGCCGCCAGTCGTTGCAATCGTTCTCCCTCCGCTTCGCCACCGACGATCAACAAACTGTGTTTCGTCTCTACCAGAAGCACACGAATCAACTCCGCCCACTTTTCCTCCGGCCAGTTCTTTTTCTCGCTGCCGCTGCCGGGATGAAGCGCAATCTGGCTGATGGCAGAAGGTTGATCGTTGATGGAAAGACGCGGCAATTCGTCAGCGTCGAAAATGGCCAGTCGTTCGAGCGGCTTCAGGTAAACCTTCGATGCGTGCAAAGCTTCCGCTTCGTTCGGTCGATGCGGCCCAACAATGAATTGCGCCTTGGTGCAGCGGGCGATGTTGGTTTTGAAAATTTCATCCGGATCGAACAGGTAGGAAACGATCAGGTTGAACCCGGCGAAATATTCCATCAGCTCCGGATTCAACGTTCCGTTCCGCGCAAAAAATCCTGCGAGCGGTCCGGCCTCGATCGATTGCACGCGATCCACAAGATTGCCCACGACAGCGAGCTGGACGATGTGCGGATAGCCGAGAACTTCCAGGTGAGCGTCGGGAAATTGCTTTCGCAGCGCGGCAATGGCCGGAAGCGTGAGGATGAAGTCACCGATCGCACCGCCTCGAATGACGAGAATTTTGCCGCGCATAGGCACGGAGCAACTTCCAACAGTTTAGAACACGGTCAAGCCGAGCGCGGCCACGAACAGTCCGAACGCCAGCCGGAGGGCGGAACCGACCTTCACCCGCTTTTCATTCGCGACCATCCAGTCAAGGATGTCCCGCAGTCGAAATGGCGAGATGGTGAACCAGATTCCCGCGACAACAAAAATGTAGGCGAGTGTTTGGATCACGAGCGTCCACTGCGTGACATTCAGCATCGGCCGGCCGGAATCGACCATCAGTTTTCCGAGCAGCAACAAAATCACTGCCAGCCCGCGAATCGCGATCAAATCCTGGACATAAATGCACGACCCGATTCCAACCACAGCGAAGCCGGTGTAGAGATAGGGCTTCATGCGCTGGAACTCGGAAACGGTTTCCAGCTTCAGGTTCCAGAGAAACCAGCCCGTGGCGAGCAGCATCAGAAAAATCCCAAGGGGAACGTTCCGCGGAAACTTCCTCACGGCTTCGGCAAACTTCTGCGGGTACAGCAGACCGTAAATCTGCGGAACAGCCACAGCCAGACCGAGCACAATTGCAAGCGTTGACAAATCCAGTGTCATGAACAGGCGGCAAAGATGGCGCAAGCGAACGGAAACTCCAGCCTGTTTTTCTCGACCAGCCGGTCTTCACCCGATCTTTCCCGAGTTCCCTTCTCACCCGAATGAGTCTTCCAAAATGCCCTGTTGTCCGGCATCTCTCCTTGACCGACGCCCGCAGAAACAGGGAGACTTCAGGCATCTTGGCACCAACAGCCTGTTAGTATGACGTTTAGACTTACTCCCTCCCGGCTCGCTTGCATTGTTACAACGTTCATCCTTTCGATCGTTTGCTTCAGCGAGGTCTCTCAGGCGGCGACTGTTTCAACGAACGGCTTCGAACCGCTCGGTCCGTCCAGCCGCAGAACAGCCCTCGTCATCTCCGAAATCATGTACGCGCCGGCGGACAAATGGGGTCCCAAGGAACTGGAATTTATCGAACTCTGGAACTCCGGCATCATCACCGAAGATCTCACCGGACACCGCCTCACTGGCGAAATCGAATACACCTTTCCCCCGGGCACCACTCTCGCCCCGCAGCAGTTTCTCGTGGTCGCAAAGGATCCCGTCGCCGCGCAAGAGTTCTATGGCGTGACCTTTCTCGGTCCATACAGCGGCAAGCTCAACAATGACGGCGGCTCCCTCATTTTGTTGAATGAACTCGGCGGGCGACTGCTTCAGATCGATTACAGCAGCCGATCGCCCTGGCCGGTGGCCGCTTCCGGCAGCGGACATTCGCTCGTTCTCAGCCGTCCAAGCTATGGCGAAAACGATCCGCGCGCCTGGTCGATCAGCGACACAATCGGCGGAAGTCCGAAGGCTGTTCAAACCTATGGCGAAGAACCCCTGGCGGGCGTTGTCATCAATGAAATCCTCGCCCACACCGACCCGCCGCTGGTGGACTTCATCGAACTATTCAACACCACAATGCAGCCGATCAATCTCTCGGGCGCATGGCTGAGCGATGACATTGACACCAACAAGTTCCGCATTCCGAATGGAACGATCATTCCAGCGCGCGGTTACGTCGCCTTCACGCAGTCGCAACTCGGCTTCGGACTGTCCGCTGATGGCGAATCCGTTTTTCTGGTCAACTCGAATGAGACGCGAGTGATCGATGCGGTTGACTTTCCCGGACAGGAGAATGGCGTTTCGTGGGGGCGTTACCCAAATGGCACGCCCGGCTTTCAACGGCTTAATTCGGTCACACTCGGAACCGCCAATGGCACTCCCCGCCTCAGCCCGGTTGTGATCAACGAAATCATGTATCACCCAATTTCGGAAAACGACGACGATGAATACGTCGAACTCTACAATCGCAGCGGCAGCGCGGTGGACATCTCCGGCTGGCAATTGCAGGAGGGCATCAGCTACACATTCCCGCCGAATACAATCCTCGCGCCAAACGCGTATATCGTCGTCGCTGCCAACCGGACCAATCTCATTGCCAAATACCCGCAGCTGAACAACACGAATACGTTTGGAAACTTCAGCGGCAGGCTCTCGAACAGCGGCGAACGCATCGTGCTGGCCAAAGTCGATGATCTCATCTCCACAACCGGCGGCGTGACGGTCACGAATCTCTTCTACATCCCGATGAACGAGGTCACCTACGCCGATGGCGGGCGCTGGGGCAAATGGAGCGACGGCGGAGGCAGTTCGCTGGAGCTGATCGATCCGAACGCAGACACCCGCCTCGCGCCGAACTGGGCTGACAGCGACGAATCGTCCAAGGCTTCATGGACCACCATCGACATCACGAGCATTCTTGAGAACGGCCAGGCGAGCGTGCACGAAGGCAGTGGCTTTTATGGAGTCGCAAATCGGTTCGAGATGTTTCTTCAGGGCGAAGGCGAAGCGCTGATCGATGACATTCAGTTCCTCAACAACAACGGCCCGAACATGGTCGCGAACGGAAATTTCTCGAGTGGCACGACCGGATGGACCTTGCGAGGCGTGCTGCGCAATTCGTTTGTAGAAAACGGAGTTGGAACCGGAGGCTCGCCCGCACTGCACATGGTTTCCGCCGCGCGCGGCGATACAGGCGCCAACAAAATCTCGAGAGCCCTTTCAAGCACCGCACTCACTGGCGGCACGAACACCGGCACCATGCGCGCTCAGGTTCGGTGGCTGAAAGGTTCTCCCTACATTCTGCTGCGGCTGCGCGGCAACTGGATGGAAGTTTCTCAACGCCTGAACACGCCGACCAACTGCGGCACGCCCGGACTGTCGAACTCCAGACGCGTCGCCAATGCCGGCCCGGCAATCACCGAAGTATCCCATTACCCCGTGTTGCCATCCGGCAGCCAGCCGGTCGTCGTCCGGGCTCGTGTCGCCGATCCGAATGGCGTGAGCTCGGTTAGCCTGCACTACCGCATCGATCCCGCGAACACCTACGCCACCGTCGCAATGCTCGACAACGGCACAGGCGGCGACGCCATTGCCGGCGACGGAATCTACTCGGTCACGCTTCCAGGCAGAAACATTGGAACCCTTGCCGCGTTCTATATCACCGCGAACGACAACGGCGCCGCAGCAACGCAGTTCCCTGCGGAAGCCAACAAGCGGGAATGCCTCATCCGCTGGGGCGAAACGAATTTGCCCGGCGTCTTCGGCACCTACCGTCTGTGGGTCACAGCGGCGAATGTTTCCTTCTGGGCAAGCCGGGAAAAGAATGCGAACGACACCATCGACGCCACCTTCGTCTATAACAACGTTCGCGCGGTGTACAACGTCGATACGATGTACAGCGGCAGTCCGTTTCATACACCTGTTTACGACACCCCGATCGGCTTTCCCTGCGACTACGAAGTGAACTTTCATCCGGATGAACGCTTTCTCGGATCCGAGCCGTTTGTCCTGACAGCCTATGATGCCGTCATCGATAACTTTTTCATGAACGATGATTCCGCCCAGGTGGACATCACGGGCAACTGGATCGCCCGCAAGCTCGGCCAGCAATACAATCATCGCCGCCATGTTCGAATGTTCGTGAATGGCATCCACCGCGGAACCATTTACGACGACACCCAGCAGCCGAATTCGGAAATGGTGGAGGAGTATTTTCCGGACGATGTCGATGGCGACCTCCGCAAGATCGAGAGCTGGTTTGAATTTGCCGACAACGCGCAGGATCAGGGCAGCGTGTACGCGACGCTCCAGCGATTCAACAAGAGCAACGGTGAAATTGACACGAAACGATATCGCTGGAACTGGCGTCCGCGCGCCACGCGAGATCCCAACAACTGGACCGCGTTCACGAACCTGGTCGCCGCCGTGAACAACACGTCGGCGCCAAACTACGAGGACATTGTCCGCACGTGGATGGATGTGCCGAACTTTCTCCGCCCGATCGTCACGCATCACATCTGCGGCAGCTGGGACAGCTACGCCTACAGCCGCGGGAAGAACATGTTCGCCTACAAACCCGACAACCTCGGCTGGCGCCTGTTGATGTGGGACATTGAAATTTCGCTCGGTGCCGGAGGCGACGGTCCCACGACGGACATTTACGTCATGTTCGATACCACGCTTCGCAACATGATTCTGAACGTGCCTGCGTTCCATCGCGAATACCTGCGCGGTTTCCGGGAGGCGCTCGACACCGCCCTCGCGCCGGGCGCGGTGAATCAGGCTCTCGACGAACGCTACGCGGCATTCCAGGCCGCAGGCATTCCTTTGGTATCGCCAGATTTCATCAAGTCCTACATCAACAGCCGGCGCAACTATCTTCAAAGCGTCATTCCGAATGCGAACTTCGCCATCAGCAGCCCATCGTACCAGGTGATCAATGGAACCAACATGGTCACCATCACCGGCACCGGACCGCTGTCGGTCGAAAACATCCTCGTTAATGGCGTCAGCTATAAGGTGACCTGGACCAGCGTCACGAACTGGAGCGTGACCGTCCCCCTCAATGCCGGAAACAACGTTCTCAACATCCTCGCCACCGACCGCCACGGCACGAACATCGCCGGGGCCACCGGATCGGTCACCGTCAATTACACCGGTGCCAACGTCGATCCTGAAGGGTTCGTCATCTTCAATGAAATCCAATACAAACCGAGCGTTGAAGGCGCAGCCTATGTGGAGTTGTTCAATTCGCACTCCAATCGCATGTTCGATCTGTCCGGCTGGACGATCAACGGCCTCGGTTACACGTTTCCGTCCGGAACCACACTCGCACCGCGAAGCTATCTGGTTCTCGCGAACAACCGTCAGATTTTCAACACGACCTACGGCATCACTGCCGTTGCGTTCGATGAATACCCGGGAACGCTCGATCCCAACGGTGAAACGCTCACGCTGCTCCGACCCGGCGTTGGAACCAATCAGATCGTCGTCAACCGCGTCCGCCACGAAAGCGTTGCGCCCTGGCCGGTCATCACGAACAACGCCTCGTTGCAGCTGATCGATGCCTCGCAACCGAACAGCCGCGTGGCGAACTGGACCGCACACGTCACGGTCGGCCCGGAGCCGCAATCGTTGCCGAACCTGCTGCCGCTGAATTCCACCTGGCGTTACATGCAGACGCAGAACCTCGATGGCTCGTCCTGGTTCGCGACAAACTACAACGACTCCGCCTGGCCAAGCGGAGCGGGATTGCTTGCAGCGGAAAACAATCCAGCGATCACGCCATTGATCCAGACCACGCTGAATGCTCCGAATCTTGCAATCGGCGGCGTGCAGGCGGGCCACGCCTATTACTTCCGCACCCAGTTCAACCTCAGCAATGATCTCACCGGATATCAGATCACTGCATCAGCCTACATCGACGATGGAGCGGTGATTTATGTGAACGGAGTCGAAGCGAAGCGCATCCGAATGAACGGCGGCGCTGCAAACAACATGACGCTCGCCAATGCCCTGCCGCCCGGCGATGACGCTCTCTCGGCGGACGTGTTCGTGCTTCCGTCGTCTCTTTTCCGTGTGGGAACCAACTACATTGCAGTCTCTGTTCACCAGAGGACAACTGGGAGCACGGACATCGTGTTCGGCCTCAAACTGGATGCCGTTTACATCAGCACGCTCGTCACACCGGGCCGGCAGAATGCCTTCACTGCCACGCTGCCGCCCTTCCCGCCGCTCTGGCTGAACGAACTTCAGGCGAACAATTCCACCGGCCCTACTGACAACTTTGGCCAGCGCGATCCCTGGGTGGAAATCATCAATACGTCCGCAACCAACGTCAGCCTCAGCGGACTGTATCTCTCCGACGATTATTCCAATCTGACCAAGTGGGCATTCCAGCCCGCCAGCGTTGCATCGAACGGCTTCACACTCGTCTGGTGCGACAATCAGACCGATCAGACAACGCCATCCGCAATTCATGCCGGCCTGACACTCGCCTCCGGATCGGGACGGCTTGCACTGTCTCGCGTGGTGAATGGCACGCCGCAGGTTCTCGACTATCTCAATTATTACGCACTGCCGGCGAACTGGAGCTATGGCGACGTTCCCGATGCCCAGCCGTTCTTCAGGCAGCAGATGTTTTTCCCGACGCCCGGCGCGACAAACAACGGAGCCGCAGCGCCGATCACGGTCTTCATCAACGAATGGCTTGCCGACAACACGGCGACGCTGGCCGATCCGGCCGATGGCGGGTATGAAGACTGGTTCGAACTCTACAACGCGGGAACCGAAAGCGTGAATCTCGGCGGCTATTATCTGACCGACAATCTCGCGAACAAATTCCAGTTCCAGATTCCGGACAACGGCCATTATGTCATTCCGCCCGGAGGCTTTTTGCTCGTGTGGGCCGACAATGAAGCGAACCAGAACTCAACCAACCGTGCCGATCTCCACGTGAACTTCGCATTGTCGAAGGGCGGCGAAGCGCTCGGACTGTTCGCAGCCGATGGAACAATGATCGATGCGGTGACATTCGGAGCTCAGACAACGGATGTCAGCGAAGGCCGGTTTCCCAACGGTGCGGCAAACATCTATTCGATGCCGACGCCGACGCCACGCGCATCCAACGTTGTCCCCAACAATCCGCCCGTCCTGGAGCCGATTGCAGATCAGGTGGTGACACTCGGACAGACATTGAACCTGCAGGCAGTGGCAACCGATGCCGATCTGCCCGGGCAAACACTGAGCTTCAGCTTTGCCACCGCTCCGGCCAGCGCAACGATCGGAAGTTCTGATGGCGTCATCACATGGACGCCGTCCATCGCTCCCGCGAACAACACGTTCGCCATTGTTGTAACCGACAATGGAATTCCGAGCCTGAGCGCAACGCAGAGCTTCTCTGTCATCACAGCACCGATGCCGGAACCGGCCAATTACCGAATCGCTGAAAACGCCTTCCAGTTCAGCTGGAGCAGCGTCGCCGGACAGAAATTTCAGGTGGAATTCAAAGACAATCTCAACGATCCGCAATGGCTGCCAATCAGCGGAATCCTGACTGGCACCGGCGGAACGATGTCCTTCACGAATGTTCTCGAAGACGAGTCCATTCAGCGCTTCTTCCGCTTGAAGGTTTTGCCGTAGAAGAAAGTTCGCTCAATTCCGGGAAGCAGGAAAACGGATCGGAATCTCCGTCACGTTTGTGAAAAGAATCACGGTGTCCTTTGGAACCGAACGGAATGCACGGCGATAGCGGTCTGATTCCAACGGTTCTGAAGTGACGTCGCGAATGACGATTCGGACAACCTGTTTTGGAAAACGCCGCGCCAGTTCGCCGTAGGCTTCCGGATCGCGTTCACCCGAATCGCCGACGAGCACGAATCGCCGTTTGGGAACCTGTTTTATGATCCCTTCGATGCGCTCGGTTTTGTAGCGTTCGGGATCGGCAAAGAGATTCCAGAACGTCCGGTCTTTCCATCGGAATTCCTTCAGCAGAAAAACACCCGACGGAAATCCATTCGTCTGCACGAATTCCGCGAGCGGTTCATACAGCTGCCATGGACTTGCCGACACGTAAAAGAACTGTGTGTCCGGTTCCCGGCTCCATTCGGCAAAAACCGGGGCCATTCCAGGAACAGGCCGGAAAGGGTTCACGAATGTGTTTCGCAGCAGCGCCTTTCGATCGAGCACTTCGGAAATCTTGATCGTGTCGTCGATGTCCGAAACCACTGCGACGCCGCGATCCTGAATGAAGGACGCTTCCCCTTCCATCCGGCGCGTATCTTTCGCCGGCAACACGGCCTGGAACGGCAGCTTCATGAAACCGGCCTCGTTCGTGATCGCATGCTGTCGAATTTCCTGCGCACTCAAGCGAATCGAGCCTTCGAAATGTCCGTTCGGTTCCGATTTCTCCGCCGTGAACGTCCGTCCTCCAATCCGAATCACCACACGTTTGCCGCGCTGATTGTCCACGAAGAAAAGCCCGACCCGCCGATCGAAAATCTCGCGCTCGGATTCCGTCAGGGTGTCGCGATCGATTCCCACAGCGCGTGACAACACGGCCCTTGCCGCGCGCCGGTTTTCCCGCTCGAACACACAACCGGTGATCTTCACATCCCAACCGTTGCCGTCCGGCGTTTCGTAACAGACCGCCGGAAAGAAAACCAATTCCTCATCGCTGCGGATGTTGGAAACTGCCGCTTGAACAGTGGCCAGCGTCAAGGTCAGCACACTTAAAAATTGGAGCGTTCGTTTCATGAATGTAACGCGCTGGTGGCGCCAATGGTCGAATGCACTGCTTCAATTTCGGCGACCAGTTCCGTCCGCAGTTTGAGCAGCCTTTTCGCCGCGAACGGCGCGCGCAGCAAAACAATCGTATTGCCGATGCCGGCTTTCAAGCGACGGAACTCGCGCAGATGATAAAACGCCAGCAGCGTCGATGGTGGTAGAGAAAGCGCATACCAAAAGCTCGCGGGCCAGCCAAAGAAGGCGTGAAAGATGCCGATGTAGGCAGCGAAAAATCCGGCATAGAGGACGATGCCGCCCAGGATTTTCGTGGTGGAAGTTTGCGCCTTCCGCTTCTCCGGACTGGGAAACGTTTTGAGCGCCCATTGAATGACAATGTGCGGCAGAAATCGATGCACCCAGCCGTACACCGCAATCGGAAGTCCCAGCACGGCGACCGCCGCCCAGAACAGGCTCTGGCGTGCCAGCCGTTCCCGATGCGGAAAAAGCGCGAGCGATTCATCGGAAATCCGCAACCTGGCAAGCCATCGCTCGTACAACGCAAGCCTCTGCGTGAATTGCCGAGCGCGATCCGGCTCCGTGCGGAACACGTGATCGACCGCCGTTGTGATGCGCTGGGCCAGAATCAATTCCTCCGCCCGCGGCGACACCGCCTCGTGTTCGACACGATTTCCGAGTCGCAAGCGATCGAGGTAAAGACGCTTCACTCCCTCGACGACTCGTGTCTGTTCCAGCTCGGGAATGTGCAGGATCAGCGATTGAATCCGTTTCTCAATTTCATCGGTGAAGCGATTGATGCATTCCTTTTTCCGGTCCAGATAACCGTCGAGAAAGTCGGCGGCAACGATCGGTTCGCCAAAGTTTGCCAGCACGTCCGAACGATAAAATTCCTTCGCGGAATAAGTGAGCCCGACAGGCACGATCTTCAGACCGAGTTTTCCGCCATGCCGGTGCTCCAGTTCGAGCGCCATTCGCGCCGCGCCGCTCTTGACCTCACGCAACCGTGAATCGTCGTAAGTCACACCTTCCGGAAAAATGCCAATCGCCTCGCCACGCTCCAGCACCTGAAAACAGGCCTCGAATGTATCGGCCACACTTCGCATCGCGCGCGGATCGTCCTTGGCCCGATTGATGGGGATCACACCGCAGCGAAGCAGAAACCATTTCACCGGCTTGAATTTGAACAGCTGCACGGTGGCGACGAAATTCACCTTCCGCGAAACAGTGGCCCCGATCACCCACGAATCCGTCAGAGAATTGGGATGATTCGACGTGAAGAGAACCGGACCGCAGCCGGGAATGTTCTCGCGATGAAACCGTTCGATCCGTCGGAAGTAGAAGCCGAGTGCAAGCCCGATCAGCCCGCGCATCAGACGATACAGAACTGTATGCGAGCGATTCATTTCAACTCATCGCAACGGCAGCAGCATTCACACGGCGCACAACCGCATCGCAAATCGCGCCCGCCGCGGTCGCGCGTCCGAGTTCCTTTGCCGCACGCCCCATCTCCGCGAGTTTCTTCGATCCGAGCAGCTGCTCGATGCGATAGGGAAGGTCTTCCACACGATTCACCTTCGCCGCCGCGCCGCGTTCGAGCAGGAAATCGCTGTTCGCAGCTTCCTGTCCGGGAATCGGATTGAGAATGAACAACGGCTTGCCGAGCGCGAGCGCTTCGGACGAAGTCAGGCCGCCAGGCTTCGTGATCACGAGATCTGAAATGTTCATCAGCTCGTGCATGTTCGTGGTGAACCCGAGCACGTGGGTTGGATGTTTCCGATCCTGCACCGCCAGTTCGCGTCGCAATTCTTCGTTCCGGCCGGTGACCACCACGGTTTGAAATTCCTTCTGAACTTCATCCAGTCCCGCGAGGATTTCGGCAACCGGTCCCATTCCAAAACCGCCGCTGAGCACCAGCAGCACGGGCATGTCGTCGCGAAGTCCGATCTTCCTGCGAACGGCGATTCCATCGATGCGTCCGCTGAATCTGCCCGACACAGGAATGCCGGTGGCGATCACGTTCTGTTCATTCGCGCCACGTGCCACCAGACGCACCTTCGTCTCTTCCGCCGCCACACAATAAAGATCGACACAGGCATCCATCCAGAGCGCGTGTGCTTCGAAATCGGTGACGACGCTGACCACGATCGGATCAAACTCACTGTTCTGCCGGCACATCTGTCCGAGCATTTCGAGCGGTGCGTAATGCGTGCAGATCACGGCGTCCGGCCTGAACTGCTTCACGTGACGTACGAACTTCAACCGCGAGCTGCTGGGGAACATCTGCTTGAATTTGTTCAGGCGGCGGGCGGCCTTCGGATTGTCGGTGGATTTGAAGACCATTCCCCACAACTCCGGCGCGCGTTCCACGAGCTTCACGTAACCGTCGGAATGAATCTTCCGGTGCAGCGGTGAAAAGAATTTCAGAATGTCGGTCCGTTCGACAACGTCCGCCGGCCGGGCGGCCTTCCAGGCTTCCTCAAGGGCAGCAGCAGCGGCGACGTGCCCTCCTCCGGCGGTGACAGTGGCAATCAGGATCCTCATGGTCGCAATGGCGCAAACCTTGCCGAAGCCGTCTGATGTTGAGAAGCAAAAAGGTCACAACATTAAATGCGCATTGATCAGGGCAATCATCCCACCGGAGCATGGGAGCATTGTTTCGTTCAGCAGCAGCCCCCGTTTCCGGGATCCACGAACGCAAGAATTGAAACTGTCAAAATAACCGATCGCCCCAAACATCGTTTCGCATCATTGCTCCGCGAGTGCCTGCATTCGTCACGTGATAACAAACCTTGTTGCACTACCGGAATTGGCAGGAGCGTGTCGACATCGTTCAAAAGATCTTTCTAATAGCGCCGCAAATTCCATTCGTCGATCAGCTCGGGCGGAATCTCGCTCAGGAAATGCGACGGCTGTTGCATCATGTCATTGCCACCGCCCGGCATCGCCCGGATGAGCGGGTAGCTGAGATACAGTTCATCCTTCGCGCGCGTGATCGCCACGTAAAACAGGCGTCGTTCCTCCTCTTCGCCCTCCACTGAATCCATCGAGCGGCTCGACGGAAACAATCCCTCACAAAGCATGATCAGAAACACGACCTGGAACTCCAGCCCCTTCGCCTGATGAATGGTCGAAAGCTTGATCTGCTCGTCATCCTTGTTTGCAGGACGATCGTCCTCAGCTTCAACGTTCGTGAGCAACGCCAGCTGGGACAGGAAATCTCCCGTTGTATTGAACTGCCGCGCAAACACCGCCAGCTGCTCCAGGTCGTCGAGACGCGATTCGTAGTTCGGAAAAGTCTCCTTCAAGTACTCGTCGTATCCGGCATCGATGACGAGCGAAATGATTTTCGAAGCATCGTTGCGAATGTCCGGCGCTTCGAGCTGGGCAATGGTCGTGGCGAACTGCGCCCACGCGACCGTTGCCTTCTTTGGAACGCTGGCAGCACATGCCTGAAGTGCCGTGGCGACCACAGGTTTTTCCGCCGGTGATGCCGCGGTTTCCAGCTTCGCTCCAAATGCCTTCCACAGCTTGTCCGATCCCTTGCCGCCGATTCCCGGCAGCATCTCGACAAGCCGCTTGAAGGAAAGTTCGTCGCGCGGATTGCTCACGAGTTTGATGTAGGCGGCGACGTCCTTGATGTGCGCCTGCTCGAAGAAGCGGATGCCGCTCGTGATGCTGAACGGAATGTTCCGGCGCGTCAGTTCCAGCTGCAGTTCAAGCGCGTGGAAGTGCGAACGATACAACACCGCCATGTTCCGGAGTTCCACGCCTTCATCGCGCAATTCCAGAACGCGCTGCGCCACAAATGCCGCCTGTTCGGAAGCGTCATTGCACGTCACCAGCACCGGCTTCGGACCGGACTTGCGCGCCGGCGTGAGCTGTTTGGTGAACTGATGGACGTTGGCGCTGATTGCCGCGTTCGCCACATTCAGAATCTCCGGTGTGCTCCGGTAATTGGTTTCAATCTTGTAAACCTTCGCCCCTTTGTAACGTTCCGGGAACTTGAGAATGTTCTGAAAATTCGCGCCTCGCCACGCGTAGATGCTCTGAGCGTCATCGCCCACCACCATCACATTTTTGCTCCGTGCAGCCAGAAGATCGATCAGGTCGCTCTGAAGCCGGTTGGTGTCCTGATATTCATCCACGAGAATGAACTGGAACCGCCGTTGATAGTGCTCGCACAGATCCGGATTGTCCTGAAGCAGCTTCAGCCAAAGCGCGAGCAGATCGTCGAAATCCATCGCATTCGTCGCGCGTTTCCGTTCGGCATAACGCTTCTCCATCAGCGCAATTTTTTCCGCGAGTTCTGCGAAGTGCCCGTATTCCTCGCTCAACACCTCGGCTATGGTCCGATGCGTGTTCAACGCCATTGAGAACATGTCGGCCAGCACCTCCGCCTTCGGAAAGCGCGTCGCCTTCACATCGATTTCTGATTCCGCAATGCACGAGCTGATCAGATGCTTCGCATCGTCGCGGTCCATGATCGTGAAATCGCGCTGGTAACCGAGCCGGTCGGCATGCAACCGGAGGATGCGGTTGCCGATCGAATGAAAGGTTCCGCCCCAAAGATCGTTCAGCTCGTGTCCAAGCAAATCGTTGACGCGTCGCATCATTTCGCGGGCGGCCTTGTTCGTGAACGTCAGCAAAAGAATCCGGTCGGGTGGAATCCCCTGCTCCAGCAGATAGGCGACCCGGAACGTGAGCGTTCGTGTTTTGCCGGAACCCGCCCCGGCGATCACAAGTGCCGGCCCGGGCGGCGCTGTCACGGCCGCACACTGCTGTTCGTTCAGCTCGCGCGCATAGTCGATTTCGAGATGGATTGCAGGCCGGAACGGCTGCAAAACGTAGTCACGTGACATGCGCAAAACCGTAGAGGCGACAAAATGGAATGTCGAACGGGGAATTCGATTTTGCATTGTCTCCCGACCACAAACATCAGCTCTTCTCCTACGGTCGAGTCCCCAACGTTGTCCCCATAGATTTAGTTAGCAAAACCGGGATTGCTCGGCTAATTATACGCTATCCGAATGAGTGCGAAACAGCTGCCAGACGACACAGCCGCCATGACGAAAGAGCTTCAGGTTTTGAACAAACTGGGCATCCACGCCCGCCCCGCCGCCATGTTCGTCAAGACCGCCAATCGGTTCTCCTGCGACATTTTCGTGGAGAAGGACGGCGAGAAGGTGAACGGAAAAAGCATCATGGGCCTGATGATGCTCGCTGCCGGACCCGGCAGTAAATTGACCGTCACCGCCGACGGCCCGGATGCTTCCAAGGCGATTGCCGAAATTGAAAGCCTCGTCAAACGCAAGTTCGACGAGGAGTAATCTCCAGAAATTTTAAGGGGCGGATCTTCAACGAAGATCCGCCCCTCGTCTTTCACGGGCAGACCGCCCGTTTTCCAATCCTTCACATGTCTTTGAAATCCCCGTCCATTGGGATCAGGTCTTTCTCGCTCTTCCGTGCAGCGGAAAGGACAGGTTCCGGATTCGTTTTAATTCCGCGGGAGAACGCCGTCCGATGAGCCGGTGCTGCGAACGCCGTCTGCAGACTGCGGGCTGATGCCGTTGAATCCGGCGCTGCGGACTGCCGTCCGTTCCTGGAGCCGCCCACAAGCTGCATCAGTTCCACAACAGCTTCCTTCAGCGACTGCGCCTGGGCATTCAACTCTTCGGCAGCGCTGGCGCTTTCCTCCGCGCTGGCCGCGTTGCTCTGGGTGACCTTGTCCATCTGGCCGACGGCTGCGTTCACCTGCGACACGCCCTGGCTCTGTTCCTTCGAAGCCGAGCTGACTTCGCTGACGAGTTCATCCACCTGGCGCGCCTTGGTGACGATTTCGTTCAAGCCCTGGGTGACCTTGGTGCTGATGTCAACGCCCTGCGCGGTTTTGGCGATGGCTCCTTCAATCTTGGTCGATGTTTCCTTCGCTGATTGTGCGCAGCGCTGCGCGAGGTTGCGCACTTCGTCGGCGACGACGGCGAAGCCCATTCCGGCTTCTCCGGCGCGCGCGGCTTCGACCGCGGCGTTGAGCGCCAGGATGTTTGTCTGGAACGCAATTTCATCGATCGTCTTGATGATCTTGGCGATGTCATCACTGCTTTCCTTGATGCCTTCCATCGCGGCATTCATCTGCTGCATGTCGGAAGCACCGGTGTCGGCGGCGAGGCGCGCCTGACGTGCGAGGTTGTTGGCCTTCTCGGCATTCTCAGAATTCTGCCGCGTCATGCTGGCCATCTCTTCGAGAGACGAGCTGGTTTCCTCAAGGGAAGCAGCCTGTTCGCTGGCGCCTTCCGCGAGCGTCTGGCTGGCGGCGGCGACCTGTCCGGCGGCGGCAGAAACCTGGTTCGATCCGTCATCCAGAGCCGCGGCGATTCGGCGGAGCGTGTTGCCGATGCTGCGTGTGATGAGGATCGCGAAAGTAATGCCGACCGTCAGGGCGACGATGACGCAGATAACCGTGAGAATCTCAGATGTCTTGAATGCTGAGACCGCGACGGCAGCGGACTTATCCGAGGCGCGGTCGTTATAGTCGCCGCAATCGTTCACCGTTTTTTCAAAGGCGTTGTAAATTTCCTCCACCGGCTTGATCATCGCGTCGGCCTCCACCGTCTGGCCGGCGTTGTTGAGTTCGCGCATTTTTTTCGATGCCATGCGATACTCGTTGAGCGCAGGGACGACCTTCTCGGCCAGCGACAGTTCTTCCTGAGCGACAATTGTTTTCTTGTATTCATCGAAGGTGGCTAAAATTTTCTTGGCCTGTTCATCCGCCTCCTTGTCGAGCGCGATCTTCTCGGCGGCACTTTCCGAATTGAGATGCTTCATGTTGATGACGCGATACTCCAGCGTCTGGGAAATCAGTTCTCCGGTGTATCGCAGTCCGGGAAGGTTGTCCGTGGTGATGCCGACGATACACTGATCGAGCCGCCGCATTTGAATCCAAACGACACCCGCGAAGCATATGAGCATCGCGAGCAGCAGGGAGAACCCGAAGGTTATTCGTTTTCCTATGGTCCAGGTTTTCATAATTCGTTTCTTGATATGTATTGGTTGAAGGCTTGAAGGTTGTTCATACCGGACTGCCATCATGATTCGGCACAATCACGCGATTCAGATCGAGGAGTGTAATGACTTTGCCCCTGATCTTTGCCATTCCAAGAATGGTCTCCGTGCTGTGCTGAAGTCCGAAGTCGGGCGTGTCCTCGACGTCCGATTGCATGACGTTCAAAACCTCCTCGACAGCATCAACAATCAACCCCATCTGCGCGTTGGATGCGCCATTGGATTCCATTTGAACGACCACGATGCAGCTGCGCTCGGAAATGGCGTCGGAGGCCAGGCCGAACTTCAATCGCATGTCGGTGACCGGAATGATCTTGCCGCGAAGGTTGATGACGCCCTTCACATAGGGCGGCATCTGTGGAACCGCGGTGATGGTGGTAAACCGGATGATCTCCCGGATCTTCAGCACGGGCACGCCGTAGCACTCGTTGCCAAGGAGAAATGTAAGATATTTGCCCGCGAGATTGCGGGCGGATGAATTTTGAATGTCGGGCGCCTGCGTTGCCATGTTTTGCCGTCCTGGTCTGATCGTTGTTGAAAAAAAGAAGGCACGTCCGAGCCTTCGCCCCTCGATGGAACCATGACTCGGACGTGCCTTCGACTTGCAGGCCCTTACGTCCTGCCCGTGAAAGCGAACCCGTGACGCAATTCACGAGCTCTACACAGGAACACTTATCGTCTCAGCGGTCAGTTGCTTGAGGACTTTCTGCGATTCTTTTTGCGCCGTCCTCCTCGGAATCGAATCCTGAAACAAGCGTCTGAAGCTGGCGCCGGAGTTCCCCCAGTTCCTTGCTGCGGAAATGCTGCCGCGTTTTCTCGAGAACATCCACCGTATGTCGAACCGCGTTTACGAGATCGAGTTTCTGACCATCCGAACCTCCAGCCAGTTCCCAGGCAGCAACGGAGCGATTCACCTCCACCAACTGCTGGATAAGGTTCGAAATCGAAATGCCGAGAAAATCGCTCAGACCTTCCTGCGGAGCGGACGAGGCACGCATCCGATCCTGCAACGCCGCCAGGTCGGATGCCCATTGATCCAGACGACGCCGGTTTTCGGAAATGGCGCGAATCCGTCGGAAACGCGGGATCACGCTGGAAAGCTGCGAAAGCAGATCATTAAGGTCGGGCGGTTTGACGAGATAACCGGCGACAGAAAGACGAACCGAATGCACCGCGGAATCGACGGAAGGATATCCGGTGAGAAGAATCACCGGCACGGCCTGACAAATCTTCGCTGCCTCTTCCACGAGTTCCAGGCTCGAATTGCCAGGCATGTGAATATCCGCAAGCAACACATCCGGCAGCTGCTGGCGAATCTCCGCAATCGCGCTCCCGGCATCCGACACAGTCACACATTCATAACCATGCCTTCGCAGCAATGCGGCATAGGGTTCCCGGAACGACCGATCGTCGTCGGCAAATAGTATCCTTCCTGAAGCCTGTTGATTCATACTGATTTCAAAACCGATCCACGGTTCCAGTCAGTGCCTTTCGCACCGTCTGCGCCAGCAACGATGGCGTCAGCGGTTTCATCACCAGATCTCGAACGCCGAGTTGCCGTAACGTATCGCCATCCGTCGTAGCATTAAATCCCGTCGCCACCATCACTGGCATTCCCGGCCTTTTTTCGAGAATACGCAAGGCCAGTTCCGCACCGGTCAACCCCGGCATTGTCAGGTCCGTGAACACCATGTCGAATCCCTCCGGCGCCTTCTCAAACCGGTCAAGCGCCAACCGCGGATCCAGCTCGATCGTGACGCAATACCCCAGCCGTTCCAAAAGCAATCGCGATGTTTCCGCCACCGCAGGCTCGTCATCAACGAATAAAATCCGCTCACCTGCGCCCTGCGGCATTTCATCCAGTCTATTGCCCTCAGATTCGTCGCGAAAATCGGTTGCCGGCAGAAAAACATCCACACGCGTTCCGCGATTCAGTTCGCTGTGGATTTCAATGATTCCACCGTGCTGCTCGACAATCCCATGAACCACAGCCAGTCCCAACCCCGTTCCTTCCCAGGGCGATTTGGTGGTGAAAAACGGTTCAAAAACGCGCTTCAGATTTTCGGGTGCGATGCCGTGGCCATTGTCCGAAACGGTCAGTCGCGTGAACTCGCCCGGCGCAATGCCTGGATGTTTTGCAGCGGATTCTGCGGTGATCGTTTCCCGGGCCAGTTCGACTTCAATCCTTCCCGTCCGTGTTCCGATCGCGTGTGATGCGTTCGTGCAAAGATTCATCAGGACCTGATGAATCTGCGTGGTGTCGGCGGTGACAGCTGGAGCACCGGCATCAATGTTTCCCACCACTTCAATGGTGGCAGGCAACGCCGCCCGAATCAGCTTCACCACCTCTTTTGTCACGGGTGCAAGTCGCACCGGCCGTCGTTCCTGTTTCGTCTGGCGGCTGAAAGTGAGTATCTGCGCGACCAGTTCCTTCGCGCGGTCCGCCGCCTTCAACACATGCTGCAGATGTTCCTGAACAACTGGATTCTCCCCCGCGTCCATTTGGGCGAGTTGTGAGTAGCCGATGATGCCGCCGAGGATGTTGTTGAAGTCGTGCGCGATTCCACCGGCAAGCGTCCCAATTGCCTGAAGCTTTTGCGCATGCTGAAGCTTTTCTTCAATACGCCGTCTTCCGGTCACGTCGCGAATGATCGTCTGCACGGCGGGCTTGCCCCGGTAGGTGAATGGAACGGAGACGCCTTCGCCAAGGAACGGTGTTCCATCGGCCCGGCACAACTTCTGTTCCTGCATCGGATTCTCCAGTCCGACCATGCACCGTTGCAATCGCTGACGAATCTCCTCACGTTTTTCCGGCGGAGCGAAAAGCAGCGCGTCGCGCCCAATCATCTCCCGCTCGTGTTTCAACCCCGCGAGATGAGCCGCCGCAGCATTTGCGAAAACGATCCGTTCATTCACATGCACGAACACGGCATCGGGCATCCGCTCGATCAGCATGCGATAATTGGCCTCGCTCTCCACCAGCGCTTCGCGCGCCAGAACGCGTTCCACCGCGGCACCGCAATGATCCGAAAGCATCTGGAGACATTGAAGGTCGTCCGCGGTGTAACGCGATTCAGAGGCACGCTGAAGAAAGATCAGCCCGACCACATTTCCTTCATGCCGCATTGGAGCACACATGAACTGCCCGTCGCGGTCCAACTTCGACGCCTCCACCAAAGCGCCCTGGTCCTTCATTGACCCCATCCGGGCTTCGGTCAGGAGAGTTTTATACACCTCGTCAATTTCAAACACGCCGGCGGGGACAGCTCCATCCCCGAGCGTAAACTGGCTCCCCTGCTGGAACAGCCGCCTTCCCGTTCCCTCAGCGATGTTCACGGTGTCGATAAAACAGGCGTCCCATGAAAACAGCCGTGCCGCCGCCTTCGCCGCGACCTCGCCGACCCTGGTCGAGGAAACCATTTCATTCAGCTCGCCGCTCAATCCGGCAAGGACCTGCGCCCGCGCGGCGGATGCCTTCCGTTCGGAAATATCGCGGGCTATGCCGAGCACGAGGACTCGCCCGTCGATTTCCAGCGGATAGGTTTTAACCTCCATTGGAACACGCCGGCCATCCCTTCGGTTCAACACCAGCTCGGTGGACACCACCTCGCCCTTCCGATTCAGCTCAAGACATTCGAGCGCCTTTTTCAGATCGTTCTCGTCGAGCAACCCGAGAGTTTGAAAACTTTTTCCGATCAACTCCTGACGCCCACAGCCAATCATCTTTTCGGCGCCGAGGTTTCCATCGACGAAAACCCCGTCGAGATCGTGCAGGTAAAACGCATCCGGAGCGTACTCGAACAACAGGCGCGACCGCTGAGCGGACCGACGGGACTCAGCCAGCGCGTTGGAAGTCGCAGTGACATCCTCCTTCACCGCAATAAAATGACGCACCTGCCCGGCGACATCGCGCACGGGCGTGATGGTGTTCCGTTCCACATACAGGGTTCCGTCCTTCCGGCTATTGATCACCTCCGCCTGGAACACGTCCCCTTCCATGACCATTTTCCAAAGCTGCTCGTAGAATTGCGTGTCGCATTTTCCGGAGCTGAAAATGCGCGTGCGATCATTGACGGCCTCTTCGATTGAGTATCCAGTCATGCGCGAGAACGCAGAATTCACCCATGAAATGTGTCCGGTCAGGTCGCAGATGACCACTGCGTTGGTTGCGCCGTCCAGCGACGTTCTCTGCAACTCCTTTTCCGAGTCAGAAGATTGATTGCGTCCCCGACTCATGGTGTTCCCTCCCGTTGACAGTAAATTTCATCAGCTTTTCAAATGCCGGACATTATACGAGCGGAAGGCTTCCGGCTAACCCGGAATTGCCCAAACCTGACCCGCGCAGCGCGATCCCGCTGCGGACTGCAGCCTCAATGAAATCCTTCCGAAAATCAGAAGGTGCTGTGGCCGTTGGATTTTGCCCAGAGCTGAAGCTCTTCTCTAAGCCGCTCCACGGGCAACCCAACCACGTTGGTGTAGGAACCAGAAATTCTTTCGATAATCAGGTCGCCATTCTCCTGAATCGCATAAGCGCCTGCCTTGTCGAGCGGGTTGGTCTGGATCAGGTAGCGTTGGATCTGCACGGAATCCAACGGACGGAACGTCACATCGGTGAGATCGGAGAACTGTGTCTGCTTGTGGTTGCGCTGATGGATCAGGCAAATCGCAGTGACGACCTGATGCGTCCGGCCCTGAAGCCGTTCAAGCATTTTATACGCTTCCTCCAGGCTGCCCGGTTTTCCGAAAAGCTGATTGTCCAGATACACGAGCGTGTCGGCTCCCAGCACGAGCGCGTCAGGAAACTTCTTCGCAACAGCGTGAGCTTTTCGGTAGGCGTTGATCTGGCAAACCTCGCGCGCGGTCAGATCGTCCTGATGCAGCTCCGCGGCGTCGCTCGGCACCACCGTGAAATCCACCCCGAGTTGCTTTAGCAACTCCAAACGTCGCGGCGATGCGGATGCAAGGATCAGCGGCGGCAGATTCATCGTTCGTTCGTTCTCCATTCCCCGATAAAATCACAGCAACCTTCGGACAGCTTCGTCAGAAGTCAATCGGCCCAAAAGCCCTGCCGCCGTTTCAGTCTGTCCGGGAAGAATGAAATCAGGAGCAATCTCAACAAGCGGCTCCAGCACGAACCTCCTCAGATGCGCGCGCGGATGCGGCAAGGTCAGCTCCGAAGAATTCCGCGTTTTGTTTCTGAAAGCAATCAGGTCGAGATCCAGCGGACGGGCTTCGTTCAACACCTTCTTCGGCTGGCGTCCGAACTCCTTTTCCAATGCCTGAAGCTGTGCGAGCAATGACTCGGGTGTTTCCCCCATTCGCGGACTGAGAAGAACGACCGCATTGAGAAACACGGGCGAACCCGGCGGACAATCGACCGGTGTGGTTTGCCAGAGCGAAGATCGAATCAGCGGTGAAGTTGAGAACGTTTCCAGCCTCGCCATCGCGTCGAGCAACAACTGCCGCGAATCTCCCAGATTGGAGCCCAGTGCGATGACGGCAGCCTTTTCCTGAAGCCTCTCGTTTCGCACTGGCACCTCACTTCAGCCCAAGCACATCCTGCATGTCGTAGAGACCTGGCTTCTGCTTCACGAGCCACTGCGCCGCGCGCAATGCGCCGTTCGCAAATGTCTCGCGACTCGATGCCTTGTGAGCCAGCTCCACCCGCTCGCCGTTCGCCGCAAAGATCACCGTATGATCTCCCACGACGTCGCCGCCGCGGATTGCATGAATGCCAATCTCCGAACTGGTGCGTTCGCCGGTGATGCCTTTCCGTCCATGACGAAGCGCTTCCTCCAGCTGGACTTTGCGGACATCGCCGAGAATTTCCAGAAGTGTCGTCGCCGTCCCGCTTGGCGCGTCTTTCTTGAGGCGATGATGCATTTCCACCACTTCGAGATCGAACGATGGCCCAAGGATCTCCACGGCCTTCCGCGTCAGCCAGAACAGGGTGTTCACGCCCGTCGAAAAGTTCGTGGCCATCACCATCGGAATCTGCGATTTCAAATTCGTGATCTCCGATTTTTCCTGAGGGCTGTGACCGGTGGTTCCGATCACAACGGCTTTCTTGTTCTGAGCGCAGAATTTCGCGATGGGCAGCGTGGCGGTGTGAAAGCTGAAATCGATGACAACATCGCACCTGCCGATCAATGCGGACAAATCGTCGCCCTGATCAACCGCGCCAACCACTTCAAGTTCGGGAATGCGTGCCGCGCAACTCAACAGCGCCTGGCCCATGCGGCCTTTGGAACCGGCTATGATTACTTTGGTCATGTTCGGGTAAAGGAAAGTGATGCGTGATGCGTGATTACGTGACGAGTGAAGCGTGAATGCGTGATTTCGCTAAAGACTATTCCAAGGCGCGCGGCATCACGTATCACGTTTCATTCTTCATTTCAAAACTCCTGTCGCCTTCAGTGTCTTCGTCAGCGTTTCACGATTCTTGGCCGACATTGAAACCAGCGGCAGACGATACTCTTCCTCCAGCAAGCCCTTCATCGCCAGTGCGGCTTTGATCGGGACCGGGTTCGTTTCCACGAACAGATCCTTGAAGAGCGGATAAAATTTCTGGTGCAACGCGAGCGCCTTCTTCGGCTGGCCTGCGACAAATGCATTCACCATCTGCGAGACTTCACGCGGAATGATGTTCGATGCCACGCTGATGACTCCCTGCGCGCCGACCGACATGAACGGAATGGTAAGCGAATCGTCGCCGCTCAGAATCACGAACTTCGGTCCGAGCGCAGCGCGCAACTGGCTGACACGATCGCAGTTGCCGCCCGCTTCCTTGATGCCGACGATGTTTTTGCATTCGGCAGCGAGGCGCTTGACGGTGTCCACGGCAATCTCGATTCCACAGCGTCCCGGAATGCTGTAGAGCACGATCGGAAGTTTTGTGGTTTTCGCAATTGCCTTGAAATGCTGGAACAATCCTTCCTGCGTCGGTTTGTTGTAATAGGGCGCAACCTGAAGCGAACCATCCGCGCCAGCCTTCTCGGCCTCCTTCGTCAGGTAAATGGCTTCCGTGGTTGAATTGGCGCCGGTGCCGGCCAGCACCTTTACTTTGCCCGCGGCGAATTTAACCGAAAGTTTGATCACCTGGATATGTTCCTCGTAGCTGACCGTGGGCGATTCGCCGGTGGTGCCGACAGGGACAATTCCATCCACGCCGCCTTTGATCTGAGATTTGACGAGACGTTCCAGTGCAGGTTCATCCAACTGCCCGTTTTTGAAGGGCGTTACAATTGCAGTGTAAGTTCCGGTAAACATCGTAGTGCTGCTCAAAAAAAGCAGGCCATACAATCGGGGAGCCACCGCAGTTTGGCCAGTCCGATTTTTTCACAACACACACTCCGATGCACGCAGGAGCATCAAGACGACACAACGATCGCATGAGGCAAATTGCGAACGTACGCGAAGGCTCCGGGAAGAAATGCGTTGCGGGTGTAATATTCCGGGCATAGAGTCAGGGCGTAGCGCGCCACACGTGGCAAACAACGTTTAAGCTTATGTATTTCGGCGTTGATTACTATCCCGAGCAATGGGTCTTTCCTTACGGTGGCACTCCCGAAAATCCAGAATCACAATGGGAGCTGGATGCTGAACTGATGGTGAAAGCGGGCGTGAATGTGGTTCGCCTTGGCGAGTATTCATGGGGGCTTTCAGAACGCGAAGAGGGACAGTTCGACTTCAGCTGGCTGCGGCGCGTGATGGATGTCATGGAGAAGCATGGAATCCACGTCGTGCTCGCCACCCCCACCGCCGCACCGCCTGTCTGGCTCGCAAAAAAACATCCGGAAATTCTCCCGCGCGACGAACGCGGGCTCGTGATACACGAAGGCACCCGCCGCGCGGTCTGCTTCAACAACGACACCTACTGGAACTTTTCCAAACGCATCGTTGAGGAAATGGCCAAAGCCCTTGGCGATCATCCACAGCTCATTGCATGGCAGATCGACAGTGGCATCGGCGGGCACCAGAGCGAATGGTCCTTCAACGAGGACACAAAGCTCGAATGGCAGAACTGGCTCAAGCTGAAATACGAAACTGTCGAGCGCCTGAACCAACAGCTCGGACTGTATTATCTCGGGCAGGTGGTGAATTCCTTCGACGAAGCGCCGATGCCAATGCGCGCGCCAACCATGCACAACGCAGCGTTGCTGCTCGACTGGGCGCGGTTCAGCAGCGACACGATCGTTGCGTTCGTCCGCATGCAGACTGAAGTGCTGGCTGAAATCACTCCGAACATTCCAACCACCACCAACCTCCGCGCACTGCAACGGAAATTCGATCATTTCGACGTCGCGAAGGTGATCGATTTCGTTTCGGTCGAAAGCAACGCGGCCATCAAGAGCAAGGCGTCGGAACTCGCGTGCGACATCGACATTCTGCGTTCGCTCAAGAAGGAGAACATCCGCACGCCGGACGGCGACTGCGGCTTCTGGGTAATCGAACAGAAGGCCGGACAGGTGAACTGGCAGGATGTGAATTCGCTTGTGAGACCGGGCGTCGTGCGACTCTTTACCTACCAGCTTCTGTCCCGCGGTGCCTGTGGAGTGCTTTATTATCACTGGCGCCAGTCGCGCATCGGCAATGAGAAATTCTTCGGCGCGGTTGTGCCACATCATTTCCAGCCGAACAGCCGCGCGTTCAAGGAAATCTGCCAGATCGGCGAAGAGATCAAACTGCTCGCGCCGGCACTCAAGGGGACCAAGGTGGTGGCCGAGGCCTGCATTCTCTACAGCCATGACAATGACTGGATGTTGCAGCAGCCGATGCAGCCGAACCGGCACTTCAATCTGCGCGAACACATCCAGCTCATCTACAACGCTCTTCACGACCGCAACATCTCGGTCGATTTCGCGCGTCCGACCGAGGATCTTGGAAAATATCGAATCGTCTTCGCGCCCTCCTTGCATCTGCTTTCCGGAGCCGAAGCCGACATGCTGAAGCTTTACGTGCAGAACGGCGGCACTCTCGTCGCCACGTTCAACACGGGACTCGTCGATGAACACGCCATGGCCGCAGAGAACGGTTATCCCCACGACCTGACCGATCTGTTCGGACTGGAAGTGCTGGAGTTCGATCCGCTGCCGCCCGGTGAGGAAAATCATCTCACCTTCAAGGGCGCGTTTCCAACCAGCCACCTGCATCCGGCACGGCTCTGGTGCGACATCATCGAGCCGAAGGAATGCCAGGTTCTCGCGACGTACGCGAAGGACTTCTATGCGGGCCGGCCGGCAATGACGATGAATCCCTACGGTCTGGGCCGCGCGATCTACATCGGCACGCAGAGTCATCAGCATTTCTACCATGACCTCGTTCTGTGGTTGCGGCAGATGGTGGGATTGCATCCGCTGCTCAAGGTTCCGGACACGATCCAGGTGAGCATGCGCGAGAAGGAAGGGACCAAAATCTATTTCCTGTTGAACCACCAGAACTCACCGGTGCGCGTGCAGTTCTACAAGCCGATGCACGATTTCCTGACCGGCAACACGATCTCCGGAAACGTCGATCTGCCGCCGCACGGCGTCCTGGTGCTGGACGAACATCCAGAAGCCAAACCTCTGGAGTAAGAACCACGCGTCCCCCATGGCACCCTGGAGTATGCCGCTTCCACCCAAACGCATTCCGCCGCGCGGACCCGGAAGGTCCTCGTCTCGGCAGCGTGTGCTCGCAGCCTGGCGCGGCATCGATCTCACACCAGCGGAAGAACAGCGCAAGGATCGCACGAAGAAAGCCGGCGCCGTTCTACCGGCGGTGCTGAAAGAGTTGCGGATCGATAATCGCCGCGCAGAAGCAGAGATCGTGAAGGTCTGGAACGAACTGATCGATCCGAACATCGTCGCTCATGCGCAACCCACCGGCATTAACAAGGGAACGTTGTTTGTCACCGTGGACAGCAACGTGTGGCTCGCGGAAATCGTGCGTTATCGGAGAAAGGAAATTCTCGAACGTCTCCAGCACAGCTTCGGACGGGACCTGATCACGAAGATTTCCTTCCGCGTCGGCTGATTCGAACCGTCGAACAGATTACTTCTTCGCAAATATCCGGTTCGCTTCCTCGAGCGTTTCCTTCGATCCGATGTCGTACCAGATTCCCGGAACCTTCCACGTGTAAACAGGCGTGCGCGGATAAAGCCATTGTACCAGCCGGCCGGGCTGATCGGGATTGTTGCCGTCGGCGATGTATTGTCGGATCAACGGAATCACCGACTTGGGATAGTAATAAAGCGCGATGCCTGTGAGTGTGCTGGTCGGGTTCTTGGGCTTCTCCTCGAAGAACGTGATCCTGCCCTCGGCGTCCAGAGTGATCGAGTTGTATTTCTTGATCTGTTCAAGATCGCCGACGTCGTAAAGCGCCAGCACCGGCGCGTTCTTTTCGCGGCAGACTTTTCCAAACCCGGCCAGGTTTTCGCTGAACAAATTATCGCCCGCCACAACGATCAGATCGTCATCCACCTTCTGCGTATCGAGCACGTAATGAATGTCGCCGATGGCGCCGAGCTTGTTCGTATCGTCCGTCGAACCGTCGTTCACGATCGTGAAATTCAGCGGCGACTTCTTCGCGCCATGATCATCGGCCCAATTCTGAAAGTGCCCGGCGAACTTGGCATTCGTGACGACATAGACGCGATCGATTCCCTCGATGCCCGAAAGATTATCGAGCACGTAATCGATCATCGGTTTGCCGGCAACCGGCAGCAACGGCTTCGGCTGGGTCAGGGTCAATGGATAAAGGCGCGTGGCGTATCCTGCTGCGAGAATAATGACTTTCATCTGATAAAATTTCCGCGTGTTCAGTCCTTCGTGATTTCGCGACACATTGCCGGGACCACCCCGGAGCGTCAACAGATAGGAACAGGAAGAACGTTGGGCGATCCATGGGGTGAGTTACTGGATGGGGGACTATGGGACGATAGGACTATGGGACTATGGGACTATGGGACTATGGACTATGGACTATGGGACTATGGACTATGGACTATGGGACTTCGTTATAGGGCGGCTTCGCAGATTTGGGCCAGCTCTTCATTTGTGAGCGGAAGTGGATTCGCTTTCATGCTGCTTGCGGCTTGCGCTTTTTCGGTCAACTCGGACACGTGTTCCTTTCGAATTCCGTAGGCGGCAAGGCCGGGCACGTTCAAGTCCGCCACAAGATTTCGAACCCATTCGACACCAGCGTCCGCGCTTGCGGCCGGATTGTTCGTTACGATACGCGCGACAGTTTCGTAACGATTCAATGCCGGATTTGTCGAACCACGTTCTCTCAGCGCTTTAAGATTCGCGGCCATCACATGCGGCAGCAATGCGGCGCAAACCGCACCGTGCGGCGCCGGAAACATTCCACCGATTGGTGCTGCAAATCCGTGCACGGCGCCCAGCCCTGCATTCGCGAGCGCCAGGCCGCCGAACAGACTTGCAACCGCCATGTCTCCGCGAGCTGCCGTGTCGCGCCCTGTCTCAACCGCACGCCGCAACGACCGGGCGGCGCGCTGCATTCCTTCCACGCAAAGAGCATCCATCATCGGATTCGTTCGCGAACAAACGAACGGCTCGATCAACTGCGTGAGCGCATCGAGTCCGGTGGTGGCGGTGATGCCAGGCGGCAGATTGTAGGTCAGTTCAGGATCGATCACCGCCAGCTTCGCCAGCAGCAGCGGACTGCGCAGACTGACCTTGAAACGATGTTCTGGAGAGGCGAGAACCGCGTTGCGCGTCACTTCAGTTCCAGTTCCAGCCGTTGTCGGAATCGCGATGAATGGCACACCCGGATTCTCCAACGCCTTCCCCTTCCCAATCACTTCGAGATAGTCCAGCAGGTCGCCCGCGTTTGTGATCAAACCGGCGATCGCCTTGGCGGCATCGAGCGCGCTGCCGCCACCGAAACCGATGACCATGTCGCATCGCTCCGATCGCGCCGTTGCGGTTCCCTTCTGAACCGTGGTCAGCTGCGGTTCGCCTGCCACGGGGAACGTGGTTGCAGCAATACCATTTGCACTCAGCACCGCCAGCAATGGTTGCGCTCGTTCAACGTTTTGGCCGGTGACAACCAAAGCGTTCTTTCCAAACTCCCTGGCAAGTGGGCCGACGTCGCGAACGGTTCCGGGTCCGAACAAGATCCTTGTGGCGGTGGCAAATTCGAAGCGCATGGGGAGGCGTGATGCGTGAAGGCGTGATGCGTGATTGGGTGATCAGCGATTTTCGTCGGTGTTGAATATCGGCGTGAATTTAACGCTGGTGCGTGGTTCGGCCATCATCGGAGCGACGGCGTCACGCCAGGTTTCGTAATGCCGGGTTGCTTTGTGGGCTGCTGTCGCTTCGACGGATCGATAGACTTCGATCAACACGAAACGGGTGGGGTCGTCCTGCTGCTGGATGACATCGAACCGCGCGATTCCCGGTTCCCTGATGCTTTCCATTGCATTGGCAAGACTGGCGGCCTTGAAGGCCTCCACGAATTCAGGTTTCACGTGAACATGGACATGAACGACGAGCATACATTCCTTTCGTTGCCCGCGAATCTCTTCCTTTGTTTTCCAGCGCTCAATTCAATTTTTCAGTTTTAAGTTTTGAGTTTTGAGTTACACACGCCTCTCACGCCTCACCCCTCACGTATTACGCCTTCATGTCTTCACGCCTTCCCCGTTTCGATTCTATTGCTGGCCATTGGACATCCTCGAAGCTAAGTTGACGCGAGACTGCAATGGCCGCCCGCAGCGGAACGTTGCCAGAGCGAAAGGAAACGCATGGCCCAGGCAATGATGGATCCCGAAAAGGTCCGGCGGTTCGCCGAAGACCTTCAACGGTTCAACACCGACCTTGAAAACAGGCTGACGCTGCTTCAGGCGCGATTCACCGCGCTCGGAGACACCTGGCAGGACCAGGAACACGAGAAGTTTTCGGAAGAATTTCGCCAGACGATGAAGGCGCTGAAGAAGTTCGTCGAGCTTTCCAAGCAGCATACTCCCTACCTTTTGCGCAAGGCCCAGCGCATCGAAGAATATCTGAATCAACGCTAGGCATGGCCGACAAAGCCCAGGTCACATCCGTTGAAGCGATCGATGCCTTCCGCTCGCGGCTGGCTGTCTATGCCACCAAGGCACGAACGGCGGTTGAAGAAATTTCGGTCGAAGTGCAGCGCACCCGACAGTGGCTTCAGGTGGATCAAAAGCGCTACTGGATGGAACAATTGCATCAGCGACGGAAGAAGCTCGATGCCGCGCTGAACGAGCTTTCAACGGCCCAACTTTCCAAGCTTCAGGACGCCACCGCCGCGCAACAGATGGCTGTCCGCAAAGCCCGCGAAGCCATTCGTGAAGCCGAGGAGAAGCTCACGTTGTTGAAGAAATGGGAACGCGAGCTGGAACAACGGGCTGATCCGTTGATCAAACAGACCAATCCGCTTCAGCACACGCTCAATCACGACGTCCCGCGCGCGCTCGCGCATCTCGAAATGCTCGTCCGCAGTCTCGAAGCGTATTCGGAAGTTTCCCCGCGTTCCGGCTCACGCGCTCCAGCGCAGCCGACGGAATCCACCGGAGCCGGGGACGCATCGGCTTCCACACCAAAACCGGAGGAACCATCATGAGCCTCGCAGGAGCCAAGAGCCGGCTCGCCGGCACCACCAAGGACATCTGGTTGCAGTGGGATGAGACCCGGAAAGCGTGGCGCGACGCGAAAGCCGAGGAGTTTGAGAAGGAATTTTTATCCGAGCTGTTCCATGGAGTGGACCGCACCATCACAGTCATGGAGAAGCTCGACGAACTGTTAGCACGAATTAAAAAAGATTGTGAGTAGCCTATTGGGAACACGAGAGACGGTCGCACTGCTGGTTCAATTGCGGACCGCAGCGCAGGACTTTGCCGCCCGGGAGGAAAGAATCTCAGCCGAGTTCCGCACGCGAACTGCCGCAGAGGTCAAATCGCACAAGGCCGCTGCGGAGGAACTGGAATCCAAACGGGCGAACCTGCTGACCACCGCAGAATCGGATTTCAAGGAACGTGAAGCGCGCCTGGAATCGGCCTATCAGGCACGCAGGGCGCGAATCAGCCGCGGCCACATGGAAAGCCGTCGCCGCGCAATGGACGCGATTCACGAGCAGGAAGGACGGCGCAAATACAAGGTGCAGGAAGGCACGTTGAACGCCGAGAAACGGCGCGAGGCGCAAACGACCGAGGCCCAGACCACACTCGCTGCACTCAATTCCCGGATCGCAGAACGTCAGCAATCGATTGCCGAACTTGGCGTCAAAGTGCGCTTCGCTTTCAGCGGTTTCGGCGCGTTGACCCGGCTGCTCTCGCAGGAACGTTCGGCACAGATCGCTCCCGGCGCAGATGCCGAACAGACGTTGAAGAAGCTCGCCGACCTTGAAGCGGAAACGCGCACTGAACTGGAACAGTTCGGCGGACGATTTCTTCCAAAAGTGTTTCGATTCTTCCCGCTGTTGCTTTCGGTGCCGATCCTGATCGCCGGCGCCGTCCTCCTCAGCCCGGTTGCGAACCAGCTGCCCTCCACCGTTCCATGGCGGGAGATCGGAATGGGCACGATCGGTCTGGCAGTGTTGTTGATTCTGGGACGGATCATCGGGGCATCCCAGGCGAAGCCCGCTGCCGAGCGCTTCGCCGATAAACTGGCGAAATGCCAGGCTTTGGAAAACGCGGCGTTCGACCAGGCCAATGCGCAGCATCAGCAGGAACTCGCTCGAATCCAGGCTGAGTTCGAAAGCGCCCGTGAGAATCTCGGACAGGAATGGAAGCACGCCATTAAAACTTCGCTCGCTCTGCTCGATCAACGTCCACGCAAGCTCGATGAACAGGCACAACGCGTCATGCGTCGCAATGAAGAGCAGCATCAGGCACGGCTCAAGCGCCTCGCCGAAACGCAGCCGCAAATGCTCGCCCGTCTGAAGGAGGAAACCGAGAGCGAACGGGACCGGCTGAATTCAGAACATCAGAAACGTCTCGCCGCACTCGCCGATCTTCGCGACGACAAGCTCAAGGAACTCGCCGCCGACTGGAAGCGTGTGGTGAATCCAATCTTCCAGCAGCTTCAAACCGCGTCAGCTGAAGCCTCCAAACTCTTTCCCGACTGGCAGCCGGATTCGTGGCGCAACTGGAATCCACCGCAGCAGTTCGTCAACGCCGCGCGCTTCGCCCGGCTCGACATCAACTTCGCCGAACTCGCCGGCGTCGCCTTGCAGGATCCGCAACTGACTTTTCCGGCGGCCACACTTTCCGCTCCACTGCTCCTGACCTATCCGACGGAAGGTTCCATTCTGATCGAAACCAACAGCGCCAGCTCCGGCACCGCCATCGCCGCCATCAACAGCATTCTGTTCCGTCTGCTTTCCTCAACGCCTCCCGGCAAACTGAGCCTGACGATCTTCGATCCCGTCGGACTCGGACAGAACTTCGCCGGCCTGATGCATCTTGCCGATTACGAGGAAGGCCAGATCAACAGCCGCATCTGGACGCAATCCGCGCAGCTCGAACAGAGGCTCGGCGAATTGACCGAGCACATGGAGAAAGTGATCCAGATGTATCTGCGCAACGAATACGCGACGATCGTCGAATACAATGCGCAGGCCGGAACGATTGCGGAAAAATATCATTTCCTCGTGATCGCCGATTTCCCGGTGAACTTCTCCGACACCGCGCTGCGTCGATTGATCAACATCGCTAGCAACGGCGCACGCTGTGGTGTTTACACCTTGATTCACTGGGATCAGCGACAGGGCTTGCCGCAAGGATTCATTCCGGAGGAATTGAGAAGGAACGCGCTGGCGCTGGTTGCAACGGATCGGGGATTCGCTCTGGCGGAAGGCCGGTTGCCGGGAACAAAACTTCAGCTCGATCCAGCGCCGCCCGACGACGCTGCCACGGAATTTCTTCATCAACTCGGTGAAGCCAGCCGCAATTCGACGCGGGTTGAAGTTCCCTTCGCCCAGATTGCGCCGGCTGAAGGCGAGCTCTGGACGGAACAGACGGCCGAGGAATTGCGTGTGCCGATCGGGCGATCTGGCGCGACCAAGCTTCAATATCTGGAGATTGGCCGCGGCACGCGTCAGCACGCGCTCATCGCCGGCAAAACAGGTTCAGGCAAATCGACGCTTTTCCACGTCATCATTACGAACCTCTCGCTCTGGTGCAGTCCGGACGAAGTGGAGTTCTACCTGGTCGATTTCAAGAAGGGCGTCGAGTTCAAGGGCTACGCGTCGCGCCAGTTGCCGCATGCGAAAGTGGTGGCAATCGAAAGCGACCGTCAGTTTGGCCTCAGCGTGCTGCAACGTGTGGACGACGAACTGCGCCGGCGCGGCGATCTGTTCCGCGAACTCGGCGTGCAGGATCTGGCCGGTTACCGCCGCGCAGGCGGGAAGGAACCGATGCCGCGGTCGCTGCTGATGATTGATGAGTTCCAGGAATTCTTCACTGAAGAGGACCGCGTGTCGCAGGGCGCCGCGGTGTTGCTCGACCGCATTGTCCGACAGGGCCGCGCGTTCGGCATTCATGTGATCCTCGGTTCCCAGACACTTGGCGGCGCCTACACACTCGCGCGGGCAACCATCGGGCAGATGGTCATCCGCATCGCACTGCAATGCAACGAGGCGGATGCGTATCTGATCATGGATCAGGACAATCCCGCGCCGCGTTTACTGTCGCGTCCGGGAGAAGGCATTTACAACGATTCGGCTGGAGCCATCGAAGGCAACAGTCCGTTTCAGGCCGTTTGGCTGCCGGAGGAGGAACGCGATCGACGCCTTCAACAAATTCGGGAACGCGCCGATGCGAGCGGCCGGCGTTACCCGGGACCGTTTGTTTTCGAAGGCAACGCACCGGCCGATGTTCGCGACAATCTTCCGTTGTCCGATGCTCTGGCGATTGTTCCGACACAGACGCCTGCAAAACTTCGCGCATGGCTCGGTGCACCGAATTCGATCAAGGGACCGACCGAAGCCGTGTTCCAGCGTCAGAGCGGAAACAATCTGCTCATCGTCGGCCAGAGCGAGGAACGTTCCGGCATTTTGCTTGGCGTTGCGTTGATCGCATTGAGCGCTCAGAGGCCCAAGGGTGCGGCAAAATTTGTGGTGATGGACAATTCCGCCGCGGGCCAGCACGACTTTTTAACGCGGGCAAGCCGCGTCGTCTCACACGAGGTCACCTGGATCAAGCCCCCGGAGTTGTCCGAAGGAATGACGGCACTGGGCGAGGAACTGAATCGGCGCGGTGAAAACCTTTCGCCGGATTCGCCCGAAATATTCGTGCTGATTCAGGGGCTTCAGAATTTCAAGAAGCTGCGGCAGGAGGACGAATTCAGCTTTTCCTCAAGCACCGATGATGCGCCGCGACCGGCGACCATCTTGCAGAATCTCATCAACGAAGGCCCGTCGCGCGGCATCCATCTGATCGTGAGCTGCGACACGTACAACAACGTGAACCGTTTCTTCGGCCGGAAGATGTTGAGCGAATTCGAAATGCGCGTGCTGTTCCAGATGAGTGCGAGCGACTCGGCCAGCCTCATCGACGAACCGGATGCCAGCACACTCGGCTTGCATCGGGCGTTGTTCTACAACGATCGCGAAGGCTACACGGAAACGTTCCGTCCCTACGCGCTGCCAGACGAAACATGGCTCGAGGAAATTCGCGGCACGCTGAAGAAGCGGGAGAACGGCGAAACGAGTTCGTAACCGGCTCGAAATCCCGATAGTGGACTGGGGGTAAAACCGACCACGATTCCATTACGCACTTTGTCCGGAAGGCCTTAGAGTAGGGCATGACTGGAAAAATGGGTCTGGCAACCGATCTATTGAACAAGGCGCAAATTGTCGCGACGGTTCTCAAGGACGACGGCGCGATTCCGAACAACACGCTTCCCCTGCTCTTTTATCTCGCGGCGCTCAACTTTGAGGGACGTGATGCGGCCACGGCTTTGGAGGAGCTTTTCGAAACCAATGGATGGGGCGGCACCTGGCGGAACGGCATCTACACTTACCATCACTACCACAGCACAACCCACGAAGTGCTCGGTGTCTATAAAGGTTCCGCCACAATTCAGTTCGGCGGCGAACGCGGCATCAAACAGAAGATCACCGTCGGCGATGTCGTCATTATTCCCGCCGGAGTTGCGCACAAGAATCTCGGCGCCAGCAGCGACTTTGGTGTTGTGGGCGGATATCCGGGCGGAGCGGAGTGGGACATGAATTACGGTCGTCCGGATGAACGGCCTGCTGCCGACAAGAACATCGCCCGCGCGACGATGCCTCAGAACGATCCGCTTTATGGTCCAAACGGACCGCTCCTCCAGCACTGGGGGCCAAAAAAGTAACTTTGTCCCAGGGAAATGAGAGCGGGCTATCACGGGCCGACTTACGAAATTTGACGACCCGTCGCAGCGTCGCTCCGCGGTCGCGCCGGATCAATTTCAATTCGAATTTTGGTTACACACCGCTGCTACGGGAAAGAAAAGGCTGATTCTTTGAAACCCCGTCTTCGTTCCGTTCGTTCCCTTCTGTGAGATTTCCGCCGTTCGAACGCCTTTTTGGCCGGAATAAAAGCTTGCAACGAAAAGATTCACTGTTACGTTCTCAGCTCCTTTTTTAAGAAAGAGCTTTTATGGCACGAATTTGTAAACTGACAGGCAAGCGCCCCGTGAAGGGCAGCATCATCTGGCGCTCCGGTAAATCCAAGAAGTCCGGTGGTATCGGTACTCACGTCACCGCGATCACCAAACGCCGTTTCATGCCGAACCTTCAGCGCGTCAAGGCTGTGTTGCCGAGCGGTGAAGTCCGTTACGTCCGTGTTGCCGCCAGCGCCATCAAGAAAGGCCTGATCGTCAAAGCCGCGAAGCGCACCTGGAAGAAGGACGCTGCAGCCAGGAAGGCTTAAAAAGCATCCGATCATTTGCAAGCGCTGAACTGGAAACAGTTCAGCGCTTTTGTTTTTTAAATTCGGTTCAGATGTTCACGGCTGGACCCCTCAAAACTTCTCTCCCTTCCCGTCCTTTGCGCCTCTGCGTTGAATCTACCTCGCCTTGAACCGATGCATCGTGGCGCGTTTCAATTCACGATCCGCTTCCTTCTTCTTCAAATCCTCGCGCTTGTCGTATTCGGCTTTTCCCTTCCCTACGCCCAATTGGACTTTCACCTTCCCGTTCTTCCAGTAGAGCGCCAGGGGTACGAGTGCGTTGCCTTTGACCGATCCCAGTCCAAACAACTTCCGGATCTCCGCCTTGTGCAGGAGAAGTTTGCGCGGCGCCTTCGGCTGATGATTGTTCAGGTTCCCGTGCGAATATTCGTCGATGTGCGTGTTGTAGAGAAACACCTGATCGTTCTCGACGCGGGCAAAAGCGTCGCTGATCTGTCCCCTGCCGGCCCGAAGCGCCTTTACTTCGGTTCCCTTCAGGACAATTCCAGCCTCGAACGTTTCGAGGATGTGATAGTCGCGACGCGCTTTGGAATTGGTGACGATTTCAGCCATAAACAACAACAGCCAGAAGGTCGCCCTTCTGGCTGGCTTGCAAATGATCAGGGCGGCCTTAAGCCTTCTTCTTTTTCTTCGCGCTGGGACGTGTCAGTTCGACAATCTCAGGAAGGTCATACCCGATCTTGTCTTCCAAAATCTCGATCAACGCGATGTCGGCAGCGCCGAGGTTTCCGGGATCAGCAATCAGCGGCCGGCTCATGGCGCCCGCACCGGAATTCAGCTGCCGCACGCGACGGGATACCAGATTGATCAGAATGTTGGGGTTACCAACCTTCTCCAATGCCTTTTTTGTCAGTTCAGAGTTCAAAGCAAATCCTCAGAAATTCGAGCGCCGTAAGGTAGCTTGGACGCAAGTGATTGCAATCTCAAAATTCCGGTCAAACATCTTCAACTCGAATGTCGCGCAGGCTTTCCAGCCTTCCTTATAGAGAGATCCGATCCAAACTCGCGGTGCGGCTCACTTCGCCTTGGGTCCGAGCTGCCGGAGAATATCACCCAACGGAGACGAATTTGTCGGCGCGGGCGCATTGGTGTTGGCCCCATCAGGAGCAGGCGACGAAATCGTACCAGACGGCGGAACACTCTGATTCTGATTTGTCTGCGCCGCGGAACGATTCCCCCCCAACAACGTTCCAAGTCCCTGAATCACATTTCCGACGGGCGAGTTGGTTGCCGAAGCGCCAGGTATCAAACCGCCGACCTGCTGAAGCACCGAGCCGGCAAGCGCTTTGGCGTCATATTTGGGGGTCGGATTGCCGACCGTTCCACCCATCGAAAAGAAATCCGGCAGAGCCACGTAAGTTGCGTTGGTCGGTGTGTTCGCCGGAACCATTCGAATGCGTTCGGCGACCGGTCGAACCAGCGCGACGGAAACCGGGAAATTGATTGAGGAATTGGTCAGCACCGGAGCGAGCGTGACCGTTCCTTTCACATCCGCGCGAAAGACCGTGCTGCGAACGGTCGCTTCCTGAATTTCCACCGCGCCGTTACCCGCAACACCTCGCATCGCAATCACGTCGATGGGCGAATTGGTCATGTCGCCGCTCAAGCCTCCCACCATGCCGCGGGTCAGACTGCCGGTCACTCCCCCAATGAGACTGCCAAGTCCCGCGGACGGATTCTGCGCCAGCTGCGGCACCATCGCGATGGTGCTGACGATCAATTTCAGGATCGGGCTGCGAATGTTGGATGCGGACAGATTCAGGTTCGTGGTTCCAAACTGGAAATGTCCGTCGAGCGTTTTCTGAAGGCTGGCTCCGTCAGTGCCGACGCCCTTGATTTGGCCGTCGGCGAACAACGTGCCACCCAGCTCCCCTTTTCGTTCAGGCGCAAAGGTGTTCACCAGCGGCGCAAACGGAACCTGATCCAGCTTGAACGCCAGCGCGTATTTGTAACCCGGAACACTGAGATCGATGTCCGCGTCTGCAGTCATCGGTGCGCCGTTCAGCGTCATCTCAAACGGCTTCAGCTGCACCCGTCCTCCATCCAGATGAATTGCGGCAACCAGATTGGAGGCTGCAATTTCACGCAGATAAAATTTCGCAATCTGCGCCTCAGCTTTGAAATTCCGGAACGGCAGCGTGGTCACCGCTGACGAATCCGTCTGCGGCTCCGACGTTGTGCCTTCGCCCGACCCCTCGCTCGCAGCTGAGCCGGTCGCATTGTTCGTATTCGCGCCAACAAGATCGTAATAAGCCGTGAGATCGAGGCCGTCGGAACTCAGCTTGAGATTTCCAGTAATCGCGTCCGGATTGGAACTGTCGATGCGCCCCGCGAGCAGCAACTCGTTTCGCGCGCGTTCAGTCGGCGTGAGCGAGAGCAGCAGCTGACGCAATTCAACGAAATTGGTCGCGAGCGTGGTATCGATCGCGAGTTTCAGCTCCAGCGGTTTTGGCGGAATGGATCCAGAAGGATCCGACACCACCAGGTTGCTCAACTGAATACCGCCCTTGATCGTCTGCTGCTCGCTGCCACCGAGATCAACCGCCATGTCAGTTTCGATCAATGCCGAGGCCAGTTTCTTGTCACCGGCAATGGGAGCGATATTCGACAACTGCGATGCCGCTTTGAGCTGAAGCTGTTTTCCACCCTGACGTGAAAGCAGCGCGACTGTTGCCTTCACCCTTCCTTCCGTTATTCCGCCGGTAAATGCCTTCCAATCGGCGAGGTCAAGCGAGTCGAGTGTAAGATTGAATGACGAATCGCCAAGCGACTCGCCTTCGCCGCCCAGCGAAATGTTCATCGGGCTGCTCAGTTCACCGCGAAGAAACTGGCGCCCGTCACGAAGTCCCTTGAGCGTCAGGGTCCGGATCACAGCATTGCCGGCATCAGAATCCACCAGCACATCATAATCCGCGGACAGATCGAGCGTCGGTGTCGATTGATTCGTCTGAATCACTTGAAGCCGATCTGCGGCGAACCGGCCGTTCACCGAAATCTTCTTCCCCTCGTTGGCGAGCTGGATCGTGTTGGTGCTGTTGATCGCCGTTGTACCGAAATCAATTCCTTCCGCCGCGCCGACAAGGTTCAGCAGCCTGCGATCGATGGAAGCCAACTCCACATTCAAAGTGCCTTCCACTTTTTCCAAATTAACCGGCCCGCTGACACGCAGTTCACCCAGCTGTTCCTGTGCTTTCCGGAACACAAGCGAGAGCTGCTTGATTTCCGTCGGCGCTATGTCGGACCCAAAGACTGCATTAAACGTGTCGAATGCCGCAAAGGCTCCTTCGGCCCGTTTCACATCCAGTCGCAGATCGCCTTTCAACGAAAGTGGCGACAGATCGGAAGAAAGTGCAAAGACGTAATCGCCATTTACCGTCGCATTCAACACGCCGCCCGCGGAGGACTCTTCTGGCGGATTGTTGACCGCGACATTTGCGCTGATGGAAACCTTCCCGCTGTCACCGTTCTTGAGATTGGACAAGGTGAAATTCAAGCCGGTGATCTCAGCAAGTTCACGCTGACCGTCCGCGCGCTGTTTCTCCTGCCGCACAGTGGCGTTGGACAGGATCACCTTTCGAATATCCAGCCGTGCCGGTTCCCCAGATTCCTCTTTCGACTTTTCGTCGTCGTCATCCTCATCCGTCGATTCCTTGTTCAGGATCGGATCCAGGTTGCTGGTGCCGTCAGCGCGTTCAACGATATGAACAGTCGGAGAAACGACACTGACCTCCTCGACAAGAATCTTGCCGCGAAGAATGTCCCACAGTCCGTAACGCGCCTTCAGTTCCGCCGCCGTCACAAGCGTCTCGCGGCCGTTCGGCGTGACTTTCAGATCCTTGAGGGTCACCGAGCTGAATGGATGGATCGAAGCATCACTGACGGTGATCTCGGCGTTCAACTCCTTGCTGACGCGGGGAAGGATGGTTCCCTTCAGGAAAGAGGAACTGGTGACCACGAAATAACCGGCGACCAGCACAACCACAGCCACCAACGCCAGGCCAAGCAAAACACGTAGAAACCGGCGCGGACGTTTCTCAGTTTTTACTTCGGATCGTTCGTTCATAATGATTGGACTGCCCGCAGGCGCGACGGTTCAACGACGTGGCCCAGCGCGGCATTATTCAATAACTGGCGGAATTTGATTCGCGCTGACGCCGGAATCAAGTCGGGTGTATTGCGCGAACCGGAAAACACCCGTTATTCGCGAAACAGAACTCTCATTAACACCGTGCTTCAGTGCGGTGAAGTTGGACGTGTTTTAACACAGCCGTTTCAACGGCTTTTTGAAAGCTGTTTAAAAACAGCTTAATCGGCTGCATCGCGATCACCGCGCTCAAGCGCGGTGTTAATGAGAGCGTGCGTTCGTCCAGACCGACAACTGATTCAGATCAGCGCGAATATTCATTTCGCTTTCACGCGTTTCGCTGGAGCAGCAGCGCATTCGTTCCAGGTTCTCCGAAGCACTTCGCGGCTGTAATCGAGGTGATGCCGGTCCGGCGTGAACACTTCGAGCGTGATCGTTCCATCATAACCACTCTGCTGCAGCGCGCGAATGTAGTAGTCCAACTCAATGCTCCCGGCGCCAAGCGGCAGATGAAGGTCCGCGCTGCCACCCTTGTTGTCGTGCAGATGCACATGCTTCAAACGCGTGCCATACGCCTTCAGGATCTCGTCGGTCGTGTTGTAATCCGTCAGCAGATTCGCGTGGCCGATGTCGAGATGCAGTCCGAGCTGCGGCAACGGATCGAGCAGTTCCGACAATTGCTTCACCGTGTTGAAGCTTCCGGGAAGATTCTCAATCATCAACCCGACGCCAACCTTGTCCGCGACGACGAACAATTCGCGAAGACTTTGCAGATTGCGATCGATGATGAATTTCCGGTCGTGCATCGGGGCGATGCGATCCGGATGGATGTTCATCCATTTCGTCCCGAGCTGCGCAAACGCCGCCACGCATTCCTTCAATTCCTCCACCGCGGCCCTGCGAATCGATTCAAACGGACTGCAGATCGGAATGTAATAGGCCGTGTGCCCGACGACCTGGAGGTTGTGTTTGCGAATCAGTTCGCCCAGCGCTTTCACATCGATCCGGGCAGGCAAGGCTGCGGGAGGCTCCAGCGTGAGATCGATGAAATCGAAGCCCATCGCTGCGATCCACTCGACCTCCTTGAGAACGTCGCGGGCGGGATGGTTCATCGTTCCGATCAGCATGGTGTCCTTTCACACGGCCAGCGGTTGATTGTGTGTCAGCAGCGCGGCAAACCAGTCGCGACTGTCCAGCAGCCGGATGCGATTGTATTTTCGACGTCGGGGCGCAACAGGCTTGTCCAGCTTGAGCCGTTTTCTCAGCGACTCCGGCAACCGAGCCGCCTGACGCGGACATACCCAGCCGTACAACGTCAGCAGGCTTTTCAGCAGCGCCCAGTCTTCCCCGAGTCGCCACAACAAATAATCCCAATCCATCTTCGAACCGGCAGCGAAGAGCACGTTCATGACATCCGTCCAGTCGCAATGATCCCGCTGGAGGATGTAGAGTTTGCACCAGACGAATTCCTCCATCGGAACGACCTTCAGCCGCTCGCCGCGAATGGATATTTCCGGGGCGCCATCAAACCAACGTTCATCCACCTGGGCACGCTGATTCGCCATCGCCCAGATGATGTCCACGATCACTCCGCCGCGCGTGCTGCGATAAATCCATTTCCGATCGTAAGGAAGCGTTTCGAAGTAATCCTGAAATCCAGCCTGGGCAAGCGCCGCGACGGCCTGTTCGCGATGTTTTTCCAGAATGTAAAAGTCGATGTCCTTGGTATTGCGCCAGCGTCCGGTGTAGCTCGCCATGGCAAAGCCGCCGCCAAGCATTACTTCGAGCCCGGCAGCTCTCAGCGCGTGGATTGCGTCGCGATACGTTTCCCATTGATCGTCCGAGATCGTTTCCGTCCATTCAAACCTGAGCCGCGGCCTGCGGCCGAGATGTTTGATGCGGGATCGCGATTGAATATGATGCGCGCCGCCGCGAAGTTTGCCAGCGGCAACGCCGTTACGATCGATCCTGATGTTAGCCATTGATGATTTCGCCGCCGTTGGGATGAAGGACCTGTCCGGTCATGTAAGACGAATCGCTCGAAGCGAGAAACACGTAGCTGGGCGCCACCTCCATCGGCTGCCCTGCGCGCTTCAAAGGAACATCAGAACCGAACTTTTCCACTTTTTCGGCAGGGAAAGTTGAAGGAATGAGCGGTGTCCAGATCGGCCCCGGCGCAACGCCGTTCACCCGAATGCCTTTTTCGGCCAGCGATTCGGCGAGAGACCGCGTGAAGCTGACAATCGCGCCTTTCGTGGACGAATAATCCAGCAGATGACTGCTCCCGCGATAGGCAGTCACTGACGCCGTGTTGATGATCGCCGAGCCGGGTTTGAGATATTTCAACGCGGCCTTTACGAAAAAGAACTGCGCGAAGATATTCGTTCGAAAAGTTCGTTCGAGCTGTTCCCGGCTGATCTGCTCGATGCTTTCCCTGGGATGCTGTTCCGCCGCGTTGTTCACCAGAATATCCAGTCGGCCGAACTCCTTCACGGTTCGCTCAACCATGTCCGCACAGGTCGATTCCCATCCGATGTCTCCAGCGATCAACAAACACTTCCGTCCTTCCGCTTCCACAAGTCGTTTCGTCTCCTTTGCGTCATCGTGTTCGTCGAGGTAAGTGACGCAAACATCGGCGCCTTCTTTTGCGAACAGAATCGCCACGGCACGCCCGATGCCGGAATCGCCGCCAGTGATCAACGCCGCCTGTCCTTTCAATTTGCCGCTGCCGCGGTACTCGGAAGGGATGTGCTTTGCCCGTGGCGACATTTCCTTTTCCCGGCCGGGCTGCCGGGACTGTGTTTGCGCGGGAAACGTCTTTTTCTGAGGAGCCTTTTTCCTGGCCATAGTAGTTAAGCACGGTCGTAAACTGCCATCACACCTTCGTGATGGGCGCAGCTGGCGCAGCAGAAGAAGCTTCCGCCCGCCTCGATTCCGTGCCCAATGATCCGGCAGCCGCAATGAGAACAGGCCGGGGCCAGTGCATGAATCGCGCATTCGAAACAATCGAAGTAATGCGAGATCCCGTTCACCACCACTTCGAGCGCCTTGTCATAATCGTTTCCACAAACTTCACATCGCATAATTTCCCTTTCTCAACGCAGCTCCCGCCGATCTCACGAACGACGTTCCCGCCGCAAACTTTCCTCAGTCGCCTGCACCTGCTGATCGTGCTCAGCATCTGCGACACCCTCTTCCACCAGTTTTTCGGCGAAGGTCTGTTCGTCCGGCGCAGGAACGTTTTCCACCTGCTCGCCGGTTGAGCCACCAGCCAGCCGCCAGAGTCCTTCCTCCGGCAGTTTTTCCGTATCGGACGCTTCCGGATTCAACCGTTCCTGCCCGAGCAACTCGCGGCGGGCCTGCTCCATGTCGGTATCCAACACCTTGTGTTTGCTGCGTCCGTTCATGATCGCAATCTCGCTCGCACGTTCACGAACCATCTCTTCCGTCACAGTTCCGAGGCCGCGGCCTCCGATGCTGAAACGTCCTTCCTCAGTGTGTCTTTGTTCCATGGAATACCTTTCGATCAGGGAGGAGGAATCACGGGGCCAACGCTGCGATCCGGACGGGTCAACGCAGGATGCGGCTCTCGCAGGTCAGTCGCGGTCCCGGATTCATACATTCCCGTGTCGGAAACCGTTTCGAAATCATCAGCCGTTCCCCCTCTGTTGGAAGCACAACCTGTGAACGCCAGAAGGCCCAATAACGCTGTCAGGGATAAGAATGTTTTCATGCAGCAACGTTCGTTTGCTGTGCGCTTCAAGCAACAGAGGTCTTAACCCCAAAACAAATGGCCACGCATCAGACGCACAACAACATCGACTGCGCCCGCGGACCTTCCTCCGTCCAGATCAACCGCTCGACAAACATCCGTCGCGCTGTCATCCCAACATCCCAGGCGTGAAAAACGATGTAATCGTGGCCGTCAGGTCCGGTGACGATGGAATTGTGCCCCGGTCCAATGAGGCGGCCGGGAATCGTTCGCAGCACACGCGGTCCGGTTTCATTTCCCGCATCGGAGAACGGTCCCATTGGATTTTCCGCGACACCGTAATCGACGCCGTAGGTTTCATTCTCCCAACGACCGCCACTGTAAAAGCAGTAATAGCGTCCACCATGTTTCCGCACGAACGGACCTTCGAGCGTGTGCCAGTCCCACGCCGCGCCATACATCAGACGGTTCGCTTCGAATCGTTGCCAGTCGTTTCGCGCCCGCAGCACCGTGCGGCCTTCGTTCTCAAGCGAGGTCATCGAAGTCATCCGCGCCACCATCAACGCCGTGCCCGCGCGATGCCCTTCCGCACAATCCAGAAAGTCGCGTGCGTAAAAGAGGTACCACTGTCCGTCGTCGTCCCGGAACGGATGCGCGTCGATCGCAAAGGAACATTTATCCGGCCGAATCAATTGAACGCCGGTGTCACAATATGGCCCGCCGGGTCTTTCACTTCGCGCAACGCGGAGTTGATGGTTTTTGTCCCCGAACCCGACCGAGTAATAGAGGTAGAACGCGCCATCATGCTCGGCGATTTCCGGCGCCCAAAAATTTACGCCTACAGATTGATCTGGCGGAATCAATGCAGACTCGAGCGATTCCCACTTCCGCAAATCGTTTGAGCGAAGCAACGGAAAGACACGACTTCCCGGGTTGCCATCTGCCTCATCTCTGCCGGTGCCGATGGCGTAAAAACTGTCACCGGCGCGCCAGACAAATGGATCGGCAAAGTAATCCTGCCAGACGGGAGAAAGAGACACGGATGCTTGCGTTTGCATGCGGGAACTTTCCGCTGCAACGAGGCGTGGGACAGTGGGCTTTGACCTACTCGATTCAAAGTTCCCAACGGCTGCGGACGTGTGACAGACGTCTCGGAATCGAAACGGTGCGCGATCGCCAAGAAACCGCTTGCACGGCCACAACTCATTGCCTAAAACACGGCCCCATGTCGTCGAAACGTTCCGCCGCAAAATCCGCCACCCCGTTCGATCTGCAAAAGTTCCTTGCAGCCAGCACCGAGTCCGTGAACCGGGCGCTCGATCGTTTTCTGCCCGCCGAAAAAACCAGGCCCGCCACCATTCACAAGGCGATGCGTTACTCGCTCTTCGCCGGCGGCAAACGGATGCGCCCGGCCGTGTGTCTCGCGGCCGCGGAAGCTTGTGGTGGACGTGAATCGGACGCCATGCCGCTCGCCTGCGCGGTGGAATGCATCCACACCTATTCGCTCGTGCACGACGATCTGCCCGCGATGGACAACGACGATTATCGCCGCGGCAAGCTGACGAATCACAAAGTGTTTGGCGAAGGCATCGCAGTTCTCGCGGGCGACGCACTGCTGACCCAGGCATTTGAAATCGCTGCGCAATGCCGTTGCTGGCCGCGTTATTCGCATCAGGACATCGTTCTGGAACTGGCGCGCGCTTCGGGCTCGCTTCAGCTCATCGCCGGACAGGTCGCCGATCTGGAAGGTGAAGGCAAAAAACTTTCGGTCGAACAATTGCGTTACATTCACGAACGCAAAACCTCCGCCCTGCTCTGCTGCTCGGTGCGACTCGGCGGAATGAGCGCGAATTGCACACCAGCCCAGCTCAAGGCGCTCACCGATTTCGGCTACAACGTCGGCCTCGCGTTTCAGGTGATCGACGACATCCTCGACGTCACCCAGACCACGGAGAAGCTGGGAAAGACAGCCGGGAAAGACACGAAAGCGCAGAAGGCGACCTATCCTTCGATTGTCGGCCTGGAGAAATCGCGCAAGATCGCGGAGCAACTCACCGCAAAGGCTTTCGCGGCTTTGAAACCGTTCCGCGGGAAAGCCGTTGCATTGGAAGCGCTCGCTGAATTTTTGCTGAAGCGTGATTGCTGAAAAGATCTGAACGCGCAGCAGCGTTACCAGACGTTCAACACCTTGATTGCACGCCTGGTGCCGCCAAGGTTCAGTTGCACACGGTCGCCCGCTTTCTTTCCAGCCAATTGCGAACCGAGCGGTGATTGCGGCGTGATGACGAGAATTTCCCGGCCTTCGAATTCCAGCTCCGTTCCGCCGGCGCGAGGGCCGATGAAATAAAGATCCCGCTCGCGTCCCTGTTCCAGTTCCACGAGGGCGCCAAGATCGATCAAATCGCCCTTTCCGAACGCTCGAACTTCCATTTCCTGAAACTGTTTGATCGAGGCTTCGATTTCTGATGCCTGGCGCGATTGACCGCGCGCGAGATAGGAAGCTTCCAGTCCGCGCGTGTCATATTTGCTTTCGGCCCGGCTCTGTTCGTGCGTGGCTTCGGCGTGCGCGGCCTGCGCTGCCCGGACATAGGAATCCAGTTCCTCGACGAGGCGCTGGACGATGGCTTTTAACAATGCTGCTTTCTGCATGACTGAGCCGCGCAGTGTGCCGCGTGCAAAGCCATCGCGCAATCGCCCAAGTCCAATTGTCCATGGTCCTATGGTCCTATGGTCCTATGGTCCTATAGTCCTATAGTCCATAGTCGAAACAAGTAGCCCCACCCATGCCCCGCATAAGACAGTGATCGAACTATCGGGCTTGCACGGGTTCCAATAGAGAAACATACTCCGCTCACTCGATTTTACTGAATTTATGAACACAGCTCCTATCCGTGTCGCAGTCACCGGCGCCGCCGGCCAAATCGGTTACGCTCTCCTCTTCCGCATCGCTTCCGGCGCGATGTTCGGACCGAATCAGCCGGTCATCCTGCATCTCATCGAAATTCCTGACGAGAAGGCCATGGCGGCGTTGCAGGGCGTTTGCATGGAACTCGACGATTGCGCCTTCCCGCTGCTCAAGGGAATTGTTCCGACCTCGTCGCTCGACGAAGGTTTCAAGGGCGTGAACTGGGCGCTGCTCGTGGGCGCTGTTCCGCGCAAACAGGGAATGGAGCGCAAGGATCTCCTCGGCATCAACGGAAAGATCTTCACCGGCCAGGGCCAGGCGATTGCCAAGAATGCCGCCAGCGACGTCCGCGTGCTGGTGGTCGGCAATCCTTGCAACACCAACTCACTCATCGCCGCCAACAACGCGCCCGGCGTGCCGAAGGAACGTTTCTTCGCCATGACGATGCTCGACGAGAACCGCGCAAAAACCCAGCTCGCGAAGAAAGCCAGCGCCGATGTCACCGCGGTCACAAACCTCGCCATCTGGGGCAATCACAGCTCCACGATGTATCCCGATTTCTTCAATGCGAAGATCAACGGCCGTCCGGTTCCCGACGTCATCGGCCATCGCGAATGGCTGGAAAAGGATTTCATCGCCACGGTGCAGCAGCGCGGCGCCGCCATCATCAAGGCGCGCGGCCTCAGCAGCGCAGCCAGCGCGGCGAATGCGGTTGTGGACACGGTCCGCAATCTGACCACGCCGACGAAACCCGGCGACTGGTTCAGCGTGGGAGTTCATTCCGATGGCAGCTATGGAATCGAAAAGGGCTTGATCTTCAGCTATCCGATTCGCAGCAACGGAAACAGCTTCGAAATCGTTCAAGACGTTCCGCTCAATGACTTCAGCAAATCCAAGATTGCCGCAACCGAGGCGGAACTGAAGGAAGAGCGTTCGATGGTCAGCGATCTCCTGACGAAATAACGAATTACCGGCAAACCGGGTTTGTCACGAAGCGCTGGACGATTGTCCGGCGCTTCTGTTTTCAAGGCTTTGCTTTGCTTCGCCCGAGAAAAGCTTCATTGCGCCGTTGTCGATTGCCAGTAGAAGCCAAGCCAGGCGAGCAGGTAGCCGACACCGAACCAGCCGCGAAGCCACGTCCGGGCCGTCGCACACCAGAGACAGACCAGCAGCCAGAGAACGGCCGTGATCGCTCCGAGATGAAGCAGCATCTGCTGCTCGGGAAAGAGAAGACCGGAAAAGAGGACCAGAAGGACACACAATGCCGCGCCGGAATCCCATTCATTCCGATCGGCGACACCGAAACAGTTTCGCAGCCACACCGTGAAGGAGTTTGAAAGCATGAGAGCCGTGCCGACAACGATCGAAACCGTTCCAAGCAGCAACTGGAGCGCGCTCATCAAAGCGTCTCCGTGGGCTGGCTTCGTTGCTGCCGTCCCGTCCCTGAAAAAAGGTTGTCGCCGCGCGAATGAAGAAGAACAGCGAGCAGGAACGCGAGAAGAAGGACGATGGCAAGCCGGCGATCCGGCCAGACGGAAATTTCGGGCTGCTTCACTTGGACTTGGGTTTGCATGCTCCTTTTCTAACCCGCTCTCTGCAACCGCAACAATACTGCTTCAGTCTTACAGCCGCTCGGTTTTTCTCACTTCATATGAATTTTTCTTCTACCCCCAAAGTCGTATAGCGGAAACCCATTTGAATGCTATTCTGACTCAACAATGAGATCCTCCGCTTCAGATCGGGATGACTTGTCTTCCGGCGAAATCGACTTCGCCGGCGGAGACGTCCTGCATTGGCGCGCCCAGCACAGTGGCAGCGTCGCGGAATTGAGCGGCGCAAGGACCTCGGCCGAACGTGATGTTGGCGCGGAACGATTCACTTTCTCACACGACGAACTTTCCCCGGACGGGATGTTTCACATCTGCTACGGCTACACCCGCCGCGGCCACGAAGCGCTGGTGATCGAACCGTTGATCTCTCTTTCCGCAACGGGCGAAGTCCTCGTCAACCTGTGGCGCAGCGGTCTGACCGGCTGGGCCGAATCGTTCAATCCGGAAGGCTTCCGCCTGATCGTGAGCGATCCCTACGGCACGAGTCATCTCGAGGTGGCGATCGATCTGAAGAACCGACGGTTTCATCTGCCCACATCGCAGGAAACGTCGCGGCCGCTGCACGAATTGCGCACAACGCTGATCCGCCACGTGGCTCAGGTGCGCCGCAACACCTCCGCCTTTCAGCAACTGCGCCTGCGCGAACAGGAAGCGGAGTATTCCGCGGAAGGCGCCGGGTTCGCGCGCGAAATTCAACGGGCGATGAAGTCAGCCGCCAAAAACCCGGAGACTGATTCCCCTTCCCCGGTCCCACCGCCGTTGCCCGAGTTCAAAAAGACCTGACCGTAAGGTTTCGGTTTCGGAGTTCATCGTCAGGATTTCCCTGGAAGCTTCAAAGCGGACGCGGTGCTTCTCTTTCCCCGCAAGTCAAGTCTGCGGTCTGAAAAGTTACCAACACCGCCAATGCTCTTGCCCTCGGTTTTTTCGCGCAGGTAAAATCCGCGACGAATGTTGAATCTCAGTTCGCTTAATCCCCAGCAGCGGCTTGCTGTCGAAACGATCAAGGGCCCGGTCCTGATCCTTGCGGGCGCCGGCACCGGCAAGACGCGCGTGATCACGTATCGCATCGCGCACATGATTGAACGAGGGATTCAGCCCCGCAACATCCTCGGCGTCACATTCACCAACAAGGCCGCGCGCGAAATGCAGGAACGGGTGAGCAAACTGATTCCCAGGGCGAAAACGAAGGAGGAACGGAAGGAAAACCGCCCAACCATCTGCACGTTTCACTCGCTCTGCGTCCGAATCCTCCGGCAACACATCGAAAAGCTGGGCTACAAGAGAAACTTCGTCATTTACGACGAATCGGAACAGCTCGGCGCCATCAAGAAAATCCTCGCGCAGATTTCCACCAACGGCGAAAAAACCGATCCCGGCGCGATTCTCAGCCTGCTCAGCCGCTTCAAAAACGGCGGCGGCAATTCCGCTGCATTCGCCGATCCCAGCCTGCGCGCCATGGCCGAACATATTCGGCGACGCTACGAATCCGCCCTTCACGCCTGCAACGCAGTCGATTTCGACGATCTGATCCTGCTCACGCTGCGCCTCTTTGAGGAACATCCCGATGCACTCCAGGCCTGCCGGGAAAAGTATCGCTACGTCATGGTGGATGAATACCAGGACACCAACGCCTCGCAGTTCAAGCTGGTCCACTTCCTCACGCAGGAGCATCGCAACCTGTGTGTCGTCGGCGACGACGACCAGAGCATCTACGGCTGGCGCGGCGCAGAAATTTCCAACCTCCTGGACATGGAAAAATTCTTTCCAGAGGTGAAAGTCATCAAGCTGGAGCAGAACTACCGCTCGACGAACACGATTCTGAACGCAGCGAATGCCGTCATTAAAAACAACCTTCGCCGGCGCGGAAAACAACTCTGGTCGGAGAAGGGCGACGGCACAAAGATCACCATCAGCTCGTTCGAAACGGACGAAGAGGAGGCCCGCGACATCGTCGAACAGATCGAATATGCACGCATGGCAAAGCGGATTCCGTGGGGCGCGCAGGCGATTCTCTTCCGCACCAACCAGCAGTCCCGTCCATTGGAAACCGCCCTGCGCAAAGCCGGCGTCCGTTACCATTTGATCGGCGGACAAAGCTTCTTCGATCGCCGTGAGATCAAGGATTTCCTCGCCTACCTGAAGACGTTCATTAATCCGAACGACGACATCAGCCTGTTGCGCATCGCGAACACACCGGCACGCGGGCTCAGCGACGTGACCATGGAACGCCTGCTCGCCGCGAGCCACGAACGCAAATGCTCCGTTTTTTCCGCGATGAAAAATCCCCTGGTCACGAGCACGTTTGTCGCGAAGACACGCGAAAGCATCGAAGCTTTTGTGGAATTCATCGAGCGTGTCCGAAATGAGCTGGTTCAACCGGCAAACACAGTCACCGGTTCAATCGCGCTCGGTTCATGGGCAGATCGGTTCCTGGACGAGATCGCCTACTTCAATGAAATCCGTCGTTCGGAAAAGAATCCCGAGACCGCCGACAACCGGATCCGGAACATCAAGGAACTGATCACAACGCTCGACGACACCGAACCGAGCAGCCCGGCATTCGATCGACTGAACACGTTCCTCGAAGAAATCACCCTCGACAGTGATCGCGAAGAGGACAAGGACGCTCCGGGCGACGCCGTCACCTTGATCACGATGCACAGCTGCAAGGGGCTGGAGTATCCGCATGTTTACATCGTGGGACTCGAAGACGGCCTGCTGCCGCACTCGCGTTCGAAGGTGGAAGGAACGATGGATGAGGAGCGCCGGCTGTTCTACGTGGCGATCACGCGCGCGATGCTCACGTTGAACATCAGCCACTGTGCGGGCCGAAAGAAGTATGGGCAGGTGCTTCCCTGTCATCCTTCGCCTTTTCTGAAGGAACTTCCGGCCGAACTCATCGAACATGCGGACGAGAAGGCGAAACAACCGGTCACGACCGACACCGGGAAAAGCATGTTCGCGGCAATGCGTGATGCATTGGGCTAAGTTTCAGAACGGAACGAACCTGCCATGCGCAGGAACTGCCGGAGGCGTGAAAAACTGAATTGTTTTGACCCTTTCGTCGGGAAGACTGCGCCGTGCCCTGTCTCTGTAACCGACCCGACACTTCGCGGAGCCCAGCAATCGAACTTTCATCTGCCGGCTCGTAATATGCCTTCGGGAACGCTGGTTCCATTTTCTTTGCGCACAGTATTGAGTTCCTATTTTTCAAACATCTTTGCAGCAGACTTCGCTCGCCCTCGGACTCTGAGCAATACATTCTTAGGCTCACTTCAGTTACCAGCAGTGGAAGAAACTGCTCAACGCAAACACTAGCACTATGATTCGAATCCGCAGACTCAACCTGGTTTTTCTGAACATGAAACAAGCACTGTTGGGATTGGCCACCACCATGGTGGCGATCGCAGGTATCGCCACGGCCAAAGCGCAGGTGTCACTCCCGTTATACGAACCGTTTCCTCTCTCCTACACGAATTCGCCTGATGAAACAGTGGCCTTCCCTCAAGGAGGCCAGAACAACCCCGCCAAACGCCTGAACAGCGGCGCACCGGCAACACTCTGGTCAATCGGTGGAAGTGCCGGCGGCGGCTCGGCCGTCGTAGTGGGGCCCGCCGCGTTGTCGTATCCCGGCCTGGCAGTGAATCCCAGCCCATCCGGGGGACTTTACATCCGCACCACCGCAACCACCGCAAATCGTAGCCGTGGCATCCTGTTTTCCACCGTCAGCTTCGGTTCGGTCTATTTCTCGTTCCTCCTGAACGTGGAACAGTTTCCGGACGGCGCCGATTTTTACAGCAACAGGGTTTTCGCTGTGCTCAGCAGTGCCACTTCGGGCGCGTCGCCCAACGCCGCAGCCACCGGCGCCGGCATCGGCATCGACAGCGACGGCAAACTGACCGTGACCAAACGTTCGGTCACAACGCCGACCGTGGTCAGTGAAAACACCCTCAGTGCGGGAACGCACCTGATCGTTGGCCGCTACACCTTCGACCCGGAGGGTGACGATGAAGTCGCAGTATGGATCGATCCCGAATCTCTCGCGGTGGGTGAAGAAAACGTGCCAGCACCGCTCCTCTCGACAACCACAGGCGCCGATCAGACGAGCATCAGCTCTTTCTACATTCTGCATCCACAAAGCGGCAGCATTCCTGCCGGTCTTGTCGTTGACGAAATTCGCGTCGGCACCACCTGGGCTGAGGTAACTCCCACCGGCGTGGTTTGCATTCCTGCAAGCATCGTAACGAGCCCAACGGATCAGCTGATCTCCGAAGGACTGAAAGTGACACTGTCCGTCGTGGCTGCCGGCACCGATCCGACATTCCAATGGCAGCGGAGCCTCGATTTCGGCGCCAATTGGGAGGATATCAGCGGCGCAACAAACCAGAGCTATTTGACGCCGATACTCGCGGAGGCAGATTCCGGAACACAATATCGGGCTGTCGTCTCCGTGGAGTGCGACAACTCCACCGCGACGTCTGATCCTGCCACGGTTTACGTCATGCCCGCGACCTTCACCCCGAATGGCGTTATTCTGACCGACACCTTTGCGGATGGAAACCGGAGCTGGGGACCGGTTACGGAGGAGAATTCTGTATGGTATGCCAGCTCTGCAGACAGTCTTATCGACGGAACGCCAATGGTCGGCTTCCCGCAAACCAGCTCCACCGTCTGGCTGGGCTTCTTCACTGATGATCCCTTCACCCCGATCCATCTCGACGTCGGCAAGGAACTGCGTGTCACTTTGGAGTTTTCAGCTCAGGACATTGTTGCCACCGCTGAGAATGGACTTCGCGTCGGATTGTTCGACTATGCCGACGGTGCCAATCGTCCGGGTGGAGACGGAAACACCGTTCCAAACGGTGCCTCCAATGTGAGAGGCTACATGTCCGTGTTCAACTTCGGCCAAACCTTCAACGACAACACGCCAATCGACTTCTATGTCCGGAACAACATTTCGGCGGGAGATCTGATGGGAACGACAGCGAATTTTCAAGCGCTCGGCAGCGGTCCGTCCGGCGAATTCATCGGCGCGCCAGCCCTTGAGAACGGAACGACCTATACGCTGATCCTTTCGGTGGCCCGGACCGACGCAGCAACAGTCCGCTTCACCACGAGCATCTCGGGTGGCGGCTCGAACTGGAGCCATTCGGTGACGGACACCACTTACGTCTATCCCCGCTTTGATGCGCTGGCAATCCGGACGGCGACCCAGGCGTTGACTGCAAGCCAGTTCGACTTCTCGCTGTTCAAGGTGGAAGTGGTGGATGCCGTCGTGCCGGTGGAGCCGTTCAACATCACGGAAGTTCAGCATCTTCCGCCCGCGTCGTTAAAGCTGACCTGGGAATCGGTGAATGGAAAAACCTACCATGTGCTTTCCACCACGGATTTGAGCTCTGGTTCGTGGACCACCAATGCGACAGTGGTCGCGACAGGCGCTTCCACTTCTTTCACGAACACGCCGAACTCTGACACCCAACGATTCTTCAGAGTGCTGGCACTGCCTTGATCAATTCGTTCGCAACCATGGCGCCAGGTAACCCCTGGCGCCTTTTTTATTCGAGAGGTCGTGTGTCAGATCGGTGGAAGAAGGAAAGGAGAGGAAGTAAGGAGCAGGAAATAAGAAGCAAGGAACGATGAAGAAACGCGTTCAGAATGAGATCACGTTTGTTCTTCCGCGTCATCGAATCCGCAACTCGCAACCCCCATTCCCCATTCGGCAATCCGCCATCCGCCATCCGCCATCCGCAATCCTGTCAGCGGGCACTACGAACCAGCCAGCGACGGGCACAATAAACCAGCCACC
>CALBZA010000069.1 GCA_937890005.1 uncultured Verrucomicrobia subdivision 3 bacterium | reverse complement strand
GCCGCACCGGAATTGCTTGACCCTCCCACCCACAAATTCTGCTATAGAGCCGAAAGAAATTCAGCTATGGAGTCAAGTCGTGGCTGATGCTCGCCGAGATGCGCCGTCCCTGGCTGGTAAGACAACCGTGAGTCAACTTCAAGACAACGACTTTGGGGCTCGGCAGGTCAGCAAATCAAAGGGTGCGCTACACGCGGATGATTGACTTGCGGGAAAAAGTGGCGGGAGTGGCGGGGCTCGAACCCGTAACCTCTGCCGTGACAGGGCAGCGCTCTAACCAATTGAGCTACACCCCCGCAAGGGGAGCGCGAAGTTAGGAAAACAGGTACCGAACGTCAAGCCGCGTTCTAAAAATTCTTCGCGCATTTCAAGAAAATGTCGGGCAGCAGACGCCAAGGAGGTGGGGGTGGGGAACCCCGCTGAAGAAACGTACTGCTACCCGAACACTGGAAAGTGTATGAACGTTCCCTTGTTTGTCAACGGCACCCGGACAATTCAAATCCTGTTTCGAGGAACATTCACACGAAAGCAGGCGCCGCTGAACGCGCGCAGCATGAAATGGAATTTCGCGCTCTGAACCCAGTCAAAAAAACCTCTCCCCAGCCCGGCTTCGCTCGGAAGAGAGGGAGATGCGAGCGCCCGCTTCACTGAATGCTTCATTAAACCTGATGCGTCAGTTCAATTGCGTCCGATGAAAACGCGCGGGAAAGCGCGCGGCTCGACTTTTGTCGCCGTTTGAAATGAAATGAGCCCGATGTCTGTGAAAACAGTGCAAAAATTAATCCGTCCACTCGTCCGGAAACTGCATCCCTACGTTCCCGGTGAACAGCCGAAGATCAAAGGCCTGATCAAGCTGAACACGAATGAAAACCCATATCCACCGGCACCGGCGGTGTTGAAGGCGGTCAAAAATGCCACGGACAGCCGTCTGCGGCTGTATCCGAATCCAACGGCAGAGCGTGTTCGCGAGAAGCTGGCGCGGGTTCATCGCTGTTCGGTGGACAACATCATCGTCGGCAATGGTTCGGACGAAGTGCTCGCGCTGGCAGTGCGTTGTTTCGCGGAGCCGGCCGCGCCGGGATTGAAGAAGGGCGCTAAACGTTCGCGTGCGACGGTTCAATACTTTCACCCGAGCTATTCCCTTTATCCGGTGCTGGCGGATACGCATGGTTCCATCCGGAACGACGTTCCACTGCTGCCGAATTTTGGACTGCCCGCAATCGGCGATTTGCAGCGCAATGGATGGGATTTCAATGCCGCGCTGACAATCGTCACCACTCCCAACGCACCATCAGGCCGCGGCTATTCGATGCGCGAACTGGACCGGTTGTGTCGGAAGCAGCGGGGTGTGGTGATCCTGGATGAGGCTTACGTCGATTTTGCCGAGGAGAATGCGATGGCGCTTGCTCTCAAGCATCCGCACGTGCTCGTGGCCAGAACGTTTTCAAAAGCCTATTCGCTCTGCTTCCAGCGTGTGGGCTATTTCGTTGGGAACGAAGAGCTGATCTCGGCGCTGCATCGGATTCGTGACAGCTACAATGTGAATGGGCTGGGGCAGATCGCGGCCGAAGCGACGCTTGAAAATCTCGGATATTACCGCAAGAACTTCGCTCGAATCATTGCGACCCGTGAGAAACTGAGTCGCGATTTGACGAAGCTGGGTTTCCGGGTTCTGCCAAGCCAGACCAATTTCATCCTGGCGCAACCTCCGCTTTGGCCCGCGGCTCAGTGGCTGGAAAAATTGCGCGCCGAAAAAATCCTGGTTCGTTGGTTCAGTCAACCGGAAGTAAAAAATTATCTTCGCATTACAATTGGGACGCCTGCGGAAGCGGCGAAGCTGGTGGAACGAATCCGTTTCCTGCTGCGCAAAGGTTGAACTTCGTAACGATCTGATACTCCGCAAAATGGGCAGAGCCGTTTCGGTTTTGGACACCGACCGCTGCGAGAGCCCATTCTGACGTTCTTTCCACAGGGCATCCGATTTGCTCCGCAATCGGCGTGTACCTTGACTACTATGGTCTGACAGAGCCGCCGTTCGACATCACGCCGAACCCGCGCTTCCTGTTTTACAGCCCGAAGCATCGCGAAGCCTACAACCATCTTCTGTATGGCATTCGTGAGCGGAAGGGCTTTGTCCAGCTGACCGGTGAAGTCGGCGCCGGAAAGACGACGCTCTGCCGGGCGATGCTGGAACAGCTCGACAGCAATTATTCCACGGCGCTGATCCTCAATCCGATCCTGAACGCGGACGAGTTGATGAAAGCCATTGCGACTGAGTTCGGCCTGGACGTGCGCGGACTGGACCGGCTCGACACGATCGCGAAGATCAATGATTTCCTGCTCTGGAATGTCGAGGAAGGCAAGGAAACGGTGCTCATCATCGACGAGGCGCAGAATCTGACGGAGGAATTGCTTGAGCAGGTTCGTTTGCTTTCAAACCTTGAGACCGACAACCGCAAGCTGCTCCAGATTGTTCTGATGGGGCAGCCGGAACTGCGCGAACGTTTGAACAGTCCCAATCTTCGCCAGCTCCGCCAGCGCATCACCGTTCGATATCATCTTTCACCGCTGAGTCAGACTGAGATCAATCAGTACATCCAGCATCGCCTGCAGGTTTCAGGTGCAAAAGGGGCGCCGCGGTTTACCCGTGCGGCGCTCTGGCGCATACATCATTACACCGGCGGAATTCCGCGTCTCGTCAATGCCGTTTGCGACAAGGCGTTGCTTGCCGGTTTTGTGAATCAGCGCGAGGAACTCGGTTACCGCGTCGTCGGAGCGGCCATTCGTGAATTGGAGGGAGACATCGGAGCATGAGCCTGATCAATGATGCCTTGCGGCGCGCGAAGCAGCAGACCGCTCAACCAATGCCGACACGCAATCTGCCGTTGCGGCCCGCCGAGCCTGCGTCTCAACCGGAGCGCAACTCGCCTGTTCTCCTGACGGCGATCTTTGCCGGGATACTGATCGCTGCGGGCTTTGCAACGCCGCTTCTCATGAAGCCCGGGCGAAACACGGTGGAAGTCGCTTCTGTGACGCCGACGGTTTCAGCAAAGGCGGAAGCGGTCTCTGAAACAAAAGCGCTTCCGATCGAAGTCTCCGCAGCTTCGCCTTCGAACAACGTTGCGACTCCCGATCCGGTATCGACATCAACGTCCTCCGAGCCCGCTGCCGAAGCTCCAAAAGCTGAAGCGAAACTCAAGCTGAACGGGATTCTGTTTCAAGCATCAAACCCTTCGGCAATCGTGAATGGCAAAACCGTTTTCACAAACGGGCGCGTGGGAGAGTTCCGTGTGGCATCGATTACGCCCGCCAGCGTTGTGCTCGTGAATGGTTCTGCAACCAATGTGCTCAGTCTCGACGAATAATTTTCTTGGCCTGCAACGCCGCTTGGCGATGATTTGGCCCGAATGAACCAGTTCCGCGAGAGAGTCCAGGCATCACCGATTTACGCCCGCGTCGCACCGCTTTTCATTTTTCTGATTCTCACCAGCGCCGGCGGGCTCATGGGCGGGGACTGGAAATTCTGGCTTTACGGACTGAAGGTCATCGTCGGTGCCTGGACGCTTTATGTGATCCGGCCCTACGTGAAGGAGATGCGCTGGGCGTTCAGCTGGGAAGCGGTGGTGGTCGGGCTGGTGATTTTTGCAATCTGGGTGGGCATCGATCCTTACGTTCCTCGCAACACGCTCTTTTTCGACGACACCAAGGACAGCGTCTGGAATCCGTTTGCGCGTTTTGGATCGGACAGCATGGTGGCGTGGTCATTGATTGTGATTCGCACGATCGGAATGACCTTTGTCGTGCCGCCGCTGGAAGAAGTCTTTTATCGTTCGTTTCTCTACCGTTATTCCGTGCGGACCGATTTCGAGGAGATGCCGCTCAATCGTTTTCATCCGACTGCTTTCATTGTCATATCGATCGTTTTCGGCGTGGTGCACTTTCAATGGCTGGCGGGCATCATTTGCGGGCTCGCTTATCAGGGGTTGGTGCTGAGGAAAAACCGCCTTGGCGATGCGATGACCGCGCACGCGATCACGAACTTCCTGCTCGCGATCTATGTGGTCTGGAAGCAGGGTGAGGCCTGGAAGTTTTTCTGATCGTCCCTTTCCGATTCCGTGGAACCGTGCGTTCTTTTTGAGGATGAACATCTGCTGGTCGCCAACAAGCCGGCCGGCATGAACACTCACGCCCCATCGCCTTACGCGGGCGAAGGCATCTACGAATGGCTGAAGCATCGCGAATCCGGACGAAACCAACTCGCCATCATTCACCGGCTCGACAAGGAAACCAGTGGGGTGATCGTGTTTGGAAAAACCACCCAGGCCAACCGCTCGCTGACGGATCAATTCTCCAGTCGCGCTGTGAGGAAGCGTTACCTTCTGCTGAGTGATCGGAAGCCTCGTTCACGCGAGCTGATTGTGAGATCGAAGATTACGCGTGCCGGTGATCGTTATGTCAGCCGGGCGGATGGTGAAATCGCGGAAACGCGTTTCAAACCGGGCGAATTCGATCCGGGGGTTCCCAACGTATTTGTTCTCGAAGCGGAACCGTTGACGGGACGGACGCATCAGATTCGTGTTCACGCGGCCGAGAATGGTTTTCCAATTCTTGGCGATGTGCTTTACGGCGGCAGTTCGTTTCACCGCGTCTGCCTTCACGCAGCGGAACTTTGCTTCCGTCACCCTGCAGACAATCGTGAGATGACCTTTCGCGCGCCGGTGGATTTCAGGCGCAGCAACTCCATCTGCCTGCGCGAGGGAATCATCGATCCGGAGCAAACCGACGCTTACCGAATCGTGCACGGCGCGAGTGATTCTGAACCGGGATGGTATGTGGAACGGCTTGGTCAGAATCTTTTGTCGCAGAGCGCCACAGAACTCTCGGCGAGCCGGCGGAAATGGCTTTTTGATGAACTGAATCGGAACCGTGCCGGCGGGGGCTCGATTCGAAGTGTTTATCACAAAATTCTGAACCGCCAGGTGCGCCGTGCTTCAGTGGGCGAAGTATCGCCGCAACTTGTCCTTGGTGATCCCGCGCCTGAAACGTTTGTCGTACGCGAGAACGGAATGCGCTATGAACTGAGTTTCAAGGAAGGCTATTCCGTCGGCATCTTCCTTGATCAACGCGACAACAGGCGAAGGCTTTTGACCGGGCATGTTGCGTCTGGGTTTGATCTCAATCATAAAGCCGACGGGACAGGCAGCCGCGAGGTCTTGAATGCGTTTGCCTACACATGCGCCTTCTCCGTCTGCGCCGCAAGAGCAGGGGCGCGCGTGACGAGTCTCGATCTGTCGAAAAAATATCTCGATTGGGGCAGAAGGAACTTCGCTTTGAATGGAATCGATCCGGGCGAACACGACTTCATCTACGGCGATGTGTTTGACTGGTTCCGGCGACTGGCCAGGAAAGGGCGGCGTTTCGACACCATCATTCTCGATCCGCCCACGTTTTCGCAGTCGAAGGAAAGCGGCGTGTTTCGGGTGGAAAAGGATTACGGGAAACTCGTCAGTCTGGCCCTGGCGTTGTTGCGAGAAAATGGCGTGCTCCTGGCCTCAACAAACGCCGCGGATTGGGAACCGAAGAGCTTTGTGGAAACGGTGCTGAAATCCATTGCTTCGGAAAAGCGTCGGGTGCTTCAACAACATTACGTGCCACAGCCGCCCGATTTTCCGGTGTCGCGACAGGAGCCCGCGTATCTCAAGACATTCTGGCTTCGAATCGCTTGATCGACTCAGTGCCGCTGCTCGCGATCGAGCGATCTTGTGATGAGGCTCGTTCGGGTGCCGCGATTGCGACGACTGAAGGCGATTGCACCGACGGCCAGCAGCAAGACTGCTCCTGCGGAAACGATCCAGACGACCGCAAAAGATTTCTTCTCCGTTGTCACGGTGGACGACTGAACCGTCTGAGCTGCTGCAACAGTTGAAGCTTCCTGACTTTCCACAGATGCAGTTTCGGCAGCTGAATTGGTTTCTTCGGGAACTGCAGGGCCAATCGGTTCCTTGGTTGCGACAATGACCGGATTCGTTTCCATGGCTGCAACGTTCGTGGAAACGGAGGGAATTGCGTTTGTCTTAGGCGTTGATTCTGCAATGGCTGGAGCCGGGGTCGTATTTGTGTTCACCGGTGACTCCGGCTTTTTCCCTGAGATGATCAACGGCGGCAATGTTACAGGCGCGGGTTTGGGTTGCTCCGGCTTTTGCTCAGGTTTCTTTTCCGCCGCGATGCGCAACTTTTGAAGTTCTTCAGGAAGCTCCGGCAACTCGAGTGGGAAGGGTGGCGTGTTGACGAGGAAATCGGTGAACTTTCCCGCCTTCGCCCGCAGAACGGTAACGAACGGCATTTGATTCTGCTGTTGCTGTGCGGACCATTCGCGATAGCTCGACTGAATGCGGTCGTCGAACGGAGTTCCCAACCGGCCCCTGGATCCGTCCGTGACCAGAATGATCGTGATGAAATCCGAGTCTTTCACGACTTCCAGCAATTCGGGGCTGACCTTTTCCGGATTGCTGTCCTTTTCGTTTTTCTGCGCGGAAAGGAACTGGTAAATGCGCCCCGCAACCTGACTTCCATTTTTGCCGGTGAGTTCCTGAAGCGGAAAAACGGTGTGCAGTTCGTCGTTGAAGGTCCAGAGCCCGAGAGTGTCTCCGGCATGCGCCTGGCCGTTCATTTCACTGGCGACCAGATTCGCGATCAGGCGTCGTCCGGCTTCGGCTCTCGATTGCATTGAGCGCGAAGTCTGCATGATCAGCAGCCAGCGATTGGAAGGCGCGGTGTTGGTGACCTGGGCTTCGGCTGTGCCGCCAAGCGGAAGGATGAACAGAGCAACACACGCCATCAGCCCGGCAATGCTTTTAGAAATAAATTGGATTTCCCGAGTCATGATCTTGAGGGAATCGTTTCAATGAGAACGGTTCCCGGCTGATGGCAGCTTGGGGCAGGAAAAAGTGATCTGCAACGGAATCTTTTGACGGGAACCGGCGCTCAGTTCCCGAATGTGCCGACGATTCGCTGGAATCCGCGCCAGCGATTGGGTTGTTGCGGATTGAAGAGCATCGCCTTGGCGTGATCCAGGTCCACCTGCATCAGGAATCCAATGCTGTGCGCACCGCGGCCTCCGGTTCGGATGGCATCGATCCCGTATGCGTAACCGATCATTACCTTGAGCGATGCCGCCTGGTAGAGAACGCCACCGCCGACACCGGAATGCCAGCGGCCGGGTTGCGAGAGTCCGGGCAGATAATCCACTCCGGCCGTGGCTGCGACGATGTTTGCGTTCCACCGGCCTTTCCGATCGAGAGGAAACGTGTAATTGCCGCCGAGCATCACGAACTGTTTCGCGCTGATCTCCTGGTTGTAGTAACCGGGAAGGCTCAGCGGGAATTCCGACACGAGCGGCAGCAATGCTCCAAGCCGGTAGGCGCTGAATCGGTCCGCGTCAATGCTCGTTCCCGCGGTCAGATTGACATAAAAACTCTGACCGGAATTGGTGAAGGTGTATGCCAGCAGAGCCTGGCCCCAGAAGAGGTGTGAAAAATCTTCGAGCCTCCGATCGTTCCCAAGTCCATATCGGCCGGAGCCGGTCCGAAACTGGCCTTCATACCATCCGGACAATTCCATGGCCAGCGATGGGAAAAGGATGGGTTCCTTTCCACCCCAGCGCAATCCGGCGCGAACGCCGGTCGTGACGTGATCGTCCGGAAGTTCGAAGTCTGGATCAGTGTCGTCGTCCGTTTCGTATGTGGTGTAATGCGCAAAGCTTCGGATCACGCCATTCAAGGGAATCTGATGGCTCGGATTGAAGCAGTGATAAATGCTGAAGGATGTCTCGCCGCCATGGCCCACAAAGGATTCGGAAGTGCGGAATGTTCCGCGTCGAATCTCGTCGTAGCTGTCGGCGAAACCGCCTCCGGCCACGCCAATGCCAATGTCCGTGTCGTCGGTTATTACGCCCCGGATGCCCAGTTCCGAGTCGATGTAAGTCGGTGCGATGGCCAGCCGCAAGGCGAGGTTTGTTTGTATGAAATGCGGAATGTTGCGGTAGTAAAATGCGTAGGCAGAAAGCGGGGCGTGTCCCTGGAACGCCGCATTGTAGCCGAGTTGAATCATCTGGCGTGGCATCGGATCGATTTGCCCGAAGGCGTCAGCCGAGCTGAACAGCCCCCACACCAGCACCGATATAAATCCCCAACGCTTGAAGCGATACACGGCGCCTTGGTATCGGAAACGGTTTGGACCGGCAAGGGGTTTGATGCCCCAGAGCGCATGGGGGAAATGTGAGTTTTGAGTTCTGAGTCTTGAGTTTCACGCATCGCGCATTCACGCATTCACGTTTCACGTTTCACGTTTCCGTTCCTTTGCGTATGGTTTGGCGCATGAGCAAGGCAACGAAACTTTTGCATACGCGTTATCGGGTCAATGACCTGGAAAAAACCGTCCGGTTCTACAAGGACGTTCTCGGGCTGGAGGAAGTGAAGCGGCATCGGTCGCCGCGTGGATCCGAACTGGTTTTTCTCAAGGCTCCCGAAAGCGAGGAGTTGATTGAAATCACTTGCTTTCCAGGCAGTGGCCCCGTGCAGGTGCAGCCGGATCTGACGCATCTGGCCTTCGAGGTGGATAACCTGGAGAGCTTCGGGAAACATCTCGAAAAGCTTGGGCTGAAATATTCCGATGGCCCGACCACCAGTTCCACCGGAACGGTCTTTGCCTTCATTGATGCGCCCGAGGGATACGAGATTGAACTGATTCAACGTTCTCCGTCCGGCGCGACATACTGATGTGATGCGATGGCGCGCGCGACAGTTTGAATTCTCGTTTCCCCGTCCCGCGCTGGCGATGGGAATCGTGAACGTCACTCCCGATTCATTCTCGGACGGAGGGAAGTTCGTCGATCCCGACGCCGCGATCCGTCATGCACTGGAATTGGTGGGGCAGGGGGCGTCGATTCTCGACGTCGGAGGAGAATCCACGCGTCCGCAGGCTCAATCGGTTTCCGAGGAAGAGGAAATAAGGCGGGTCATTCCCGTCATCCGTGAACTTGTTGCGAGGGTTTCGATTCCGATCTCGATCGACACCATGAAACCGGCCGTGGCCCGGGCGGCATTGGAATCGGGTGCGGCGATCGTGAATGACATCGCCGCCAACCGGTCGGATGACGAGATGTGGCGGATCGTTGCAGAACATGGCGCCGGTTACGTCTGCATGCACATGCAGGGAACGCCGGCGACGATGCAGGTGAATCCCACCTACGTGAATGTCGTGAACGAGGTTGCGATGTTCTTTTCGGAACGTTTGGAACGATTGAGCGATTGCGGAGTCAACTCTGACCAAGTTATATTCGACGTCGGAATCGGGTTCGGAAAATCGCTGGAGCACAATCTTGAGCTTCTGGGGGCGCTGGCGAAATTCGGGCGGCTCGGAAGACCTTTGCTGTTGGGAGTGTCCAGAAAGTCTTTCATCGGCAGGCTGCTTGGAACTGATTTGCCGGATCGATTGCCCGGTTCACTGGCGTGTGCCTGCATGGCGGTGGAAGCCGGGGTGCAGATGATTCGGACCCATGATGTAGCCGAGACTTTGCAGGCGATGCGGATGACGGAAGCGATTCTGGCGCACAGATCGAATGTGGCTAAAGCTGAAAAACCTGATTGATAGCAGCTGGCGGCCGGGATTGGAGATCCTGATCCTGACGGTCGGCATCTACTATGCCCTGCGCTTCATCCGCGGCACGCGTGGCTGGGCCGTCGTCACCGGCTTTCTCGTGGTGTTTCTCACGTTCGTTCTGGTCACATTCTTTCTTGAGCTGGAAGTTCTCCGCTGGCTTCTCGTTTCGTTCCTCGCCTTCTTCAGCGTGTCGGTCGTCGTGATTTTTCAACCTGAGTTGCGGCGAATGCTCGCAGAGTTGGGAAACCTTCCCATGTTCGCCACCGCTCGGGAGCAGCGTGAAAGCATCGAGGTTATCATCCAGACTGTCGAACGCCTGTCGGATGTCCGCATCGGCGCGTTGATCGCCATTGAACAATCGATTCACCTTCAGGAAGCCGTGGAGTCCGGAATCTCGGTCAATTGCGATGCGACGCCGGAGATGCTCGAAACGATTTTCTTTCCGAACAACGCCATTCACGACGGCGGAGTGATCATCAAGGGCGACAAAATCGCATTCGCCGCCTGCATCTTCCCGCTCACCCAGCGCCAGGATTTGAACAAGTCGCTGGGGACGCGTCATCGGGCGGCAATCGGTCTTTCCGAGGAAACCGATGCCGTGGTGGTCGTGGTGTCGGAGGAAACCGGCGCTATCTCTTACGCTTACAAGGGAAACCTCACCCGCGGCGTCACACTGGAAGCCTTGCGATCGTTCCTGACCTCGGTGCTCGTCACACCGGCCAAGTCGCGCAACTGGATTGAATTTCTGCGGTCCTGGACTGTGGATCGCGTGAAGCCGGCCCCGGTGGTTCTTTCCAAGGCGGACGCGGACGCCGCTTCGTCCCCGAGTGACACCGGCACCTCTCACAGCCCCCTCGTCAAATGATCGATTTCGTGCGCAGCCTCATCTTCCGTGATTTCTGGCTGAAGCTTCTTTCGTTCGTATTTGCCGTCTTCATCTGGCTGTTTGTTTGGAAAGTTTTCCTGAACCACGATGTGGGCACACCGCTCAACGCGTTCGGCAGCGCAGGAAGCGAACGGACGTATTACAACATTCCGGTCATTGTCGTGTTTCCCGCATCTGAAGTCCGGGCCGTTATTGTCGATCCGAGTGAAATTCGGCTGGATGTCCGTGGTGCGCCGACGGTGCTCGAGAAATTGAAACCGTCCGACATCCGGGCCCAGGTGGACCTGACCGGGATTGAATCCGCTCGTGGACTTCAGAAGAGCATTGTGGTCACCGTCCCGACCGGCGTGACGGTCGTGCGCATGATTCCAGACAAGGTGGAAGTGGTGATCCCTCCCAAGTAGGCAGAAGCTTTCCAATGAGTTCTTCCAAAAAGATATTCGGCACCGATGGCGTTCGAGGAACGGCCAACATTGAACCAGTCACAGCAGAAACAGCGCTGAAACTCGGGCGCGCTGCAGGGCATGTGTTCAGAACTTTGGAATCGCAGGCTCGAGGTCGGGGCCGGCACAAAATTGTGATCGGCAAGGACACGCGTCTTTCCGGCTACATGCTTGAGAACGCCATTTCGTCGGGAATTCTTTCGATGGGCGTGGACGTGCTTTTCATCGGACCGCTTCCAACTCCAGGCGTGGCTTACGTGACGCGCAGCCTCCGCGCCGATGCGGGAATCGCGATCACCGCGTCGCACAATCCGTACGCCGACAACGGCATCAAGTTCTTCCGCGCGGACGGTTACAAGCTGGACGATCAGATCGAAGCCCGAATCGAAAACCTGGTGTTCAGTGGTGAAATTGAAAATATCCGTCCGACCGCAGAAGCGATTGGAAAGGCGGTGCGCATCGATGACGCCCTTGGGCGTTACATCGAATACGCAAAATCGTCGTTCCCGCGCGGGATGAATCTCGAAGGAATGCGGATCGTTCTCGATTGCGGCCATGGCGCCGCTTACAAGGCGTCCCCCTGCGTGCTGCGCGAACTCGGTGCGGAAGTGATTGTCTATGGCAATCAGCCCGACGGCATGAACATCAACAAGGATTGCGGTTCCATGCATCCCGAGTTGATCTGCAAAAAAGTTCAGGAACATGGCGCCGCGGTTGGGATTGCGCACGACGGCGATGCCGACCGCGTGATTCTGTGTGATGAAACCGGAACACTGATTGATGGCGACGACATCATGGCAATTGCCGCGCTCGACATGCTGGCGCACGGCACGCTGAACGAACGGACGCTCGTCAGCACGGTGATGAGCAATGCAGGCCTCGATGCCGCGATTCAGGCTGTGGGAGGAAAAGTTCTTCGCACGGCTGTCGGTGACAAGAACGTCATCGATGAGATGCTTCGCAACGGATTCAACTTGGGTGGCGAGCAGAGCGGGCACATGATTTTCCGCGATTACAGTTCGACCGGGGATGGACTCGTGGCGGCGCTGCAGATTCTTCGCATCATGAAGGCAAAGGATCAGCCTCTTTCGAAATTGGCGAAATGCTGGACCCGTTTTCCGCAGCTTGTGACAAACGTCCGCGTTCGCGAGAAGAAACCGTTCGAACAGCTTGATGGAGTTGTGAAACTCGTGGCGGATGCCGAAAAGGAACTTCAGGCCCAGGGCGGCCGATTGCTTCTTCGTTATTCGGGAACCGAACCGAAGGCACGATTGCTGGTCGAAGGCCGGGATGCGGCGGCTCTTGAAAAGTGGTCCAAAGCCATCATTGAGTTGATCCAAAAGCAGATCGGTTCCTGATTTTACACACTCGTTTTCGACAAACGGCCGCGCCGATTTTTCGACGCGGCGTTTCGCTTTTCGCCCTGAAATTCTTTGAGTGAAGATGCATCCGCGCCCTCAAACGAGTCCGACGCGTCTCACCTGAGCTTCGTTCCGCCCAACCTGTTTTGTTCTGCGAATGCAAAATCGGTGGAGCAAATGGCAAGTGATGGCGAGAGGCGCTGAGGATTCTGATTAGAGTGGCTGCATGAACAGCCGACCAAAGATTGCCAGCTTGCAGACCAATTTCGGTCTTTGCCCGGTCGGCTTCCCTTTGAACGCGGGCGGTGGCCGGCACAGTGCGCCCTGGCGGCTACAGCGATGGTTTGCAGCACGCACTTCCCGGACGTTTCCCAACATGTCGGAAGCATTTGGGCCTGCCGCTTGTCTTCTTCATGTCCGGAGGTTCTGTCATGAAAATTTTTGTCGCCGGTTTGAGCTTCAAGACTGCGCCGGTTGAAATCCGCGAGAAAATTGCCGTCCATGCGTCGCGTCTGCGCTGTCATGGCTGTCACCTGAAACTCCGCGCCCAGCTCAGTGAAGTTGTCATCGTATCCACCTGCAATCGCGTGGAGATCTACGGCGTCACTGACGACGATCGGCGCAACATTCACAACATCTTCCAGCACCTCTCCGGGAGCGGTTTCGACTTTTCCCCCTATCTCTATGTCAAGGAGGGCTCCGAAGCGGTGCATCACCTTTTCTCAGTGGCCAGCGGTCTGGACTCAATGGTGATCGGCGAGACGGAAATCACCGGCCAGATCAAACAGGCGTATCAGGCGGCACAGGAAGCAAGACTCACCGGCCGTGTTCTCAACCGTTTGTTCCAAACGGCATTGCAGACCGCGAAGGAGATTCGCACGCGAACGGCAATCGGTCGCGGCGCGATTTCCGTGGGCAGCGTCGCGGTGGAACTGGCCGAACGCATTTTCGATCAGGATTTCTCCAACAAAGCGGTGATGATCATCGGCGCCGGCAAAATGGGCGAAGCATGCGTGCGTCACCTGAGCAAAAAAGGTGTGCGATCGGTTCTCGTTTCCAATCGATCTTACGACCGCGCTGTTGGACTCGCGCAGGAGTTTGGAGGCCGCGCCATCCGCTTTGAGGAATGTCTTGGCGCAATGGAAGAGGCGGATATCGTCGTCAGCTCCACCGGGTCACCGCACACGATTCTTCATCGCAACGAAATTGCACGTGTGATGCAGGCGCGCCGGAATCGTCCGCTCGTGTTGATCGACATTGCCGTTCCCCGCGACATTGCTGCGGATGTGCAGGAAGTCGCGAATGTGTATCTGTACGATGTGGATGATCTCGACGTGATCGTTCGGGAAAATCTTCGTCTTCGCGAACAGGAACTCGGGCATTGCTGGAACATCATCGAATCCAACACACGCGATGTCATGAAACGGTTTTCCCCGCGTCCGGAAAAGCGCGGCGCCTCCCAGCCTTTTCAGCTCTGGCAACCCGCGACCTGTGTTGGTTGAGACCGGCTTCTTCACACCGCAAGCGAAGTTTATTTCCCTCCTCGGCAGATCGTCTTTCCATTAGCGGGCTCCATCGAACCCATGTTGTTGAGCGCTTCGGCAAATAAAAGCCGGTGTTTGACAATAGGCGGATAGGCAGAATCGGCGGTTCGTTTAGTGTGGCCAACGTCGTTGTCTTTCGGACGCGCGAACCTCTACTTGAAAACGCTGATATGAAATTGACCTCTTGGATTCACCCCGCGAAAGCCTGCCTTGCGGCGATGATGCTGCTCGCCGGCGCCGGTCCGGCACTGGGCGCAGTCGCATTGAACGGGCAACTGCAGATTCGTCCACTCACACCGCAGGAAATCAAGGACTACTCCCTCACCGGAAAACAGATTGGCACCGGTTTGAACACCGTTGGCATCGGCCAACCGGCCTATCTCGACGCCGTGGTGAACATCCAATATCCGGCTGAAGATATCCTCGACGTCACGTTCACTCTGACCAACAAACCGATCGGTTCCATTGCAGAGATCGCTCCCAGTCCGCTTGGCACGAACGTTCCCGTTTACAAGCCGGCGGATCGATTGACCTTGCGCGTGGCAGGTCGCGCCATGCTGGTTCCCGATATTCCCGGCCAGTACACGGTTGTCGCGACGATCACGTCCGCGAGCGGAACAACCAGCCTGACGCAGAAGATTACTGCCGCGACTTTCCTTGGCGCCCAGACCTGCGCGCTCTGCCACAGCGGCGGGGTCATCGCTTCGAACATTTATTCGACCTGGCAGGAAACGCCTCATGCGACTGCCTTCACCCGAAAGATCGATGGCATCGGAGCGCCGACGTTCAGCAAGAACTGTGTCTCGTGTCACGTGACGGGTTACGATGTGAATCCTGATGCCGTGAATGGAGGTTTCGACGACGTGGCTCTGGAGCACAACTGGACATTTCCTGCGACTCTGACCAACGGCAACTGGGCTGCCATGCCGGCTGCATTGAAGGCGCTGGCAAACGTTCAATGCGAAAGCTGCCACGGTCCTGGCAGTGAACACGCCACGAAATTCGGCAATACCAATTACATTTCGAAAACATTCTCCGTGGGCGATTGCGCTCAATGCCATGACAGTCTTTCGAAACACTGGCGCGTTCAGGAATGGAACAGTTCCGGCCACGCCGTAGCGCCGCGTCAGACAGGCGCAAGCTGCGTGCGCTGTCATACTGCGGAAGGATTCGCCCGTTACACCGCCGGCAACACTGCTGTGAGCACCGGTTATGAAGCGATCGGCTGTGCGGCCTGTCACGATCCGCATGATGCATCAAAACCACATCAGTTGCGCAACGTCGGACCGATCGTTCTCATGGACAACAAGACAACCATCACCAACGGCGGCGCTGGAATGATCTGCATGAACTGTCACATGAGCCGCCGCGATGCGGTGACCTATGTTGAAACCACTGCGGGCAGTTCTCAATTCGGGCCTCATCACGGTCCCCAGGCGGACATGCTGGCCGGTGTGAACGCCATCACTTATGGAAAGGATATTCCCAGCTCAGCCCATCGCAGTTCGGTGGCGGACTCCTGCGTTGAATGTCATATGCAGTCGGTGACATCCGGCCCGGCATTCACGCACGCTGGCGGTCATACCTTCCGGCTCTCCTGGGATGGAGGCACGCCTGATACAACAGCCGACGATATCCAAGTCGTCGATGCCTGCGTGAAATGCCACGGCGAAATCACGAGCTTCGATCTGAAGCGGCAGGACTACGACGGCAACGGCATCGTCGAAGGTGTGCAGACCGAAGTGAAAAATCTGATGGCGAAACTGGCGCTGCTCCTGCCGCCGGTGGGCACGCCGAAGACTGAGATTTCGATCACGTCCAGCTGGACCAAGCAACAGCTTCGCGCCGGCTTCAACTACATGTTCGTTCTTGAAGACCGCAGCTACGGTATTCACAACACGGCCTATGCTGTTGGTTTGTTGAAGGCTTCGATCGCGGATCTGAGCGGTGATGCGAACAACGACGGCCTGCCCGACACGTGGCAGACAGCCTACTTCGGATCGCCGACCAGCCCGAATGCCGCTCCGAACGCATCGCCTGCAGGCGATGGCATTCCGAACTGGCTGAAATACGCGCTCGGTCTCAATCCGAATGTCGCAGGCGTGCAGTTGCCCGACGGCGTGGTCTGGATGAACGGTGGCAACGTCGTGAATCCCGAGGATCCTGGAAACAACAATGTCCGGATCTACACGGCGGCGGAAATCGTCTTCGACACCGTCGAGGGCAAATCCTACCAGATCCAGGGCGTCTCCTCGCTCAGCAGTGGCTGGCAGAATATTGGCGCACCGATTCAGGGAACAGGCGCATCGGTGAGTTATGTGACGCCGACCCGCGGAAACGCGCAAATGTTCTTCCGCGTCGTGAGCACGCCGTAAGCACGAGTAGAGAGATTCAGCCCCCTTTCCCGAGAGGAGAGGGGGCGTTTTGCTTCGGCTTTTTTGAACGCAACTTGGTTTCGCCGCGGGGCGTTCGAGTCGGGAAATCTCTCAAGCTGAACGTAATTCAGCCGAAAATGATGTTGAAAAACATCTGAACTGGTGCGCGCAAGTTTCAAAACCATCGAATCAGCTGACTTAAACGGAGTTGGCGCGCGGCGATCTTATGTTCCCTTCAATTGAAGTAGATGAGCGTGTCCTCGAAATGGGTGATTGCGCCGCCGCGCAAGACGCTGGTGGTCGGGGTTGCCGACATGGTTGCAAGCAATGATGCGGGAGCGGAGCTGGTTACCTATTCTCTCGGATCCTGCCTCGGAATCACTCTCTACGATCCGTTCGCCAAGGTGGGAGGCTTGTTGCACGTGATGCTTCCCGATTCGAAGATCGATTCGGCTAAGGCGGCGGCGTCACCGGCGATGTTCGTCGATACCGGCGTACCGCGAATTTTTCAGGCCGTTTGCAATCTCGGCGCCGACCGTCGCCGGCTTGTCATCAAGGTCGCGGGGGGCGCACAGCTTCTCGACCCGCAAAAAGTTTTCAACATCGGCGAACGCAATTTCCAAGTCTTCACAGAACTTCTGCAGAAGAACGGCTATAGTATCCAGTCCAGGGACGTGGGCGGTTTCGCATCGCGAACGCTGCGCCTCGACATGACCAATGGAAATGTCTCGATCAAATCGCCGGGAATGGAGACCTACCTGATATGACAGCCCAGGAACTTGTTGCCAATGCCAAGGATCTCAAAATCGCCTCGCAGGCCGCACTTCAGCTCGTCGGACTGCTGGACGATCCGAATGCCGACAACGACGACGTCGTGCGCGTGTTGCGATACGACAACATCCTCACCGCGAAACTGCTGCGTGCGTGCAATTCCTCAGCCTTCGCGCTGAGCGAGCCGGTTTCGTCGGTGGACCAGGCGATCCTTCTCCTCGGGCACCAGCAGATTCTCCAGATGGTGTTGTCGCTGGAATTCAGCGCGGCGATGACCGTTCCTCTGGCCGGTTATGCGACCGAGGCAAAGGAGTTGTGGCGCCATTCGCTGGCGACGGCCAGCGCGGCGGAACTGCTGACAAAGGGAGGATTGAATTTCGAGGCCGACCCGTCTGTGGCATTCACTGCCGGACTTCTGCACGACATCGGCAAACTGCTGATGAACCAGGTGTTGACCGAGGACATGCAGGCGGAAATCCGGGGCCGAATCAAAACGGACCAGCTTTCACGCGTGGACGCCGAGCGCGCGGTCATTGGGACCGATCACGCCGAGGCGGGAGCCGCGCTGCTGGAGACCTACAAGCTTCCGGGCGACATCGTTGAGGCGGTGAGGAATCATCATGGTCCGGTGATCAAGCCGCGTCTGCAGCTTTCAGCCCTGATTCATGTGGCGGATGTGGCTGCGCACCTGGCGGGATCGGCTCCCGGCTGGGAGGCATTTGCAATATCCGTGGATCCGCATGTTGCGGATGCATTTCAGGTTTCCGCGGACCGGCTCCAGAGCCTTGTCCTTGAGGTTCGTGAAAGTTTCGAACGTGTCGATCAACTGATGAGCATGGCATGAGCGTATTCAAAAAAATCCGGGTGCTGGTGGTGGACGATTCGGCAGTGGTGCGGCGCGCCATTTCAGATGCGCTTGCCCGAGATCCGGAAATCGAGGTGGTGGGCTCCGCGTGTGATCCTTATGTCGCGCGCGACAAGATTCTCGAACTGAATCCCGACGTGCTGACGCTGGACATCGAAATGCCGCGGATGGACGGAATCACGTTTCTGAAAATTCTCCAACAACACCGGCCGATGCCTGTCATTGTGATCAGTTCCCTGACGCAGACCGGTTCGACGGCGGCGTTGGCCGCACTGGAAGCGGGAGCGGTGGATGTTTTGGGAAAGCCGAATTCTTCCTGGAGCATCGGCGCATTGGGTGAGCAGCTGGCAGTTCGTGTCAAAGGCGCCGCGAAGGCACGCATGTCCAAACCTGCATTGCCGGGTGTCGTGTCCCAAACTTCGGTGGGCACTTCGCGCATTTTCAATCCTCGCCAGCTCATCGTAATCGGCTCTTCAACCGGCGGAACCGAAGCGATCAAGTCCGTCCTCACCCGGCTTCCTGTAAATCTCCCCGGCATTTGCATTGTTCAGCATATTCCCGCCGTGTTTTCACGTGCATTCGCTGAACGCCTGAACGATTGCTGCGAACTGGAGGTGCGCGAGGCCATTCACGCGGAAGAGGTCAGGCCGGGAACCGTCCTGATCGCTCCCGGAGATTTTCACATGGCTGTGGAATGGAATGGGCGTTGTTACACCGTCCGATTGCATCAGGGTCCGCCGCTCCATTTCACGCGCCCTGCCGTCGATGTTCTTTTCAATTCCGCGGCCGCCTGCGCGGGAGGAAACGCCCTGGGAGTGATCCTCACCGGCATGGGGTCGGATGGCGCGCAGGGAATGAAAAAGCTCAAGGAAGCCGGCGCGGAGACGATTGCACAGAATGAAAAGACCTGCGTGGTTTACGGAATGCCGCGCGCAGCGGTCGAATTGGGCGTTGTGGACCACGTCCTTCCGCTGGATGTAATCCCCGACGCCATCGTGCGTTCTCTCGAACGGAAGTCGGGAACAGCCGCTGCCGGCAGGAACATTTCGGGCCCGGCGATGGCATCCTGAAGGTTTTTCGAAAAAGAAATTTTATATGAGTCAAATCCTGGAATTGAACAACGTGGGCGAATTCATGAAGACCCACCTGGTGGAAGTCTTCGACACGATGCTTGCCACCAAAGCAACGCTCGTGGAAGGCGCCAAGGCGCCGCAGTTCCCGGAACGCGTCAGCGGCTCCGTCGGTTTTGCCGGCGATTCGGTCAACGGCGCTGTTTACCTGCATCTTTCCACTGCGTTCTCGAAGCGCGCCGCTGGGGCGATGCTGGGGCTTCCCCCCGAGGAAATGAACAACGAATCGGAAGTGAACGACGTGGTGGGTGAGGTGACCAACATGGTTGCGGGTGGCCTGAAGTCGTGGCTGTGCGATGCCGGTGCGGCGTGCGCCATGAGCACACCGGCGATCATCCGCGGCACTTCGTTCGAGATTGAACCCATGCCTGACGTGCAACACGTGTCGCTGGTTTTTGACTGTGGCGACGAACGGGTGCATGTGGAGGTGCACATCAAATTCATCTGATTGGAAAAAGCTCTATGCCGACGAAAATATTGAGTGTGGATGACAGCCGGACGATCCGGATCATTGTGGGCCGCGCATTTCAAACATTTGACTGCCAGATCTGCGAGGCAGGCAACGGCGAGGAAGGCCTGGCTGTGGCCGCGCGTGAGAAGCCGGACCTGATTCTCCTCGACGTCACAATGCCGGTCATGGACGGCGTGACAATGCTCACCAAGCTGAAGGAGGATCCGGAATTGAAATCGATCCCGGTTATCATGCTGACCGCCGAGTCAGGACGTGAAAACGTGCTGCACATCGCCAAGCTCGGCGTGCGCGACTATTTGGTGAAGCCTTTCAAAGAAAACCAGCTGATCGAAAAAGTGGAACGCATCGTGCCATTGCAGAAAAAGGCAGCTGCCTAGCCGCTACGAATTACATGCAGGATACAGTCAACTACCAGGAACTTGCCAAACGCTATGGATTGGCGCCGCTTCCCGAGAGCGTTTCCAAGCTGACCCAGCTTGTCGCGCGACAGGATTCCGATCTCGACGAAATCACCGCGTTGATCTCGAAGGATCCGGGCCTCAAGGCGCGGATTCTCCGCGTCGCAAACCCACGCGCCGAGGACGAATCGGAGTACACGATCGACAATGTCGAAGACGCATTGATGCGAAACGGCATCGGTTGCGTGCTTCTCATTGCGATGGGAACTCCGCTGGCCCAGGCACTCGATCGCGCGTTCCAGACGATGCTTTCGCTCAAGCTGGAAACCGTCAACCGGGCTTCTGTCGAGCTGCTTACGGGAGAGCATGTGATGGGAACGATCGGTTTCTCCGGCAAGGCAGTGGGGCGTGTTTTCCTTCGCATGAGCAGCGATTCCGCCCGCCGGATCGCAGGCGCGATTCTCGGTGCCGATCCGGCCAGCCTGAAGGATTTTGCAGAAATCAACGACGTGATCGGCGAACTGCTGAACATCATGACCGGCAACTTCAAGTCGAACCTGTGCGACGCCGGTCTGGATTGCCGTCTTGAACCTCCCCATGTGAGCACCACATCGGACATCAAAACGCCCACTTTCCCGGGCGGCGGTCTTGAGCGGATGGCATTCAAGAGCGGAGACATCGTTCTGTTCGTGGATGTGGCCGTGAATCCATGGAATGACTGAACGCGCGGCTCTCCCGTCGAAGAAGCGTCAGCTCAAGCTGCGGGAGCGTCGTGCCGACCAGAGTGGGGCGATGACGATGGACCTGAGAGTTGATTCTCCCCAGATCTCGGCAGAGGACTACGAGTTCATCTGTCGCATCGTGTACGAGCAGAGCCGGATTCATCTCGGCCGCGACAAACAGGGGCTTGTGACCTCGCGCCTTGCCAAGCGCCTGCGTCAGCTGAATCTCGGCAGCTACCGGGAATATTGCCAGTACCTTGAATCGTCGATGGGCGGGGAGGAGCTGCGTTTTCTCATCGATCGCATTTCCACGAACCACACCCAGTTCTTCCGGGAGATGAAGCATTTCGATTTTCTCGGCGAGAAGGTGCTGCCCAACTGGCGCAAGACCAATCCTGGCGAAACGTTTCGTCTTTGGAGCGCCGCGTCGTCCTCCGGCGAAGAGCCGTATTCGCTCGCGATTTATCTCGCTGAAAAACTGGCGCCCGCATCATCAGGACTGTGGCACATCACGGCGACGGATATTTCAACGCGTGTCCTGGATATCGCGCGAAAGGGAATTTACGAGGGCGACCGTCTCAAGGATGTGAGCCAGGAGTGGCTGAGGCGTCATTTTCAGAAGGGCGTTCGCGATTGGGAAGGGCACTTCCGTGTGAAGGAGGAACTTCGGTCGCGCGTGGATTTTCATCATCTGAACCTGCTTCAGCCCGGTTATCCCTTCACAAAGCTGTTTCAGGTTATTTTCTGCCGGAACGTGATGATTTACTTCGACCGACAAACCCAGACCGATCTCGTTTCCCGGCTTACTGAAATGCTGGTGCCGGGCGGTTATCTGATGGTCGGCCATTCCGAAAGCCTCAGCGGCATCAAACATTCGCTCAAGGCGGTTCAGCCGGCCGTTTACCAGAAGATTTGATCGCGTTCGATATTAGTTTTGGCTCAAGTCGTCGTTCGTTCTGCCGATATGACCCCGCAATGATGCCGGTTCTCCGGCGCAACCGCGGTCAGTCTCCAACTCCGAGTCTCCGCAAGAACGACACAACTTATGTCAACCGAGTTAGCCAAACCTGAGTCGATCAAGAAACTCGCCGGCAAATACCTTACGTTCGCCCTGAATAACGAGTTCTACGGCATCGATGTTCTCAAGGTTCGGGAAATCATCCGCCTGACCGAAATCACCTCCGTCCCGCAAATGCCCGCCTACGTGCGCGGCGTCATCAATCTTCGCGGCAAGATCATTCCGGTCATGGACCTGCGGCTCCGCTTTGGATTCCCCGCAGCCGAGGGAACGGAACAGACCTGCATTGTTGTCGTTCAGGTTCGTCTTCCCGACGGCAAGGCCACGCAAATGGGATTGATCGTCGATGGTGTCGAAGAGGTCGTGAACATCGCGGCATCCGAGATTGAAGAAACTCCTGATTTCGGCGCGCATCTTTCCACCGACTACATCATTGGCATGGCCAAGATCAAAGGTGCCGTGAAGACGTTGCTCGACATTGACTCCGTGATTTCCGCCGGCGAAACGCTGGCCATCTGATCCCATCTCCTTCCAAAAAATACAATGAAACAATGGACCATTCGGAAGCGGATCGGATTCGGTTTCGCTGCCCTTCTTTCTCTCATTGTGGTGATAGCGGTCTCCGCGTATTTCCTGCTCAAGGAAGTTCACCGGCAGGCGGACTACATGGATCACAACGCGCTGCCGGGACTCAGCGCCATCGCTCGGATCAAAGTGAATTCCGCGGAGAATCACATCAACCTGCTTGAGGCGCTCGCGGCTAAGGATCCCCAAACCCGCAAGGCCGCGAAAGACAGGATCAACGCCCGCCGGGCCAGCAACGCGAAGCTGATGGAGGATTACGAGAAATCGATCTCATCCCCCGAAGTGATGGCGGCGTTCAAGGCGCTCGACACCAAGCGTGATGCGTATCTCGCAATCCGTGCCCAATTGTTTGAATTGATTGAGAAAGGCACCGACGCGGAGGTGGCCGCGTTTTATGATCGCGAAGCGATTCCGGCGTATAAAGCCTACGGCGACGGCCTGCTGAGCATGCTTGATCACAGTCTCAAGGACGCCGAGCAATCCAGCAGCAGCTCGCGTCAGGCGGCTGCCAAAACCGCTTCGGTCGTCATGATTCTTTCGGTTGTCGGCCTGATTTTCGGGACTGCGGTCGGAACTCTGGTGGTTCTTCGACTCAACCGCGTGCTCCGTGAACTCGCGCTCTCTCTGTCCGACTGTTCGGGCCAGGTCGCCTCCGCCGCGGCACAGGTTTCCTCGGCTGGCCAGACTCTCGCCGATGGCGCCAGTGAGCAGGCGGCATCACTTGAGGAAACCAGTTCTTCGCTTGAGGAAATGGCCAGCATGACCCGCAGGAATTCTGAAAGCGCACAGAAGGCCAGCCACGTTGCCAAACAGACCCGCGAGGCGGCCGACATCGGCGCCGCCGGCATGCAGGAAATGAATTCCGCCATGGATGCGCTCAAGCGTTCCAGCGAAGACATCGCCCAGATTATCAAAACCATCGATGAAATCGCGTTTCAGACCAACATCCTCGCCTTGAACGCTGCGGTGGAAGCGGCGCGGGCCGGAGAAGCTGGAATGGGCTTCGCGGTCGTCGCGGATGAAGTGCGCAATCTCGCCCAGCGTAGTGCGCTTGCCGCCAAGGAAACTGCAGCGAAAATCCAGGGCGCCATCGACAAGAGCGCGGATGGCGTTCGCATCAGCTCCAAGGTGTCGGATGGATTGAACAAGATTGTCGTTCAGGTGCGTCAGCTGGACGAACTGATCGCCGAAGTGGCGCATGCATCGGCGGAACAGACGCAGGGCATCACTCAGGTGAACGACGCCGTCGGACAGATGGACAAGGTCACCCAGAGCAACGCTGCCAGTGCCGAGGAAAGTGCCGCAGCCGCGGAGCAGTTGAACATGCAGGCCCAGGCGATGAAACAGAGTGTCGCGAGCCTCATAGCGTTGATCCAGGGCATCTCCAAAAACGATGCTGACACCGTCTCGGTGGAAAAACCTGCACCGCGCAAGCCGCATCAAGGTGCCAGGAAGAGTGCCAGTGTTTCCGAATACTCCGCCGCTTCCTCCTCTACGGTGCGTCGGGCTTCGCTGCAGTCCGCCAAACTGGATCGCAGTTCCATTCCGCTGGAGGGCGACTTCCGCGATTTCTGATCCCGGTTTGGGAAAAAAGTGCGAAAGGGCTCTCCTCGGAGCCCTTTCTGTTTTCCCCCGGATTGCTCAAGTTTAATGCAGGTTTTCGATGAATTGTCTTCAGCATCATGGGGGATTCTCCGATACCGATCTGCTGCGCGGTCAATAATTCCCGCCTTCGACTGATACTCACAAATTAGATATGAACGGACGTAAACGAACTGGATCCCTTGCTATTGGAACAATGTTGCTTGGTGCATGTGCAGCCAATTCCTGGGAGTTGAAACTTGGAACGAACCTTCCTCCTGTGGATATTCACGGCTTCGCCAGCCAGGGATTTCTGTATTCGACGGACAAAAATTTCCTCGGTGATTCGACGAGCGGATCATTCCGATTCACGGAAGCGGGATTGAACATCGCCTTCAATCCTTTCCCGCGCACACGTGTTGCCGCACAGGCATTTCTCTTCGACGTGGGCGGATACGGCGAATACCAACCGTTCCTCGACTTTGCGTCGATCGAATACACGTTCAACGAACATCTCGGTTTTCGCCTCGGACGCGTCCGCAAGAGCGCCGGCATTTACAATCACATTCAGGACGTGGACCTGGCCCGCACGTGGGTTCTGCTTCCGCAGGGAATGTATGATGCCCGCTGGCGCGATTTCTCAACCTCGATTGACGGTGCGGTGGTGTTCGGAAACATCCCGATGTCGGACGCAGGCGGATTGTCATATGAAGTCGCCGGCGGCGTTGCTCACATTTCCAAGGACGGTGGCGTCGGTGGAATCATCAACAACGGAATGTGGGAGGCGGCCCAGCTCAATCCCATGGTTCCGCTGCTGAGCGTTGATTCGATCGAGACGCTGCCATTGGTTGCGGCGCAGCTCTGGTGGAACACGCCGGTGAACGGACTCCGGTTGGGATCGTTTTTCTCCTACGTGTTCAACTTTGAGTACGATTTCTCGGGCGAAACATTGATGGGCGGGTTGCGCGGCAATTCCGAATCCCATGTCGTTCTCCAGCAGTATTCAGCCGAATACGTCTGGAAGTCGCTCACGCTCCAGGCGGAATACCAGAACCTGGCCATCTTCGGCGAACAAACAACGGGAGGCATGACGCAGAATGGCAATAACCGCTCGGACACCTGGTATGTGAGTGCAGCCTATCGATTCAACAAGTATTTCGAGGCCGGCATGTACTACAACGAGTATTACGCATCGACGAAAAATCGCAGCGGCAATCCCGATGCAGCGCAGAAGGATTGGGCGTTCCTTTCGCTTCGGTTCGATCCGACCGACTGGCTGATTCTGAAGGCTGAAGGCCATTACATCCGCGGCACGGCGCTGTTGCACGATGCCCGGCGCAATCCGAGCCGCGACAATGACGGCTGGTTCATGCTCGCCACCAAGGCGACCGTCAGCTTCTAACCTCAACTGCCAAGCATTATGAAGAAACTTTTCCGATCAGGACTTCTCGCTCTGGCTCTCGTGGCCGGAACAGTTCAAAGCTGGGCGCTCGAAGGTGCAGTGGTGATCGCCAACGAAGGCGTTCCAGCCAGCAGCCTGACGCCCGCCGCGCTGAAGGACATTTACAATGGCAAGACCACCTATTGGGAGGGCGGTCAGAACATCACGATCGCCTTCACCGAAAAGACCGACGCGGCGCTCAAGGAAGCCAGCGGCATGGACGCCAGCCAGTTCAAAACATTCTGGCAGCGTCTCGCATTTTCCGGCCGCGGCCAGCAGCCGAAGAAAGTCGATGATGCTGCAGCTTTGGTCGCCCTGGTGGCTTCCACGAAAGGCGCCATCGCCATCGTTCCGGCCGGCACCGAACTCAAAGGTGTCAAGACCATCGAAATTAAATAACGATTCCCATCCGCTCCCTTCCGCATGAAACAGTCACGAATGTCACTCCAGCGAAGTTTTAGACTTATCCAGGGCATTGTCGCGCTGCTCCTGATCTTCCTGATCATCCAGGTATGTGTCTTGTGGCAGGTGTGCCGGCAGGGAGCGATCTCGGTGAAGGGACTTGAATCCGAAGGGTTGCCCAGCCTGCGACAGCTGGCAGCCCTTCAGGAAAATCTCGGCGTTTATCGTCTGCATTCCTACGAACTGATGTTCGTGCCGGAATCGGATCGCGCTGCAAAGGCATCGCAGGCCGATGCCGTCTTCAAGAAGAGCAGCGAAATTCTCTCGCAGCTCAACGACCTCTATCGCGATGGAGAAGGCAGGAGTCGCATCGCCGCGGTGCAGTCGTGTCTCGACGATTACGGCAAAACGATGATGAACATCCGCAAGCAGCTGGATGCGGATTTCGCGGAAGCGATGAAGTCGCTCGACAACGACGTTCCGCCGAAAGTGGTTCAGCTGACCAAGGCGGCTGATGACCTGAAGGCTTTTTGTTCGGGAACCGCGGATGCCAAAACCGAGGCCACCGTGGTGACCTTCTCATCGATTCGGAAATATGCGTTCGTCTTTGGATCGATCGGTGTGGCATTTGCCGGAATCACGGCGCTGCTTGTCGCACTCAATTCATGGCGTTTGCGCAAATCGCTGACTTCGCTCGTGGATACGTTGAACGAAGGTTCCGCACGGCTGATTCAATCGGCGGGAACAGTCGCTTCCGCCAGCCAGTCTTTGGCCGAAGGCGCCAGCGAACAGGCGGCATCCATTGAACAGACCGGCGCCTCGCTTGAGGAGCTGGCCAGCATGACGAAACACAACTCCGCAAACTCCGGCAAGGCGAATGAGCTGGCCAAGCAGGCGCGCGAAGCTGCCGATCGCGGTGCGCTCGACATGCAGCAGATGTCACTTGCGATGCAGGAGATCAAGAACTCCAGCGACGACATTTCGAAGATCATCAAGACGATTGATGAGATCGCGTTCCAGACGAACATTCTCGCGCTCAACGCTGCGGTTGAGGCCGCGCGTGCGGGTGAGGCCGGAATGGGTTTCGCCGTGGTGGCGGACGAAGTCCGGAACCTCGCGCAACGCAGCGCACAGGCCGCAAAGGAAACCGCTTCCAAGATTGAAAGCGCCATCAGCAAGACGGCGCAGGGCGTCGATATCAGCCAGAAGGTGGCAAACGTTCTGAACGACATTCTCGCGAAGGCGCGCGGCGTGGACGAACTGGCGGCGGAAGTAGCGTCTGCCTCCCGCGAACAAAGCCAGGGGATCACTCAGATCAATGCTGCTGTCGGTGAGATGGACAAGATCACCCAGCGCAACGCGGCGAGCGCCGAAGAAAGTGCCGCTGCGGCGGAAGAGTTGAACAATCAGGCGACCGGCCTGAAGGCGGCTGTTGCCGAACTGTTAACGCTGGTGGGAACTTCCGTGCATGCGGTGGAGTCGGCTGCCCCTTCCGCGATCTCAAAGACTGTGCCCAAATTGAATGCCGGTGGAACTTTGAAACCTAAACCGCTGGTCACGACTCTGGCAGGACGGAATGGCAACGCAAACGGAAACCCGAAGGAGCTCATCCCAATGGATGGCGACTTCAAGGATTTCTGAGGCGATGAATCGGGGTTTTGCCCAACGCAAAATTCCCCAGTCCGACGGTTTTGGACGTGAATTGCTTTTGTGTTAAGTACAAGGCGTATGAGACGTTTCTTCGATCGGAACATCGGGTTTCAGGGGCGGATCGTGCGGGGAGTGCTTGGCGCGCTCCTGCTGATCGCGGGCATTATCATGGCCGATTTCCATCTCTGGACCTGCCTCGGACTGGTTGCCATTGGACTGTTCGTTCTGTTTGAAGCGGCGCGTGGCTGGTGTGTGGCTCGCGCCTGTGGAATCAAAACGAAGCGTTGACCGGAAGCCGCCTCGACGGCACCGTTCCTCCACGCACGTTGAAAACTGCTTCGTCTTCATCATCTGAAGTTCCGTCCTCCTTCCCGCCCGGACTGCACAATGCCTTCTGGTTCGGCGCGTTCAATGCGCTTTCGTTTCCGATCATGCAGAACAGCCCGATGGTGCTGTATGCAAAGTCGCTCGGCGCCAGCGCCACGGTGCTCGGAATCGTGGCGGGGATGATGCCGCTGCTGGTGATTTCCCAAATCCCGGCGGCAAATCACGTCAATCGCATCGGCTACAAACGCTTCGTCTATGCCGGCTGGGGAACGCGCGTGCTGTTCATTCTTGGTGTCGCACTCGTGCCGCTGACGAGCGGGTTTTTGGATGCGAACAACCGGCTCGCTCTGACCATTGCGCTGCTGTTCTGCTTCAATCTTTCCCGCGGCATCTCAAGCTGCGCGTGGCTGCCGTGGGTGACGGAACTCGTTCCTCCGGATTTGCGTGGACGTTACCTGGTGCGCGATGCCGCAACGACGAACTTTGGCTGTTTTATGGCGTTTCTTGTCGCGGCGACATTGCTTGGCGGCGAAACGAAGCCGTGGCAGTTCTCAATTCTGTTCGCGTTCAGCGCGGCGGCGGGCGGACTGAGTCTGATTTTTCTGAAACGCATTCCGGACGCCCCCATTCCCGAACAGGTGAAGACTTCCAACACACGCGTGCCGTGGCTGGAGATGTTGAACTTTCCGCCCTTCAAACGCCTGTTACGCACCGTGGTGGCGTGGTCGGTCGCGTACGGGGGAATGACTGCGTTCACCGTCGCCTATCTGCGAACGGAAGTCGGGCTGAGTGAAACGCGAATTTTGCTGGTTACATCCGTCGCCTTTCTCGGCGGACTGAGCAGTCTCGGTTTTCTCGGACATCGTCTCGATCGTCTCGGAAGCAAACCGGTTCTGACCTTTGCCTTCTGCGTCTGGATGGCGGTGCTTGCGGGCTGGGTTGCGCTTGCGGGCAAGGTGATTCCAGTGTCCATCGCAGTGCTGCTCGGACTTCAATTTTTGATGGGCCTGTTCGCCGCGCTGGTGAACATGTCGAACAACCGGCTGGCGATGGCAATCATTCCAAAAATGGGCCGCAATCATTTCTTCGCGCTCTACTCGGTGATTGCGAACGTCACGCTCGGCGTGGCGCCAATTGCGTGGGGACTGTTGATCGATGCGATCGGATCGCGCGAAGGTTTGTGGCTCGGAATCGCATGGAACCGGTTCACTGTTTTCTTCGCCACGGCGGCGCTTGCGTTTGTCGCGTCGTTGATCCTCGCACGGTTCATTGAAGAACCGGAGGCCGCCAGCATGGAAGACCTGCTGCGGGAAATTCTGATTCAATCGCCGCAGCGGTTCTGGCTGCGATTCGGCCCTCGCACCTGATCAAGCGGCAGCGGCAAGAGCCCGATGTTTTTGAACCCAATGCGTCACGAGTTCGAGCGCTTCGTCGTGCGTAACCAGGTCGGTGTTGATCACGAGATGGTAGAGCAGGGGATCGCGGATATCTTTTCGGAAATGTTTCCAGACGTAACGTTCCCGCCCTGAATCCTCCTGGCGAATCCGGTCCGTTGCCTCGCGAATTCTCAAGCCTTCGAACTGCTGCATGTTGTCGATGCGACGATCGAGCGAGCCTGTCATCCGGATGTGCAATACATGAGGAAGCTTTGCGGTGATAATGTTCGCGCCGCGCCCGAGAATGATCGCGTTGCCGAGTTCTGCGAGGCGCAGGATCGTTTCCGCGGTCTTTTCGACAAGCGTCCATGAAGCAGGACGAAGCCCGAACAGTTCGTCCATGATGTCATCGATTTCCAGGATGCGATCTTCGGGCATGTATTGAGCCAGGCGTTCAGGGAGCTGGTGATCCTGCAGAACTTTCTCGACGAGATTTCGGTCGAACACAGTCCAGGGCGGCGAGCCTTCCGGCGAGATCGAATCGAGTTGCCGGGCCAGCCGTTCTGCAAAGCGATGGGCGCCGCAGCCTGATTCGCGCGAAATGGTGATCGCGCACTTCGGTGGTTCATCTTCCGGGAGAAGGAAATCTCCGCCGGATTGAAGGTGCGAGTTGATAAAAGCGACACATCGATCGAGACCTGTGTGAGTATTCATAAATGCCTCAGTGGATGGGCCAGTCGGGACACTCGACAGCAGCGGGGCAGGGAAGCTCCGTTCAAACATGGAAATGTTTGAAGCCGGTTCATCAGGGTCGGTTCTCCGGCTGGACGTTGTTAACGGCCAACGGAAGACGTTAACTCACAAAGCAAGGCCGTGCGAGTTGAGCCCGACGGTTTTCACCGCAGTTAATCCTGAGTGTAACTTGAGGTGAGGTTTCCCGGGTGCGGGAGTGGAATGAAACAGATGCTCGCCGCAGCAACATGCGGAAGAGCTGGCCGCACGCAAAGGGCGCGAAGGACGCGAAGGTGGAGTTGACTCAATTGAAACAGCAGTTGTTTTCTGCGAAGAACACAACCGCTGCAGCGCTTATTCCTGCCAGACGGTTACTCCTGCTACAGGCACGTCGCGGGTTCCAATGAGAACTTTCGCGCTTTGAGGAATAGGTGCGCGCTGTTGTTTTTCGGTGAAGTTGGTCGCGACCCAGAATCCATCGCGCCAATCGACGAGAAAATTCTCGGGAAGATCTTCGACCTTCACTCCGGAGCGTTCGAAAACGCCCCGGATCAGTTGCGCTTCGAGTCCGCCAGTCTGGGAATCTACACCGATGTAAGTGACCGAACCGTTGCCCAGCTTGCGCGTGATGGCTGCAACGCCACCGGCGTAAAACTGATCCGCATGCGTGGCCAGAGCGGTGGTTCCCGTGTTCGGTTCCAACACTTCGCCCCATGTGATCCATTCGTGGGTTTCGTTGCCGGCTTTGACCTTCGCAACGTTCGGCGCGGGCAATGTGTCGTAGAACTTAATTTTGGCTCCGATCAGTTCCAAAATGGGCGCGGCCCAGGGAGCTTCCCAAAGATGTCCGCGGCGATCTTTGATGCCAGTCCGGCAGCTGAGAACAAGGTGGCCGCCGTTCTCCGCGTAAGCTTTCAAACGCGCAACGAGATTGGAATCAACGAGCTGATAAGCCGGGGCAACGAGGAACGGATAGCGGCTGAAATCCTTGTCCTCGGTGATGACATCCACGGGCGCGCCAAGGCGTTTGAGGGCGCGATAGTGTTTGAAGATGTGGCCCATCGTGTCCCAGCGCACGGTCTGTTTGTGGTTGTCGATGTCCCAGCGGTTTTCAAAGTTGTAGAGAATCCCGGTGCGACGCGCGGCGTAGGCAGCGGGTTCCTTTGCGTCGGGATTAAAATGTTTTCGAAGCTCGGCGATGTCGCGCGCGGCCTGGGAATATTGTTCGCCGCCGTTGCTTGGTGTGACGCCGTCGGTGCCGACAATTCCGTAATGATATTGTTCCGCGCCGAAGAGCGGCTGGCGATAGCGATAGGTGCAGACGAATTTCGAGCCCGCTGCGAATGCGCGCATCAGCCACATGTGCACCGCTCCGGGATAAGGCTGCGGATTCACTTCGCCCCAATTCACCTGGCCGGGCTGGAGTTCCATGATGCCTTGCGCGCCGTTGATGCTGCGGAAGAAATCGTGCGCGAATGACATCTGTGCCGCCCCGCCGAGTCGAAATCCAAGAGGACCTTCATTCGCGTTGCCATGCGCTGGGTAGATCGTCCAGGTCATGATTTCGAAATCCTTTCCGTTGAGCACCGGGTAAACGCGGTCGAAGCCATGCATGAAGTTGTGCGTGATCCATTGCCGGTCGCCGCAGTGCTTCCGCAGGATACTGGTCTGAAAGCGGAGGTAATCGGCCGACTCCTCCGCGAACCATCGCTGTGCATCGAGGACGGAATGTTCGTTCAATTGTGCGACCATTTCGTCTTTGTTGGGGATGCGGATTTGATCGAAGTTCTGATACATCTGCGACCAGAACGCATTGCCCCAGTCCTGATTCAACTTTTCGATCGTGCCGTATTTGTTCTTCAGCCAGACGCGGAACTTCGCGTGGCAGGCGTCGCAATAGCATGGTTCCTTCCCGTAATGGCTGAGTTCGTTGTCGAGCTGCCAGCCCCAGACGCGCGAGTCGTTGCCGAAACGTCTGCCGAGTTCATCGATGATTTTCCTGACGTAATCGCGATAGGTTTGAACGCTCCAGCAGGCGTGCTGACGCGTGCCGTGTTGCATTTGGCGACCCTTGGAATCGATCATCAGAATTTCCGGATGTTTTTCCGAAAGCCAGACCGGGGGCGCAGGACTTGGCGTGCAGAGGATGACCTTCAATCCTTGTTCGGCACAAAGTTGAATGTTCCGCTCCAGCCAGTCGAAGTCGAATTTGCCTTCCGTCGGTTCCATAAATGCCCACGCGAACTCACCCATGTGCACGAACTCCAGGTTCAGCTTTTTGATATTGCTGATGTCCCGCGCCCATTGGTTCGATGGCCATGCTTCGGGATAGTAGTAAACGCCGATCTGCATCAAATCACGCTGCGGAAAATGATCCGGCGCAGAATGGGAGGATGCGGTGAAAGCTGAAACAACCAATCCGATGACGAGTTGAACGGAAAGTTTCATGGGCCGGAGTTAAGCAATTTCCGGCATCCGGTGGAACGGAAATGTGCGGACGATTGAGAGCAGAAGATGTAGGGAATTCCGCGCCTCCAGGTCGAAGTGGATTTCGAGCGGCGCGTCAGCAAGTCGTTCCTTGTAAACACGAAACTCGGAAAGTCCCTTCGAAGTCATTTCAACACCTTCTGAGCGATATTGTGCGTTTCGTTTTCCTCTGTTTGAAACGCTGTCCCTGGGCGGGAAAAATGCGGACGAATGTTTTGAATAAAAACCGTTGATGGAATTAAACCGCGGTGCTAAGACCGGTTCCCATGATCCCGCACGCTCAAATCTCAAGGGGCGTATTGTTCACAGGGCTTCTGTCTTCAGTTCTCATTCTTGCTTCGTCCGAACGCGCGTCGGCGCAGCTGATCTCCAGCGGTTACCCTGTGAAGAATCGCAATTTCCAGATGCTCGTCACTGACTACGGCTACGCCGATCTCGCGCTCGATGAACGCTGTGGTTTTGAGGGCCGGGAATATCTTTCCGGCGAATGGGCCGCGGCGGTTTATTACTCGGGCGGCAGCAATCCATCCGGTCCCCGATGGCTTCAGCCGCAATGGTATTATCCCGACTGGGTTTCCAATTCCGACTTCGCAATCCAGAAGGCCTTCGGCCTCGCGAATCCGACGGTTCCAACGAACATGTACGGGTACAAGGTTTATTCCTCGACCATCACAAATCGCGATCTGCGGATCACTATGACCTACGACACCGTGCGGTTTGGCAAGGACGAGAGTGACCGGCTGGTACTCGGACTTTCTGCAAAGAGCGCGGGTGGAATTGGAACAAGTTTGTCGGCCGGACGTTACGTGTTCCGGCAGAAGTATGAGTTCCAGAACATCACAGGCGGCACGTTGAACAATTTAAAGTTTTACCAGCTTCTGCATGCGTTGACCGGTGGATGGGGTGTTTATGACGATCGCGATTACGGCGGAGGGATGTCGAACTATCGCTATCGACTGGTGCAGCAGGGGAAATCCTACAGCTTCGATACGCGCACGATGGAAACCGTGGAGCACACAGATACGATCGGTGTGAACTTCAACGTGATGCCGAGCGGCTATGAACTTGGCCTCTACGGAATCAAAGGGGTGGACAGCCACGAAATTGGCAAGCCGAGTGCCGGCGTTCATCTCTCGGTCGAAAACGACTCATTCAACAGCATGGATTACTTCAATCCCGGCAGCACCGGTTGGGTGAGCGGCGCGCTGCGCTTCGATCTCGGTTCATTGGCGCCGATGGCGACCACGTCGATCACGGCGCTGTTCGGAATTCATACGACGTATGAGGTGAAACATCCTCCGATCAATCTCGTTGTGAAACCGCCGCAACGCGCGGGCGATTACATGAACATCGATTTCCAGGAAACGACCGGAAATCCCTATATCGGCTTTCTTCTGCGCCAGGCTTCCGAGGTGAATGCGCAGCCCTTGTCGCAATGGGAACCGCAGCCATTGCCGTATTATCTGGACGTGCCTGCCATTGGTTGGAAGCGGTTCCAGGTTCCATATTCTGCCGCGAACACAAAACTCTTCTTCTGGATCGAACCGCGAATCATCGCCGAGCCGGAACCGGAAGACTAAGACAGGCGCCGTTCCACACTCCGCATCTGGAAGGGCCGGCCGTCGATCTTCGTTGGGAAATCTGGATTGCCTCAGAGTTTCGTCGGTTCCCTGCTTCGCTGTGGTCCAGCACGGCGTCGCGGTCTGTGGTCGGATTCCGTCTTTTCAACCCCTGCGCCATGCCGTAGCTTTTCGGCCACGATCACGAACCATGCCCAGTGTTTACATCAAGACCTACGGCTGCCAGATGAACGAGCGTGACAGCGAAGCCGTCGCCGCCCAGCTCGTTGCCAAGGGCTATTCCCTCGCAAAATCGGAGGCCACCGCGGACGTCGTCCTGTTGAACACCTGCAGCGTTCGCGACAACGCGGAGCAGAAGGCGATCAATAAAATGACCGCCGTGGCCGCTGACATCCGGCGCAATCGGCCGGACGTCGTGCTGGGTTTCATGGGTTGCATGGCGCAGAGCCGTGGCAAAAGCCTGATCGACAAACTTCCGGATGTGGATCTTGTCATCGGAACACAGAAGTTTCATCGCGCCGCGGAGTATGTGGACGATCTTCTCGCCGGCCGACGGGACAAGATTGTGGATACGGAAGCGGAGCAGGGGAGCGAGGCGGCGATCCGCGAACATCTTTTAAATGGTTCGGCGAAGACAGCGGTGAGTGCCTTTGTCAGCATCATGCAGGGCTGCAATCAGTATTGCACCTTCTGCATCGTTCCCTACACGCGCGGCGAAGAACGGAGCCGCACGATTCCGGATATTGTGGCCGAATGCCACGAGCTGGTATCACGCGGTGTGAAGGAGATCACGCTGCTCGGTCAGATCGTGACCAGTTTTGGGAAACGCAGCGTGCCGGTGAAGGATGGCCGGTCTGCCTTCGTTCAATTGATTGAAGCGGTGCATGAGATTGAAGGGCTGGAACGAATTCGATTCACTTCGCCGCATCCGAAAGGTTATGGCGACGATCTTGTCGATGCTTACGCGCGGCTGCCGAAGTTGTGCGAAAGCGCACACATCCCGGTTCAGAGCGGCAGCAATCGCCTGCTCAAACTGATGCATCGCGGCTACACACGCGAACGCTTTCTCGAAATCATCCGCAAGCTCCGCGCTGCCAGACCCAGCATCGGACTGACCAGCGACATCATCGTCGGATTCCCGGGCGAAACCGAAGCCGATTTCGAAGAAACGCTTTCGCTTTGTCGCGAGGTGGAATTCGACAATGCATTTCTCTTCAAATATTCCCAGCGCAAGGATACTCCCGCCGCGGCAATGCCGGATCAGATCCCGCAGGAATTGATTGAGGAACGTCATGCCCGTCTGCTGGCGCTGGTGAATGAAATTGGCCAGCGCCGCTACGCCGCGATGAAGGGCCAGCGTGTTCAGATTCTGGTGGAAGGGCCTAGCAAGAAGAACGCGGCTCGAATGACGGGTCGGACGCGCTGCAACAAGATCGTTTTGTTCGATGGCTCCGATCGTCATCGCGGACAGTTGATGGATGTGAACGTCGAACGCACCGGTTCCTTCACGCTCTACGGCGATCCAGCGGTTCTGCTGGATTGAATTGGGGCCTCTTTGGAGGGAATGTGGGACAACTTTATATAGCCGCGATGCCGTCCTCGACCCGGCCGGCGACGCCGGAAGACATTGCACGCGCTCGGGAAGCTCTGACCTTTGAGGACGTGGAACCGCTGTTGTGACGTTTTTGCGTCATAAAGACCTGAGTCTTCAACCTTGGATTCTCGCTGCGGCTCGCTGTTCCGAACAGCACTTCCCGCCTTTACTGCAATGACCGCTTTCTGAACAATCGCGCCATGTTGAAAAGCCGTCGCGCGCCATTCATCGCTGGCTTCGTCTTTCTCCTCAGCCTGCTTCTGCCGGCTCATGTCTGCATGGGCGGCAAAACCATCGTCCCTGCCGGGTCGCCGTTCGTCATCCAGGTGTGGGGCATTGAAGATGGTCTGCCGCAAAGCACCGTGCTGTCGCTGGCGCAGGGACACGATGGTTATCTGTGGATCGGAACCTTGAACGGGCTGGCGCGATTCGATGGGCTCGAGTTCACGCTGTTCGAAGAATCCAATACGCCCGGGCTCGACAGCAGCCGGATTCTTACCGTGTTCGAAGACAGCCGCTCGCGACTTTGGGTGGGAACGGAGAAGGGAACCGTTTCATTGATCGAAACAAACGGTGCGGTGCGCAGCTTCGTGCTCGGACAGGGAACGAGCGGCGGGCGTGTCACCATCTGCGAAGACGGACAGGGCACCGTCTGGATGCTCACTGCAACGGGATTTCTCGGCCAGTACGAGCGTGATCAGTTCCGCGTGCTCACGCGGCTGGAGATGTGCAAATCGATCATCGCGGAAAAGGGAGGTGGCATCTGGTTCGGTTATGACGATCGGATGGAGCAGTATCAGTGGGTTTCGGCCAATGTCGCTGTTTCGCGCCGGGTGATTCGGCTCGGTGGACGACTCGATTTTCTTCTGCCCGCGAAGTCAGGAGGCTATTGGCGTCTGGCGGATCGTCGTGTGCAAAAGTGGAATGGCGATCGGATCGAACGCGATTTCGGTCCGTATCCGTGGGGCAACACGCCAGTGCTGGCGGTGTGCGAGGATGCCGATGGAAACCTGATCGTCGGCACTTATGGTGACGGAGTTTACTGGCTTCAACCCAATCGCCGCTTCATTCATTTGCGGGACGAACTTTCGCATCCGTCGGTTCTTGCGCTGACGATCGATCGCGAAGGCAATCTGTGGATCGGGACGAACGGTGGCGGTTTGAATCGGGTGAAGCGGCGCATTTTTGAAATCCTTCCAGAGTCCGAAGGCTTCGTGGTCCAGTCGGTTTGTGAAGACGCGGACGGCTCGATCTGGGTCGGCTACAACGGAGCCAGTCGCGTCGATCGCTTTGTGAATGGAACAAACACTACGTTCAGGATCATCGCTGATCCGCGGATTGCGGCGGATTGCGATGTTAAATCGGTGTTTGTGGACAACGCGGGCCGTCTGCTGGCCGGCGTGCTGCGTTTCAGTGAAAACGACGTCGAACTGCCTCAGCGCATCTTTCAATTTCGCAACGGACGATTCGAGCCTGCACCCGAATTTCAGCGGGTTTCCCAAAACGTTTCAGCCTTGTTCCAGGATCGCGGCGGCGTGATCTGGGTTGGAACGCAGAACGGCCTCGCCTCCTGGGACGGGCAGGAACTGAAATGGTTTTCCGCTTTTGAAGGACTTTCGGGCGACGACATCCGGGCGGTGTGTGAAGATCGTGACGGTCGAATTTGGATCGCAACCGGAACAGGCCTGAGTCGATTCGAAAACGGAAAGTTCAGTTCGATCAAGAAAGCCGATGGGTTGCCGAGTAATGATCTTTCCTGTCTGCATGTGGACGGACAGGGAGATCTTTGGGTGGGAACACGCGGCAGCGGCCTGGCGCGGCTGAGGAACGGGAAATGGATTCATTATTCCGCGGCGGCGGGATTGAGCGGCAACAGCATCGGGTATGTGCTCGAGGACGCCGAAGGAAACCTGTGGATCGGCTCGAATGCCGGGTTGATGTGTGTCGGGCGGAAATCGCTGGATGATTTCGCGGACGGAACCCAGCCGACGGTGAACTGCCGGACTTATGTTGAGGCCGATGGACTTCCGTCGCGGGAATGCACACAGGGATCGCAACCGGCGGCATTGCGTGCGCGGGACGGGCGGTTGTGGTTTCCAACCACGCGCGGGCTGGTGTCGGTTCGAAGTGGTGCGTTGAAAGGCAACACCTTTCAACCGCCGGTCGCGATCGAGTCGATTCGGGTTGCCGGTGTGGAGCAAATTACGAATCGGCTGCGTCCGGGCAGTCTCGGAAAATTGATTGTTCCGCCCGGGCGCGAGCAGATTGAAATCGATTACACGAGTCTGAATCTCGGCGCAGCGGAACGCACTCGCTTCCGTTACATGCTGGAAAACCACGATGCCGGCTGGAACTACGTTGGGAACACGCGCGAAGCCCGCTACAGCCGGATCGCACCCGGGACGTATCGTTTTCTGGTCAGCGCGGCGAACGAGGACGGCGTGTGGAATCCTGCGGCGGCGGTTCAACTGATCGAAGTGCAGCCGCCATTCTGGCGCACTGGATGGTTCATGGGATTGATGACGCTGACCATTCTCGGCGTCGTGATCGGCACGGTGCATTACTTCTCCACGCAACGACTTCAACGCCAGCTGGCGGAATTGAAACGCCAGGAGGAACTCGAGAAGGAACGGGCGCGGATAGCGCGCGATCTGCACGATCAGCTTGGCGCGAACCTGACCCAGGTGGCGTTGCTCGGTGAACTGGCCGAGGCCGACAAAAACATTCCGGAAGAAGTGGAAGGTCACGCGAGGCAAATCTGCGACACCGCCCGCGAAACCACCAAGGCATTGGATGAAATCGTCTGGGCGGTGAATCCTTCAAACGACACGCTGGACGGTTTGGTGAATTACATCTGCAAGTACGCGCAGGAATATTTCGAGCTGGCCGGGCTGCGATATCGTATTGAGGTTCCGGCGGAGGTTCCGAAGCTGCCTCTCCAGCCTGAGGTGCGCCACAACGTCTTTCTCGCTGCGAAGGAAGCGGTCAATAACGTCGTGAAGCATGCGCAGGCGTCGTCAGCCTGGCTGCGGTTGAGGCAGGAGCCGGGGCGTTTCGAAATTGAGATTGAGGACGACGGGCGCGGTCCGTCGGGCATGAACGAGAAGACGGGAAGAAACGGCTTGCGCAACATGCGGAAACGACTTGAGGATATCGGCGGCGCATTTTTCATCGGACCCGCCGCTCAGAAGGGAACGGTGGTCCGGCTCAAAGCGCCGGTCAGAAACGGATAATATGCCGATCACAGTTTCAATCGTTGAGGACAGCGACAAGTTCCGCACCACACTGGCGCGCGTGCTGGACCGCGCCGAGGGATTCAAGTGCATCAGCCATTATCCGAACGCCGAGGATGCGTTGAAGAAACTGCCGGAGGACAAGCCCGAGGTGGTGCTGATGGACATCAATCTTCCGGGAATGAACGGCGTGGAATGTGTCCGCCAGCTGAAACAGCTTTTGCCGTCCGTGCAGGTGATGATGCTCACGGTTTACGAGGACACGGACAACATCTTCAACGCGCTGGCTGCCGGTGCGACGGGTTACATGCTCAAGCGCACTCCGCAGGCACAATTGCTGGAAGCGATCAAGGAAGTGCATCGCGGCGGGTCGCCGATGACGACACACATTGCGCGCAAAGTGGTGCTGTCGTTCCAGCGCACTGCAGCCACGGCGCCGGCAACGGAAAATCTGTCGCCGCGCGAACAGGAAGTGCTCGACTGTCTGGCCCAGGGATTTCTCTACAAGGAAATCGCGGAGAAACTCGGGATCAGCTACGAAACGGTTCATACCTACATCCGCCGCATTTACGAAAAACTTCAGGTGCGAACCCGGACAGAAGCGGTGGCGAAGTTTTTACGGCGCTAATCCTCGTCGTTTTAAGTTTTGAATCTGAATTTTGAGTTTTGAGTTTTGAGGTTCACTGCGGTTCGGCTCAACTCCTCACGTTGACATCTCCCATGTCGTTCGACACTCTGGCTGCATGGCAAAACCAGCTTTGGGCCGAGGTCTCGGCGCTCTTCTGGGCGGCGCGCCGGCCTCCGGCAAGCCGTCTCAGCCAGCGCCTGCATCGACGCCGCCCGCAAGTTCATCTCAGTCCGCCGCGCCAGCTCCGGCGGAGGCGCCCGCTGACACGCGGGAACGGGTTCAGCGTGTTCCGCTGAGCCGCATCCAGCCGTGTTCATTTCAGCCGCGCAAAGATTTTTCCCAGGAAGCGCTTCAGGAACTTGCCGATTCGATTCGCGAACAGGGAATCGTCCAGCCGCTGATCGTTCGCGATCTCGGAAAACATCTCGAACTGATCGCGGGCGAACGCCGCTGGCGCGCGGCGCAACTGGCAGGCTTGAACGAAGTCCCGGTGATCGTGCGCGAAGCCGACGATCGCGCCGTACTAGAGCTGGCATTGATCGAAAACCTGCAGCGCGAGAACCTGAATGCGATCGAAGAAGCCCAGGGTTACGCGCAGCTGATCGCTCAATTCCAGCTCACGCAGGAGGAAGTGGCGGTGAAGGTCGGAAAGAGCCGCGCTGTCGTCGCCAACGCGCTGCGACTTCTGAAACTTCCAGCCGTTCTGCAGAGTTACATCCGCGAAGGACGCCTTTCGGTCGGTCACGCAAAAGTGATTCTCGGCGTTGCGGGAGACAAGCAGCAGCAGACGGTTGCGGAGCGTGTGATCAAGGAAGGATTGAATGTTCGCCAGACCGAAGGGCTGATTGCGAAACTGCAGGCACGCGCCTCCGGATCGGACAAGCTCGGAACGATGGCGCCCGCGACGCGCGACGCACACGTGGCAAATCTCGAGAACAAGCTGCGGGAACGCCTTGGAACAAAAGTGCAGCTGCGTTACTCGCAGGGTAAGGGTTCGCTGGAAGTGGCGTTTTTCAGCGATGACGAACTTGAACGCATTCTCCAGATTGTCGGGGTGACATTGGATTGAACAAAGGAACGGGATGATTTTGAAAGTGGTCAAATACGGCGAGCCGGTGCTGCGAAAAAAGGGCGCGAAGATCGAAACGATCACGCCCGAGGTCACCAAGCTGATCGCCGACATGTTCGAAACGATGTACGCCTACAAGGGCGTCGGCCTCGCAGCGCAACAGATTGGCGTCGCGCTTCAATTGACGGTGATCGACGTTCGGGGTGTGACGGATCGTCCGTCCACGCTGGAACTGGATGGCAAGCCGGCGAACGTCGAGGAATTCATGCCGCTGGTGTTGATCAATCCCGAACTGACGCCGGTGGGTGAATCCGTTGCCGGTCCGGAAGGCTGCCTCAGTTTTCCGGAGGTTTACGGTGATGTGACGCGTCCGGAAAGCGTCGATGTGAAGGCACTCGATCGCGAAGGCAAACCTATTCAATTTCGGTGCGGCGGTCTTCTCGCCCGCGCCGTCCAGCACGAGACCGATCATCTTCAAGGCATTCTGTTCATTGATCGCATGGACAAGAAGACGAAGGAAAGTCTTCAGGACGAACTGGATTACATCCAGGCCGAAACCAAGGCGGAGATCAAAGCTCGGAAGAAGTGACATGCTTCGGGTACGGAGGGAAAGGGGGCTCCATCTGTGTCGCTCCTCTCCATTTCGTGACGCGAGACTCTCCCGTCAATTCTGACCCGGCAATTCAGCCTGCTCGTGCAGCACGTCTTCGACGTAGAGCATTTTGATCAGCACGAGAACCACGGCGAGGATCGGATCAGCCAGCACAACGCCCATGGCTCCGGCCAGCACACCGAGCAGCACCTGTGACATGATGATGAGCGCGGGAGGAACCAGGACAGTCTGCTTTTCGACGAGCGGCGTGAAGACATATCCATCGAGCATCTGATACACGAAGTAGAAGATGATCACGTAAAGCGCGAGCCAGGGACTGTGCGCAAAGGCCAGCAACACCGCCGGGATTGCCGCCACGATCGGTCCAATGTTCGGAATGAAATTGAGAATGCCCGACAGCACACCCAGCGTGACGGGAAGCGGAACACCCATCCACCAGAGCCCGATCATGGTGATGATGCTGTTGGCGATCATGAGCAGCAGGCGGCCAAACAACCATCGCTGCAATGTGGCGCCAAGCGTTTGAAACACTTCGCGCGCGCGTGGACGCTTTTCCTTCGGAAGCAGGCAAACGGCACCTTCCATGTAACGCTGCGGTTCGGCGGCAAGATAAATTCCGATGAAGAACACCACGATGACGTTCGCGAAGAATCCGAACAGCGACGAGAGAAAGCCGGAGGCAGCGCTCCAGCCTGACGATATTTTTGAGAACGCTTGAGGCAGGTCGGGAATCAGCTGCAACACCTGCTTGCCCCAGTTGGTTTCGCCGAGCTGGGATTTGAAATGCGTCCATGCCTTGGGAATTTCGGACGTGAGCTTCGCGAACTGACTGCTCATTTCCGGTGCCAGGAGAAAGCCGGTTCCAACGCAAAGTCCGAGCAAGACGACCGTCACGATGCACAGTGACCAGCCATAAGGAATTCCAGTGCGCCTATGCAGCCAGCTGCTCAAACCCGTGAGGAACGCTGCCAGGAGGATTCCGGTGAAAAACAGGAGAAGGACGTTTCCGGCGAGCAGCAAAAGAACGATTCCGACGACCGCAGCTGCCGCTGCCCAGAGCCAGCGTCTTCGTTGCGATTGTCGCGGGCCTGCGATGTCTCCCGCTTTCATCCGCGCACAATGTCGGACTTCAGCGTTGGACGATCAATCCGGCGCAAACCCCAGACACGAGTTCAACACGCGAACAGAATACAACGGAGTGAATGAGCACGAATACAACTTGCTGTTGCGAATGTCTTACGACTTTCGGTCGATAATGATCGCGCGGTACGTCGTCGATGCGTTAAAAGCGGAATTCTTCAACTGAAACGAGGCGCCTTCTTTGCCAGCGAATACGTGGTTCCCTGGGTGACGGGGAAATCCAGATGATCGCGAAATCGCCAGTGACAGCCGCACGCGGTGACCACGCCGTTTCCGACTGTGAGCGCATTTGAAAAAATTCGGGTTTCATAACACATCAGGAACGTGTTGCTGGCGATTGCCGTGAGGTTGGCGATCGAGTCGCCGGTGTAAACCTGGACGAATGGGAAAAAGTCGGAGCTGGTTAGATCCATCCGCATGGCGCCGTTCGAAGGTGCGGTCCATCGAAACCACTTGGTCTGTCCGCTTGAAATTCCCGACGTCAGCGGTTCGCCCGGTTCGGAAGTCGCGTTCTCCAAAGTGCCGTGAACGTTGGTTGCATTGACGATCAATGCGTCGTTGAAAGAATCAGTGATCTCGGCGGTCAAAGACGCGCTTGAGCTTGAAGTGGGGAGATAAGCTGTATCCGCCCCGGCAGCGACTCGAATTGTCCAAAAGCATCCCGCGACAAACAGTTGAATCAGAATATTCCTCATAAGTTCCCCACCCATTGGTCCCGAAATCCCAGCCTATTTGCCAAAGATTGTCGAGAACGGAGAATCCGGATTTTGAAGTTCGCGACGCCACCCGTTCTCGACTCAGCTTCAGATCCATGAGCCGTCCTTTCAAAGTGCCGTGCAGAAAATCGAAATGAAAAACGCGCCGCGTCTCATTACACTTGCCGCCAACATGCCGCTTTCCCGATCAGCTCCCGCCCTCCGCATATTGCTGGCTTTGGCGATCTCCTTTCAGGTGCTGTCGTCACACGCTGCATTATTGTTTTACGAGGCATTCGATTATCCACCGCGGCGCGAACTCGGTGAGGTGGAATCAAGCGTCAGATGGGCGAACGACAAGAACCAGTTCACGATCGTGAACGGCAGTCTCGACTATCCCGGGTTCAAAACCTCCGCGGGTAATCGATTGAACATCGCACCCGCTTCTCCCAGCTTCGACTCGGTTCGAACGTTCGACGGCACGTGGCGGAAACAGATTCGGGGAACGATTTATGTCTCGTTCCTGTTGCGCATTCAAAGCCTTGCCGAGATTTCCGGTGCCGAACCTGGAACTTCGCTTCTCACGCTGGGCGATACCTCCAATCACACTCAGAGTCTCGGAGTCAACCTGCTCCTGAGCAGCAATGATGTCAGACTTGGGGTGATCAAGTATCCGTCCAGCAGCGCGCACGTAAGCTCGTTTGCCTTCTTTACCAACGGCGCCGGTGCGAGCCTCGTCGCTGACGCTGCGACCACCTACCTGATCGTAGCCAAATACACATGGGTTGAAGGTTCTTCCAATGATGTGGTGAAGGTTTGGGTGAACCCCACCCGTTTTGGCGGGGAGGAGGATTCGGAACATTTCGTCGCCACCAGCGCGGGGCTGGATGGCTCGGGAGCGATCGGACGTCTCACGCTGAGCCGTGGACCGAATGTGAACATTGACGAGTTGCGTATCGGTCAGACCTGGACCGATGTCACTCCGCCGGGCGAGAAACCGAGGCGATTGCTGCCGGTGGTGACGTTGCTTGGTGTTGGATTGCTCGTCGCGGGATTCTGGATTTCACGGCTTCGACGCAAGGTGGCCGAACGTTCCGCTGCGTTGCGTGCGCAGATTCAGGAACGCCAGAAAGCCGAGCAACAACGCCTGATGGAACAGGAACGCGCTCGCATCGCCCATGATTTGCACGATGAACTCGGCGCGGACATCACGGAAATCGGCATGCTGGCCACGCGGGCGCAATCCGATCCATCAGGTGAAGAAGGCCGTCATTGCGTCAGCCAGATGGTGGAGAAGACGCGCACGATGGTCGCGAAGCTGGAAGAAATCGTCTGGGCGTTGAATCCTCAGCACGATTCGCTGGGAGCCACCGTCAATTATTTCACCTTTCTCGCTGACCGCCTGCTCGGGCTCGCGAACATCCGGTTGATCGTCGATGTTTCCGACAATGCCTCCGCTCTCGCACTGGAGGCACGTGTCCGGCACCAATTGTTTCTCGTGTTCAAAGAGGCATTGGCGAATGTGATCCGGCATTCTGGCGCGACGGAGGTTCGCCTTGTGGTCCGTGTCGAAAACGGAACGCTGAAGGTGATCGTCACGGACAACGGACGCGGCTTTGCAGAACTTCCGGAAGCTGCCGCGGGTCACGAGGGAATCGCGAGCATGCGGCGTCGGATGGAAAAACTTGGCGGACAGTTTGAAATTGCCGGCGGGAATGGACGGGGAACGACAGTAACGTTTTCAATTCGAATCGAATCATGACGCGTGTGGCCATAGTTGAAGACAACCGGGTGATCCGGGAAAGCCTTACCGCCTATGTCGGTCAGGCGGCTGATCTGAACTGCATCTGCACGTGTGGAACTGCGGAGGAGGCCCTGGAGGTTTTACCCGCGAAAAAGCCCGACGTGGTGCTGATGGACATTCAGCTGCCGAATCTGTCCGGGATCGATTGTGCAGCCCGGCTCAAGCAACTCCTCCCGGAGGTGCGCATCATCATGGTGACGGTGTATGGCGATCCGGATTTGATCTTCAAAGCGCTTCGTGCGGGGGCCTGCGGTTATCTGCTGAAACGTTGCACGCCGGAGGAATTGATCACGGCGGTTCGCGAAGTGCAGGAGGGTGGCGCGCCAATGTCGCGCGAAATCGCGCGAAAGGTGATTGCGCATTTCCAGAGTGGACCCGCGGCGGTCGAATCTGGTGCGGAGATGGAAAATCTTTCGCCACGCGAACGCGAGATTTTGGAGCTTCTGACCCAGGGTTTTCCTGACAAGGAAATCGCGGACCGGCTCGGCGTGAAGCACGGAACCGTTCGCTGGCATCTGCAGCACATCTACGAAAAGCTTCATGTTCGTTCGCGCACTGAGGCGGCGTTGAAGTTTCGTTCGGCGCAATGATCTGAGCGCGTGACCGAGTGGGAGAAGGAGCACGGGAGAAATGGGGATGAGGGGAAAGGGGACCTGGTGGTCGGCGGGGAAATACCCATGGAGAAGGTTTCGTTTTCGGGGTTGGTTGCTGTGATTGAGGAAAGTTGAGGAACGGTATGAAAACGAAAGTTCTCTTTGTCGCTTTGCTTGCCATGGCTGCTTTGAATGTCATGGCCCAAAACTCCGGCTCGGATGTCATTTCGCATGACAGAACAGGGAACGATTCGAGAATCGTGATGACCACCAATTCGATGGGAGAAACCTTTTCGCTGAATGAAGTCGCCCGGCAGATTCAGGAATTGCAGCGCGTTGTGAATCAAACCATCCCGATGCTTGAGGCAGTGGCGGAAATTGAATCCGGAAGTTCCACCAATGTGACCGCCTCCACCGGTGGAGTGCTCGCCGGAATTCTGGGAGGAATTCTTCGAGGGAATACGAACGCTTCCTCGGATACCGCATCGACGGGTTCAACCAACGGAGGATTCGCCAATATCCTTCGTGATGTTCTCGGCGGCACATCCACAAACAACGCGCCCGCTTCTGAATCTACGTTCAACGACATCGTGGTTCTGAGGCAGCATCTTCAGCAGATTAGACCGGTTTTGCAGCGATTGGAGCGTGGCGATTTCTCCCAACGGATCGTGCAGCCAGGTTCACAACGGGCGACCGACGGCCTCGCTCCAACAGGTCGAACATCGAAAGACGACGAGGAGTAGCATTGCGCTCCCACAACTGACCGCAGCTTCAGCGGGTTGAGCGTTGTCGAAGATCATTCAGCCGGGATTATCTCATCCGGGGCATTCGCCGACGTTTCGTCCGTGTCCACAGAGGTGGATTCAAAGCCAATATCGGACAAATTTTATCCCTTGGCGGAAAAGCGGAACGGGATTTAGAGTCTGGTCGTGAGCGCGAGGCCTGACAACCGAAGCCGTTCAACAAGGAATCCCCCCTATGAAAGAATATCGCCCTGCGGACATTCGTAACTTTGCCGTCGTCGGACATGCTTCCTCTGGAAAAACCATGCTCAGCGAAGCCATGCTTGCGTGCGCGGGCGTGATCAATCGCATGGGCAGCATCGCCACCGGAAACACGGTGTCCGACTACCACGAAAGCGAGAAGCAACGGCAGATTTCCGTTTCCGCTTCACTCATGCACCTCGAATGGCTCGGGAAGAAATTCAACATCCTCGATTGTCCGGGCTATGCCGATTTCATCAGTGAAGGGCTCGGCGCACTGCGGGTTGGCGATTTCGCGCTCATCGTCGTCAATGCCGCTCATGGCGTCGGTGTCGGAACGGATGCGGTGTGGAAATACGCGACGCAATACGGCATTCCGAAAATGATCGTCGTGAACGCGTTCGACAAGGAGGGAACTGACTTCGACACGACCCTGGCGGAAATTCGCGAGCATTTCGGAGCGTCTGTGTTTCCGCTGACGCTGCCGGTCAATCCCGGGCCGGGCTTCAATCAGGTGCTCGACGTTCCACGCGACGAGATCATCACTTACGCGACGGACAGGAGCGGCAAATTCACGGAAAGCGCGGCGGCGGGCGAATGGAAGGAACGCGTCGATGCACTGCACAAGGAGCTGATCGAGCATGTGGCTGAGTCCGACGATTCGCTGATGGAAAAGTTTTTCGAGCAGGGCGGATTGTCGGAGGAGGAGTGGCGCGCCGGCATTCACAAAGCCATTCAGGATCAGGTTTTCGTGCCGCTGTTCGTCGTCTCAGCCGAAAATAACATCGGCGTCGCACGGCTCATGGATTTCATCGCGAAATATGGATCGTCACCCGTCGATCGGGCGAAGGTGGCCGCGCTGGATGCGAATGGGAAGGAAGTCGATGTAAAGCTCACCGATCCCGAGCCAATTTGTTATGTGTTCAAAACGATGAGTGAAGCGCAGTTCGGCGAGCTGTCGTTCTTCCGCGTTTATTCCGGTCAGGTGAAGGTTGGATCGGAGCTTTTCAACAGCGACCGGCGTGTCACGGAGAAGATCGGTCAGATTTATCTGTTGAACGGACGAAACCGCGAGTCCGCCTCGCTTCTCAATGCCGGCGACATCGGCGCCGTGGTGAAGCTCAAGGACACGCACACGGGGAACACGCTTTGTTCCGCCAAGCATCCGGTGACGCTGCCCAGGGTGAATTATCCGAAGCCGAACATTCACGCTGCGTTGAAGAGCACGTCGAAGGGAGAGGAGGACAAGATCGCTTCAGGCCTCGCGGCATTGCATCACGAAGACCCGACGTTCCTGCATCATGTCGATGCGGAACTGCATCAGACGATTCTGTCCGCACAGGGCGAGCTGCATCTCGAAGTGATCGCCGAACGACTGCGCCGTCGCTACGGCGTTCACGTCGAGCTGCAGGAACCGCGCGTGCGGTATCGCGAGACCATCCGGGCTCGAGGTGAAGCGAAATACCGCCACAAAAAACAGACCGGTGGGGCGGGGCAGTTTGCCGAGGTGTGGATGCGGATCGAACCGCTGCCGCGGGACAGCGGTGTCGAGTTCACTCAATCGCTCGTGGGACAGAATGTAGATCGCGTCTTCGTCCCGTCAGTGGAAAAAGGCGTGCAGAAGGTTTGCGAGGAGGGCGTGCTGGCCGGGTATCGGGTGGTAGATGTGAAGATCGACTTTTACGACGGCAAAATGCACCCGGTCGATTCGAAGGACATTGCGTTTCAGGTTGCCGGGTATTTCGCATTCAAGGAATCGTTCACGGCGGCCAAGCCGTGTCTGCTGGAGCCGATTCATTCCGTTGAAATCCGAATCCCGGAGGATTGCATGGGGAAGGTGATGGGCGATCTTTCGAGCCGTCGCGGCCGGATTCAGGGCATGGACACCGACGGCGCGTTTCAGGTCATCAAGGCGCATGTTCCGGCGAAGGAACTCTATCGCTACTCGAGCACGCTGCGGTCGCTCACCGGCGGACGCGGTGTGCATACCGAGGAATTCAGTCATTACGAGGAAGTGCCGCGCGATGTGGAGGCGAAGATTATCGAGGAGGCGAAGAAGCTGAAGGCGAATCACAACGGCGAAGTGCATGCGTGAGCAAACGTCCGCCTTCTTACGTCGGAGGCTGCATCAACGCACGGACCAATGGTCCATGCTCAAGTCGTCTCCGCCGCTTCCAACCAAATCGTGACGCAGTTGTAACACACCTGTCAGCGCATGGTCACAATGACGGGGTTCATTGGAGCCATGCAAACATGCAGGCACTTCAGGTTTCATATTCCTCGCGAGGACGCGGATGAATTGCGGGATGCCGATCCGGAGCCGTGTGAAGTCTGCGATTCACTTCCACACCGGCAAAAGCGCGGCAACGTCGGTCTGCCGCCGATTTCTGAATTGGCGTGCAGAAGTTTTCGATCTGATTTCAAAGCTGAAAGACAGAAGCGCTTCAGCTTTCGCCGAGCACTTCTGTCGCTAAACGCCTTCCTGCAGTAACGCTCCGGATTCGTCGCAAACATTTTCGGCTCTATAGCAGAATTTGTGGGTGGGAGGGTCAAGCAATTCCGGTGCGGCGAGGGTATGGCTGCGGTCAAAGCCGTCAAGGTATTGCTCGCCACGCGCCCCCGTGCCCTGCTGCGCTCCACCTTGACCGCTTTGACCTCCGCCAAGATGCGCCGCTAGGGAATTGCTTTTGAGGATGTGCTTGTGGAGA
>CALBZA010000068.1 GCA_937890005.1 uncultured Verrucomicrobia subdivision 3 bacterium | reverse complement strand
ACACACACCTCAGGGTGGCCGGTTTTGAACCGCCCATCACTGGCCGGTTTTGAAGCGCCCGGTGACACAATTTTGCGACCATGCATTTCCACGAAACGTTTCGCGAATTCCTTGGGCGAGAATCGCGTGTTCCAATGATCTGAGATGCTCGCAGGTCATAAATTTGGGATGGCTGAATAACAACAGCCGTTGGCAGCACATTCGCGACCGTTGGTTTCATGACCGGCGCCATACGTGTCGAAACTCACGCCAGATCAAAGCGGCCATAACAAGAAAGGCTACAAAAGCACCTGACAAAAAGTATCGGAAGCCTTCGTCCGTGACCGCGAAGTCATAAACTTCCCAAATCGTCATCGCGACGATCACAGCCAGAGCAATTACTGAAACAGTGACTGGGCGGTTCATATACGCGCTTTTTGCAAACTACAGAATTGATCGAAGTGGCGATAAGGCGCCGCCCCAGCTGCTCGAAAATTGCGAAAGAACAGTGGCATCAGAATTGAAAAACGGACGCAGCCTGCCGGTCTGATCTTTGGCGCGATGTGTGGCCACACACTTTTCTCAGAGTTTACTCTATAAAAACAATCACCCGACTCGTCGCCAGGTGGGCATCGGCACTCCTCTTTCGGCCAAAGCCATTTTCGTGAGCCATCATTCAATGCCACCTTCCATCGCCTTCGAGAGTTCGCCGGTAGCCATCATCCCAACACAAAACGAGGCTGCATTCCCGATCAGGGACGCAAAGGTTGCAAAGATCCAGCCAACGTTCCGATACGAGTCATTCTGCAAACCGGACAACATGGACAAAAGCTTTATGGCCACAGCATCGATGACGACAATCATCTGCTCGAGGCCCGGCAACGCGATGCGATGCTGCAACGGAACGAACACAAAGAGGAAGATCACGATATTTGCAAACAGGAACGCCAGAAGCATCCGGACAGGAGCAATGCCAGCGAATGTGAGAATCAGGGAAACGATGGCCGCCTCAACAAACAATGCTGAGATTGCCACGACTCCGAATGCGATCAACGACGAGGGATTGAGAGCGTACGGATTGGCACGCGCCGCCATCGGGATGAGGACACACGCAACGATAATGCTCCAGCGACGCATAGGGCTGACTTTAAGGTTTCACATGAGCGGAGTGGGTGGTTGATTCGGGTTGCAGTACACGTGGGCGATTAGATGCTGGAGCGAATGTTTCCACCTGGTTGAATTGAGTCGCTTCGTGACACGCGGATTGGGTCTGGGTTGCATGCTCCTGCTTTGGTCCTCTCTCCTGTTTCTCCCGGCAGCCTGCCGGAATAAAAATCAACTTCCCTTCTATCTCCCAGTTCCAACAGCTCGTCGAGCTCAAAGATTTTTGGTCAAGGAATAAACCAAATAGCCAGGCAGATTTGACAGAAGGAAACGAAGGAAGCGAAGGGTGGGGACAAGAGTCTGCGAGCATTCGAATACTCTTGGCAGACCAGGCAAAGCCGTTCTGAAATCAGTAACGCCTTCTTCATTCCCTTCTGTGCGTCTTTCGCATAGGTCATTGGAGATTGAAGCAAAGCGGCATCTTTGTCCTACCGATCAAGACAGGTAGGGCGAACCTGCCGGTTCGCCCATACTTTAACAAAGACGAGCGTCGCGAAGTTTTTGTCGATCATTTCGATCTCGCAAATGAATGCGTGACGTTCTCATGGTCCATAGTCCTAAAGTCCATAGTCCTATAGTCCTAAAGTCCATAGTCCTATAGTCCTTCGGATGCCAATAGCCCGATAGTCGATGGCCACAGCCAACGATTCAGGCTTGCTCGAGTCGGATTTTAGCGGAAGATACGGCAGGGGTGATTGCCTGAAGATTCATCGAGAATGAACGTGACGAGTTCGGGCGATGTCTCTCCAATATTGAAACCAAGCAACGAGGCGGTGACGACATGAAATCTCATTCCGAAGCTTTGAACAGCCTTGCCAGAAAACTGGCGGTCACGTTGATGTTGCGCGGGGCCATTCGATGGTGCACTGCGTGGTTTTTCATCTGGGGCGCAGTGGTGCTGGCCGCGCGGCTGGCCGGACTGGCCGATTATCGGTTGCTGCTTTTGGGTCTGCTCGGAGCTGTGCCGCTGGCGATTGTCGCGGCCGTTCGGGAATATAGGACCCGGTTTTTATCAGCACCGGTTCGCGCGGCTTACGACGGATTGAACCAGTGCGGCGGCCTGATGATGGCGTCGGAATCAAATGACCTCGCAGGCTGGGAAGATCAGTTGCCTGCACCGAAAAGTCCGGTGTTGCGCTGGCGTTCGGGGCGTTCGATGGGAGTGTTTGGGCTTTCGGTGTTGTTCGTGTCTGTCGCCTTGTTGCTTCCAGAGCGATTGACGGCCCGAACGGGATCGAAACCGCTTGAGATTGGCCAGTTGGTGGCCGAGCTCAAAGCCGAGGTCGAAACCTTGAAAGAGGAAAAGATTCTCGAACCGGAAAAGGCCGAGGACGTCCAGAAGGAGCTGCAGCGGTTGCAGGAGAAATCCTCCGCGATCGATCCGAGCAAAACGTGGGAGGCGCTGGATCACATCAAGGAATCGAACCAGAACCTTGCGCAACAGGCGGCTGAGGAAGCGGTGACGAAGACAAAGAACCTGACCGAAGCAGAGGCGCTGGCGAAGGCGTTGCAGATGGCGAATGAGATGGGGCTGGGCGATGAAACCGCGACGCGTGTGGCGCAGGAACTGGCGGGCATGGTGAAGGCGGCGCGGCTTGAGGAAGGTTTGCTCAATGGATCCATTCCGCCCGAACTGTTGTCGCAACTGGAAGGTTTGAAGCGGGAAGACATCGAGAAGCTGCTTGGAGCGATTCAATTCAACAAGAGTGCGCTCGGCAAAACCGTCACGAATCTGGCGAAGCTGAAGCTGATCGATCCAAAATCGCTGTCGCAGTGCAATGGTGCCGGGCAATGTCCGAATCCCGCCGGACTGGCCGCGTTTCTCTGTGAAAATACAAACGCCTCGTTTTGCGATGCGGCGGCTTTTTATTGTCGAGGTGGTGTGAATCGAGGCCGCGGCGATGCGCCGATGACCTGGAAGGATGAATCGCAGGAGCAGGGAGCGAAGTTCAAGGAAGAGGCACTGCCATCATCGGATCGATTGACCGATGCGCAGTTTGTGGGTGTCAGCCGGACCGCGCCGGAATTGAGCGGTGAGGAAATTGTGGCGGGACGTGGCGCGCTGGCGAATGCGGCGGCCGGCGGCGGCGCTGGCAACGCACAGGTGGTTTTGCCCAGGCACAAACAGACAGTGCAACGATTCTTCACGCGCGGTGATTGATAGTGCATGAGCCTTTTGAAATGTGCCGCTGCGTGTAAAGCGTGAGGAGGAAACCAATTCACTGCATTCGAGTTGTTTTCGAACTTTCCTGGATTCAGGAGAGGCAACAGGCGGCGAAATGATGCAGGGAGGCCGTGTGGCAGTGCGGCCACGGAACAATCAGAAGCGGAGTGAGAGCTTTAAACTATGAGCGATGTCATTCTTAAGCCCGATCAACTGAAACCGGCAACGGAACTGGTCGGGAAGGCGTTGGAACAACTGGATCGAATTCTTCTGGGACGAAAGGAGCTTCATCGACTGGTCATCATTGGAATTCTGAGCCGGGGACATATTCTCTTCGAAGGCCTGCCCGGGCTGGGCAAGACGGCGCTCGTGCGGACGATCGGCCAGATTCTCCGGCTTGAATTCAAACGCATTCAGTTCACGCCCGACCTGATGCCAGGTGACATTCTCGGAACGCACATTCTGCAACAAACCGATTCCGGCAATCGAGAGATGGTGTTCCAGCCGGGGCCGGTATTTACCAACATCCTCCTCGCGGATGAAATCAATCGCGCATCGCCAAAGACACAATCGGCGTTGCTGGAAACGATGCAGGAACATTCGGTGACGTTGCTCGGTCAGACACGGAAATTGCCGCAACCGTTTTTCGTTCTTGCCAGTCAGAATCCGATCGAACTGGAGGGAACGTATCCATTGCCCGAGGCGCAGCTCGACCGGTTTTTGTTCCGGCTGATGTTCGATGTCGTGGATGCCTCGACGCTCGACCAGATTATTTCGGAACGCCGCCGGGGTGAACTGCCGGAGGCAACCTGGCAGATGGAGCGAAGCGAGCTGGAAAGCCTGTTCGAGATCATGGGCCGGATTTTCCTGCCGCGACCTGTTTCGCGTTACATAGCGCGGCTGGTGAGTTCGACGCATCCCGGAACACCGGAGGCCACCGAAGCAGTGACGCGTTACGTAAGTTATGGCGCATCACCACGCGCGGCGATTGCGATCGCCGAAGCCGCGAGAGCGCACGCGTTGATCGCGGGCCGTCCAACGGTTGGTTTTGAAGACGTCAAGGCGGTGGCTGAGCCGGTGCTGAATCATCGGCTCGTATTGAACTATCAGGCACGGTTCGATCGCATGACGTCGTCGAAACTGGTCCGGGAAATTCTTGGCCAGTTGAACGAGGCTGGGATGAAACTTCCGGCGGATGTTGAACTCGAACCCGCATGAAACTGCATTCCGTTCTAACAGCCTGGGCTTTCTTTCTCGGCGCTGTGGCCTCGTTGCACGCCGACGTTTTCGGGCCGATCTCCGTTGTTCCGCAGGCGATCGTTTCAGGCGATACCTATCATGGTTACCGTGAACTTCGGGTTTTCGTTGAGAACCGCTCGCTGAAGGACAAACACGAGGTTCTTCTGATTTATCCTGATCGATCGTTCAACTACGGGAATTCGATCGGGCGAATCGTTCGTCGCGTTTCGCTGGCTCCGGGCACAAGCGTGCAGGTTCCGATCTGGCAGCCGCCGCTTCCTTTGAACGGCAGCGCAGCAATCAAGGTGATTGTTGATGGAGAGGCCGTGGGCGAGGTTTCGACACCTTCGTTATCTCATATGAACCGGTCCCATGGGCACTACAGCGGAGCGTTGTTGCCAGCGGTGATTCTTGTCAGCAGATCGCTCAACTACGACGAGCTGAACCGCGTGCTCAAGGCGCAGAACGACGGCTATCAGGCATCGATGGCGGTGGGTGCGCCAACATCGATGCGGACGCGCGGGATGGTGCCGACGGCGTGGAGTCCGAACAGCACCTCAGGGTCGGGGCCGCATTGGATCGAACTGGAATATGCAACCCCCATCAAGGCGGACAAGCTGAGGATTTACGACACGCTCGGGGCGAACTACTACGGAAGCATCGTGCTGACCGACGTGTCAGGAACGAATGTCACGAAATTGCCGTTTTCGCATGGAATGGCCGCGCCGAGGACAGCTCGGGAGATTTTTCTGCCTGCAATGTCGGAGGCGATCAAGACCGTGCGCCTCGAAATCGGACCTGTCTATGCAGGCATGGTAAGCATCGATGCCGTCGAACTGGCAGGGCCTTCGGAGTCAGCGTTTGCCACGAGCGCCACTGCGAGTTCCGAGGGTGGAGTGCTCAGCCCGGGTGCGTCCGGCGCGACACGCGATGCCAACTCACTGTTGCGTGCGGAATCGTCCGTGGCGGAATGGAGTGATGCGTGGCTGAGTTACAGTGCGTTTGACGGAATTGCTGTTTCAGCCGGCGATCTCAAGTCGATGCCTGCCGCTGTGCAAACGGCGGTGCAACGTTATGTGGAATGTGGCGGAATGCTGCTGGTGTTCGGCGGTGGAGAGATTCCGAGCGCCTGGCGATCCATGCATGTGAGCGAGACGGGAGATTCCCTTGTGGTTCACGCCGGTTTGGGGCGTTGTTTCATGCTGGCATCGGTGGCGCCGGCCAATCTGAGCGGCAGTACGCGTGAATCTGTATTGAATGCGCTGGCCACCTCCAGTCGCGAATGGCAGTCGATTCCCGACGAGGAGACTGCAAACGCAAGCTTTCCTGTCATCGACAACATCAAAATTCCGGTCCAGGGAATCGTGGTGATCATGCTCGCATTCGTCATCACCATCGGCCCGGTGAACATCATTCTGCTGTCGAAGAGGAATCGTCGCACCTGGCTGCTCTGGACCATCCCGGCGATCTCGATCGTGACGACTCTGCTGGTGTTCGTTTACAGCTTTTTGCGGGAAGGCGTGACGCCGGACGTGCGGATCGATGGGCTCACGTTTCTGGACCAGCAGAATCGACGCGCGGCGACGTGGGGCAGGGCGGCGTTTTATTGTCCTCTCACGCCCGGCGGCGGCCTGTTGTTTGGATCGGATACTGAAGCCACTCCGATGGTAGGCGTGTTCAACTATCGGCATGGGACATCTCGCGAGATGGACTGGACGCACGGGCAGCGGTTGAGCCGGGGCTGGGTGAGCGCTCGTGTGCCCGCTCATTTTCAGATTCGCAAATCTGAAGTTGCGCGCGAGCGGCTTCAGCTCGAAGGCGCTGGAACCGACCGCCACGTTGTGAACGGGCTTGGGGCGGAGATTCGCTCGCTCTGGATTGCGGATCAGCAGGGACGAGTTTTCCACGCCACAAATGTTCCGGCCGGCGGCAAGGTCCGGCTGACGCATGTGGCGGATCGCAAAGTCGAATCGGCCAGCTCCGATTCGGTTCGAACGCTTCAGGAAAAATATTTCAACTCGATGACGGAGGCCGAATGGCAGCAGCTGGCGGCAGGATCTCTTTGGCTGAATTCGTACGTCGCCAAGCTTGAAGGAAACCCGTTCATCGAAAATGGCCTTCGCAGCAAATCAGCCCGGGTGAAGGCGCGTTCGGTCGTGTTCGGCCAGCTTGAAAGCACCCCCAATCCCCAGCCATGAAGGTCCAGGTCAAAAATCTTCGGAAGGAATTCGGCAAAACAGTGGCCGTGGACAACATCTCGTTCGCGTTCGACTCGGGCCACATCTTCGGATTCGTCGGTCCCAACGGCGCCGGCAAGACCACCACCATGCGGATCATATCGACGATTGAAGAGCCGACGGATGGCGACGTTCTGCTGAACGGCATTTCGGTGCGGGAACAGCCTGAACTTGCGCGCAAGGCGGTTGGTTATGTTCCGGACAGTCTTCCCGCGCACGCGGACATCACCGTTCACGAGTATCTGGACTTTTACGCGCGGGCGTATGGATTGAAAGGACGGCAACGCACGCAGGCGGTGGAGGCGATCGAAGAATTCACCAACGTTGCCGGGATTCGACAGAAGCATCTGAAGGCGTTGTCGAAGGGAATGAAGCAGCGCGTGAGTCTTGGCCGCGCGCTGGTTTACGACCCCGACGTGCTCGTGCTGGACGAACCGGCCGCGGGGCTGGATCCGCGCGCCCGTGTCGAACTGCGCGAATTGCTCGGGCTGCTCGCCGAACGCAAGAAAGCGATCCTGATCAGCTCGCACATTCTCACCGAGCTGACGGAAATCTGCACGGGCGTTGTCATCATCGAGCGTGGAAAATTGCTCGAAACCGGAACGATCGAGGAGGTCTTGAAGAAGAGCGCGGCGCGCCGGACCGTGGCGGTGCGTCTGCTGAATCGCGAGCAGACGCCGTCGTTGTTGAAGGAATTGCTTCAGACACCACTGGTGGACAAGCCGCGCGAGGTCGGAACGGAAGTGCATTTCGAACTGGGCGGTGAGGATGACGCGGCGTGCGAAATCCTCGGCCTCTTGATCGGGAAAGGTTTCAAGGTTCTGGAGTTCCGCCAGACCAAGGCTGATCTGGAGGACATCTTCATGAACGTGACGAAGGGAGGCGTGCAGTAGAAATGAACGCGGCTCCGGACAGCGGCCCCGGCTTGACCGAGAAGTCGTGGATGAATCTGCATGCGGCGATTCATCCTGCCAGCGTTGTTGAATCCGCCGGGCGAAAGGAGATGACGCGGGTGTCTTCCGGACAAGGCTGGAGACAACGTTGGAAAGCTCGCTGGCAGGAATGGGAGATCAATCCGGTTTTACTGAAGGAACTTCGGCAGGGGATGCGCAGTCGCGCGATCATCGTGGGATTGATGGGAACGATGGTGGTGCAGCTCAGTGTTTTCGTTCTGTTTCTGATGCGAGCCGCACTTTCGGAGAGGCTCGATGATTACCTTGGATTGCAGGTTTGGGGATGGCAGGTGTTCATACTGACGGTGGCTTCTCTGTTTCTGATTCCGTTTTATGTCGGGGTGAGGCTGGCGTTTGAACGGAGGCAGGACGATCTGGACCTGATGTTCATCACATCGTTGTCGCCGCATCGGATCATTGCCGGGAAGATGCAGGCTGGAGTGTATCTCACGTTTCTGCTGTTCAGCGTCTGCATGCCTTTCATGACGCTGGCGAATCTGTTGCGTGGCGTCGATCTGTTCACTGTCGTCTTGGTTCTGTTTTGTCTTTTCGTGGCCGTTTGTTTTGTGACCGAGTGCGCCATGCTGGTGGCTGTCTTTCCCATCAGTCTCGCGGCGCGCGGAATTCTTGGTCTTTTTCTCGCCTGCGGCGTGGTAGTGCTGAGCATCGTTCTTTCCGCAATCGGTTCCTACACGGCATTCTCCGGAATCGACATCGCGACGGTGACGTTCTGGGCGACAACGATTGTGGTGGGAGCGCTGATTCTGGCTGTCATGCTGTTCATTCACGCAATGACGATCAGTTTTCTCATCAAATCTCCGGTGCGTTCTTTTTCTCACGAAGAAATCGCGCAGCAATCTCATGACTGTAATCCCGCGGCAACCGTCGGCTGATCATAAAATTTCAGAACCTGTTCAATGAATTCTTCAACCTCAGCAATCGGGAAACTCAAGGCGCACTTCGCGAACTGGCGGCGGTGGGAACTCAATCCAATCGTCGTGAAGGAACTTCGGCAGGCGGTGCGCAGCTGGTCTGTGACGGGCATGCTGCTGTTGTTTCTTGCGGTGCTGTTCTGCACCGCGCTCATCGTTCTCGTGACGCAAACGCTGGAATTCTCCACCAACACGCGGCTTGGCGCGGAAATCTTTCAGATATTCTCGGGCATTCTCACCGGGGCGAGTCTGATCTTCATCCCGCTGTATGTCGGCATCCGGCTCGCCGCCGAGCGCCAGGATTCAAATCTCGACCTGCTTTACATCACCACGTTGACGCCGGCGCGGATCATTCGGGGCAAATTCCTGTGCGGTGCTTACATGACCGTGCTTTTCTTCAGCGCGTGCATGCCGTTCATGGCGTTTACAAATCTGCTGCGCGGCGTTGATTTGCCGACAGTGGCGTTCATCCTGATTTACCTGTTCTCCGTCATTTGCGTTGTCAATCAGGTGGCGATCTTCATTGCCTGCCTGCCGATCAGCAAATGGTTCAAAATTCTCCTCGGCCTCGCCGGCCTGGTCACCGCCTTCCCGATCACCTCGGGCCTGATCTTCAGTTTCTATTCGTTGATGCAGTCCGGTGTGGGATCGATGATGGCGGGAACAATGTTCTGGTCGGTTTTCTTCACGGTCTCAGGAATTGTGCTGGCGGTGGTGGTGCTTCTCTACTTCCTTTCCGTCGCATTGATTTCGCCGCCGTCGGCGAATCGCGGTCTGCCGGTCAAAACATATCTCACCGTGATCTGGGTGATCGGTGCCATCATCAGTCTCGCGTGGATGGTGAAAACGCATGAAACCGCACCGGCGGTTGTCTGGTGTGTGATTACGATGATCCTGATGTGCGGCAGTCTGATCGTGGTGGTGAGCAATCAGGATCAACTGAGCCTGCGCGTGCGCCGCAGCATTCCGGCCAACGCTGTGGGAAGGCTGCTGGCATTCCTTTTTTACAACGGCGCGGCGGGCGGGCTTGTCTGGGTGACGTTTATTTCCTTTGCGACTTATTTTCTCACAATGCTCGCCGTGAAATGGATCCCGTCCGTTCTGCCGGCTTACAAGTCGATTCCCAATCGCACGGAGTTTCAGTGGATGATGTGCGGCACGATCCTTTACGCCATGGCCTATGCCCTGACCGCGTTGTTCATCCACAGAAAATTTCTTTCGCGGCGACCGCCGAAACTCGCGGGCATTTTTACGATTCTTCTGCCGGCGCTTTGGGCTCTGATTCCGAACATCGTTCTGTTCTTCGGAAACAGGCTTTCTTTCCGGTCGCTTGAGGCGACGCAGCTTGGAAACGTCTTCAACCTCTACATGACGAAAACACCTGAACAGCAGATCGCGCACATTGCCTGCGCGAGCCTGTGGCTGGTCGTCGTCGTGGTGCTGAACTTCAGCTGGTTCATCCGACAGCTCCGGGAATTTCGTCCACTCGGCAGTGCTGGACCGACAGTGCGCGTCGAACCGTCCGTGCCGCCCCGCATTCCTGCTGAACCCACCGTTTCATAAAGCCGCCGAACGATGGACCCATCCATTCAACAGGCGCTGCGCGAAGGCGAGATGCTCGGGGGACGCTATGCGTTGCAGATACCGCAGGTCGCAGCCACCGGCCAGGTCGGATCGCGGCTCGGCCGTCGCGCCGGATCATCGATCGATTTCCAGGATTACCGCGAATATCAGCCGGGCGACGACCTGCGGTTTATCGACTGGGGCATCTACGCGCGAACCGATCGCGTCAGCATCAAGTTGTTTCGCGAGGAGGTAACGCCGCACCTCGACATCGTGGTGGATGGTTCGTCGTCGATGAATCTGGAAAATTCGATGAAAGCCGCGGCCACAGCGAAGCTCAGCGCGATGCTTTCCGTGGCGGCAGTGAATGCACAGTGTTCGCGCGCGGTGTGGATTTCCGGCAACGGTTTTCATCGGATGCCCAACGACACGCTTTCGCCCGCCGGATGGGAACGATTCGATTTGAACAGCACACGCACGCTCGACGAAGCGTATGAGATCTTGCCGCCGAAATTGAAGCGGCTCGGCGTGCGGGTGTTGATCAGCGATTTGTTCTGGCCGGGCAATCCGGTTCAGACGATCCGCCGTTTGCGCGAAGGTGCGGCGGCGTTGTTTGTGATCCAGCTGCTCGCGCGCGACGATGCGAATCCGCCTGAGAATGGCAGCCTGCGACTCGTCGATTCGGAATCGGGCGAAACGGTGGAACTGTTCGTCGATGCCACCATCCGGCGGCAGTATTCCGAGAACCTTGCGCAACTGCAGCAGTCGTGGGACGACGCATGCCGCCAGTGCGGCGCACACATGACCACCATCGTGGCAGAGGAACTGGAGGAAAAACTCTCTGAGCTGGAGACGATTCAGCTCGTGGTTCCGGCATGATTCCCTTCCTCACATATCCGCTCGCGCTGATTGCACTGGCCGCGCTTCCGGCGCTCGCCGCGATTTATCTTCTGCGAAACCGTTTTCGCAAACGTCAGGTTTCGTCGCTTCTGCTCTGGCGTTTTCGGCTGCAATCCAGGGAAGGGGGCGCGAAGGTGAACCCGCTTCAGTTGCCGCTAATCTTCTTCCTCGAACTGCTCGCGCTTCTCCTGCTCGTGACGGCTGCAACCGGTCCGCATTGGAATCTCGCGCAGGGAAGCCGTCCACTCGTCGTGGTGCTCGACGACTCGTTCTCGATGCAGGCGTTGCACGAACAGCGCAGCGCACAGGATCGGGCCCGTGAAGCACTGGAGAAATTGTTCAAGCAACAGGCGCCGCCTTCAACACGCCTCATCCTCGCAGGCGTCGAACCGCGCCTGATCGGCGGCACGGCGCGCAATTGGAACGAGGTGGAATTCACGCTCAAGGAATGGCGTTGCCTTGCGCCTGTGTCGTCCATCGATCGCGCGATCACGCTCGCGTCAGAAATCGGAAAACACGAAGCGAACATTCTCGTGCTGACGGATCATCCGCCAGAGGAAAAGAAGGTGGCCAACGAACGATTGCATTGGCGGAGCTTTGGGCGGCCCGTCGATAACGTGGCGATCGTCAACGCGTCACGAACGGCTTTCGGCGAGGAGGATCGTTGTCTTTTGGAGGTGGCGAACTTTTCGACGCGCACGCATTCCGGACGGCTGGCGGTTCGGACCGGATCGAATCAGGTTCAGCAAACCACTCTGACACTTGCTTCGATGGAACGGCAGCGGTTTGTGTTCAATTTGCCGCGATCGGAAAACCTGCTGGAGGCGGCTCTCGCGGAGGACGCGCTCGTTGCCGACAATCAGATTCAGTTGCTGCCGCCGATCCGGAAAAAGGTGCGTGTTCAGGTGGTGGTCACGAATTCGGAAGCGGCGGAGTTGTTGGAACGCGCGCTGGACGCCACGGGCCTTAGATCGTCCATCAGCAGCAATCCGGAACTGGTGATTCATCATTCCAACGCATCCACCGGCAGCAATGCATGGATTCTGAACTGGCACATGGCGGCCGAGCCAAAGGCGTACACGGGACCGTTTGTGATCGATTCGTCGCATCCGCTGGCTGAAGGGATCGGTTTGCAGGGCGTGATCTGGGCGGGCGGCGCCGTGACGAATTCACCTGGTGAAATTCCCGTCATTCTCGCTGGAAATGTTCCGCTGCTTTCCGTGCGCGAGGATTTGTCCGGACGACGCTTTGTCACGCTGAACTTCACTCCGGAGCTGTCATCGCTGCAACGTGCGCCCGACTGGCCGGCTCTGCTTTGGAACCTCCTGCAATGGCGCATCAGCGAAACGCCCGGATTGTCCGAGCCGAACGTTCGACTGGGATCGGACGTCATCTTGAAAACCACTGGCGGCAGTGTGGTTGTGGTTCAGCCCGATGGATCGAGCCGGACCTATTCCGAAACATCCAGACAGATCGCGCTCGAAACGCCAATGCCCGGACTTTACGCGATCAGCTGGCAGGGACGGACGAATCAGTTTTCGGTGAACGCGCATGCTGCCGAGGAATCGAATCTGCGGAGTTGCGAACCGGGACAGTGGGGCGAGTGGAAGAGTGACATGACATCGCGTTATGAGCAGTCGTCGATCGCCTGGATTTTCGCGCTCGGCGCCGCAGGTCTGCTCTCGCTGCATCTGTGTCTGCTCGCGAACGGGAAAGGAGGGAACTGATGCTGACGTTCTTCCAACCGGTCTGGCTGCTGTTGCTGATTCCGCTCGGTGTCGCTTGGTTTGTCTGGCCGTTGCCGAATCGCGGTTTGCGAATCTTGCGCGCAGCTATTTTCATTCTGGTCGTTCTCGCACTTGCCCGGTTCGCCATAAAACTTCCGGACCATTCAGGAGTCGTTGTGGTGGTGGCCGATCGAAGTGAATCCCTGCCGAGAGAAGCCGCCGCGGCACAGAAGGAAACCATTGAACTGCTCCAGAAATCGATGCGGTCGCACGATTTGCTGGGCGTGGTTTCGTTCGGCCGACAGGCAGTCGTGGAACAACAGCCGCAGCACGGAAAGTTCGGCGGGTTCACAGCACAGGTGGGAACGGAACATTCCGATCTGAACAATGGCATCGACACAGCTTTGTCATTGATTCCTCCCGAAGCCAGTGGACGAATCCTCGTTCTCTCGGACGGCAAATGGACCGGGCGCGATCCGGTTTCAGCAGCGAGTCGTGCGGCAGGTCGCGTCGTTCCAATTGATTTTCGATTGCTCACACGTCCGCAGGTGAGTGATGTGGCGATTGATTCGTTTCTGGTGCCGGAGTCGGTTCAGCCGGGGCAGGGTTATGTGATCAGCGGCTGGATTCGTTCGCCGGGCGATCAGGAGATTCAATACGAACTGCGGCGTGGAAACACGATCATTGCGTCAGGATCGCGCCCAGTGTCCGCGGGGTTGAATCGAGTCCTGTTCCGCGACAGGGCAGGGGAGGCGGGCGTGGCGGAATACACGTTCTCTATTCGTGGAGCGGATGACGATCCCATGCCGGAGAACAATCAGGCCCGTGCGATTCTTTCGGTCGAGGGCACCAGACCGATGTTGCTCGTTTCGGCTGCAGGATCGGATTCCGGCCTTTACCAGCTTTTGCGGCGCAGCGGAATCGATGTCGCCGCACAGAAGCCGTTGGAAAGCCAGTGGTCGATCGAATCGCTGGCGCGTTATTCGTCGGTGCTCATCGAAAACGTTTCCGCAAATCAAATCGGCGTCAGCGGAATGGAGACGATCGCGGCGTGGGTGGAAGAAACGGGAAGCGGACTCATGATGACCGGCGGACAGAAATCTTACGGTCCGGGCGGTTACTTCAAATCACCGCTCGACCGCATCCTGCCCGTCTCAATGGAAATGCGCCGCGAACATCGGAAGCTCTCGCTCGCAATCGTGGTCGCGCTGGATCGCTCCGGCAGCATGGCTGCACCGGCTGGAATGGGCCGCAGCAAAATGGATCTCGCCAATCTCGGAACAGTCCAGGTGCTCGACCTGCTCTCGCCACTGGACGAAATGGGCGTCATCGCCGTGGACAGTTCGCCGCATGTCATCGTCGATCTGAACACCGTTGAGGTGAATGTCGGCGCGCGAAACAAGATTCTTTCCATCGATTCCATGGGCGGCGGCATCTTCGTTTACGAAGCGCTTGTGGCAGCATCGCGCATGGTGATGAATGCGCGCGCGGAAACGAAGCACATCATTCTCTTCGCCGATGCCGCAGACTCCGAGGAGCCGGGACGCTACATCGAGCTTCTGGAGAAATGTCGCGAGGCGGGAATCACCGTGAGCGTGATCGGCCTGGGAACCGAGCACGACGTGGATGCGCATCTGCTGAAAGACATCGCGGCGCGCGGCGGCGGCAATTGTTATTTCACTGCCGCGCCGGACGAAATCCCGCGTCTTTTTGCGCAAGACACATTCACAGTGGCGCGCAGCACGTTCATCGATCAGCCAACACCGCTTCAACTGACAGCCGGATTCTCCACGCTGGGAACCACATTGCCGGAAAAGCCGTTGCCACTCGGTGGATACAACCTTTGTTACATCCGGCCCGAGGCGAATCTCGCGGCGGTGACAGAAGATGAATACAAGGCGCCCGTTGTGGCGTCGTGGAATGCGGGCAGTGGACGCGTGCTGGCGTTTCTGGGCGAAGCGGACGGGAAATTCAGCGGTGACTTCGGGCAATGGGCGCAGGTCGGGGAGTTTTATTCCACCCTCGCGCGATGGACCGCAGGCAAACGTCAGGCCCTGCCACAGGATCAACTGCTGGTGCAGGAGGTTCGCGATGGCGTCTGTTTTGTTCAGCTTCACCTCGATCCCGAGCGGAGAAGCGATCCGTTCTCGCGCATGCCGCGCGTGAAGGTCCTTCACGGCATTCCAGGCGCGACGCCGACGCGCGAAACGATTCCATTGCAATGGAAAAACGCGGACCTGTTGGAAGCGGCGATTCCGATTGCGGGACGCGAAACGGTGTTGAACACGGTTGAAATCGAGGGGTTGCAACCTGTGACACTGGCGCCGGTTTGCTTGCCATATTCGCCTGAGTTCAAGCCGGATCAACCCGGCCGCGGTATTGCGGCGTTGGCTCAGATTTCAGCGACGAGCGGCGGAAAGGAACGATTGGATCTCGCGCAGATCTGGTCCGATCTGAAATCCAAACCGCGATTGATCGACATGAGTCCGTGGCTGCTGGTGATCGCGGCGCTGTTGTTCCTGATCGAAGTCTCCGAACGCAGAACGGGCTGGATCGGACGCGTCTTGAACCGCAAAGCTGTTCCGGTCGCTGATGCCAATGTCAGTGCCCCGGCAAAAGCGCAGCCAAAGCCATCCCGCTTAGGAGTTCGCACGAAGAAGCCGGTCCCGACCGAACCCGTGAGAGCGGAAACCCAAGTTGCGGAGGCCGATCCCAAACAGACTGGAAGCGGAGAATCCTCTGAAAGCACGTTGAAAGCGCTGCGAGAAGCCCGCGCCCGAGCCGATCGCCGCACGAATCGTGACTGAAAAGGCGAGGGGGAAGGCAGGGGAGCGACGATGCTTTGAGGGCCGGGGAGGCATGAAACGTTCTGAACGAATGATTCCAATCATCTTTGCGTTCTTTGCGCTCTTGGGGGTGTAAAAATCTTTCTGTAAATTGTCTTTCCTCCATCTGCCTCCACC
>CALBZA010000067.1 GCA_937890005.1 uncultured Verrucomicrobia subdivision 3 bacterium | reverse complement strand
GGTTCTCCAGTCCACCCGCCCGCATCCCATGAATAACTTCGGATGACCTATATTGTCGTTCTGCGAATGCTGTTTCCGCGCTCGAAAGAACGCGGCCCCGTTGAAGCTCTGCCCAAAAGTATATTTTACGCCAAAGTCGTATTGTTTCCGCGCTCGAAAGAACGCGGCCCCGTTGAAGCGGGCACGGCGAGACAAAGGCAACGTGCCTCTGGCTGTTTCCGCGCTCGAAAGAACGCGGCCCCGTTGAAGCTGCTGGACCCCGCTTTGCTGAAGCTAACACACGCAGGTTTCCGCGCTCGAAAGAACGCGGCCCCGTTGAAGCTTTGTTTCCTGAATCCTCCCCGCACCCCTCCTTTTTGTTTCCGCGCTCGAAAGAACGCGGCCCCGTTGAAGCATTTGTTTTTCTTTGTTTTTTTTGTTTTGGGTTTAGTTTCCGCGCTCGAAAGAACGCGGCCCCGTTGAAGCTTATCCTCGACGAGGCACAGCGTATTTCCGTCCAAAGTTTCCGCGCTCGAAAGAACGCGGCCCCGTTGAAGCCCAATAGCGGGAACCTCCCTTATTTGAGGCAAGTTCGTTTCCGCGCTCGAAAGAACGCGGCCCCGTTGAAGCTTCGCGCAAGTGTCCCTCGTGATTTTTCGGGGGATAGTTTCCGCGCTCGAAAGAACGCGGCCCCGTTGAAGCAATATCTTTTGTGAGAGGGTATTTTTTAATCGCCTCGTTTCCGCGCTCGAAAGAACGCGGCCCCGTTGAAGCAACGCCCAGCTTGCGCCGGATGTTCTCTACATAGGCTTGTTTCCGCGCTCGAAAGAACGCGGCCCCGTTGAAGCCGGTCAACTTCTGCTTGTAAATGATCAGATCGGCAGAGTTTCCGCGCTCGAAAGAACGCGGCCCCGTTGAAGCTTTCATTTTACCCCCTTGTCCTGACGGGCTTTGTCGGTTTCCGCGCTCGAAAGAACGCGGCCCCGTTGAAGCCGTAGGCTTCCGTGTAGGCGTCTTCTGTAACAACTCGTTTCCGCGCTCGAAAGAACGCGGCCCCGTTGAAGCCATTGGCAACCAAGGAAGTAATCCCGCCGCGTTCACGGTTTCCGCGCTCGAAAGAACGCGGCCCCGTTGAAGCGAAACCTTTCGTTGCTGTTGCGGTTGCTGGTTTGTTGTTTCCGCGCTCGAAAGAACGCGGCCCCGTTGAAGCCGGTTCGGCTCCGGTGCGCTTGCCAAACACGAGGCGTGTTTCCGCGCTCGAAAGAACGCGGCCCCGTTGAAGCACCTCTCCGGGGCGGCTCGAAACTTATGTGTTAGTGTTTCCGCGCTCGAAAGAACGCGGCCCCGTTGAAGCACCTTCAATTCGTGCGGGGATTCCATTGCGAAGCAACCGTTTCCGCGCTCGAAAGAACGCGGCCCCGTTGAAGCGAGTGTCTAAAAATTGATTTTTGGCTGAATCGATGAAAGTTTCCGCGCTCGAAAGAACGCGGCCCCGTTGAAGCCTCCAGCCGAGAGGGCGATAGCCCCACCCATGCCATTTGTTTCCGCGCTCGAAAGAACGCGGCCCCGTTGAAGCATCAAGGGCGGCGGCATCCCGCGCGTCTGGGGCGTTTAGTTTCCGCGCTCGAAAGAACGCGGCCCCGTTGAAGCAAAAATGGAGTCGCTCCGATCCGTTACAAGGCAATCCGGTTTCCGCGCTCGAAAGAACGCGGCCCCGTTGAAGCCTTGGATTGTTCGCCACTGACGGCACGCTCAATCTTGTTTCCGCGCTCGAAAGAACGCGGCCCCGTTGAAGCATCATTCCGTTGTCGTCTATTGCCAGTTCGATGCGGGTTTCCGCGCTCGAAAGAACGCGGCCCCGTTGAAGCTCTAAATTCACAAGTTTTCTATTTCTTTTATCGCGCTGTTTCCGCGCTCGAAAGAACGCGGCCCCGTTGAAGCCAGAAAAGGATTCTCAAAAACCCTCTATACGCCGTCGTTTCCGCGCTCGAAAGAACGCGGCCCCGTTGAAGCGCAACCACATTTCAGCATCGGCAAGGCGTCCTCGCCATGTTTCCGCGCTCGAAAGAACGCGGCCCCGTTGAAGCATGAACTGCCGCGCGAAAGCCTCGTTCTCCGGAGTGGTTTCCGCGCTCGAAAGAACGCGGCCCCGTTGAAGCACCTCTCCGGGGCGGCTCGAAACTTATGTGTTAGTGTTTCCGCGCTCGAAAGAACGCGGCCCCGTTGAAGCACCTTCAATTCGTGCGGGGATTCCATTGCGAAGCAACCGTTTCCGCGCTCGAAAGAACGCGGCCCCGTTGAAGCGAGTGTCTAAAAATTGATTTTTGGCTGAATCGATGAAAGTTTCCGCGCTCGAAAGAACGCGGCCCCGTTGAAGCCTCCAGCCGAGAGGGCGATAGCCCCACCCATGCCATTTGTTTCCGCGCTCGAAAGAACGCGGCCCCGTTGAAGCATCAAGGGCGGCGGCATCCCGCGCGTCTGGGGCGTTTAGTTTCCGCGCTCGAAAGAACGCGGCCCCGTTGAAGCAAAAATGGAGTCGCTCCGATCCGTTACAAGGCAATCCGGTTTCCGCGCTCGAAAGAACGCGGCCCCGTTGAAGCCTTGGATTGTTCGCCACTGACGGCACGCTCAATCTTGTTTCCGCGCTCGAAAGAACGCGGCCCCGTTGAAGCATCATTCCGTTGTCGTCTATTGCCAGTTCGATGCGGGTTTCCGCGCTCGAAAGAACGCGGCCCCGTTGAAGCTCTAAATTCACAAGTTTTCTATTTCTTTTATCGCGCTGTTTCCGCGCTCGAAAGAACGCGGCCCCGTTGAAGCCAAACCAACGACTACTTCTGCCATTCTTAACTTTCTAGTTTCCGCGCTCGAAAGAACGCGGCCCCGTTGAAGCACCAGCTTTGCGACGACGTTCAGCACGCCCGCAATTTCGTTTCCGCGCTCGAAAGAACGCGGCCCCGTTGAAGCATGAGAATCATCATCGACATCTCACTGGAAAAGGACGGTTTCCGCGCTCGAAAGAACGCGGCCCCGTTGAAGCCTCTGCTATTGGCGCACGCAGAGCGATAGGATGTAGCGTTTCCGCGCTCGAAAGAACGCGGCCCCGTTGAAGCTGCACCTTCATCCACCGTTCGGCAATCGTCAGCTCCTGTTTCCGCGCTCGAAAGAACGCGGCCCCGTTGAAGCCGAGTTCAAGAAGGCCGTGAATTCGGAGTCGTTCCTGAGCGAGTTTCCGCGCTCGAAAGAACGCGGCCCCGTTGAAGCGGTTGCGGCCGGGGCGATGCTGACCGCTGGCGCCGTCGGGTTTCCGCGCTCGAAAGAACGCGGCCCCGTTGAAGCAACGCGGCAAGGAAGCGCTCGAAGAGGCAGGGCGAAGTTTCCGCGCTCGAAAGAACGCGGCCCCGTTGAAGCTTGCGCTGGCCAAAGACGTGTTCCCCGGCCTGCGCGGTTTCCGCGCTCGAAAGAACGCGGCCCCGTTGAAGCCACATTAAATTCAAATGTATCTACTTCGTATTCCCATGTTTCCGCGCTCGAAAGAACGCGGCCCCGTTGAAGCAATTACGCTGTCAGGAACAGAAACCTCACCGGCATGAATGTTTCCGCGCTCGAAAGAACGCGGCCCCGTTGAAGCTCATGTCATTTTGCCGGGGCCGAAGCCCCGGCGTTAAGTTTCCGCGCTCGAAAGAACGCGGCCCCGTTGAAGCTCTTCTCGCCCTGTTTGAGCGCACAGGGCCAGCTCGGGTTTCCGCGCTCGAAAGAACGCGGCCCCGTTGAAGCAGCCTCCCGTCAATGAACGCCAGCACTTCTCGGGCATGTTTCCGCGCTCGAAAGAACGCGGCCCCGTTGAAGCACTATCATCTCGCAGATCAGCACAGCCGAACGATGGGTTTCCGCGCTCGAAAGAACGCGGCCCCGTTGAAGCCTGTAATTTCGGCTGTCATGTGTGAGCTATTTGTTATTGTTTCCGCGCTCGAAAGAACGCGGCCCCGTTGAAGCCAGCAGGCGCGCCAGATCGGGCGTGCGGATCCCGACGGGTTTCCGCGCTCGAAAGAACGCGGCCCCGTTGAAGCTGTTCCATGTTTACTACGACCGGAGAGCGAAGCGGCCGGTTTCCGCGCTCGAAAGAACGCGGCCCCGTTGAAGCGTTGAGCCATCGCTCAAGGATGTCACACAGAAGCCAGGTTTCCGCGCTCGAAAGAACGCGGCCCCGTTGAAGCTAAGTATCCGGACGCTGCGTAAAAAGGCGGTCGCCCGGTTTCCGCGCTCGAAAGAACGCGGCCCCGTTGAAGCATCACGTTGGCGCGGCAACGGCCATTCACGCTCGCTGGTTTCCGCGCTCGAAAGAACGCGGCCCCGTTGAAGCGGCTTACTTCGCCGCCTCAGCCTTTGCCTTGTCGGCGGGTTTCCGCGCTCGAAAGAACGCGGCCCCGTTGAAGCCGCCCGCCACAGGCGCGAACGGTATTTGAAAAGATAGGTTTCCGCGCTCGAAAGAACGCGGCCCCGTTGAAGCGATTCTGTTTTTGTGGATGAGTCGCAAGACACAAACGGTTTCCGCGCTCGAAAGAACGCGGCCCCGTTGAAGCGCCGCCTCCGTGTGCTATGTGTGCAATGTGTGCTTAGGTTTCCGCGCTCGAAAGAACGCGGCCCCGTTGAAGCAATTCGTCTTTGTGCGCTCATATGTTATAGATTATAGTTTCCGCGCTCGAAAGAACGCGGCCCCGTTGAAGCAAACAGCGGGAAATGGTTTCCTTTGCGTTGTCCGCTGTTTCCGCGCTCGAAAGAACGCGGCCCCGTTGAAGCCCTGACATACATCACCGCGTCCAGATATTTTTGCCCAGTTTCCGCGCTCGAAAGAACGCGGCCCCGTTGAAGCGCCGATGCCGCGGCTTGCATCCCGCGCGAGATCGAGCGTTTCCGCGCTCGAAAGAACGCGGCCCCGTTGAAGCGTATGTAATGTATCGAACAACGTGCCTCGCCCAAGCGAGTTTCCGCGCTCGAAAGAACGCGGCCCCGTTGAAGCACGAACTCCGCTCGATACCTGCTGCCGAAACAGATAGTTTCCGCGCTCGAAAGAACGCGGCCCCGTTGAAGCGCGAGAGCGCCCTGCAATGCCACGTCTTCCGCGCTGGTTTCCGCGCTCGAAAGAACGCGGCCCCGTTGAAGCGGCTGCGGTATACTCATCATCGGCCACCCCCTGCTCGTTTCCGCGCTCGAAAGAACGCGGCCCCGTTGAAGCATCATCGACACCCACAACGCCAGGGAGCTCGCTCTGTTTCCGCGCTCGAAAGAACGCGGCCCCGTTGAAGCTGCGACATGCGGGATATGTTACAGTCGAACACGGAAAGTTTCCGCGCTCGAAAGAACGCGGCCCCGTTGAAGCGGTGAAAGGAACCTGATCTTCCGCTGCAATCCGCCGGTTTCCGCGCTCGAAAGAACGCGGCCCCGTTGAAGCCCAAACGCCTTGATGATGTTGCCGATGTGTTCTCCATGTTTCCGCGTTCGAAAGATCGCGGCCCGTTGGAATAGCCTATAGCCTATAGCCAATAGCCGAGAACCGAGAGCCTACAGCTGAGAGCTGAGCTGAGAACCAATCGTCTATCGCTGAATCCTGCTGACGAAGGGTTCGACTCGTTAAAGACCGTGACGACGGTCGCAAACCGACCCACCAGTTTTCGCCGTTATGCGGGTGCGACCTGGTTGGAGATCGCTTGAGGTTCGATCCTGGTCACCACGGACAGCAGTTGCTCCACCGTGAACGGTTTGCTCAGGAATGCGGCAACGCTCGATTGATCCACATCACAACGCTCCCGGTCCAATCCACTCATGGCAATGATCGGCGTTCCCGGCGCGAGTTCGCGCAGCGCCCGGACCACATCACGACCTTCCATGAAAGGCATCATCAGGTCGGTCAGGATGTAATCGATCGACAGTGGTTCCCGCCCGAAAAGTGTGATGGCCTCGGGGCCATTGCCGGCCGTGATGACGCGGAAGCCGAATTCCTCCAACGTCGTCCGCATGATCGCCACGGTCGCGGCTTCGTCGTCCACGACGAGAATGGTTTTGCCATGTCCTTTTGTGGCAGCGGGGCCGGTTTCGCTCGCAGGTTTTTCGACGGGCGTCGATGTTGCCGGCAGATAGACAAGAAACTCGGAGCCTTTCCCTGGTTCGCTGCTGACAAACATGAAACCCTCGTGGGCGTGAACGATGTTTCGTGAAGTGGACAGCCCCAATCCTGTCCCCTTGCCGGCCGGCTTTGTCGTAAAGAACGGTTCGAAGATCTGCTTTAATTGATCCGGATCGATTCCGGTTCCCGTGTCTTTCACTGACAGGCAGACAAACTTTCCTGCGCGGGCATCGGGAATCTGTGCAGCCGCGGCTTCATCGAGTTCGACGTTTCGCACGTTGATGGTCAGGGATCCGCCTTCAGGCATGGCGTCTCTCGCGTTGACGCACAGGTTCATGAGAACCTGGTGCAGCTGTGTGGCCACGCCGGACACGGGCCAGGGACGGGCTTCAACATTCACCCGGCAATGAATGTTTCTCGGGAACACTTCGGAAACCACCTTGCACAGTTCCTTGGCGAGTTGTTCGAGCTGCAGCGACGTCTTGCCGGTGCTTTCGCCGCGCGCAAATGTTAGAACCTGCCTGACCATGTCCGCGCCGCGCCGGGCGCTGGTTTCCATCATGTTGAGGATGGATTTGGAATCCTTGTTTGAAGACTGGCTCGAAAGCAGGTTGATGCCCATGAGCACCGGGGCGAGTGCATTGTTCAGGTCGTGGGCGATTCCACTGACCAGCACGCCGAGGCTTTCCAGTCGCTGCGCGCGGAGAAATTGCTCCTCAAGCTTCTTCCGCTCCGTGACGTCCGTGTTGATCATGAGCAGCGCCTTTGGAGCATTTGCGTGATCGCGAATGAGCGTGATGTGGACCTGCGTGATCAGCGTCTTGCCATCGCGGGTGAACTCCTTGAGTTCGCCGGCCCACTCTCCGCGGGTATCGATGTTTTCGAAGATCTCCTGCATCTGTGGCGGCGGATTGCCGCGCAACAACACGGCGGAAATCGTTTTGCCGCGCACTTCATCCGCGTGCCAGCCATAGATGCGTTGCGCGCCCTCGTTCCAATACTGGATCTCGAGGTCCATGTTGCAGAGCAGAATTGCATCCCGCGCCTTGTCGAGCAGCTCCGCCTGTTCGCGAATCTTCATCTCCGCGCCCTTGCGCTCCGACACGTCGATTGCCACGCCGACCACCCTGACGAGTTTGCCCTCGGAATCCTGGATGAACGATACGCGGTCGAAAACGTAGGCGTAGGAACCGTCCGCCCGACGCACGCGATGTTCGCTCCACCACATGCGGCTCGATGACGAAGCCCGGAATTCCTCGACATAACGATCACGATCTTCCGCATGAATCAGTTCGTGCCAGCCTTCGATTCCGGGTTTGATCTGCTGGAGGGGATAACCAAAGACACTCTCGATGTTCGGGCTGTACCAGACGGAATTGGAACTCACATCCCAATCCCAAATCACGTCGTCCGAGGTGCGGGCCACCAGCGCAAACCGTTCCTCCAGCTGCCGAAGCGATTCCTCCGCGCGTTTGCGCCGGGCACGTTCCTCGGCGCTGCGAATCGCCTGCCGGACCGAAGCGACCAGCCGGTGGGGGCGTTGTTTGAGAACGTAGTCGGCCGCGCCGTTTTTCAGGCTTTCGACAGCAACTTCTTCACCGATGGTTCCTGAAAAGAAAATGAACGGAATGTCAGGGCGCACCTCGCGCGCCAGCGCCACCGCTCTCAGTCCGTCGTAGGAAGGAAGCGTGTAATCCGAAATGATGAGGTCGAAGTCGCCGGCACGAAGCGCCTGATCGAACTGCGGCTGGCTGCTGACGGCGGTGATCGCGACTGCCATCCCCTCGGACTTCAAAGTTTCTTTTACAAACATCCGATCAACTTCGTTGTCTTCCAGATGAAGGATGCGGATCTGTCGATTCAGGAACTCAGTTGCCATGACTCATTTCTTCGGGAGGCTGAAATAAATTGCTGCTCCTTTGTTAAGTTCTCCTTCGGCCCAGACTTTTCCGCCGTGCCTCTGGATGATGCGTTGCACAATGGAAAGACCAATGCCCGTGCCTTCGAACTCGTCCTGCGTATGCAGTCTCTGGAACACAGCAAAAAGCTTTTTGGCATATTGCATGTCGAAGCCGGCGCCATTGTCTCGGGTGCAGAAAACCAATTCATCGTCACCCGGCGTGCACAGCACTGAAATTTTCGGCGCTGCGGTCTTGCCGGTAAACTTGAGGGCATTGGAGAGAAGGTTCACGAACACCTGTCGCAGGAGCGCGTAATCTCCAAGAACGGCTGGAAGTTCTCCGACATGGAACTCCACGGTGCGATCCGCCGAAGCTGCCCGCTGGAGTTCGTCCCACACCTCCATCACCAGTGCTTTCATGTCGAGCTGACTGAGCGAAAGATGCTGCCGTGTCAGTTTTGAAAGCCGGAGAAGATCGTCAATCAGCCGCCCCATGTGTTCGGCACTTCGCTCGACCTGCCCGAGCAGGCGGCTGGCCTCCTGCGGCATGTCGTTCGAATACTGTTTGAGAACAATTTTTGTGAAACCTTCGACAGCGCGCAGCGGGGCGCGAAGGTCGTGTGACACGGACCAGGAGAACGATTCCAGCTCGCGATTCGCCTCTTCCAGCTCCGCATTGCGGCGGGCGACGCACTGTTCCAAAGCACGATTCTGGATGCGCAGCTGGCGCACTGCGAGAGCGCGGGAAAGGACGGGAAGAATCGCGCTCAGTTTGAATGGCTTCAGAATGTAATCCAGCGCTCCGGATTTCATCGCCTTCACCGCGGTTTCAATCGTGCCCTGCCCCGTCATCACAATTCCGATCAACTGTGGATCGATCTGAAGCGCCGCCTGAAGGAACGAGATTCCGTCCATGTCTGGCATCATCAAATCCGTCAGGAGAAGATCGAACCGTTCCTTTTTCAGGAGGTTCAATGCCTCTACAGGCGAATCGCAGCCCGTCGTGTGGTACCCCTGGTCGCGCAGCGTGTCGCAAAGAGCCTGCATCTGCGGCTTCTCGTCATCCACGATCAGGACTCGGGCCTGTTCGATTCCATTCGACTGCCGTTCGGCCTGATTCTGGTTTTGCGTCGCTGTCATCATGAAACGGAAGTGGGCACACATCGTGCCAGAGCATCCCGGAGATCACGCAACCGGGGCGGTTTGTTCAAAACGCGGTCCACGTCGGACGGCACATCGTTCTCAGCCACCAACCGCTGCCCCCAGCCGGTCAGGAGTATGACCGGTGTTTCCCTCGAGGCCTTCTTGATCGCAGCGGCAACCTGGCGTCCGTCCATGTGCGGCATTCCCAGATCGGTGAACACCACGGAGAAAGGCGTCCTCGATTGCAGCGCGGCTGAAAACGTCTCAACTCCAGACTGCCCGCTGTTCGCAGTCGTGACGTAATGGCCGTCGCCTTCGAGAATATCGCGAAGGGATTTGATGAGGATTGGATCGTCGTCGATGACCAGAATATTGAGACGCGTCGGCAGCCGGCCCGGCTCACTTTTCTCAGTGGCCGCGGACGCGGATTCTGCAGCACGAAATACGAGCCGGAAGGTTGTTCCCTTACCAGGAACACTGTCGATTTCGATCTCACCATTGTGGCGTCGAACCGATCCGTAAACCATGGCAAGCCCCAGTCCCGTTCCCCGTTCGCCCTTCGTTGTAAAGAACGGTTCCATGCAGCGGCGGCGCGTGTCCTCGCTCATGCCGACGCCGGAGTCTGCCACTTCAATCAAGACGCGAGGACCTGTTCCATTCGAGCCTGTGTGGGGAAGGTCCTCAAAGCGCGTGCGGAACGTCAGAATTCCACCCTGCGGCATCGCGTCCACGGCATTGAACACGAGGTTCACGAGCGCTTCGCGAATTTCGCTCTCCACGCCCATGATCGGCGGAAGCTTCTCGGCACGTTCCGTTCGAATCTCGATGTGAACACCGCGTTGCTGAGGCATGTCACTCCAGCGGGCGCGGGAAAGATCGATCACCTGGTCGATGAGCGCGTTCAGGTTCAACGGAGTCAGCGTGAGTTCAGGCTCGCGCTGACGGTAGAATTCACGCATGCGCGCCACCGTGTGGGTGACGTCATCGACTGCGTTCTGAATCGTCGTCAGGTAGTTCCTTGCCTTTGCGCTGAGGTTGGGCTCCGACTCAAGCAGCGATTCCGTGTAAAGGGCCACGGGAGAGATCGCGTTGTTGATGTCGTGCGCCACGCCGCTTGCCATCTGTCCCAGTGCCCGAAGGCGTTCCTGTTGCATGATTGCCTGCTGCGTCTGGCGAAGGTCGTTGTAGGCATCCTGCAGCGCGGTGTGAAGCTGGGCTTGATGAGCCGCAAGCGCAACGTGTTCGCAAAGTTGACGGAGGAACTCGCATTCACCGCTTGAAAAGGCATTGCGCTGGCGACGCGCCGCAACCATCACTCCGAACACATGGCTTTCGACAAGCAGTGGCGCCACCACGAGCGATCGCAATCCGCCCTGCGAAAGACGGTGCGGAAAGGGAAATTGGGAATCCTTGATGTCAGGCTCGTAAACCAGCCGCCCCTGCACGCATTGCGAAAGGCCGTTCTCGTCGATCTCCACGCGCGATCGCTCGGTCATCGCCAGTTCCATTGCGGTGCTTTCGCTTCGAACGCCAACACCGCTGACGACGATGCAGTTCTCCGTCGGCTCGTAGCGCGCAATGCAGCAGAAATCCAGCGGAAGCTGGTCCTCGATCGTGCGAATCACCACCTGGAAAATGCTCGGAAGATCCTGGCGCTCGCCAATCGCGCGAGTGATTCGATGCAGCAATTCCAGCCGCGCGAGTTGTGCCGTCACCCGATCCTCGGCACTTCGACGTTCAACGACCTCCTGCTGCAGTGCCGCGTTTGTTTTTCGCAACGCCACGTCGCGCTCCTCAATGCTGTTCAACAGCTGATTGAACGAGCCGGTGAGAAACCTCACTTCGGTCGGGCCATCTTCACGGACGCGAATGGAATAATCCTTTCGGCCGGCAATCTTTCGAGCGGTTTCGGCCAGGTCGAGGATCGGCCCCGAAACCGCCTTTTGCAGACGACCGGCAACAACCATTGCCGCGAAGCAGGAGAAGAGAACGACGACGATTGCAATGCCCCCAAAAAACATGAGCCGCTGACGCGCGCCGCGAAGATCAGACTGAATGTATATGGTGCCTATGCGTTTCTCGTTGAGCACCACAGGACGAACGATGTGCAGCCTGCCTTGCGCGAACCAGTGGCCGTCCACTTCCGGCATCGACCTCAACCGCACCGTGTGATTTGTCGGACTGTAGTTCGCGAAGAGGCTTCCAGCGTCATCATAAAGATCCGCGGCAATGATGCTCGGTTCTGTTTCCAGTGCTGAAAGCGTCCTCTGTGCGGCTTCGTCGTCGTGGAACGTGAGGGCCGCGCGAACGTTTCTGGCGAGGACATCCGCGAGGATCGTCATGTCCCGAACCATCGTGTTGCGCGATTCCCACATCTGATACACCGCGAGAATCACGCAGGCGCATAACAGCGCCGTCGAGCAGGTGCTCAATATGAGGAGCAGAAGCTTTCTTCTGAACGGAACGCTGCGGGATCCGTTCACTTCATCCACTTTACCGGTCATCTTCCACCATTTTTCCAATTCGAATCAGTTCGGAGCTGATCTTCAATCCATGCCGTTCCGCCGCGCGATTGTTGATTTCAAAACGCACCTTCGACGTTTCCTTGTAGAAATTGATCATTCCTCCCATCCGGCAGAAGCCGTCCGTTTCACTCACCGTCAGGATGGGAAGCGATTCCACTGCGGCGAGAACCTCCTTCATGCGGTCTGCCTCCGAGCGGCTGACGAACAGAATCTGGCATTGCTTGAGGTCGTTGATGTTTCGGGACCGTTTGACCGCGATCGGACGGGAGCCGATCGACTCGTTCTTTACGATCTTGTCCAGAGTTTCGCCGAAAGGATCGGCACCGAGGACACCGATGACGAATGGCGCATTGCTGTTGGTATTGGTCGGCCATTCCACGAACTGCGCGAAATTGAAAAGGAACGCGCCCTTGATCGGATACTCGCGGCTGACCGTTGTCTGCGCGGCGGCGACCGGCGGAAACAGGAGCACGCATGCAAGAAGCATCATGACCGCGCCAGCCAAACCGCGCTTCCTCGCTGCAAAAACCTGTTTGAAGGTCGGCTTCAAATCGATTCCGTTTTCTGGTTCAAAACCGGCACGTCACACTCCCGAAAACACTGCGCGGGATTGGGGAGCCGCTCCCGAACTCAATGTGATCCTTCTCGGCAAGATTCTGTCCGGACAATGCAATCTCGAGATTGCGATATCGCCACGCCAGCCGGGCATCGAATGTGAAATAACGATCGACATGCGGCGCCGGGAGAGAGCCAACGTAGCGCCCAACCAGATCGAATTGAAAGTGGGCCGGAAGATCGAGAATCGACTGAATCACGATCTGATGTTCCGGATCGTTGCCGAGCGCGGCGATGCCGACATCTGTGTAGGTGTGCCCCGGCTTGAGCCAGAGATCCTTGTGGAAATACGTATAACCGCCGCGCAGCCGCCATCTGTCCAGCGGCTGCCATGTGCCGGAGAATTCCAATCCCCAGGACTGGCCTTCGATGCCGTTCTGCGCCGTGTAGGGCAGCGGGTCGGGTGGATTCGCAAGCTCCACGGTGAAGATGTTGTCGTAACTGTGATAGAACGCGGCGACCGAGAGGGAAACATTGACCGCGGGCTGGAGACGATATCCGAGTTCCCAGGCAAGAAGTTCCTCGGATTTGAAATCGGGGCCGCCGGCAACCGCATACGGCGGTGTTTTTGGAATGTGGTAATCGACATCGATCCGGCTCGGCGATCGCACCGCGCGCGACAACGCGCCCCAGACGGTTTGCTTTTCGGTCGGCGTCCATGCGATGCGAACACTCGGCTGAATTTCAAACTCTGTGAACTCGTTGTGCTCGATTTTTGTTCCCGCGGTAAACGTCAGCCGGTCTTCGATCACCGTGATTTCATCCTGAATGAATCCGCTGAAGAGATGCATCCGACGGTTCGCCGGCACAAATCCGGCCAGCGGTGTGGTGGTTGCGGTTTCGTCGTCCATCAATCGATAGCCGAGTCCCCACAACACCGACTGCCGCAGCGGCAACGGAAAACGATGTTGGAAGTCGATGTCGTATGTCGTCAGTTGGTCCGACAACGCGCTGTTGATGTCCCGCCGCCAGGTACGATCCACGTAAGCCTGCAGGATGAACTCCGATTCATCCGAAAGCGTGCGTGTCCAGCGCCCAAGAATATTCTGCCCGTCCAACGTCGAGTTCGTGGCCTGACGAGTCTGATATTCCCCGCCGTAGAGATCGCCCTGGAGCGTGAATGTGCTGCCTTCGAACGGAAGGTAATCCATCCGAAAACCGCCCTGGGTAAGGTTCCACTGATCCGTGCCGCGCGCTCCGGCAGCGGTGCGGATATCGTTGTGATCGAAATGCTGGGCATAGACGCGATAGAAGACATTGCTTCCATTGCCGCCTCCATAACGGATCGCTGCAAAGTCGCGCAGAAAGGATCCCGCTCCAGCCGAAACATAAGTGCCCTGAGTTTCGCGGGCGTCCTTGGTGATGATATTGATGACGCCATTGACCGCATTGGCGCCCCAAAGACTTCCTCCGGGACCACTGACAATTTCGATCCGTTCCAGGTCTTCCAGCAGAATATTCTGAGCGTCCCAGAACACTCCCGCGTGCAAGGGCGTGTAAACGCTGCGGCCATCGATCATTACGAGCAGCTTGTTCGCAAAGACGGCATTGAAGCCGCGCGTACTGGCGACCCAGGCCGCGGAGTTGACCTGCTGAACCTGAACATTCGGAGCCAGTCGGAGCGCATCGACCAGGGTTCGCGCACCCGAACGCTGCACGTCCAAACCGGAGACGACCTGCACGGCAGAAGGCGATCGCGACAATCGCTGAACGGTTCGCGACACCGTCGTGATTTCAAGGTCCAGCAGTTCGTTGATCCCGAGTTTTTTGTAATCCGGCTCCCCGGAGTCGTCGATCGCGCCTGCTGCAGGCGTCAACGCTGTGGGTTGCGCCTGAAGGGAAGGCATGCTGACGGCCACCGTAATCGCGCCGGCGAGCACCGCCACCCACCCTTTATCGCGCCGACTGATTCTTTTCTTCATGCATCAATGGGGATTCATCAGTTGGACTCTTTGCTGGCGCAACAATCGGCAGTCGAAGCACGAATGTTGTTCCTTTGCCCGGTTCCGTTTCGAAACGGACGCTTCCATCGTGACGCCGCACGATTGTGGTATAAACCATCGCAAGACCTTGTCCGGTTCCTCTCCCGACTTCCTTCGTCGTGAAGAACGGTTCGAAGATCCGCGACTGGATGTTCTCAGGAATTCCAGACCCTGTATCAGCCACCCGGATCTCAACCTCCGATCCCATCTTTCGGGTCGAAATCGTGATCCTTCCCTTGCCGTGGCCCGGACGGGTCTTCAAGGCATCGCCAATGGCATGAGCTGCGTTGACGATCAAATTTAAAACGGCCTGGTTGATTTCACCGATCAGGCACATGACCGACGGAAGCTGGCTGTCGAGATTCAGGTCGAGATCCGCGACATACTTCCATTCGTTTCGCGCCACTGCGACTGTGCTTTCGATGGCGCGGTTGAGATCGGCCGGGGCCTTCTCGACTCCTCCCGGATGCGAAAATTCCTTCATCGCACGAACGATCCGGCTGATGCGCAACGTTCCTTCCATCGATTCCGCCAGGGCGGCCGGAACCTGTTCCAGAAGATAACCGACGTCGCTCGTTTTCCGCGCTTCCTGATTTTTGGCAATCAACTCGGGCGTCACCCGATTCTCCTCCACCGCCCGCAACAACTCCGCATAGTTTTCAAACACTTCCCGGACCGACTTGAACCCGTCCTGCACGAACCGGAGGTTGTCGCTGATGTATTGCGTCGGGGTATTGATTTCGTGGGCGATTCCGGCAGCGAGGCGACCGATCGCCTCCATCTTCTGCGCGTCCCGAAGCTGAATGCTCTCGGTAAGATCCCGGGCGAGCACGGAAATCCACGATTCCGAATCGTCCTTGTGCGCCAGAATCTGCAACTCCACCGGAATCCTTCTTCCGGTCCGGGACAGCAGCTGCGCTTCGCCAGTCCATCCGCCATTCGCCAGAACGCTGTTCCAGACGTTGTCGGCAAATGGATTTAATCCGCAAAAAGCAAAGCACCCGCTCAACTGAATTGAGTCGGTCGCTTCATGGGATTCGAGTTCAAGAAGCTGCCGCGCCGAAGGGTTCAAATGGGTGATCCGCCCGGCAGGCGATTCGGCGATGGCGATGAAATTGGGCGTCGCAGAAATAATCTCGAGAAGCCGCGACTGCACCTGGCGCAGGCTTTGTTCCGCAGCTTTCTTTCGTGCCAGCCGTGTCTGAACCGCATTGATGAGCGTGACGTTGTCGAAGGGTTTCGTGAGGTAATCGTCTGCCCCCTGCTCCATGCTTCGCCGAAGTCCGTTCTGCTCCGGAATTCCAGTCATCAGGATGATCGGTATCGATGCTGTGGCAGAATGAGACTGCAATCGGCGGACAACATCGAACCCGTCGGTTCCGGGCATGTTGATGTCGGTGATGATCAGGTCGGGACGTTCGTTTTCCGCGAGTGAAACCCCGTTTTCCCCATCTGAAGATTGAATCGTTCTGAACCCAGCCCGGCGAAGAACCGTCTCCATCAGTGTGCGCTGAGAAGCCTCATCATCGATTATAAGCACTGTTTCCATGGTAACGCTTGCTGGGACCAAGCGGTTATCGTCGCTACATTTGCACCCTTAAATTTTTTCGACTCGCCCTTTCCAGGCCCGATACCCTGCTGCAATTTCGGCGCTCACTCGGCATTCTCGAATGGAACAGTGCATGGCCTATCATCCAAACTCCGGCGCGAACGTCCCTCTCAAGTCTTTGAGGCGAGACCCCAGCGAAATTACTCTGACCGGTCAGATGGCTCTTTCGCAAGACGTAAGGCATTCGCACGCGCTGAATTATTCAAGCTTAACGACCAAACCTTACAGGCCCATCCCAAGCGACTGCAAGTAAAGATACTTTCCCGCAATCACTTGCGTCTCTGCTGACGATGAGTGACGAGGTGCTTGTCTTCCGACGAAGGCTTTCAGAATTCGCCCGACGGAGCATTTTGAGAATTTCGTAGCCGCCGAGGTAACGAGGCGGAAGGAAGGAAAACGTCCGCCTAGACAGTTTCCCCTAAAAACGCTCTCGGAAAATTGAGGAACTGCCGCAGCTCTTCACCTAAGCCGTCCCGCGGCAACGCCGGCAAAGTTTAATCCACCAATTCCTTCTCAATCTGTTCCAAGGTCTTCCCCTTCGTCTCAGGCAGCTTGAACTTGATGAAGAAAAAGCCTGCGATGCAGATCGCGGCGTAAAGCCAGAACGTGCCGGCAGAACCGAGCTTCGCGTTCAGAATCGGGAATGTGTAGGTCAGAATGAAACAGGCGATCCAAAGCGCCGTCACCGCAACAGCCATCGCCGCACCGCGAATGCGATTCGGAAAAATTTCCGAGATCACCACCCATGTCACCGGCGCGAGCGACATCGCATAGCAACCGATCGCCGCCAGCACGAGCAGCAGCATCGGCAGTCCCTTGACGCCTTCGTGATAACAGAAGCCCATCACGATGTAGATGACCGCAAGTCCGGCCGAACCGAGCAGCATCAATGGACGTCGCCCGCCCTTGTCCACCACGCCCAGCGCCACAAATGTGAACGCCAGATTGACCGACCCGGTCCACGCGATGTTCTTGAGAACAGTCGAAATGTCGTAACCGGCCGCGCGGAAAATCTCCTCGGCATAATTGAAAATGACGTTGATGCCGCACCATTGCTGGAACACGGCCAGCACGACACCGAGCAGCAACACCTTGCGCATTCGCGGCTGGAGCAGTTCGGAAAAGCGCACCTTTTGCACCTGTTCGTTTGCAAGCGAGGAACGGATTTCATTCGCCGCCGCCGATGCGTATTCCCTGCCGCCGATTTGCTCGAGAATGCCGCGGGCACGTTCGCCATTGCCATTCTTTGCAAGCCACCGCGGACTTTCCGGGACGAACAACATTCCCAGCAGAAAGAGCACGGACGGAACCGCCGTCAGGCCGAACATCCAGCGCCATCCCTGCTGTCCAAACCATGAGCTGCGAATGAACTCATCGCTCGCACCCTCCGGCAGGTTTCGCACGAGGAACCAGTTGATGTATTGCGCGAGCAGAATGCCGATGACGATGGTGAGCTGATTGATTGAAACCAGTTTGCCACGAACCTGCGCCGGCGCGACCTCCGCGATGTACATCGGCGAAAGGTTCGAAGCCAATCCAATGGCCACGCCGCCGAGGATGCGCCAGAAAACGAATACGTTGAACGTGTTCGCCAGCGCGTTGCCGAGGGACGTCACCGCAAACAATAGCGCCGCGAGCAGAAGGAGCCGCTTGCGCCCGAAACGATCGCTCAACGCACCAGCCGTGATCGCGCCAACCAGACATCCAAGCAGCGCACAACTGTTCACCCAGCCGATCTGCGCTTCGCTCGTCAGATTGAAGTAGCGTTCGAAAAACGGCTTCGCTCCGCCGATCACCACCCAGTCCCAGCCGAACAACAGCCCGCCCATCGCCGCCACGGCGGAGATCATCCAGACGTAACCGCGATGATAGTCAGCCCGAAGCGTCGAAGATTCCGATTGCGTTGGTGTAATCATAGTCAGTTACTGCTTTTTCACTGCGACTGGCTTTGTCGTGAATTCGGTCCAGAGATCACATGCCAGCGCGTGATTCGGATCGCGTTTCAGCACCGTTTGAAGCAGCGACTTCGCGCGAGTCCGATCGCCCAGTCCGAGATGCGCCTGCGCCTGAAGGAACAATGCGGTGGTCGTCTGGCGGAATTGAAGATCATCTTCAAACAACAACATCGTCGGCAACGACGTCGCAAAGTAATCGATCTTCGCCGGTTTCTTTTCCAGGGCACGCGCGTATTCCAGCAGTTCCCTGAAAAGTTGTTTTGCCTTGTTCGTCCGTTGCAAACGCTGCCACGAAAGCGCCGAGTAATAAGTCATTTCGCTGAAGGCGCGCACGCTCATTTCCTGGAAGTCGCCCTTGAATGTGGCGGCGGCCATCCAATGCTGACGCGCTTCCCGCCTTTCGCCAAGCGCCCACAGCGCGCAACCCAGCCAGTAATGAATGTCGCTCTGGTTTGCGAGCAGATGCTTCGCTTCGCCGAGATTGCGCGGCGAGGTCATTGCCTGTTCGAAACGTACTCGGGCATTTTGATAATCATTTTCTGCCAAAGCTGCGCGACCGAGCGCGAGATGCGATCGGACGTGTTGTCCAAGCGGCCCGCCCTCGCCCCCTTCCCACGGTTGAAACACACGGCTGCTCACAAGCTGCATCGCTTTCACATGCTGGCCGGTTTGATTGTACAGCGCGCACAGTTCGATGCTGAGATCGTCGCGCCGCTGAACGAGATCTTGATGTTTCTCCAGTTCTCTCAGGCGCATTTCCGGTTTCACGCCGAGCCGTTTCCAAAGCTGATCGCGTTCGTACAGCAATCGCGCGTCGGATGGATTCGCCTGGAAAGCGCGTTCGTATGCGGCGCGTGCCTTGGACGGCTGTTTGCGGATGTTGAAATAACCCAGTCCAAGATTGCGCCAGGCGACGGAGAAACTTGGATTCAATCGAACGCTGCGTTCCCACAGAACGATTGCTTCTTCATGACGACGCCGGTCGTAAAACAGATTGCCCAGATAATACGGCGCCAGTCCGTCTCGCGGATTCAGCTGCATGGCGAATTGCAGAATCCCGATCTCCTCCAGACGCGCCGGGAAACAGTAGTCGGAAGGCAATTGCGCGGCGCGGCGGAAGGATCGTAATGCCGCTTTGGAATCGCCACGGCGATGATGCAGCCAGCCGAGCGTGTAATGCGCGAGCGGTAATGCGCCCCAACTCTGATTGAGGAGCGCGCCCGCGACTGAAGCGTTCTTCGCATACTGCTGCACACTGTTTTCCAGCAGTTCAATTGCTTCCACGAAAAATCCCGCCCGTGCGAAGTCATGCGCGATATCCAGGCCGATCTGCAAATCGCACTTCAACGTTTCGCTATTCAGATGGCGCGCCCACCAGTCGAGCGGATCCATCGCCAGCGTGCTTTGAAGCAGCGTCTTCGCTTCGGCATCGCAATTGAGCTTTCGCAACACGAGCACCTTGAGATTGCGCGCCCGGATGTTGTCCGTGTTGAAACGCAGCGATTGATCGAGATGTTCCAGCGCGGTTTTCCATGCACCGCGCGTGCAGTCGATTTCCGCAAGCGCGTGATATCCGGCCGACATCCATGCCTGGTTCCAGACCGCTTTGTAAAATGCCGCATACGCTTCCTCGTCGCGTCCCCGAAACCGCAGGCAAAGCCCGAGATTGTAAAGCGGTTCACCGTCCGCGGGATTGCAGTTGCGACGCGTGAGCCGCTGAATCGCGTTTCGGAAATGCTTTTCCGCTTCGGCAAATTCTCCCCTGCGCAGATGCCAAAGACCGAGTCCGTTGTTGCAACGCGAATCCAACGGATCGCGCCGCAATGCCTCGCGCCAGTACGCGCTCGAACAGCGGGTTGCATGACGATATTGATCGAGATGCAGGCCGGTGATGAACAGTTCGTCGTTGCTCGAAATATCCTCGGGTGCGGGTGGCTCGGTTGCAGGTGACGGCACTTCGCGGTGTTCACGCGGTTCGGGCTGGTAGGAAATCAACTCCACCCCGGACGAATCATGAAGTTCAATCCGCAGATCGGTTTCAAGAAGGCCGCGTCGGATCGGAATTTCCTCCACCAAAGGTTTCGACGGCGCGAGATCGCGCTTGAACGTTGCGACGACTTTTCCACGCGCGCTCAACGTCACCACGCACTTCGGTCTCGGGCCAGTCACTGCCACGCCGATTCGAACAGTTCGATTTTGAACGTTCAGGCTGATGGCAGCGTCGAGATTCGCCATCTGCGCGGGACCGATTTTCTGAATGGGATACCAGTATTGGCTCCACGTTTTGGTTTCACCCGGCTGAAGGAAACTGAAGTCAGGCTGATTGTCGGTGTACACGCCCGCCATGATTTCCACGTACGGCGGGTATTCGCCGTCGGCATTGGCGTCCGTGAGGTTGCGATCCCAGGCATAACCGAATTCATGATTACCCCACGTCCACTGCTTCTTGCCGGGCGAGATGTGGTGGTTCGCGAAGTGGACAATGCCGGCCTGCGCCTTGAAATCGTAGCCGCCAAAGAAATCATACCGGCTGCCCATGCACATGTAGGAGGTCGGCACGGGAATGTTGGCGTAGAACGAAAGGTCGTTGGGAGCGTAATGAGGAATTTCGGATTGCGGATTGCGGATTGCGAATTCGTTGCAATGCGGCGGGATGTATTGCGCAGGCACTTCGTTTTTTGGGACGCCGGTACGGGCGCGAGCGCCGTAGTTCACGCCGTAGTAGTGGCTTTTGCAGAGCGGAAACTCGCTCGTGGAACGGCGCGCGTGATCGGCGACGTAATAAACGTCCGGCGGAAAAAAACTCTGATACGCCTCATGAACCTGCGTGGCCACGTTCGCCCACCAGAGAAACGTCTGAGTGAACGGCGTGCGATTGTAGGCACGCACTTTCAATTCGAGATACGCCCGGTCTGGATGCAGGCAGACGCCGTGCATGCCTTTCATCCGCGCGAGCGGATCGTGATCGCTGCACCAGATGGTTTTCGAGCCGTCAGAATGTTCCTCAATCTCGAAATCAACTGGCATGAACGTCGCCGGACGGTGATGCTGCGGCCAGTTGAATTCGATGCCGCCGGAAATCCACGGACCGGCGAGACCGACCAGCGCGGGCTTGATCACCGGCTGAGTGTAAAGCGTGTCGTAACCGTTGGTCTTGTCGCGAAGCGAGTGGATGCGTCCGCCGATCTCCGGCAGCACGAGCGCGCAGAGAAATTCGTTCTCAATCCAGATCGCCTTCCAGTTGCGTTCCACCGGCTTTTCCGCCACGCGATCGGTAAAAGGAATCGGATAGAGCTTTCCGTTGCTGCCCTGATAAACACGTTTCTCCAGGAACATCGGATTCTTGTCCGGCGGCCCGGGCAGATAGGTCGGCAATGTGATTTCACCGACACGCACCTGCACGGGTTGTTGCGATGATTTCAAATGACTGGATTGAACCTCTGCATCGTCGCGTGAATTCAAACTGGACTTGGGTTCGCAAAACTTCTCTCTCATCACGTTCAAATCGTCTCCTGAAGTTGGTGGCGCTTTGGATGCAACCATTGCCGGACGCGGCTCATTGGAACAGATGCCCGGCCAGGAACGCTACAATGCGTGGAAAGCATTGAGGCCATCAATTGGCAGTCTTGCCAATTCTATTGTCTGATTTTACGCGACAGCCGAAAGCGGGTTGGAGACTGTTTGAACCGGGACTGAAACAACCGGCAGAGATGCGCCGCCGTGGAAAAACCGGAACGCCGGGCGATTTCATCCAGGTTCAAATTCGTCTGCTGCAGCAGCGAGCAGACGCGATCGAGCCGTCGTCGCAATATCTCCGTCCGCACGCTCGTCTTGAGCCACTTTCGAAAACGTTGTTCCAGATCGGTTCGCGAACGATTGACGTGCGCCATCACATCCTTCACCGCAATGCCTTCATGAACGTGATCGCGAATGAAGCGCACGGCGTTCACTGTGATTGAATCCTCTATGGCCACCACGTCGGTTGAAGTTCGTTCCACGATCCGGATTGGCGGAATCAGCACGTTCTTTGTCGCGACCTTCTTTCCCCGCATCATCTGGTCCAACAGAGCCGCGGCTTCGTAACCGATCTGTTCCGTGTCGGGTTCAATGCTGCTCAACTGCGGTTCGCACAGGCTGCAAAGCACGTCGTCGTTGTCCACGCCAATCACCGCCACCTCTTCGGGAACCCGGATCCCGTGTTCGCGACAGGCATTGAGCACCTGCTGCGCGCGAATGTCGTTGCACGCGAACAACGCCAGCGGACGCGGCTGGCGCCGGAGCCATGCAGCAATCGCTGCTTCCGCCCACAAACCGCTTTGTTCAATGGCCTGAATGTGACCGCGACCTTTCAGCTGGGTGGGCGGCGAAAACACGGCGACTTTGAAACCGTGCGACGCGATGTATTCCTGAAAAGCCGATTCACGCCGGTCTGAAAACGCAATGCCCCTGTAGCCGCAATAGGCAAAGTGATTGAAGCCGGCGCGGAGAAAGAAATCGCCCGCGATTCGCGCCACGGCCTTGGCGTCGGTGTCGAAAAAGGGAATTCCGTCAAAGCGCGCGTTGCCGAGCACATCGACCACGGGAAAACCGAGCTTCAAAAGCGCGCGAGCCGTTCGCTGATTCTCGATGCGCGCAATGATGCCGTCGCCTTCCCAGGTTTTCAGCCAGTCAGGAATGCCGCTCTGAAGTTCCCGTTCCTGTGTGAAGCACGACCATGGTCCGTTCGTGTGCACGTATCTGGCAATTCCGTGTAGAATGCCACGACCGTAGTTCCGGGAACTTTCAATGAGGAGGGCGACGCGCGGCAGCTGTTTGCTCATACATCTGAACCTGCCTGACGCTGTCAGATGCACTCACGCCGCGCAACATTCCGGTGCCTTTTCCATCAGAACAGACCCGCCAAAATCTGGAGAACAACCGATCGTCCCGAAATTTTTGCCCCCCTCGCCTCCTGACGAAGGAAGGAGGAGAGGGCCGGGGAGAGGAGGCATTCCCCCCCTTTTTCCCACGGTCCGCTTCGTTACCTCCGGTTACGAAACTCGTTGAGATGATCTATCCACCCGCCGCTTCCGTGGCCAATCCAACCTTTTCAATCCCGAGCTGCTGAAGGACATCAAGCACGTTCACCACGTTCTGATAATCGACCTCTTCGGAACCCTCCACCACCACGCCCAGCTCCGGATCGGATTGTTTCATTCGCTCCAGTTTCGCCTTCAGCTCGGTCACTGTGAACGGTTCGCGATTCAGAAAAATGTTTCCATGATCGTCCACCAGGATGCGATTGATCTTCGGCTTTGGCTGGTTCGGATCGGCGGGCGGAATTTTTCCCGATGGCAGATTGATCTCCAGGCTGTTGGTCAGCTGCGGTGTGGTGATGATGAAAATCACCAGCAGCACGAAGACAAGGTCGAGCAGCGGCGTGATGTTCAGCTCGTTCAACGAGCCGTGTCCCTCACGCTGCACTTTTCGGAAAGGTCTGCGCTTTTTCATTCGATTCCCACCTCGGTTGCCGCCAGCACATCAAAACGGACCAGGACCTTCTCCGGAAACCCCTTGGGCGGCGGTCTTCCGATGCTGGCTGTTTCAGAAAGCACTTTCTTCACGGAATTGTCCCACGCGACGTTTCCCGATCCGCGTTTCCAAACGCTGCCAAGCAGCCGGCCGCTGGCATCAACAGATACTTCCGCTTCGGCCACGAAATTCGCGTCGTCAAGATCCACCGGCCGGTTCCATCGAGAACGCAGCGTGTATTCCATGTAACCCTTGTAGAGAACGTTGGGATCTGAACTGCTCTCAACTGCTTTGCCGCCTTCGAAGTCAAATGCCGGAATGGCATTCGCCGGTGGTGCGACAGCGGGTGGCGCGGCAACGGTTGCAGCCGGGGCGGGTGTCGGAGCGTTTCGCGTGATCTCCGGCTGCGCCACCGGAATTTTCGCCGGCTCTTCCTTCGGTTGTTCCACTTCGGGTTTGGGTTCCGGCGGTTTTTCCTTCGGTTTCTCGGGCGGCTTCTCTTTGGGCACCATCGTCACCGCAATCTTCTTCAACTCCTTGCCCAGCATTCCTTCGCGCGCGGCCAGAAAGAACAGGCCAGCGATCAAAACCGCGTGGAACACCAGCGATATGACAACGCTGAGGCGCGAGGTGCGTTTCTCCTGTTTGCGTGGGCGCATGGTCAGTTCCTCCCGTCCGGTTCCGTGGCGAGATCGACTTTCACCACGTTCGCCTGTTGCAACGCATCCATCACCGCGAGAATTTTCCGATACTTCGTCTTGCTGTCACCGCGCACGATGACGCTCAGATCGGGATCGTCCGTGCGCAACCGGATCAGTTCGTTCAACAACTGTTCCATGCTGACCTCCTGCTTGTTGAGATACACCACGCCGGCGCCGTCCACGGTAACGTAGTTGGCCTTTGGCGGAGAATCCTTCTGCTTCTTCGACGCCTTGGGAAGATTCAGATCCAGATCATTCACGATCGGCGTCGTGGTGATGATGAAGATCACCAGCAGCACGAAGGCGAGATCGAGCAACGGAGTGATGTTCAGCTCCGTCAGCGATGAATGAACATGTTTCGAGCACTTCCTCATATGTTGGATGCCTGAAGCGCGGGAGCGTCAAAACCATCCTTCCGGATCGCGCGATTCACCGCCTCGGAGATTTCCTCCCCAAGCGGACGGGCATCGACGTAGCTGTGTTCGATCTGCGTCGCGAACCGGATGGCGAACGCGTCGAGTTCCTGGGTGATCGCCCGGATTTTCGTAACCATGAAGTTGTAGGCGAACATTGCGGGAATCGCAACGAGCAGGCCGATGACCGTGGCAATCAACGCACCTGCCACACCGGGCGCCATCGCGGTCAGACTCGCTGAATTCGCACGGGCAATTCCTGAAAACGTTTCCATGACGCCCCAGACCGTTCCGAGCAGTCCGATGAACGGGCCGCCTGCCACTGCGGTGGAGAGAACGATCATTCCTTTTTCCAACGACAACGATTCGCGCATGGCCGCCTCTTCCAGCGCCACGCGAACTGAATCAAAACTTGCTTGCGTGATCTTCGATTCTCCCTTCACCACGACCGGATGCTTCGTGATCTGGAACTGCAGCTCCTCGACGCCCGCCGCGTATAATTCGTAAGCAGGCGCGCCATCGAAATTGGCCTGCTTGCGATGGAGATCGAGCGGCTCGCGCGTCTCGTGATAAGCCGCAAAGAACTTCTTCGCCGCACGACTCGCTTTCACGAGCTGGATGATCTTGGTGATGATGACCGACCAGCTGAACAGCGAGACGATGATCAGTGCGCCGATCGTGATCTTGCCTTCCAGGGTGGCCTTCTCGAATGCGAACTGAAGCGCACCGGAAGCGAACATGGGTGTGATAAGAGGTGTTGTCATTTGGGGTTAATTGGTTTTCGTGGGAAGGATCACAGTGACCCGGCCCGTGGTTTTCGCGAGTCGCGGTCCGGCCTTTTTCTTAGCAGCCGACTCTTCGTCGTCCGTCGATTTGGCACTGGCCACCTTGGCCTGATCTTCGTTCTGAAGACTCTGACTGGTGGAACCCGCCGCGTTGGCCTGATCAAAACCCATCTTCGAGGAGCTGACATCGCCGCTGGCCGAAATATTCTGCGAAAGCAACGATGCTTCCACGCTCGCGCCACTCGCGCTCACGCTGCCAACGCCGATGATTGTGCCGGAAATCGTTTCGCCTGCGCTGACACTGGCGTTGCCGACCGCAAGCGCCGTCACTGTGACGCTCTGATCTGCTGTGATGTTGAGATTGTCGCGGGCAAACACGAGGCCTTTGATATTCCCGCTCGCCTCGAGTTTCACGTTGCTGCCGATGACACCCGATCCACTGGCGTCGATGTCGCCTTGGTAAATGACATTCCCCGCGGAATCCTTCGTGCCAGCCCGCAGTGTCACCGTGCCGGCGCTGCTGTTCACACCGTTCAACGGAATCTGCACCACGCCGCCCGCACTTGCGATGATGCTGCCCTGCGGCGTTTCGACGAGGATGTCGCCGACAGGATTGACCGAGCGTGGAAATGACGGATCGAGCGGCGGCGGGAATGTGGTCGCCAGAATGCCGCTTCCGGGAATGGTCGGTGAGTAGGATCGAATTTCCCGGGTAATCGGATCGACGTAAATCTTCTCCACCGTTGCGGCGCCGCCGGCACCGTTTCCGGCATCGACATTTCCAGTCAACGAACGCACGGTCACGTTTCCACCGTCGTAAGCGGCGATGCGCGAGCCGTTCACATTGATGTTGCCGCGCGCGACAACGGTCACATCGCTTTCATCCACGGTGAAAATGCCGCGTGCCGCCTGCCCCCCGGCATCAAAGTCCCGCGATCCGGCGCTGATCTCGCCGTCCGCAAAGATCGTGATGCCCCCGCCGTTCAGTGACGCAATCTTCGTGGAAAACATGTCGAGATCTCCGCCCAACAATACGTTGATGTCCGCGCCGGACGTGAAAAGAGTAGCCAGGGCGGAATTGGCGCGCGGTCCCTGCGACACGATGCCGACCGTGGCGCCGAGGTCCATGTTGTGAGCTGTGAAGTTGAACGTGCCGCCGCCGCCGATGCGGTAGCCCGTGTCCGGATTGAGCGGCACATCCTGGCTGTCCGCATAAAGCTGCTGCAACACCGACGCACTGACGAACTGCGCGGGAGCCGTCACCGGTTCGCCGTTGGCATCCAGGATCGGCACGCCGAACGAGTCGAACGTCCGCACCCTCAGATTAAGCAGCGCCTGCAGCTGTTCTCCGGTCATGCGTCCCTGAAACGTAAGCAAGCCGGTGGTTTCGTTGTAGGAAAACAGATTCTCAACTCCAGCCGCACCGCCCGCGAGCGGCGGGTAAACCAGGTTCAACACCGGATCGAACAGCGAGAAGTTCGGCCTGGGACTCGGCACGCTGGTGAACTCGTTCCGATTGATCACGTCGCCCGCGACATGAATGTAGCTCACATCATTCGCATGCAGGTTCTGTCCGTCGAACCGGCTGTTGATCATGTTGCCGCCGACCGTGATCTCCGCTTTTTTCGGAACGGCCAGAACGATGCCGTTCATGTCGCCCGCAATGTCCAGTGTCACCGGTTCGGGATCATCCAAATGCATCAACCCGCCGGAACGATCCGCGATTCCGAAATCGCCAAAGGCGCGATACTGCGTCTTGCTTGAGTTTGAAACGATGAATTGCGTGAGATCGCCCAGCTTGGTGCCGACCAGCGAACCGCCATCGGTCGTCGTGATTTTCAGATTCCCCACCGGTGACGGAAACAGGATCACGTCGTTGCCCAGCACCACGCCGCCAGCCCCCGCGGTAATTTCCAATGTCCCGGGATAAATGGCAGGCATGCCCTGCGAGAAGACGTCGAGGTAACGCGGCAATCCCGTGCCGCGCAACTGAACCGAGTTGCCACCGTTCAAAATAGTGTAAGCGGTGGGAGAATAGTCGAAGCGATGCCGGTTTGCGGAAGAGCTTGAGCCGAGATTGTTGAAAACGCCGTTCGGATTTCGGACTTCCTGCAGCAGAATGTCCTCGACAGCATTCACCGTCCAACCACCGGCCACCAGGCTCAACGCAAGGAGACGCGCCCCCTGTCCGGCGTTGCGTCCTGCATTGATGACTCCGGTGCCGTTGCGAACGACAAAATGCCCGGCGACATCGCGACCTGCATTGATCGTCACGTTTCCCGGCGCCGCTCCGAACGCACCGCTTCCTGCATCGCTCTGTGCTCCGCCGGCGATCGGCAGAAAGCTCAATACGTCCAATCCCGCAGTGAGCGAAACATCGCCGCCATTGGCAGTGCTGATGCCTCCAAGATCGGCGCTGACATTATAACCCGAGCCAGTCGGCAAAAACACAAAGCCATTGGCTTTCGTGCCGGTGTTGATGCTGCCGCCGACCGCGTGTGCGGTGATGTTGCCGCCAGCGATCGTTCGCACATGACCGCTGCCCACCGTGATGTTGTTTCCCGCGAGCAGGTTGATGTTGCCATTCAGCGATTGCAAAGAGCCGTTGCCGGAAAAGAGAATGTTTCCCGTTCCGGAAATTACAGTGTCAGCGAGCGCAAAGTTGCGTCCAGCCTGCAGCGTGACCGACCAGTTTTCACCGGCAAGAATGCTCGCGCCCGAGGAAATCGTGATGTTGTTCCCCGCCTCCAGTTTCAGCAGGCTTCCGGGCGAGTCGATTCCTGTGCTGTTCACCAGATCCCATGTGACACCTGATGACAGCGTGATGTTGTTCAGCGCCTGAAGCATGATCTGGGAGAAACCGACGAACGCGGAATTCACATCCAGCGTCAGCGTTCCGTTCGCAGGCGCATCTCCGGAACCCACCGTTCCCGAACCCGCGCTGTCGTTTCCACTGTTCGCAAGAACGATGTTCAACGGGTCGATCAACAATCGTCCGCCGACACTCCCGTTTTGTGCGGTGCCGTCGATGGTGGAATGAATCCGCTCCATCACCGGCGCGGAAACTTCGACAAAACCGCCGTCGCCTCCAAGCCCGCCGCCGGAAACATCAATGACCGATTCACGGACGTCCGCGTAGATGCCTTCAGATTTGATGAGGATCCGTCCGCCATCGCTGTGCGTTTCCTGATCTCCTGAAGCGGAGATTCTGGATTCGTTGCCGAGATGGATGCTTTCTGACGCGAACAACTCGATCACACCGTTGTTTTCGCGGATCGAGTTCGCCTGGATCAGGCCGCTCTGGTTCACCACTTTTGCATGAAGCGCGATCGTTCCCGCATCGGCGATCAAACGGCCTGAGTTGTCCACCGCCCCGCTTGGCAGTGTTACCTCGGCGCTCAGTCCGCGGCCGTCCGGACGTTCCGACAGCAACACACTTTTACCTGAGAACAATCCGATGTTTCCCTCCGGTGCGACGATCGTGCCGCGATTCTGAATCTGCTCGCCGATGAGAAATGCAAAACCGCCCCGGCCAACATGAATGTGACCGTAATTCACAATGCTGGCCGAGGGCGGCGCGCCGGTGAACTTCCAGAACAATCCGGCGCTGGATTCAATCGGCCCGATCGGCGCGGTGGTCACAACCAGACCCGCCGCGCCGACGAACGAGTTCGGGCCGAAATAAAAACCGGAGGAGTTCATCAGCACGACCACTCCGTTCGCCTCGAGATTTCCATAAATCTGCGACGGGTTCTGGTCGTTGATACGATTCCACACGATGGACGATGCCGAGGGCTGAATGAACTGAGTGGTTTCGCCGGCGGCAATATTGAACGACTGCCAGTTCAAAAAAGCGTTGTGGGAGGCGGTGATGTTCAACTGGTTCCCGTTCGCTACAGCGGTCGCCGACCCGCTTTGAACAGTCATGCCCTGCGGATTCGCGGCCGCATCGCGAGCGCAAAACAGCAGCGGCGTGATCGTTGCCAGTATTTTCTGAAGCGAAAACGGTTTCATCAGAATTGTCCTCCCACTGAGAAGTAAGCCCGAGGCTCGGAAGCTTTTGTGTTTGGCGAATCCGCAAACGGCCATGCGACGACAAGTCGTGCGTCGAGGCGATTGTTGATGTTGGCGGAAAGACCGAGTCCAGCGCCCCAAAGTGTCCGCTCGCGATCGAGTGGTGCGGTCGTATCCAGCAGGAACCGCTGGCCGACATCGGCAAACGCCGTTGCGCGCAGCCAGACCGGAACCGTTCCCGACCAGATCGGCACGCGGCCTGTCACGTATGGCGAACGAATCTCTGCACTACCAAACCATCCGGCATCGCCATAATCGTCGCCGTCATAATACCCGCGCACGCTGTTCAACCCGCCGAGCGCAAACTGTTCGTTACTGATCAATGCGCCGGTGGCCATCTGTCCGCTGGCGCGGAACAGCAGCGACCATCCATGCTTCAGTTTCTGCTCGCGGCTGAGATTCAAAGTGAACCTGCCGAAACCCGCGTGCGCATTGGTCGAATGCGATGCGCTTTGAAAATCCTCGGACTCGCCAAACAGGTTGTAACTGAATCCAAAACTCGCCGCCGTGCCGCCGTGACGATCGATGTCGAAGAAATCGATTCCAAGAGAGACCGGCACATAAACAAGCTCGGTCTTGCGAACGGGTTGCGGCGATGACACGAAGCTCTCGATGGTCTGCGATCCCTGGGCATTGGTGACAGTCGTCGTGATGAGGAAATTGTTCGTGTTGAAACTTTTCAGGAAGTAACGCTTCACGTCGAAGCCACCCGAGAAGCTGAATCGCCGCGTGTCGGTTAAAACGAGCGGCACGTTCAAACGTCCGCCAAAACTTTCGTTGATGGAGAGGTTCTGGCCGGAATCCTGGGAACGAATCTTCAGCAGTGGCGTGTCCGCAACCGTGTTCATCTCCCCGAGCTTGATGCCTGTGTCGCTCTGCGACGCGCTGGCGTAGATGGTCACGTCCGGACGCGCACCAGCGGGCGGCAGTCGGAACTGTCGCGTGGCTTCGTCATAACCGAACTGCTGCGAACCTGCGATGCGTTCCTCAATCGAATCCGGGGTTCCGAACGGAAGACGGTAGTAGGCGCCGAAGTTTGCGATCAGCGGCCGGTTGAAGAAGTAATCGGCAACGAGACCGTCCGTTTTGAACTCTTCCGGCGTGAAACCATACGAGAGTCCGAGCTGATGTTCCTTCTGCCAGAGATTGTTGTAATTAACGGAAGTGTTCACGCGCCATTCCGGTGTTCCGGGCGTGTTCTGATTGTTCACTTCCAGTCTTCCGTGCAGCGGCAATCGGTCCTTCACCTTCAACTCCAGTGCGCTGGTGCCGGGATCGGGGCCGGGCGTGAGTGTCGGATAAATCTGCCGGTCGCGATTCTGATTCGCGATGTCGAGTTCGCGCTGAAAGACTTTGCTGTTCAGCACCTGATCCTGCCACACCACCGTGTCGCGCACGCTCGGGAGCGCATTGACGACATTGTTCGAGCTGAAATGTCGGTTGCCGGTGACGCGCACATCGACAAGACGGCCTTCGGTCACGCGCACTCGGACAACGGCGTTTGTAAGCTGCTGTTGCGGCAAACCGACTCCAACCGTTGCGAAACCGCGTTCGCGATATGCCAGCTGCAGTTCACCCACAGCGCGTTGAATCTGCTGAAGCGTGACGTTCGTTCCCGTGAACGGCGCGAGCAGTTGTTCGATCGTTTCGTCTTTCAGCAATGTGTTTCCTTCGACCTGATACTGACGGACTTCGAATTCACGCGCGCGCGGCGCAACCGTTGCGGGCGGAGTCGCAGCCACGGTTGAACCTGTCTGCTGCGACTCGGGCGAGCGTCCCGGATTGATTTTCAGAACGACAGTTCCGTCCGTGAGCAGCTGCGGCGGCAAGGTGACTTCGGTCCCGACAAAGCCGTTGTTTCGATACAATTCCTGCAACCGTTGCATCGCGGCCTCCAGTTGCAGCAGGGTCACGGCGGGGCCGGTGGCGGATGCGAGAACCTGCACCACTTCGTTGGAATCGATCTCACCGGCACCTTGAATTTCGAACCGGCGGAAATCGTACGTCGGTGTCACGTATTCGGGAATGGTGCTGTCAGCCCCCGTCTGAGGAGCGGAAGCCGAAGCGTCGGAAACGAGAATGGTCACCACGCCGTTGGTGTTCACCTGGCGCGGAAGTGAAAGAGAAATCTGAGTGTAGCCGCGATGCCGATATGCCTGTTGAAGGCGCGACAGCGAATGACGCAGTTGGGCGACGCTGACATTTTCGCCGGTGGCGTCTGCCATCACCCGATTGACGGTTTCTTCATCAAGTTGCGGCATGCCGACGATCTGAAATCGCTCAATCCGCGATCGCGCGCCGGGAGACGGTTGTTCTTCCGCGGCAGAAAGCGGATCGCTGAACGCCGTCATCATCGTGACAGCAGCAAGCAGTATGGATCGAATGGGCAAAGGCATGATTTCAGGTGGCAACACGCGGATGCGCAGGCCGGCGCGGGATTTGCCCGCGCCGGTTGGATTAGATGATTATTTCGGTGCGACAGGCGCGCCGTCGGCCTGGCGTTCCACATTCAGCTTGCTGATCGGAACGGAAAAGGCAGAGGTCTTCAGCTGGTCGTCGATGGCTGCAATCAGTGCGTCGCGGAAGGCTTTCACATTCGCAGAAGCCGTGGTGCGGTTGAGTAGATGCTCGTAAACCCAGAGGCTGTATTGACCGTTGATCACCGGGCTGAAGTCATTGGTCACATTGCTGAACGTGCCCTTGAATGCCTTGCTGCCATTGTAGCTAAGCACATTCTGACCATTGTTCAGCGTGTAGGAATCGAGCGAGATCAGATAACTGATCGCAATCTGGCTGCTGGTTGACAGAGCATCAATGATCTGGGGAGCTGTCCGGCCCGTCGGATCCACGACATAGGTTCCTCCCACCAGCTGGTAGGAAATCGGATTTCCGGTGAACAGGGATTCCAGGTTCACATTCACGCGCTGGCCGGCTGTTGGATCGCGATTGACCCAGAAGACTTCCTGCGTGTCGTCGGGATTGCCCGTGAAGAACCACAACGGAAGCGAGCCGTTTGCCTGGAGCGTGCGAAGCTGATGCGTGGTGATGTTGGTCAGCGTTGAGGGGGCAGAAGAACTTTTCACGAAGTTGATCGGCGTGGCACCGAAGCGCACGTCCTCAAGAACCGGCGACTGAAACTCAGTGCCCTGCTGGAACACGGACGAGAACCCCAGATCGGATTGAAGGTTGACCGTGGTGGTGTCGCCCGGAGTTGAGGAGGCAAGAAACGCAACGTTACGGTTCTGGGTCAGGTCCTGGACACCCGCGACGGCGCCATTGTAAAAGGCGCGCACGGTCACCAGCTGATTGCCAAACAAAGACGGAATCCGTCCGGTCCAAGTGGTCTTCAACGAGGACGGAGGCGCCGTCAGATTGTTCACGTTGGTCAGGTAGGGACCATACAGCGCCGTGATGGCGGCGTAGGCGGTGTCGCGAAACGCGACGGCGCCGGAGATATTGATTTCCACCTGCGCCTGCGCGCCGGTGACGGCAAGCAATGTGCCCGCCGCAAGAGTGAGTAAGTTTTTGATCTTCATAAACGGTCTTTCAAAGTTAAGGTTTTCAGTCTCGGTCAGTTTCAGTTTCAGAATTCAATTGGTTCATTTGGCCAGGGTCATTGAGCGTCCACTGCGTAGAAGCGAACGTCTGCGGAACTCGTGTCTGTGAGAGACAGCTCTTCGCCTGTGCCGGTGATGGAAGCGCCCACAGCCCACGTGGAAACGGCGGATGTGAATCCAAGGGCTTCCGTCGAACGCAGGCGATAGGTCGCTCCTGGAACCGTGGTGAAGTACACCGTGGTCAAGGTGCCGTCGCGAACGATGCGGGTGATGGTGGGCGGAGGCGGCGCCGTGGATGCGGCCGTGAAGGTCAGCGTGCCGTTTGGCTTCAGCTCGAAGTATCCGAGGTAACGCCCCGGAAGATCGCCTGAACCGGGCAGCAGTTCGTAGAGATCCGAGCGCGACACGTTGCCGGAATCAGCGTCGAAGTCGTCGGGCGTCAGATTCTCAACGACGCCCTGAAACTGTCCGGCGTAGTTTCCGCTCGCGCCGATGACCGGGCTGATCGAGAAGTTGTGAGTCACAGGAATCACAACACCGGTTTCCGTGTTGTTCGGTCCGCCGGGCAGATTGCTGCTGGCCTGCGCCGCGTTGTATCCGACGCCGTCCACCTGGCCGCCGACATTGCCTTGCGAGAACTGGCTCTTGCGAGCCCAAGGAACGCTTTGAACGTTCAGCTCCAGTCGAGGCCGTGCGATCCACAGTGTCTGGATGGGATAGTTCGGATCCAGCGGCGGACGATTCGCTCCCGCGACAGACCACTTCAAGGCGTTCACGCTGGGGAACGCGGCATTCAGCTGGGTGACGGAGAGGTTGGTGACCGTGAAGGTCGTGCCGGACGGGAGGTTGTTGTAATTGGTGGCTTTGCCAATGTTCACCGCGTAGTCATTCGCGCTGCCGGTCTGTCGAAAAGCCAGGACGAGATCGCCCGGGCTGTAGAGAAACGGCGCTGCTGACACATTCTGCGTGAACAGGACAAAACCGCCGATGCCCGCGACAATGCTGCGGACAAGTCTGGTGGTTTTTATTGTTTTCATGTTGATAAACTGCATTTGACTGCGTGAGCTCGAAGGAAGAACTCACCACGCAATGCATGGCGCGGCCGCGGACTGCGGCAGAAGAAGACGGGAAGGACTGGAAGGGGTGCGACGGTCAGCCGCGGCCCGATTCGGAGCGTTCGTCACCGGATTCTTTGTTCTTCTTCGAAGAACTGCCGGTGGTCCGGTGAGCTCCTGAACGGATGAGGGTTGATGTATCGCCTCCCAGTGCAGGGTGGGCGAAGCTGAAGAAGCCCAAATGCCAGGCCATCGTCAACATGGTCGAAAGACCATGCAACGTGAGCGGCTGGTTTTGAGCGGAGAATTTCATGAACGAATCGGAAACAGATCAGCGGGAAAGGCCACCGTTGTCTTCGAAGAACTCGGCGTGCTTCAAATACTCGCGGACTTTCCGGCGTTCATATCGGTGTGCGCCCGGCTTGCCCTGCTGTGTGCGTGCGTGCGCCGCCTTGTGAATGCTCTGCGCGGCAGCGGAACCGCCGGACTGGATGTTTTGAAGGAATTTCATGTTGCTACCTTTCGTTGTTGTTCAATGGTGATTGGTTCAGAAAGCGAGCTGAATGCGGGTGAACAAAACGTTTTCATCCTGCGCCGTCACCGTTGCCGGCGCGCTGAACGTGCGAATGTCCAGCGGATTGAAAGTTCCACCGCCATCGAATTTCGTGTGAGTGAAGCTTGTCAGCACCCGGACGTTCTTGTTGAGCCACCAATTGAGTCCGACCGACCAGGCAGTCGCCTGGGAAGCCGACAGGCTCGCATCTGAGAAACCACCGAACGAGGCGTCGTCGATGTCGAGATTGCTGTAACGCGCCACCAGCTGCCACGCGCCCCAGCCGCCGGTGCGCCAGTTGAACGGACGATTCGGAACAATGCCGTTGAAGGAGGCGGGTTCGCCGGTGAGCACCCACTGCGCGCCGACCTGCCAGGCATGATGCTCAAGGCTCGCACGCAACGCCGTCGCGCTGTTCTGAACTTCCTGATGCGAGATGGCGTATTCTGCGATCAATCCGAACGGCCCGAACAGGTAGGACAGCTGCGGTGACAACCGCCAGTGATCCCCGTTTGCCACAACGTTTCCAATCACCGGATTGTAGGTGAAGAACTGTTGCTGCGCTTCGGTCGCATAACCTGGAAGTGATCCCCCGGTTGTCGATGGCATGCCCGTGGCGTTCGACCGAATCAAGCTCCAGCTTCCACCAATGCCCACACCCAGTTTCTGAAGAGCCGCAAGCTCGCTGGACTTGAACGGTTGCAGGAAGATTCTTCCGGCGATTTCCTTGTTGTCGCTGAAATCGCTGTTGTTCGGATTACGACCATCGCCAGCCTGATTGAAGGCGCCGATGGCGTAGCTGAGTGTTCCGTCGGCAATCTCGCCCCAGAGCTGGATGCCGATGTTGCGGGTCGAAACGAGATCCGTCACCAGCGAGCGTTCAGTGAACGGCAGCGTGGCATCCGATTGCAGCTGTTCCAATCCAACAGGTCCCTTGAACTTGCCGGCCTTGAACTGCAGCTCCGGGCGAAGACGGTAATTCAGAAACGCATCAACGAGCTGTACCGATGAACCGCCGAACTCAGGAACGATCTGAAAGTCGAAGTCGCTGAAGAACGTTCCTTCGATGATCGGACGGGCGCGGCGCAACAGGAACGAGTCGTTTCCTGACGAATATCGATTGTCATTGAAAAAGGTGCGTCCATCCAATTGCACCAGGCCGCGAAGCTTGAAGACAAAGTTCGTGTCAGCGGAACTGAACGAAACGCCGTTCTGTCCAATGGACAGCCTCGGATTTGCCTTCGCCTTCGCTTCGGCAGCTTCAGCCGCCAGCTCGGCCCGGCGTTCCGCGACGCGAAGTTTTTGATCGAGTTCCTCGACCGTCGGCCCTGGTTGTGCCGGGATCGAAATCTCCGGCAGCACGCGCGCCGACTCGATGGCTGTGACCTTGGATTCCAGTTCGCGAATCCGGCTGGTGAACTTTTCCACATCCTGTTCATGCGCTTTTCGCGCCGCCTCCACGGCAGCCGCACGTTCCGCCTCCTTCTGCTCCAGTTGTTCGATCCGGTTCAGCAACTTCTCGATGACGGCCGATTGCGCATCCGTCGGAGCGGAAGCAATCGCGCTGGATTCCTGCGGGCCGGATGCCGGATTGGTTTGCCCACTTGCCGAAAGAACCGCCGTGGCAATGACCGCCGACGCCAGCCAACGTTGGAGAGAATGAGTCATGAGTGGTGAAAGTTCTGTTCGCGTGTCAGCTTGCAGCCAGTTCGATTGTGTCGCTCTCGGCGTTCACGTCAGCGAACAGCCACGACGACAAATAGCGTTCTGCTGCGGAAGGCACGATTGCCACGATGCGCTTGCCGCGGTTTTCCGGACGTTTCGCCACCTGCAACGCGGCCCAGATGATCGCTCCGCTCGAAATGCCCACAGGAATTCCATCGAGCCGGTTCACTTCCTTCGACACCGGGCCGGAATCCTCTTCGTTCACCGTGATCACTTCGTCGATGACAGCCTTGTTGAGATTGTCCGGAATGAATCCAGCGCCAATGCCCTGGAGCTTGTGCGGTCCGGGTTGCCCTCCTGAGATGACCGGCGATTTTGCCGGTTCGACTGCAATCGCTTTGAACGCGGCGTTCCGTTGTTTGATCACTTCCGCGACCCCAGTGATGGTTCCCCCCGTGCCGACGCCCGCGACGACAAAATCCACTTTGCCATCCGTGTCGCGCCAGATTTCTTCCGCGGTGGTTTTCCGGTGAATCTCCGGATTCGAAGGATTGGAGAACTGCTGGAGAATCACGCTGTTGGCGATCTTTTGATGCAGTTCCTCCGCCTTCGCGATCGCGCCTTTCATTCCCTTGGCCCCTTCCGTCAACACAAGCTTCGCACCCAGAATCTTCAACAACTTGCGACGCTCGGTGCTCATTGTTTCTGGCATGGTGAGAATGAGCTGCAAACCGAGCGACGCGGCCACGAATGCCAGTGCGATGCCTGTGTTGCCGCTGGTCGGCTCGATGATGACAGTGCTCGTGTTGATCCGGCCCGAGTTGAGCGCGTCCTGGATCATCGCCAGACCAATGCGGTCCTTGACGCTCGAAAGCGGATTGAAGAATTCAAGCTTCAAGAGGACTTCCCCGACTGCTCCATGCTTTTCGGCTGTGCGACGCAGGCGAACGAGAGGTGTGTTTCCGATGGTTTCAGTGATGTCGTTGTAGATTCTGCTCATAAAGTCTGAATCAGATATTGGAGGCGTAGGCGATGAACTGGCGGTATTCCGTGAGAATGGATTTCAACGCCAGGACGAAAGCGCATTGCTTGAGATATGCCGGCGGATGCTTCGCCGTTTCCAGGATCAGCTCGAACGGTTTGGGATGAACTTTCGGCGGCGCGCTCAACACACCATCGTAGCAATCCCGGATCACACCGTTCTGCGCTGCAAATCCATCGATGCGCGCGCGTTCGTCGCGCGGAAGAAATCGTTCCGCCGCCTGCAAAGCGGGTTCGATGAGATGCTGCGTGAGCGTAGCCCCGCGAACGATCCCGTAAAAACCATCCGCCGTGTCGTCCGTATGAAGCGCGATCAATCCCTGGAACGAACGCGACACGAGATCCGCCTGAAGCAACTGCACCTCCGGCTCGCGGGAATTGCGCCAGAACTCCCGGTTGAGATCCTTTCCCGATCGCGAATGCCGGGTGTCATCTTCAAACCCCGTGGGATTGCAGATCGGATAAATGAAGAGGCAATAACCTTCCGCCACTTCCGGATGCGCTTCGAGCGCTTCAATGAACTGAACCAGCGCGAACGTTCCTTCCGGCTCGTCGCCATGAATGCCCGCAAACAGCCCGATCCGGATCGGTGTATCGCCGCCCTTTTTTCCGACGAACATGTAACGCGGCAGGAAATAGGTTTCGCCATCGCGCGAAAAAGGTTCGGAGTGTTGTGCGATCAGATTTTCCGACCGACGGGCAATCGCCTCCAGCGGAGCGAGTGCATCGGCAATGGACCGGCGGACGCTGGCCCGGCTGATTGAACCCGCCGCGCGGGCGGACCGGATTTTTGGAGAAGGATGACTTGCGACCATAAATTCAGTGATTTGAGGGTTTATCCAACCGGACACGCTCGGTCCGCTCGATCTGAACCGGGCGGCCTTCATGAACCGTGATTTGCACCATGCCGAACCGGAGCGATTCGACGTATTGACGCACGGTCTTCAGCCAATCGACGGCCTGATCGTCCACGGGTTGGGAGTTCTGAGTTTTCATGGTCACCGCTGCTGAATCATTGTTTAACCGCAATCATCTAAATCTCTATCAACTAAGTGGAGTTTTGAGTTTTTTGTGAAGTTGTCAAACATTTTTGGAAAATTTTTGAAAGTTTCGTGGAGCTTCAGACTCTTGCCGACAACCCGTTCGAGTTCTAACTAAAAGGAAAAGAACATGTTGCGAAGAAAGTCATGAGCCAGGAAACGATGGCACTAAAGAACGTTCGCGGGACGAGGAGTTCGATTGCTTGGCGCAGAATGGAGCTTTCGATACTGTGACGCCGTGCCTGAGCGCCCCGTCGAAAAAGCTGCGACCCGAAAGCTCCGTTGGCTCATTCCTTTGCTGCCCGTCGTCGCAGCTGCCAGCATTTTCCTTCCGCCGCTTTTGAAAACAAAACCCGCTTCGCGTCAGAAAATTAAGCCGAGCTTCGTCGGCGTGATGGAAGATCAGACGACGGTTTATGCAACCTACGCCGGTGCAGCCAGCTGCCGCGAATGTCATCCAGACGCCTACAATGCCTGGACGAAATCACATCATGCCCACGCCGAAAGACTCGTGGACGCATCGTTGGACGACGCTGCCTTCGAGCCAGGATCGACACTGGAACACGGCTCGCAAAAAACATCGTTCCGCAAAGCGAACGGACAGCATCAACTGCTCGCCACCGGACTGAACCAAACCCAGCAACTCTTTCAAGTTGAACGGATCATTGGCGAAAGTCCTTTGCGCCAGATGCTGATCCCTTTCCCCCGCGGACGATGGCAGGCGACGGAAGCGGCCTTCGATCCGCATTCAAACAAATGGTTCCACGTGTTTGCGCCGGAGGATCGGCGTCCGGGCGAATGGGGTCACTGGACCGGGCGCGGCATGAACTGGAATTCCATGTGCGCCACCTGCCACAACACGCGGCTTCGGAAAAATTACGATGCCGCCAACGATGTTTATCACACGGTCATGGTCGAGCGCGGCGTCGGCTGCGAATCGTGCCACGGTCCAATGAAAGCACACAACGACTGGCAACATGCGAACAAAGGCAAAGGTCTGGCTGATCCCACCATTAAAAAACTTTCGCGCGAACAAATGTTTGACACCTGCGCCGCATGCCACTCACGGCGAATCGAAATCACCGGCGATCCGAAACCGGGCGACAGTTTCTTCGATCATCATCTGCTTGCCACCGTGGACAACACCGACACTTTCTATCCCGACGGCCAGGTGCGTGATGAAAATTTCGAAGTGTCGGCATTCCTTGGCAGCCGGATGAATCACAAGGGCGTGCGTTGTGTGGACTGTCATGATTTCCACAGCGCAAAAGTCCGGCTTCCGGGAAACATGATGTGCCTGAGTTGTCACGGTCCGGGTCAGACCAATGCGCCGGTCATCAACCCGGTTACGCACAGCCGTCACAAGGTGTTCGGCTTCGATACGAACGGCGTCATGCAAAGCTTCGATCTCTCGACTTACAATCCATCCGAGGTGAAGGAAACCGGTGGCGAATGCGTGAACTGTCACATGCCGCAGACGGTTTACATGCGACGGCATCGGCGACACGACCACGGCTTCACCATTCCCGACCCGCTGCTGACCAAGGAATTCGGGATTCCAAATGCCTGCAATCGCTGTCATCAGGACAAGGACGTGGATTGGGCAATGAAACACGTCGAGGAATGGTACGGAGAAAAGATGAATCGCCCGAGCCGCGAACGCGCACGTCTCTTCGCCCGCGCTCGAAACGGAGATGCTGTTGTCGCGGAAGATGTATCGAGAATCATGCAATCGGATGAGCAACCTTACTGGCGCGCTTCGGCGGCGCGGTTGCTCGAACGCTGGATCGACAGCGCACCGGTTCGCAAGGCGCTTGTGAATCAAATCAGCGACACGAACGCACTTGCGCGACAGAGCGCCATTCAAACCTTGGCCGCTTTGGGGGAATCAATGCCTGCTGACGTTCGTTCGGCGATTTCCGAACGTCTTGAGGATCCCTTCCGCAACGTTCGTGTCGTGGCCGCTCAGGCACTGTCCGGCTCGCTCGATCTCAACTCGCGTGCGGCAAAAGACTTTCTCCACATGCTGCATCACAATGCAGATCAACCGGCCGGCCAGATGCAGCTCGGACATTTCGCTCTCGCACGAGGTGATTTGACCAATGCGTTGCAACACTTTCAGACGGCCAGAAATTGGGACGGCTATTCTCCAGCCATCCGGCATGAGCTTGCGATTGTTCTCAGCCAGACCGGGCAACATCAGGAAGCATTGAAGGAAATGCAGGAGGCGGTTCGGCTCGCTCCGGATGAAGCGGAATTTCGATACAAACTGGCCCTTGCGTGGAACGAAGCTGGCGACTCGAAGAAATGCCTCGAAGAACTGGAAAATGCGGTGCGATTGAATCCAGTTCATCCCCGCGCCGCGTTCAATCTCGGCCTCGCGCGTCTCGGAGCAGGCGATTTAAACGGCGCACTGGAAACCTTGATTCGAGCCGAAACGATCAGTCCGCACGACCCTCAAATTCCCTACGCCATCGCCATCATTTACACGCGATTGGGACGGATCGAGGAAGCCCGGCAATCAGCACGTCGGGCGTTGCAGATTGATCCGCGGCATTCGGACGCAGCGGAACTGCTGCAACGGATTTCCTCACCATAACAAAAACGGAGGCGACAGAATTTCTGCCGCCTCCGCTTCGATTTAAAGACTGATCAGTCCTTCCAGATCATGTCCGCCACGGTGCGGCCCGCGGGGATGAACGGCAGCACATGCGAGGTGTACGGCGTGATCACGTCGAGGACGTAAGGTCCTTCGGCATCGAGCAGGCGCTGGATCGCCGCCTTGAGGTCGCGCTTGTACATCACGCGTTCGCAAGGCACGTTGAAGCTGTTGCAGACGCGGACGTAATCCGGATAAACCTGCGCGCGATCGTCCGGGTTGCCGAGATACGTGTGACCGCGGTTGCCCTGATAGAACTTGTCTTCCCACTGCACCACCATGCCGAGATGCTGGTTGTTCAGAATGATCGCCTTCGCCCCGATTTTTTCCACGTGCGCGGTGGCGAGTTCCTGAATGTTCATGAGGAACGAACCGTCGCCGTCGATGTCGATCACCTGTTTGTCCGGGCAGGCAACCTTGGCTCCGAGCGCGGCCGGGTAGCCATAGCCCATCGAACCAAGACCGCCGCTGGTGATGAACTGACGCGGCCGGCTGTATTTGTACCATTGGCCGGCCCACATCTGATGCTGGCCCACGCCGGTCGTGATGATGGCGTCGCCCTTGGTCAATTCATAGAGGGTCTCAATGACCATCTGCTGAAGGATCACCTGGTCTTCCTGACCTTTCATGTGGTCCTTCATGTGGTCGCTGTTGGCGATCTCGGTGGTGACGTGATACGAGAACGGTGCTTTCTTCTTCCACTCCTCGATCTGTTCGAGCCATGCGGTGCGCTTCTTGTTGAGCGGACGCTTGGCGATCATGGCGTTCAAACGCTTGAGCGCGTCCTTGATGTCGCCCACCACCGGCAGGTGCGCCTTGCGATTCTTGTTCAACTCGGAGGCGTCGATGTCCACATGAACGATCGTGCCGTGTTTGCAGAATTCTTCGAACTTGCCGGTGACGCGGTCGTCGAAACGCACACCGAACGCGAGCAACAGGTCCGCGCCATCTTTGAGCTTCACCATCGGGTCATTGACGTTGGTGCGCTGCTTGTATTCGCCGTTCACCGCCCAGTTGGCGAAGGCGGCGCCGTGCATGCCGAGCCAGCGGAGGGAAAGCGGATGTGTTTCCGGGAAACCGCCAATGCCCATGAGCGTGGTGGTCACCGGAATGTTGGTCGCTTCGGCGAACTTCTTGAGTTCGGCCGCTGCGCCGCTGGTGATGATGCCGCCACCGCAATAGAGAACCGGGCGCTCGGCTTTTTCGATGAGTCCAATGATCTCGTTCAACGCCAGTTCGTCTGCGCGAAGTTCCGGCTGGGTGTAACCCCGAAGACTTCTTTTGATCTCATCAAGCGTCGGCCAGACCGGCTGGGTTTTGGCCTGCTGCACATTCTTTGGAATATCGATCACCACGGGACCCGGACGGCCGGATTCAGCGATGTAAAACGCCTCCGCAACGATGCGCGGGATGTCGTTAATGTCGGTGACCAGATAGGAGTGCTTCACGATCGGAAGCGTCACGCCGATGATGTCGGTCTCCTGGAATGCGCCGCGGCCAATCATGTTCTGGTTCACCTGGCCGGTGATCGCGACGAGCGGGCAGGAATCCATGAAGGCGTCCGCAATGGCGGTGACGAGGTTCGTCGCACCGGGGCCGCTGGTGCCCATGCAAACGCCGGCCTTGCCGGTGGCGCGGGCGTAGCCTTCTGCGGCGAAACTGCCGCCCTGCTCATGACGCGGGAGAATCGTGCGAATTCTGGATTTCGTAAGCGACTGGTGAATTTCCATGCTCGCTCCGCCGGGATAGGCAAAAATCACTTCGACACCGGCGCGCTCCAGCGCTTCAACGAGAATATCTCGACCAAACATCAACGGGCCGACTTCGGCGCGTTGTCGTGTGGAAGTCTTCGTCGCCCGCTGCGCTTTCGCGGCGGATTTTTTACCGGTGTCAGATGTCTTGCTCATGTTTCTTTCAATTGTGGCCGTGCGGCGCAGGTAACAAAAAACCCACGACCGTTTCCAGCCGTGGGTTTTTGTCGAAAATCGTCTTACATACGACAAGACCCGCCGGCGTCGCGGTTTACTACTACGACCACCAGGTTCAGGTTGACTTGTCGGATATTGCCGAACATTGCCTTAAAGACTATGGACCGAAACGGCAGTGTCAAGACCGGCTTCGACTGAATTGCACTGTTTTCTGAAAGAAAATGGGCGGAAACACGATTTCTCCGGGATCGATTCTCCGAGGGAAAAACTCAATCAACGGGGGGAAAATTGCCCGGAGAAACCAGCTTGCTTTAATCGGCCAAATCAGCAAATTGCACACACCGATGGGATTACCGATGAGTCCAGTGACGTTGAGCGTTGAGCAGATTGATGAACTCAATAAAAAGGTTTCGACGCTGCGGCACGACATCAACAACAACCTGACGCTGATCATGGCGGCGCTTGAGCTGATCCGTTACAAACCGGAAATGGCGGACAAGATGCTCGCCACAATGACCGAGCAGCCGATGAAGATCAGCGCCGCGATGACCAAGTTCTCGGAGGAATTCGAGAGAACGTTCGGAATTTCCCGGACACCCAAAATGCAATAGCGGGCCACGGCGGCTCAGCTCCGCTTATGAAAACGCTTTCCTTCCTCGCCGGCCTTTTGTTCAGCCTCATGCTTTCGTTCACCGCCTTCTCTCAGCCGACAAATTCGCCCGCAACCACCCCGGTCGGCGATTCGCCCCGTGTGCTGGATTCAGGGATCCTGAACGTTCTGACTCCAGAACAACGCCGCTCGCTTGCGCCCATCGCGCGGGAACACAATTCCAGACTCAGCGAACTTCAATCGAAGCTCCGAAACGCACAAACCACACTGATCGACACGGCGTTATCGACGAATTCCAACGAGAATACTGTCAGACAACAGGCTGCCGCGGTCGCAGGCCTCGAAGCCGAAATTTCCGTCCTCCGCTTAAAAATCCTTTCGCAGGTCAAACCGCCGCTGTCTTCGGACCAGATCGACAAGGTGAAAAACGCAATTCACCTCGGACCGTCGCAGCCGTCACGCTTTCCGATCCCTGAAAATCGTCCAGGGCGACAACGCATCCTTCAGAACTGATTCCAAGCCCCGGATCGGCCGCCATCCGAGCCTTGAATTAAGCCGGGTTTTCCCTTTAGTCCCCCAGTTTCGTTTGGCATAGTGCGCCGAAATGGAACGGACTGAAGCGGAACTGATAGCCGCCGTGTTGCGTGGCGATGCCGCGAGTTTCGAACCATTGATCGAGAAGTATTCCCCCCGAGTGTTTGCCACCGCGCGCCGTTATGCGCGCCGGGAAAGTGAGATTGAAGACATCGTTCAGGAGGTTTGGTTGAAAGCATTTCAGAAGCTTTCCAGCTTCCGCGGCGACGCTCCCTTCGAACACTGGCTCATGCGACTGGCGGTCCGGACCTGCTACGATTTTCTCCGCGGACACCAGCGCAATCGTGAATCAATGTTTTCCGAACTGACCGAGCCGGAAGAAGACTGGCTGGACCGGTTTGTAACACACCCGGACGGAGCGAATGAACACGCGGAGGCTGCCAAACTGCTCATCGGGCGAATCATGGACCAGCTGTCGCCACCCGCGCGATTGATCATCACTTTGTTGGAAATTGAAGATCGTTCAGTGAAAGAAATTTCCAAGCTCACGGGGTGGTCTATCCCCCTTGTAAAAGTACGGGCCTTCCGCGCACGCGCAGAAATGCGAAAGCTTCTCGCAAAAATGGCGAAGGACAAGTATCTGTAACCCGCGCAAATTTTGCGCGTCTTAAAAGCCGTTGGTATGAATTTGGTGGAACTTGAAAAAAAACTGATTGCGGCCGCGCGGGTGGAAAACCCGAGCGACGAGGTTCCGTTTGGTTTTACCACGCGTGTCATGGCCCGAATTACAAGCCTGCCGAATTCCGCGGCGGCTCTATGGGCGGATGCTCTGTGGAAATCAGCCGGAGCCTGTATTGTGATCGTTTGCGTGTTCTGCACCATATCAGTGCTTACATTCACTCCTGCCGAAAAAGAAGGATCGGCCGGCAACCTTGCGCAGGAATTCGAGAAAACCATGCTTGCCGGCCTTGAGACTGACTATCCCCGGTGAACATCTGGAAAGTCATTCTCGCTACCGTGGTCATCTTTGCAGCCGGAGCGATTACCGGAGGCCTCATCGTTCGTAACAGCCAGGCCAAGGCTTCGCTCCAGGCAAAATCGGAAAACGGCCACGCCTCCGCGCCGCAAGGCACCAATTCCGTGCGCGATCACAAGTTGCCGGCGCCTCCAATCTGGCCGCTGACGAAAAACTTCGTCGATAAACTCCAGCGGGAACTGAACATGGATGCCGATCAGCGCGAACGCATCTCTCAGATCATCTGTGACGGCCAGGAAATCACCCGCCTGATCTGGCAGGAAATCGAGCCGGACATCTACCACACGATCGTCGAGACCAAGGACAAGATCCGCGCCGAACTCACCCCGGAACAGCTCGCGAAATTCGAGGAGCTTCTGAAGCCGAAACCGAAATCAGCGCCGGCAACAAACGCTGTTCCGGCAGCGGTCACCGACTCACCCTCAACACCCTGATCCGGCTGCGGCAATCATCGCGTCAATTCCTGCCACAGGAATGTATAGGCCAGTGACGCCATGTAAGCCCGCTGTTCATTGTTCGCCGCGCCGCCGTGTCCGCCTTCAATGTTCTCGTAGTAAAGCACGTCGTGTCCCTGTGACTTCATCTTCGCCACCATTTTCCGCGCATGCCCCGGATGCACCCGGTCGTCACGGGTTGACGTGGTGAACAGCACACGCGGATATTTCGCTCCGGGCCGGACGTTCTGATACGGCGAGAACCGGCGGATGTAAGCCCATTCCTCCGGTTTGTCCGGGTCGCCGTATTCATCCATCCAACTCGCTCCCGCCAAAAGCTGGTTGTAGCGCCGCATGTCCAGCAACGGCACCTGACAAACAACCGCTCCAAACAAATCCGGCCGCTGGGTCAGCATCACACCCACCAACAAACCGCCATTCGAACCGCCCTGAATTCCCAGGTGCTTTGGCGATGTCACTTTCCTTCGGATTAAATCCTCCGCCACCGCGATGAAGTCGTCGTAAGCCCTTTGGCGATTCTCCTTCCTCGCCGCATTGTGCCAGCGCGGCCCGAATTCACCGCCGCCTCGAATGTTGGCGACCACATACACGCCACCTTTCTCCAGCCACGATGCGCCGACGCCGGCGTTGTAATCAGGCCGCAATGAAATTTCAAAACCACCGTAGCCGTACAACAGCGTTGGATTCTTCCCGTTCAAAGAAATCCCGCGCCGGCTTACCTGAAAATACGGAACCATTGTCCCATCCTTCGAGGCCACCGTGAACTGATGGATGACCAGCCCGTCCGATTCGAAAAAAGCCGGGAGCGATTTCAGTTTCTCACGTTTTTCCGTCCCTGCAATTCCACGATAGAGCGTGGACGGCGTCAGATAATCCGCCATCCACATCCAGTAGGCATCCGATTCCTCCGCGTCCTCGCCGCTGACGTTCACCGTTCCAAAATCCGGCACATCCAAACGCGTGCGCGTCCACTGGCCATTCTCGAATCTCAACAAAACCGGACGGCTCTTCACGAGGTCGAGCACGTTCAGAATGATGTAGTTTTTTGTCGCACTGAAACTCGCCAGCGAAGTCCGGCTCTCCGGCGTGAACAACCGATCCAGTTTTCGTTCGCCCTTCAAATACGATTCAAAGTCCGCCGCCAGCAACGAACCCGCCGGATAGATTTCATTTCCAATCTTCCAGTCCTGACGAGGCCGAAGCAGGAGGAACCGGTCAAACGTGCTGATTTCGACATCGTCCGGCTTGTCGATCCGCACAAATCCATCCCCGCGTCTTATGAACGTTTCGTCGGTAAAGAACGTCGGATGGCGCACGATGAATTCATAAACGCGGCCATGATCGTGAACCACATATGCGCCCACAGCCATGTCTGTTGATTTGCCTTCGAACACCAGCTTCGCCTCTGAAAGCGGTGTGCCGCGTTTCCATTCCTTGACGATTCGCGGATACCCGGAACTCGTAAGCGAACCCGGTCCGAAATCCGTTCCCACATACAACGTGTCACGGTTGCGCCACGCGACGTCGCTCTTCGCTTCCGGCAGCACGAATCCGTCTGCGACAAACTCCTTTCGAATCAGATCAAATTCGCGTCGCACCGCCGCATCCGCTCCACCGCGCGAAACGACAATCATGGCGCGATCAAAACTCGGCTCCAGAAATTCAGCCCCCTTCCAGATCCAGTTCTCGCCCTCCTCTTTCGCGAGCTTGTCGATGTCGAGCACGATCCCCCACTTCGGATCGGGGCTTCTATATTCTTCCAGCGTCGTTCTTCGCCACAGTCCGCGCGGATTCTTCTCATCCATCCAGAAGTTGTAATACCACGAACCTCGCTTGATCACTCCGGGAATGCGTTCCCTGGAGTTCAGGATTGAAAGCAATCGCTGGCGAATCGAATCAAACTGCGGATTCGCTTCCAGCTCCTTCGTTGTCACCGCATTCTGCTGACGCACCCAATCGAGCTGTTTCTCGCCCGTGACGTCTTCAAGCCAGAGAAATGAATCCTCGGTATCAGACGGCAAGGACAGCGAACTCGTGGACGTCAGCTGAGACGCAACGGATGTCGGTTCGGACGTTTCAGCCATTCGACCTCCTGCGCAGCCGGAGAGAAGAACCAGGAATGCGATGACAATTGCCGACGCGAAAACTCTCATGCGTGTCACCCTCCCGAATCAGTCCGCCGGTTTCAACATGAAAACTTTGACAATGCCGTTTTGGAACGACGCCGGAATGCGTCGCCCAACCGCAGTCTGGAAAAGCTGCCCTACGCCGATCCCGTATCATCCTTTCCACCGCCTCAACCGGAGTGCGTTTCCGATGACAATCATGTCCGAAAAACCCATCGCCGCCGCACACAGAACCGGACTCATGAAGCCGAGCGCCGCGAGAGGAATTCCTGCCGCATTGTAAAAGAACGCCCAGAAAAGATTTTGCCGAATGGTTCGCAGCGTGGCGCGCGCCAGTCCGAGCGCCTCGGGTACGGCTTCGATTTCGGACTTCAACAAAATGATGTCCGCCGCCTCGCGGGCCACATCGCTGGCCCGGCTCACTGCAATACCGAGATTCGCCTGTTCGAGCGCCGGTGCGTCATTAATGCCGTCGCCGACAAACGCGACACGTTCACCTCGCTGCTGCAGTCCCCGAACAAAGTCCGCCTTCTGCTCCGGCCGCACTTCGGCGCCCACATTCGTCCGATCGATTCCGACCTGTTCCGCGATGCTCTCCGCCGTAAGCCGGTTGTCGCCCGTCAGCAAATGAATCTTCAATCCCTGGCGCCGCAATTTCTCAACGACGTCCGCCGCCCCAGTTTTCAGCGTGTCTTTCACCGCGACGAGAAGCACGAGCGCTGAATCCACCGAGAGGCCGACAAGAGTCGCACCCTGAGCCGACCACTCCCGAACGAATGCCTCGCCTTCACTCAGGTTCACGCCGGAATCGCGCAACCACGCAAGCGATCCCAGCTTCACGTTCACGATCGTTCCATTTTCATTCCAATTTCCTTCAACACCGGAGCCGCGAACCTCGGTCCAGTCTGAAATGTTCTTCCGTTCTGCACTCAATTGCGCAATCGCCTGGCTGATGGGATGTGTCGAATGCGCCGACAGCGCTGCGGCCAGTTCCTCGGGCGGAATGATCAGCGACATGATTCTGGCAGCTTTCCACGTTTTGACCACGCGCGGTTTTCCAACGGTCAACGTGCCGGTTTTGTCGAAAACAACCGCTGTCACATCGCCCGCCTTTTCCAACGCCACGCCGTCCCGAATCAAAATCCCGCGCTGCGCCGCCGCGTTCGAGCCGGCCATGATCGCCGTCGGCGTGGCCAATCCCATTGCACACGGACACGCGATGATCAGCACCGCGGATGCAATGATGAATGCCGCTGCGAACTTTCCTGCCGGCGGATGCGCGGGCCACAGGTACGGTGCAATTGCCGCATGAGCGTTCGCCGCAGATTCAGGCGCAAGCCCCCACCACAACGCGGCGCCCAGTGCAATCGCAACGACGATCGGAACGAACACGCTGCTCACACGATCCCCCAGACGCTGAATGTTCGCGCGACTCGTCTGCGCGCGTTGAACTGCGGCGATGATGTGTGACAGCGCGGTGGATTCGCCGGTTGCAGTGATGCGCATCAACAACCGCCCATTTAGATTCACTGTGCCTGCGTAAAGAAGTTTGCCCGGCGATTTGTCAGCGGGTGTCGATTCACCGGTCAGCATCGCTTCGTCCACCGCAGAATCGCCTTCCACCACTTCGCCGTCCGTTGGAACGCGATCTCCTGGCCGCAATGCGACAAGGTCGCCGATGCGCAGTTCAGCGACCGGTGTTATGGATTCCTCGCCATTCGCGCTCACGCGCCTTGCGGTTTGCGGCGCGAGATTCAAGAGCTTCTTTAAAGCGTCCGATGCCCGTACACTCACGCGCGATTCCATCCAGTGACCGAGGCTGATCAATGTGATGATCGACGCCGATTCCATGAAATAAACGTGGGCTCCATTTCCGTTCAGCAACGCCCACACGCTGTAGGTGAATGCGGTGGTCGAACCGAGCGCCACCAGCGTGTCCATGTTGGAGCGACCGGACTTGAGCTGATTCCAGGCACCTCGATAGAACTGCGCGCCGGCGAAGATCTGAACGATTGCAGCAAGGAAAAACGCAGTCCACCGATACCACGGCGAATCCATCACATGAAAAACCCATTCGCCCAACATCAGCGGAACAGCCCCAAGAATTCCGACCCACAACGTGAATTCCCATCCAGCAAGTTTCTTCTCGCCTTCATCCGGCTTCGACTTCGCTCCTTCAACAACGCTCGCGCCGTATCCCGCTTCAGTCACAGCCTGCACAAGGCTTTCCGGTTGCACAGTTGCGCCCGGATTCCATCGGACGGAAGCACTTTTCGCGGCGAGATCGACCATGGCGCTGTGCACGCCGGGAACACTTTGAAGCGATTCCGTGACATGCCGTGCGCAGTTGCTGCAATCCATGCCGGTCACGGAAAGTTCCGTGATTCCGCCGACCGGGCCAACAGGGCTTTGCAAGGTGTCAACAGCCATGCCCCAAAGTATCAGCAAACCAAAATCCGTCGAGTCAGCCGCCCGTTCGTCACAAAAGCAACGGTTGATCGCTCGAATCGAAAGCCGTGATTCCCTCCAGCTTCAGAAGAACACGTTTCCAGTCCAGCCCACCGGAAAAGCCGCCGATGCGATGCCCCGCGGCCAGAACCCGATGACACGGAATCAAAACGGGAATCCGATTCGCTCCACACGCACCGCCGACAGCACGGACGGCTTCAGGATTTCCAATCTGTTTTGCGATTTCGGAATAAGTTTTTGTTTGTCCGAATGGAATTTCCAAAAGTGCTTTCCAGACGCGCTGTTGAAACTCGGTGCCGGGAGAAATGTCAAATGGCGGCAATTCGACTGGCGCGCTTCCGGCAAGCAGACTTTGCAATGCGGTCGTTGTGAGTCGGTGCCACTCGGGATCGGGACAGGCCGCTGCGTTCGGTTCAACTTCAAGCGTTGCCTGAGGATCGGGAAACCTGAGAGAACTCAATCCCTTCGGCGAGTAGGAGACAACGAACACCCCGAGACTCGTGGGAATGGGAATCTTGCTTGTTGGACTCGCCGCAGTGTTCATGCGGCAATTCTTCGCCTTGGCCGATGGACAGGCAAGTGCTTTGCCGATTCAACCGCGCGACTCTGTCGAGTCAGGCAATGATCTCAGCGACGGTGGATCTCATTAACATCGTGCTTCAGCGCAGTAGTTCCCGGACCGAATTGAACCGAGCCGTTTCCAACGGCTTTGCGACGGTGACAGAAAGCCGTTACAAACGGCTGAACCAATACAACAATGTCCGCATCACCGCGCTGAAGCACGGTGCTATTGAGAATATGCATTTGCCGCTGGTCCAACGGCACGGAGGATTGCAGAACGGGGTATGATCGGGCATGTTTGCGCCCGGTTGCGCACGTGGCGGAATGGCAGACGCGCCAGACTTAGGATTTGATCGAGGATTCCTTTCCCCGATGGAACCATCTGGACAGGAGAGGACTACAGCGCACATCAAAAAAGGTCGAAGGGACTGCAAAGGACAATTCTGGCCTGGTTTTCAAAGCCTCGGTATACAAAGCCGTATACAAAGGTTTAATGAGATCACTGATCAAGATACCGGTTTTCAGCGGTTTGCTGGTGGTCCGTCTCACGACTTCAATCTGAAAAGCTGACTTCCCGCGGACGGGGACTGTTGGTGATGCTCATCACTTTTGCGGTGCCCAAGGTTTCGCAGGGGGTGTAAAAATCTTTCTGTAAATTGTCTTTCCTCCATCTGCCTCCACCCC
>CALBZA010000066.1 GCA_937890005.1 uncultured Verrucomicrobia subdivision 3 bacterium | reverse complement strand
GAAGAAAACCTTTGCGCCGGCCTCGACGCCCTTCCACGCGGTGCCGATGACGAATGAAGTTTCGCCACCCTCAGTGATCGCAAAAACAACGTCGCCGGACGAAACCCCGAGACCGGCCAGCTGCTTTTGTCCAAACGCAGCGAAGTCTTCGAAGCCTTCAACGGATTTGATCAACGCGAAATCGCCGCCCGCCATCACGCTGAATGCGCGTTGCTCAAACTCAGGTTGATTCCGCTTGGCCCAGAATTCGCGCCAGATAGAAACCAGCAGAATGCTCAACCGGCCTGTCGCGCCGCAGCCGGTGAAGAACAGCTTTCCGCCATTCGCAATCGAAGCAACGACTGTTTCAACGATCGGGTCTGCTTGTCGTGCTTCAACGAATTCGCGAAACCGCCGCACCACATCGCCATCCACCTGAAACAGCAGGTCGAGCGCTTTCACAACGTCCGCGCGCGCCACGTCACTGAGATTGGCCGTAAGCGGATGCGAAGATTCCGTGACCAGCGCGCCCAGCTTGAACTGGCCGCTCGCGCGGAGAAACTCTTCCGATCGACGATCTGACGTCTCGCTCATTGTGGCGGCAGAGTGTCAAATGCCGTGCCGCGGGCAAGCGGGAAGGAATCGATCAACGAATAGCGCGAACCGCCCGGACGCAGTTCGCTGCGGATCAATTCAACCTGTTTCACCTCCCATTCCCCGAAAAATCGCGCGTTCATCTCCTGCGCCGCATGAAGAAGGGTTTCCGCATCCGACCGGCGGACATCATGACATCGCGCCAGCGTCACGTGAGCGGTGAAGTCATTTTCCTTTTCGGCGGGACAAATTCCCTCCAACGCTGCTTCAACCGATTCCTGCAACATCGGAAGCGCCTTCGCCTCGTCGTGAACCGATGCCCAGATCACACGCGGAACACGTTTGTGCGGAAAAAATCCGATCCGTTCACAACGCAGTCGTAACACGGGAAAGCCAGTGCAGGCGTCGTGAAGAAGCTCTGAAACGCGGCTGAGATCGGATTGAGGAACATTGCCGAGAAACTTCAGTGTGAGATGGAATTGTTCTGTGCGCGTCCAGCGAATTCCGTGTTCGGAAACCAACGATCGCAACTCCTCCTGTGCAAGAGCGAGCTCCGCCTTGATCCGGTCCGGCACTGAAACCGCCACAAACAATCGAAGCATCTCCGTCTCAGTTTCCATGGTCGTGATTGTTCTGAATCGTGTGCCGGGGTGCCAATGCAAATCGCATCATGGAAGCGGTTCGCCACGCGCTGCCGTGAACAGTCGATACCACTCTTCGCGCGACAAAGTGATCTCCGTCGCCTTCACCGCGTCGCGAATGCGTTCCGGGTTGAGCGAACCGACGATCGGAACGATCCGGGCCGGATGCCGCAACAGCCACGCCAGCGCGACCGCAGTCCGGCTCACGCCGCGTTGACCCGCAATTTCCTCCAACACCGGCAGAAATTTCTCGGGCTTGTACTGCTGTTGCCAGGCGAGAAGACGTTTTGCGCCGCCACCAATCAATCCACCCGCCAGCGGACTCCACGCCATCGGCGTGATCTTTTCGATCAAACATTGATCAAGTGTGCCGTCGTTGAGCGCGTCCAGTTTCGCGAGGCTGATTTCAACCTGATGCGTTACCAGCGGCATCGGGCAAACGACCTGCAACGCAGTCAGAAATGTTGGTCGGAAATTGCTGACACCGAACCAGCGCACTTTGCCGGCATTCTTGAGTCGTGTGAACGCGGCTGCGATTTCCTCCGGATCGCCGAGGTAATCCGGTCGGTGCAGCATGTAAATGTCGATCGCATCGACACGCAGCCGCTTCAACGACTGCTCGCATTGTTCGACAATGTAGTCGCCCGAAAAATCCCATCGATGCGGTGCCTCAGGAACAGGATCGCCGGCGTGCCGGACGCCGCATTTCGTCGTGATCACCACCCGTTCGCGCATTCCGGAAATCTCGCGCAAGGCGTCGCCCAACAGCCGTTCCGCTTCGCCTCTGCCGTAGATGTTGGCGTTGTCGAAGAACGTGTATCCGCCGTCGTAGGCGGCCCGAATCGCAGCTTTTGCAGCGGCTTCATTCTCTGCCGGAGACGCGGAGGGCGAACCCGCAAGACGCCAGCAGCCGAATGCAAGACGGCTCGCTTTCAACGAACTGACACCGATCGAAATCGTTTCCATGCCGCGAAGCTATTGTCGCTGAAGCATTCTGCAAAGCGAAGAAACGGGCGCCGCGCTGTCGGATCAGGACTGGGAAACCTTATCCCATTCCCCGCCGCGTTTCATGTTTTCAAGAATCGTGATCTTCTGCCAGATCTTGCGGGAAAGTCCGGACGTCAAATCCTCGACATCATCAACCGCGTCCAGAAGCACGGAATCCTGGAAATCCTGCACGTACAAAGCGCCGATCTTGCTGAGCAACGCAAGGGCGTCGCTGCAGTAATCGAGATACCGATTCAGCTCGAACGGTGTCATTTCACGCTTCGGCGGCGCGACCGGGCGTTGGCCGCGTCCGAAATAATTCTCGGGATCCTTCGTGAGCTGGTGCATGTCCACGATGTGCGCCAGGGCACGAAGTTCGTGAACCGCTTTCAAGGCGCGCTGGCGCTTGATTCGATTTTCCCAATTCACGAGAAACAACACGGCGGCGCCGATGAAAACCACGGTTCCAATGCTCGATTCCAGCGCCTGAACGAAGCTTCCGAAGTCACCCAACTGAAACTGACGGATCTGAATCAACAACCCGATCAGAATGGCTACGATCGTGATCGTCAGAAATGCCACCCCGACCCGCAACGGAATGTGCGGACGTTGAATCCAATCGATCCGCGCGACCGTTTCCTCGGCGACCTGAACGATCTCGTGTGAAAGGTTTCCGAGCCCGGAATCGGGAAATCGCCGTCCGATGCGATCCCGGAGGGCATGCGCACTCTCGACGATCTTTTGAGAATCCAGCCTGCGAAAGCTGGCGGGCGGTTCATCCATGCAGCGAGCCTACGCAACCGCCGCGAACCCGGCAAGTGGACGCGTGTTCGAGGAGCAACTGAACACCCACGCCAAAATACTCCCTCGCCCCGAAGCGAAGCGCGGAAAGAGGAAATATTTCGTGGTGCGATCTCGTTGACGAACGGAACGCACCGGTCGGTGCGGAAAATGGGGCAAAGCGGCAGCTTTGCCCTACCTATTGTTGATAAGACGGAGCTGCCGTTCCGCCTGAAAATCGTTCGGGTAAAACAAGCGGGTATTGCCGCGCTTCGAGGTCACTCTCATTAACACCGTGCTTCAGCACGGTGCAGACGCGTTATCGCGCAGCCAGCCGTTTACAACGGCTTTCCTCACTCGTCCGGAAAACCTCCTCCCCCCACCCCCTCTGCCTCCGCTCGGAAGAGACGAAGATGCGGGCATCACGCTTCGGTGAATGCTTCATTAATTCTGGTGCTTGTGTTGAGTTTGCGGACGCGTGTTCGAGATTGTCTGAATTTATGTTGAATCTGTGGCGAAACTCTTTACTTATCAGCCCCCGAGCAATCGAATTGATCTAACGTGAAACTGACTGACCTTCGGGGCATCCTGCAATACATCCCGCAATTCCGGGAAAAGACCTTCATCATTGCCGTGGATGGCATCATCGTCCCGGACGAAAACTTTGCCAACATCCTCCTGGACATCGCGGTTCTCCGCTCGCTGAACATCCGCGTCGTTCTGGTCCACGGTGCCTCGGCGCAAATCCGGGCTGTTGCTGAAAAGCAGAACGTGAAGATTTCGAACCACGACGGTTCGGGAATCACCGACAACGTCACGCTGCAGATCGCATTGGATGCCGCCAATCGGCTCACGCACGAAATCCTGGAAGGCCTTTCGGCGAACGACCTGCGCGCCGCCTGTACCAACGCCATCATTGCCCACCCGCTCGGAATCATTCAGGGCGTCGATCACCTCAACACCGGCAAGGTGGAACGTGTCGATACCGAGCTGCTCCAGACGCTTTTGAGCCAGGGCATCATTCCCGTCGTGCCGCCGCTCGGCTTCGATGGCGATGGCAAAACCTATCGCGTGAACTCGGACGGCGTGGCAGTTGCAATCGCCGAGGCGCTGAAGGCCACAAAACTGATATTCATCACCGCGCACGACGGCCTGCGTTACAACGACACGCTCATCCGGCAGATGCTCGTTGCCGAACTGAAGAAGCTTCTCCAGTCCAACAGCAACGGCTTCGTGCCCGAAATGCTTTCGAAGGCGCAGCACGCCGCGAGCGCCTGCGTTGCCGGAGTGCAGCGCGTTCACATCATCAACGGACGCGTTGATGAAGGTCTCCTCGCGGAGGTGTTTTCCAACGAGGGCATCGGAACGTTGATCTACGCCAACGAATATCAGCAGATTCGCCCGGCCAAGAAAAAGGACATCCGCGCCATCCAGCAGCTGACCAAGAAAGCCGTCGAAACCGACGAACTGGTGAAGCGCACCCGGGCGATGATCGAGAAGAACCTGAACGACTACTACATCTTCGAGATTGATCGAAATCCCGTGGCGTGCGTGGCGCTTCATGTTTATCCCGAACAGGGCAAGGGCGAACTCGCGTGTCTTTACGTGAATCCCTCGCACGAAAACCAGGGCATCGGACGCAAGCTGATCCAGTTCGTCGAAGCCAAGGCGCGGGAACTCGGATTGAACGAACTGCTCACCCTTTCGACGCAGGCGTTCACTTACTTTCAGTCCAAAGGCGGATTCAACGAAGGCACGCCCGACGATCTTCCGTCCGTCCGCCGCGAGAAATACGACCAGAGCGGCCGCAACTCGAAGGTGCTGGTCAAGAAGTTGAAGGCGCCGCAGAACAGCAGCCCTGAGCCCGCGCCGAAAAAGTATGAACACGGAATGTAGGGTGGAAGCCAAGGCGCCGAAAGTCGCGGGACAGGCTGGCTGATCAGGACAATAGGACAATAGGACAATAGGACAATAGGACTATTGCGGTGCAGCAAAAGCAGCCGAGCTGCCGCTTCAACGAATCACTTCGCCTGCGAATCAATCCTCCTCCGGCAAATCGCCGAAGTAGAAGTTCACCGCGCCTGAATAGTCGCCATTCGCCACAGTCGGCTGGCTTTGAGGTCCGCTGAAGGCGGCGTCCTTGAACTTGGTTCCAATCGCCGGAATCGCATGGAGCAACCCCAGTCCCGCTTGCGGCAGTTTCACTTTTGTTTTCGCCACAAGATCATCGGGCGCCTGGTCCGGCGTGAGCACCTGAACGAACGGCACTTTCTCCGGCACGATTGAAATCGAACCCTCCGTGGTGTCCAGTTGCATCCAGCGAACATCGCTGAAGCACCCCTTGAACTCCGGATATTCCCAGTCACGATAGCCTGTGATTGTGTTGTTGTAGTCCGTCTCCCACACCCCAAAGGTGCCGCCGCGCATCCGGTTCTTGTAAACGCGGAACGGACCGTTGCCCATCCAGCGTTTGCTCTTCACGTAATCCTCCGGATAGTCGAACACCACGCCCAGGAAGTCGTTCGTTCCCGTCGCGCTGTAGGTGTATTCGCAGCGAACCCAGCCGTTGCCATGCACGCGCCAGAGGATCGATTTCAAATCCCCGTCAAACTTCGCCGAAACGATGTAGTCGGGGCCGTCCTGATCGGATCGAATCGACTTGAGCGTTCCGTTGGTAACCGCGAGGCGTGGGCCGTTCGTGAGACTGAACTCGACGTCGTCGCGAATCACTTCCGTGAGCAATCCCGTCTTGCGGCTGATCTTCACCAGCAGATCGCCCGAACGGATTTCCACATGATCCGCAGTTTCCTTTCCACTCGCCTTCTGCGACGCGGGTGCATTGACCAGTCGGCCGAGATCTCCGGTACGCGGACGAGGCCATACCCAGGTCCAGAGTTCGCGGCCCGATGGATCCTCCACTCGCAATGCCCAGGCATCAACGCGTTCGTCGGATCGCATCACCGGCATGCGGACCGTCCCTTTTCCGCCCGGCGGAATTGACGGCACCTGGCCTTCCTCCTCTTCCAGCACATCGAAATCACCGCCCATTTCCTGAAGCGTCGGATACTGCCGCAATTCCCAGACGAACCTGCATTCCTTCGCATCCGTGAAGCTGAAGTGATTTTGAACGGAGAAGGTTCGTCCCGACTCCTGCTTCACCTGAATCGGCGACCAGATTTCCTTGATCGTGTAAAAGCTCGCCTCGCGTTCGCGGTAGGGCCCGACGATTCCGTCCGGCGCCTGGTTGCCGGCCGAATCAAGCTCGCCGGTGTCGGGCCGTTTCACCGATTCATCCACAAACGTCCAGATGAAACCGCCGCTAAGCACCGGACTTGCGGTCATCATGTTCCAGTAATCCTCCAGACCGGCGCCGGCCCCGCCGTCATACAGGCCGTGCAGAAACTCCGTCGGCATGTAGATGTATTTGCCGGTGTAGTTGGTATTCAACGCCTCCTTGCCATCGAAGTAGAACATCGGCTTGCCACTTGCCGCCACAACCGCGTTGTCGTAGCCGAGATAATGCGCCGTGTTCACGCCACCGAACGGATGCCACGGATGCAACACGCGGCGTTGTTGCGGATCGAACTTCGTGAAGAGTTCGTCCAGCGCCGTGTTCCAGCCGCCTTCATTGCCATTGTCCCAGAACAGAATCGAAGGATGATTCACATCGCGCGTCACCATTTCTTCAACGAGCTTCGTTCCCACCTCGGTGTCGTAGGCCCGATGCCATCCTGCGAGTTCGTTCAGAACGTAAAGCCCCAGTTCATCGCACAGGTCGAGAAATTCGGCGTCCGGCGGATAATGCGACATGCGAACCGCATTCATGTTCATGTCTTTCATCAGTTCGATGTCCTCGCGATGAACCTTCGAGCTGAGACACCGGCCGGATTCAGGCCAGAACGAATGCCGGTTTACGCCCTTCAGCACGACGCGCTGGCCGTTCACGTAAATGCCGTCGCCATCCCGCACTTCCACCGTTCGAAAACCGAACCGTTGAAACATCCGATGCACGAGTTCGTCACCGCGCTTGAGCCGGACTTCCACGGTGTAAAGATTCGGCTTCTCCGCCGACCAGGTCATTGGCGAATCGATCTTTGTCTTCAAAACCGCCCGCGCACTTGCGTCGGCCTGCACGCTCGCACCCATCGGTTTTCCGTCGAGCGTCATCACCTGCGCCTCGACCTTCGCGCCGTCCGCGTTTCCGTTTACAAACACATCCATTGAAAAAGTTCCATCCGCCTTCGCATCGATTGCCACCCGTTCGATGAACTGCTGCGGCGTCGCCTCGAGGTGAACCGGACGGAAGATGCCTCCGAACACCCAGTAATCCGCCAGCCGTTCCGCATCGTTCACAGATTTGTTCGATGAATGCTTGGCGACCTCCACTTCCAGAAGGTTTGTCTCGCCGAACTTCACCAGCGGCGTGATTTCGTATTTGAAACGATAGAACGCGCCCTGATGCTTTGGCCCCGCCGACTGGCCGTTCACTTTCACGCTCGTGTCCGTCATGGAACCTTCGAACGTCAGGAAAATGCGTTTGTCTTTCAGATCCGCGGGAATGGCAAATTCACGTTCATACAATCCGCGCTCATCCCACGCATTCGTCGCGTCCTTCTTGTAGCTGAGCGTTCCGAAACCATGCATGTCCCAATGCGACGGCACCGGAAGATTGGTCCAATAACCTGAGTTCGCTCCCGAGGTGCATTGAAATTTCCACGGCACCGCGTCGTCCTTGCCTTTGCCGGAGAGATAGAGCCGCAACGTGTCCTGCGCGCTGGCAATGCTTGCCAAAGCGAAAAGAACGAACAGGAGAACGTTCAAACACCAGCGTTGAACACCAGGCTTGAACACGCCGCGTTGTGATCCGCGAACGCCAGATGTCGAATGTCCGATGCTGGAGAGTGGATGATTTCCGCGTTGGAGAATTCCCATAGTTAACCTTTCAAATGCTGACGAAATTCCGTCGGCGTCATGCCGGTGTAATGACGGAAGAAATGGCTGAAGTAAAATTCGCTGGAGAAATTCAGCTGCGCGGCAACGTCCTTCACGGAGAGCCGTTTGTCGGCCAGCAGCAGCCGGGCCTGATCCAGCCGGGCTCGTTGAATGTGCTCGTGAATGGTCCCCTGCTTCGCTTTCTGAAACAGCGCGCGCAATCCGGAATAGCTGACCTTCCCAATCGTCGCCAGCTCGGTGGCCTTCCAGTCGCGCATCGGATTCGCCGAAATCGCATTCAGCACCCGCACCACGGGCGCCGGCAGTTCCGCCTGGGGCGACACGAGAAGATTCCGCGCCATCAGCAGCTTCCCGAGCATGTTGGTGATGACGACGTGAATCTGCCATTCCCAACCGACCGGACGCCGTCGAACCAATCGCAGCAGTTCGCTCTGAGTTCTTTTGACAAAACCGAAATCCTCGAGAGCGAACTCGGCGCCTTCTGTTCCTCGGATTTCCTCGTGCCAGAATTCAAGGCCGGGTCCGCCGAATCGGAAGCCCGCGATCGTGAGATGCCTCTTCGGCGCCGGGATGTAATTACGCGGCTTGCTCATGTCCACGAGCCACACCTTGCGCCCGCGGGTCAGATTGAGGCGTCCATCGCCGTGTTCCAGTTCGCCTTCGCCGGACTGCACCCAGAAGAGATGCGCTCCGGGTTTTTCGAACGATTGATGCCGGTCGGCTTCAGTGATCTTGCGCGACCCGATGGAAAAAAGATGCCAGAGCAGTCGCCGCGCAATGGGCGATGGCTCAACAAATGTCAGATGCTCGGAGGAACCTGCTACAGCCGATTCGGCCAGCGGCGTCTCTTTTGCCGGTCCGGGTTGCATGCGCGCATCTTCTCAAGCTGACGCTTCGCAGGCAAGATCGACGCCCTTTCGAATGTCTGCCGGCCACACATAGCTGCCAGGCTTGATGGCAAGCACTGTTGAACGATTTCCCACCACGCCAAGTCGCGCGACACCGGGCGCAAGTTCTCGCAACACGGTAAGCCTTTCCCAGCCCATGCGCTGTACCAATGCCGCAGCCGTGGCTCCACCTTCTGCATAAACATGAGTCACGTTCGCATCTGCCAGCACCATTTCAGCAAGTTGAACCAGATGCAACGTCAGCATCCTCGCCGCTTCAGCCCCGCGCAGAGTTGGGAGGCCGACGTTCAAAATCACACGGTTGCTTTGTCGAAACGCCGTAATCGCCCGTTTCGCCACCGCTCTCTTGGCGATGTCGCTGAACTCGGCGCCCCACGCCAGCTCGGATGGCAGCGAGAACACAGGAACTTTCCTCGCGCGCGCAGCCCGGACGAAACTGCGTCCAGCCTTGCTGGTTGAGCCGCATACGAACAGTTCCGAAATCTCTGCCAACGACTCCTCCTTCTCCTCGCTCTTCTCATTAAGTTCGTATCCTTCGAGCCGAAGCAACGCGGCAAAGAATTCAGCAGCGCCGCCAAACGCGGTGCGGTCGAACCGTCGCGCCGCCCATTTCTCGAGATCAACAGATCGCGTTGCTTCGCCCACTGCGATGCCATTCGGGGGAAGCTCCGCGCGCCGTCGCACAACCTTCACGGGAAAAGTCATCGAAGGTTCCATCAGCTCCAGCACTTTTGATGAAGTCCGGGGATGCTCCGGATCTCTTGCAAACTCAGTCTCATGAATCGGCCTGCCCTCGACGTAATAGCGTCCGTTCCGAATCACCCGTCCTCTGGATGGATTTGCCGGCACAATGAACGCCCGCGGAAGGTCGAGCGCGCCGGCCATTGCTTCGAGTTCAGCTGTGATATGTCCGCGCAGAACGGAATCAACCTTCTTGTAAATCCAATCAGCACCGGCCTCACGCAACAGCCTCGCCGCTTTCGCCGTTCGTCGCGCAGCCTCCTCCGGCGCGGATGACCGCGAATCCGTATCAATGCAAACCAGCTTCGCCCGACCGCTCGGCCGGCCACGACAGATGATTTCCGCCGTCAGTCCATGACGCAAACCGAGCGCGCCGATCTCGGCCGCTCCGCTCAGGTCATCTGCAATGACGCCAATCATCTCTGGGATTTATGATTTACGATTTATGATCCGGGATTGGAAGCCGGCGCGCATTCGGCGGACAATGATTGCGTTTCCGATTTCTCCGCGCGGAGTCGTTGTTCGCGGCCGTTGGCCAGATCGAGGGCGACGCGAATGGCGGAATAAAGGCTCTGAGGATCGGCTTTCCCCTGCCACGCGATGTCGAACGCGGTGCCATGATCGACCGATGTGCGGATGATCGGCAGACCGAGCGTGATGTTCACTCCGGTGTCGAAGGCCAGCATCTTGAACGGAATGTGTCCCTGATCGTGATACAGCGTGACGATCGCATCAAAACGCTTGCGCTGATTTGTCGTGAAAGCAGCGTCTGGAACCAGCGGCCCGACGGCATCGATGCCCCGCTTCTTCGCCTCAATCACGGCGGGTTCAACGAAGTTCTCTTCTTCGCGCTGTCCAAAAAGACCGTGCTCTCCAGCGTGAGGATTCAATCCGCAGACACCGATTCGGGGTTTCCTCCGAAGCATCCATTCCATCGCCTCGGCGGTGAGTTCGATGACGTTCAGCACGCGTTCGACTGAAAGTTTTCCCGGCACTTCATGATAACCGATGTGCGTCGTCACCATGCTCACCGTGATGACGTCCGAGCGCAGCATCATGCAACTGCGTTTGGAATTGGTAAGCGCCGTGAAAATTTCCGTGTGCCCGGGATGCGGCACTCCGGACAGGTTGAGAGCTTCCTTGTGAATCGGTGCTGTCACCACGCCGGAAATCTGTCCGCGCAACGCCGACTGAATCGCCTGTTCGATATAAACGTAACCGGCCCGCCCGCACGCGGCTGAAATCTTTCCCGGTTCAACCGTGCCGGCATCGATCGCCGCACAGTTGACGAGGGTTGGCGCGGAGCGAGTGGTTTGCCTGTTCCAGTTCTGAAGCGAAAGGATCTGGACCTTTTCCAATCCCAACCCAAGTTGTTTGCCCACGCGTTCCACGACGCCGGCATCGCCGAACAACACGGGAATACACCGATCCAACACGCTCGGTTCAGTGAGCGCACGAAGACAAATTTCCGGCCCGATCCCCGCCGGATCGCCCATCGTCAGTCCCAGCAGCGGCCGCGTGTTCATTCGGCAAGATGCACCCGGTTTGAGCCGTTTCCATTTCCATCGCCGCCGGCAATCTGGCTCAGCTGCAGTTGCATCATCTGGGTTTGAAGCTTTTCCACGGCGCTGGCCGAAAGCGTGTGCAACGGCGGCAGAACGTAAGGCTCGCACAATCCGCGGCAATGCACGGCCGCTTTGAGGACGGAGATCGACTCATTGAGTGTCCGGCCTTTCTGATACAACGCAGCCACGGCGTTCATCCGTGCAAACTGATTTTCGACCTGTATCCAGTCGCCACGGCGCGCTGACGTGCACAAATTCTGGCAGACGTCCGGAATGAGATTGCCAACGCTCGGAACAATTCCGTCCGCTCCAAGCCGCAGTCCCTTCTCCATCAACGCACCCACGCCCACGAAAATGGCAAAACCCGGTTTTCCGCCAAAGCGCTTCAGCAGTTCCTCCAGACGTTTCGAGTTGTTTTCCGAATCCTTGATGCCCGCAAGCTTTGGATGTCCGAGAAGTTTCCCCACAGCATCGAGCGGAATTGAAACGCCTGTTGTGGACGGCATGTTGTAAAGAATCAACGGCCCATGCACCTGATCGAGCAATGTGCGATACCACTGCTCCAGATCCGCCGCCGGAACCGGAACGGAAATGGGTGGATGAACAACAACCGCGTCAGCTCCCGCGTTGAAAAAGTCATTGGCGATTCCATGTTCGTCCGGTTTCAGATCACCGAGTCCTGCATAAACAAACGCCCGCTTCGCAACAGCCGTCACGGTACGCTCAACCACCAGCCGACGTTGCGTTGCCGGAACATTCACCCCTTCCCCGGTCGTGCCGAGCACGAAGATGCCGCTCACCCCGCCCGCCAGAAGCGCTTCCACGAGCCGCACCAGCGCCGTCTCATCGACAGCACCGCCGGCCGTGATCGGTGTCACCATAGGGACAACCGCGCCCCCGTATTTTGAACCATTTTTCATTCGATCCTTCAGTAGGCCGCCTCGTAGATGCGGATCGCATCTGCTTCCGTGAGTGGCCTCAAATTATTCTTCAACAGGCGCGTCACCTTCATGGCCGCCTGTGCCATGTCTGGAATGGCGGTTCGCGGAATGCCCAGTTCAGAAATTCTTTGTGGAATGCCACACGCACGGGACAGCCCGACCAGCCGGCTGAATCCGCGCTCGGCCGTTCCTGAACTGGATCCGTTTCGCTTCACGCCCAGCGCAACGGCCACCTCGGCATAACGATCCGGAGCCGCCTGGAGATTGAAATGCAACACGCTCGGCAGCAGCACGGCGTTCGAGACGCCATGTGGAATGTGGAATTTCCCACCAAGCGGATAAGAGAGCGCATGCACCGCCGCTGTATTCACTGGCCCGAGACAAAGCCCGCCATAAAGGCTGCCCAGCGCGAGGTTCGCCCGCGCCTGAAGATCGTTTCCGTTCGCCACGGCCGCGCGGAGGCTGCGCGAAATGAGGCGAATTCCTTCCAACGCGTAAATGTCCACCGCCGGATGCGCGAAGTTGTTTGCGAACGCTTCGATGCAATGGGTCAGCGCATCCATGCCCGTCGCAGCCGTCACCGCGGGAGGAACTGTTATCGTCAGCAGTGGATCGACGAATGCCGCATCGGGAACGAGGTGCGGACTGATCACGCCCTTTTTCAAATCCTCGTTCTCATCCAGTAGAATGGCGTTTGGCGAAACTTCAGCGCCCGTTCCCGCGGTTGTCGGCAAACAGACCAGCGGCAGGGCGCGGCTTTTCAAAAGATTGATTCCGAACACTTCATCCAGTTTCTGCGAATTGTTCAGAAGCGCGGCGACGAGCTTGGCCACATCGATCGCACTGCCGCCGCCGATTCCAAGGACGCCATCGACTTCAGCGGTCCGCGCAGCATCCAGCGCACTGCTCAATAAAGCGCGATCCGGCTCGCGATCGATCGTCGGCGACTGCACGCACGCAATTCCCTCTGCTGCCAGCGCATCGAAAACAGGTTTCAAAGTCGGAAGCACCGGTGTGCTGGAAACGAGAAAGACACGACGCGCGCCGCGCTGCGCGAGGACATCGGCGCATTGTGGAGCGCAGCCGTTGCCCACGACGATTCTTGGCGGTTGGAGCAGTGTGACGATGTTCATGGCGCGATGACAGACTTCAGCGGAGCTGGCTGCCGTGCAGGTTTTCCTTCGAAAAAGCGGCTTGCGGCAATGCCGACCACAAACAGGATGACGTGATTGAACACACCGATCAGAAACGGGTGGAGCGGGTAATTGAATGCGCCCAGATTCAGCAGCGGAGCATTGAGAGCGGGAAACTTGACGGACGTGAGCGTCGCCCAGCCCGTGAAGAGAATGCAGGCGACGATTCCCACGATGGCGCCTTTGGCATTGGCGCGTTTGGTCAGGGCGCCGAGCGCGAACAATCCGAGCATTCCGGCCGTGGCGATTGAAAACAACTGAACGCCAAATTCAAGCGCGGTGCCGATTCCAATCCAGAGCAACGAAAACACAATGGACATGATTCCAAGCATCGTCACAGCCATGCGCCCAACCCACAGTCGCTGGCGATCCGAAGTGGCCGGACGCAGCCGCCCGTAGAAATCATCCACAATCACCGTTGCCATGCTGTTGAGATCCGAATCGAGGCTCGACATCGCGGCAGCAATCAACGCGGCGATCACGAGGCCGATGATGCCAGCGGGAAGCTGCGTCTTGATGAAATAGGGAACGATGTTGTCCTTCACAGCGGCCACTTCTTGAGGCATCTGCGCTCCGGTCAGCTGGAAAAAGCCCCAGAGACACGCACCCATGAAGAAAAACAGCAACCACACCGGAAGGCACGCCAGCGCTCCGAAATACGCACCGGCCTTCGCCTGGCGATCGGATTTTGCGACCAGGTATTTCTGAACGATGTGCTGGTCGAGCGCGTAGCGCTGCACCGCCCAGATCGCGCCACCGACGAGATAGAACCAGATGTTGTCCGTCACCCAGCTGAACGACATGTTGCCCAGGCCGAACTTGCCGCCGTCCCACGCCGTTTGCAGAACCGCCATCGGTCCACCTTCAGGCCGGAACAGCGCGATGCCAAGCACCGCCAACGCACCGCCGATCAACAGCACCCCCTGCAGCACGTCCGCATAAACCACCGCTGCGATTCCGCCGGCCACGGTCATGATCAACGTCACCGTTCCCACGATGATGATCACCCACGCGACACTGATTCCGCTCAGGAAGGAAACTGGAATCGCAAGGAAGTACAATGTCGCGCTCATGTCGGCGATCCGGCTGACGATGAATGCTGATGCACCATAAGCCCGCGCCACGTAACTGAATCGCTTCTCCAGATAGTCGTAGATGCTCATCTGGATCGTGCGCCGATAGAACACCACCACGAACCGGGAAATCAGAACCATCACCACAGGCAACATGAAGAACGACGGCAGATTCCACATGTCATGCGCGTAAACGTTTCCCGAATGACCGATGAAACTGGTGCTGCTGATCATCGTGCCGACGATGGCAAAGATCACCACCCAGCCCGGCACATTCTTGCCGGCGAGGAAAAAGTCCGTCGTGGTCTTCTGATTGCGGGAGAAATAGAGTCCGATCCCGAATACCACCAGGAAGTAAACGACGATAATGGCGTAATCGATCGGGCTCATCAGAAGCTCTTCTCCGACGCCAGTCTGACCGGCGGTTTCCCCACGAGCCTGCCCTGCTCGAACCGGTATTCTGCAATCACCTTTCCGGACTCGTCCCAATGTGTGGCAACACCGTGCGCTTCATAACCGTCGAACTTCCGCTCCACGTCCCGTGCCTCGGGATTCAGGTTCCAGTTGGATTCAATGCGTTTCCGTCCGTTCGGCCAGTAATGGGTCCAGGTGGCGTTCTTCTGCTTCAGACGGCGTTCCCAGCTCCAGACCTTTTTTCCATCCGGCGACCAGAACGTCTCCTTTCCGAATTTTCGGCCGTTCGCGTATTTCACCTCATGCTCCTTCTGGCCATTTTCGTAATAGGATGTCTCCGTTCCATCCAGCACATATCGGCCGTTCTTAAACACCTTCGCCGACCAGGTCACGCGCACTTTGCCGTTCGGATATTTCTCCACAAATTTTCGAGACTGCCCATCGATGAACTGCGGTTTGATCTCTCCCGCGTCCGAATAAACCCACGCCTCGTTGAATTCATAATGCAGGCAGGGCTGGGTCATCGTCGCGAGCACGTGAATCATTCCATTCGGCGCCTGGGCAACCGTCGCGTAACCCAGAGTGCCGCGCGCGCGATCTTCTTCATGCGGCAATTCCACCGGAAGCCTCTTCACGCGCCACGTTGCGCCGTCGTCTTTCGATATCGCCACAAAACAACCCGCGCCATCTATCCAACCGTCGGGTGGCGATTCCTTCTTGCGATGATACGAATCGGTCACCATGCAGAGATCGCCATTGGCGAGTCGGATCAGGCTCGGGCGTTGATTTCCACCCAGCGGCGAAAAAATCGTCGGCCGGGATTCCGACCACGTTTCTCCCCAGTTCGTGGAAATGTTCTGCGGGTTGAAACCGTTTATCGCGGTGTTCTTGCCACCGATCGAAAGCAGCGTCCAGCCGTCCTTCAGTGGAACAATCGTCGAATGCCGTCCACCGGTGCGTCCTCCCATGTCGTGCCAGGTCTCGCCTCTGTCCGTGCTGCGCCAGAGAAAGCTGTTGTCCTTCTGCGCATCCATCGCGAAATACATCGCGCCCTTCGGATCGCGAAACGCATTGGCAATTGGCTGGGCCGTGTAGTCCACTGGCGGCTTGTCGAGCTTCGGCAAAGAGAAGCGCCACGATGCTCCGTTGTCGGCGGAATGCGCCATTTTGAATGGAATTGGATTCTCGCGTCCACCCCCGAAGAACCGAACTGTGAGACCATCGGTCCATAGCAATGCCGACTGATCGTTGTAATCGCGTGAGTTGAAAAAGAGTTCCGGAAAATCCCACTCTTCAGAACCATGACGCAGCCGCGCCTGAACGAACCTGGCCTGCGGCGAACGTTCGCTAGCGCCACGCGGCGTCAGCGCGCTGAAATATATTGCGAGCACATCGCCATTCGGCAGCACCTGAAGCCCGGGAGAATGATTGTGCGCCCAGACGGAAGGATCCACGCCGGCCAGTCGCCCTGTGAGATTCGTGTCGTTGTCCGGCGGAATCGGAAGTGCGAAGCGAACCGCGAAGTAGGGAGCTGATTTCGGCCCCAGCTCGGCGACATCGAGCGTTTGTTTGATTCCCGACTGGTTGAACGGAACCGGGTAAACGGGATTGGACGCCACAGTCTCGATGCGCGCGCCAAACTCGGTCTTCGTCCGCGGCTCGACATCCATGCGCCCGCCGGATTGCACGACGAATTCCGTCCGGTTCGACACCCCTGTCGAAGCGGAAGACGATTCAGCCGCTGCTGACGGCAAAGCCGTCAGCACGCATGCAAAGCCGATTACCCACAGCCTTTTTGAAAGCAGATGCATACCTTTTTGGAGGTGTTCATTTTGTAACCCAAAGCTTTGAATCCAGTCATCTCAAAAGGGCCAAAACATTTGATGAAAATGCCATTGTCCTATAAAACGGTTGCGCATGCAGACCCCTAAAAGCTTCCCTGTTGGCATGACAGGTCAGAACACCAAACCCCTTACCCTCGGCGTCATTTACGGCAACCGGGACTTCTTCCCGGATCAACTCGTCACTGAAGCGCGCGCCGACATCGCAAACCTGTTTCAACAACACGGCATCCGCGCGATCCAGCTTTCCGAACAGGATTCAAAACTTGGCGGCGTTGAAACGCATGCCGATGCACGCAAATGCGCCGAACTTTTCCGCAAGCACGCCGATGAAATCGATGGTGTCCTCGTGTGTCTGCCGAACTTCGGCGACGAAAAAGGCGTCGCGGATACACTCAAACTTTCGAAGCTGAAAGTGCCCGTGCTCATCCAGGGTTATCCGGACGATCTCAATCAACTCTCCCCAGCCCGTCGTCGCGATGCGTTCTGCGGGAAAATTTCCGTCTGCAACAATCTGGTTCAGGCCGGCTTCAAGTTCACTTTGACCAGCAAGCACGTTTCGCATCCGACGTCTGAAAGCTTCGTCGCGGACCTGAAAAATTTTGCCCGTGTCTGCCGCGTCGTGAACGGGTTGAAAGGTGTGAGGCTTGGAGCTGTGGGCGCGCGACCCGGGGCATTCAACACAGTTCGCTACTCGGAGAAGATTTTGGAGCGGCACGGAATCAGCGTCACCACGGTGGATCTCTCAGAAATCATCGGCAAAGCGAACAAGCTCGACGCCAATGCCGCCGCAGTGAAAGCGAAGCTCGCGGAAATCACCGGTTACGCACCCGCGCCCGGCGTGCCAAACGACAAGCTCGTGCAGATGGCGAAGATGGGTGTCGTTCTGACCGAATGGATGGACGCCAATTACCTCGACGCGACGGCGATTCAATGCTGGACCTCCGTGCAGCAGAACTTCGGCTGCAACGTCTGCACTCTCATGAGCATGATGAGCAACAAATTCATGCCGAGCGCCTGCGAAGTCGATGTAACCGGCGTGCTCACGATGTATGCCATGCAGCTCGCCGGCGAAACGCCCGCAGCCCTCGTGGACTGGAACAACAATTACGCGAACGATGACGACAAGTGCGTGCTGTTCCACTGCGGCAACTGGGCCAAGAGTTTTCTCCCTGACATCAAGATTTCCAACGCGCCAATTCTTGGCAGCACGCTCGGCGTCGAAAACACCTACGGCGCACTCGATGGCCGCACTCCTGCCGGACCGCTCACCTACGGCCGCATCACCACCGCCGATGCGGAAGGCAGGATTCGCTGTTACGTCGGTGAAGGCGAACTCACGAATGACGAACTCAAGACCTTCGGCAATCGAGCCGTGGCCAGGGTGCCGCAGCTTCAGAAACTCATGCGCCATGTTTGCAACAACGGTTTCGAGCATCATGTCGTGATGACCCAGTCTCATTCAGCCGCAGTTTTGGAGGAAGCATTCGGCAACTACTTCGGCTGGGAGGTTTATCATCACGGCAGGAAAGATTGAACAGAAGTCAACGAAGGGAACGAAGACGAACATGACTTCATTCCTTCGTTCTCTTGGTTCTTTTCTGTAGAACGCCATGACGCCATGACCGATCACGAACTTCAGCTCAAAGCGATCTCTCTGCGCAGGACGATGCTGCAACTCATCTTCAACGCCGGCGCAGGCCACACAGGCGGCGGGTTGTCGTGCATGGACATTCTCAACGTCCTTTACAACCGAGTATTGAATGTGTCGCCGCAGACGTTTTCCAGTCCGACACGAGATCGTTACGTGCAGAGCAAGGGGCATTGCGTCGAAGCGCTTTATTGTGTGCTCGCCAATCGCGGCTTCTTTCCGGCATCGGAGTTGGAAACTGTGTGTCATTACCAATCGCATTACGTCGGACATCCAACGCGGCACATTCCGGGCATTGAGATGAACACTGGCGCGCTTGGGCACGGACTGCCGATCTGCCTCGGAATGGCATTGGCCGGCAAAATGGATTCGGCGTCGTATCGAGTGTTCACGTTGTTGGGCGATGGCGAACTTGCGGAAGGTTCCAACTGGGAAGCCGCCATGGCCGCGTCTCATCACAAACTCGACAACCTGATCGCGATTCTCGATCACAACACGCTTCAGATTACCGGCCACACACGCGACGTCTGTTGTAATGAACCGTTGGATGAGAAATGGCGTTCGTTCGGATGGACTGTTCGAGTTGTGGACGGCCACAATTACGCCGAGCTGACCCGCGCATTGACCACGGCACCTGAACCCGGCAAGCCGACCATCGTCATTGCCAACACTGTGAAGGGGAAAGGTGTGAGTTTCATGGAAAACGTGGCCAAATGGCATCACGGCGTCCCCAACGAAGCCGAACTGAAACAGGCGCTCGCCGAACTGGATGCGGCGGAGAAGAAGTTTCAGGAACAGTAACCATGTTCAAAAGGATCAAAACCGCCCAGAGCGTCATTCCCTCGCCCCGTGAGGAACGAACGGGGAGAGGGCCAGGGAGAGGGGCCGCTCAAAAAACTCTCCACTGCCCACCACTCCGAATTCAGCCCAATGGACGAAGGAAACTCGAAGTGACTTGTCTCACTCAAGATCACCTCCTCTCCCCGGCCCTCTCCTCCATTCCGAATGGAGGAGAGGGTGTAGGCGTTCGTGCATCGATGCCCCCGTTGCCATCCGAACGCCCGTATAACCAGATACGATGAAATAAAAATCGAAATCCTGACTATGTTCAAAAGGATCAAAACCGCCCAGAGCATCATTCCCTCGCCCCGTGAGGAACGAACAGGGAGAGGGCCAGGGAGAGGGGCAACTCAAAAAACTCTCCACCGCCCACTACTCCGAAATCAGCCCAATGGACGAAGGAAACTCGAAGTGATTTGTCACACTCAAGATCGCCTCCTCTCCCCTGCCCTCTCCTCCATTCCGAATGGAGGAGAGGGTGTAGGCGTTCGTGCATCGATGCCCCCGTTGCCATCCGAACGCCCGTATAACCAGATACGATGAAATAAAAATCGAAATCCTGACTATGTTCAAAAGGATCAAAACCGCCCAGAGCATCATTCCCTCGCCCCGTGAGGAACGAACAGGGAGAGGGCCAGGGAGAGGGGCAACTCAAAAAACTCTCCACCGCCCACTACTCCGAAATCAGCCCAATGGACGAAGGAAACTCGAAGTGACTTGTCACACTCAAGATCGCCTCCTCTCCCCGGCCCTCTCCTCCATTCCGAATGGAGGAGAGGGTGTAGGCGTTCGTGCATCGATGCCC
>CALBZA010000065.1 GCA_937890005.1 uncultured Verrucomicrobia subdivision 3 bacterium | reverse complement strand
TCAGGTGGCTGGTTTATTGTGCCCGTCGCTGGCTGGTTCGTAGTGCCCGCTGACACTTGCGGCCTCGGAAGGATGGTGGAGCCGAGGGGATTCGAACCCCTGACCCCCACAATGCCATTGTGGTGCTCTACCAACTGAGCTACGACCCCATCCGGAGCGACGGAAATCTAAGGATCAGCTTCCGATTGTCAAAACATGTTTTCCATGTTTTTCCGCAATGACAATTTTTGCAAAGTGTTGAGCGTTGTTTTCTCGTTCAGCTTATTCCATCAATCACGTCACGTTCTGAACGTGGTGATTCTCTCCTCCATTCCGCTGCTCGCGCGCGTAGGTTCTCTTGATTGTTTTTAAGACAGGCGGCGTGTGTGTTGTCTTGAAACACCGCAACGACTGGTTCGATCGCTTTTTTCATGAGCTGAGAAACGCAGGACGCGAAATCGTTAAATCCTTCGAGTGAATCGACTCACGATTCGCAAACATTGTGTTTTGCTGCGCGTTGTTTGAAGTCGTGTCCGTAGATTCTCCTATTGGCAGCGCAATTGCGTAGCAGGGCGCTCGTGATGGAATTCTTGGCAGTCCGCACGCGGCTTCGCAGTGCAATTCGGTTCCTCCTGTTGGCAGCGACCATGGCCCTCAGCGTTGCGCAATCAAGCGCAGCGCAAAGTGTCACTCTTGTTTGGAGTCCAAGCCCGGATAGCAACGTAACCGGCTACAACGTCTATTATGGCACATCGAGCCGGAACTACACGGTTCGCCTCGACGCGGGCAACTCCACAAGTCTTGTCATCTCAGGACTCTCTGAAGGAGTGACCTATTACTTTGCGGCGACGGCCTACAACATCCTTCAGATCGAAAGCGATTACTCAGAAGAAGTCTCCTACACGGTTCCGGGCACTCCGCCCAATCAGGCCCCAACTCTGAACGCCATCGGAAATATCACCATCAACGAGGACGCTCCCCAGCAATCGGTGAATCTCTCCGGCATCACCAGCGGTTCCGCGAATGAAGCACAGACGTTGACGGTGACCGCCGTATCCGGAAACACCGCGCTGATTCCGAATCCAACAGTTTCCTACACGAGTCCGTCGAGCACAGGCACACTCTTTTTCACGCCGACGCCCAATGCATCAGGAACTGCCACCATCACGGTGACGGTGAACGACGGCGGATCCATCAATGCAACGACCACCCGTTCGTTCGTGATCACTGTTAATCCGGTGAATGATCCGCCCACTTTGAACCCGTTGAACAATCTGACGGTGAATGAAGACGCCGGTCCGCAATCCGTCAGCCTCAGTGGAATTTCGGCAGGACCTGGTGAATCGCAATCGCTTACAGTCACCGCGACGTCGAGCAACACTGGACTCATTCCGCATCCCACCGTGAGTTACAGCAGTCCGAGCGCAACGGGCACTCTCACCTTCACTCCTGTCGCAAATGCCCACGGCACGGCAACCATCACAGTTACTGTCAACGATGGAGCGGGCGCGAACAATCTGGTCACTCGAACTTTCACTGTCACTGTAAACCCTGTGAATGACGCTCCGACGCTGAACGCGATCAACAACGTTTCGATTGCGATGAACGCCGGGCTGCAGACGGTGACTCTCTCTGGGATTTCCTCAGGCGCCGCAAATGAGAGCCAGACATTGAACGTTTCGGCCACGTCCTCGAATCCTGGGTTGATTCCGAACCCGGTCGTTTCCTACAGCTCGCCGGCCTCAACCGCGAATCTCACTTTCACACCGGCTGCCAACATGAGCGGGTCGGCAATCATATCGGTTACAGTCAATGACGGCGGATCGGCGAACAGCACGGTGACAAGGACATTCACGGTCTTCGTCAACCAAAGCAATCAACAGCCGACGCTCAACCCGCTGAGCAATCTCACTCTCGCACAAGGTTCCGGCGCGAAATCGGTGAGCCTGACAGGCATCAGTTCAGGATCGACGAATGAATCCCAGACGCTGGTGGTCACTGCATCCTCCAGCAACACCGGTTTGATTCCGCACCCGACCGTAAATTACACCAGTCCCAGCACGTCCGGAACGATCGTGTTCACGCCAGCCGCAAACGCCACAGGCTCGGCCACAATTACGGTGACGGTGAACGACGGAGGTTCCGTCAGCAACACCATCAGCCGGTCCTTCACCGTGACTGTAATTCCTGCGAATCAGCCGCCGACTTTGAATCCGTTGACCAACATGGTGGTGGTTCGTAATTCCGGTGTGCAGACGATTCCTCTTTCCGGGATCACTTCCGGATCGCCGAGCGAGAAACAAACGCTGACCGTGACCGCTGTTTCGAGCGACACCAGCATCATTTCCAATCCGAAGGTTCAGTACTCAAGTCCTTCAACAACCGGAAAGCTGACATTCGCGCCGGTGTTCCTCGCGACTGGCACCGCCACGATCACGGTGACGGTTAATGACGGAGGAGCGAGCAACAACATCATCAGCCGTGCGTTTACCGTGACGGTGAATGCGGCGCCGACGATCAGCACCATTCCCGGCCAGACGATTTCGGTGAACACAAACACGGGGCCGCTGCCATTCACGGTTTCAGATGTTGAAACGCCTGCGGCCAGTCTGTCGGTCTGGGCTGGTACAAGCACACCGGCGCTAATCCCGACGAACAATATTGTGCTTGGCGGCAGTGGAACGAATCGCACTGTGACCGTCACTCCGATTGCCGGACAGACCGGCACGGCGTTGATCACCATTTACGTGAGCGACGGCAAAACGACTTCGAGCACCAGTTTTTCACTGAACGTTCTTACCGCGTTGGCAGCACCGCAGATATTGACGATCACGACGGAAGGTGGCGGTTCTGTTTCCGGCGCGAAAAACGGTCAGGCGCTGGCAAACGGCAAATCCTACACGCTGACGGCTGTGCCCTCCGCAGGACAGGAGTTCGCCGGTTGGACTGGAAGCATCACGTCCACATCTCCGAAGATTGTTTTCACTGCGCGATCCAGCATGTCGGTCAAGGCGATCTTTGTTCCGAGCCCATTCCGGCTTGGGACGTATGGCGGACTTTTCTTTGAGGAAAATCAGGTGCGGGCACAAAGCTCTGGAGTCTTCAGCCTGGTGGTGTCGCGTGGCGGCACCTATTCCGGACGCCTTCAGGTTGGCGCGGCAAAGTACACGATTTCCGGCAAGTTCAGTCTCGACTGCCGTGCGACCAACACCATCGGAAAAGTCGGCGGACCAAGACTGACCCTGCGGATGCAGCTCGGAACCAATGATCTGGCGGACCAGGTGTTTGGCGAGTTGACGGATGGCAACTGGACGGCGCAATTGCGGGGAGATCGGGTGGTATTTGGAAAAACATCTCCCGCTCCGCAAGCCGGAAACTATACGCTCGTGTTGCCCGGATCGAATGAGGGCTCCACGCATCCGGCCGGCCATGGATACGGTACGGTTTCCGTGAGCACACTCGGCAAGGTGATGTTCTCAGGCCAGCTTGCGGATGGATCGAAGGTGACCCAGAGCGCGACATTGTCGAAGTTCGGCGCGTGGCCGTTTTATGCGAGCCTGAGCAAGGGCCAGGGCGCTGTGATCAGCTGGCTGACGTTTACGAATCGAGCCGACGATGACATCTCGGGCGGGCTCAGCTGGATTCGAAATGCCAACCCGGTTGCCAGGTTTTATCCGGCAGCGATCCATGAAGAGATGGAAGCATCCGGTTCACGACTGAAGCCTGTGCCCGGAAGCAATCTGCTGAACGCGTCGTCGGCCCAGGTGCGGTTTGAGGGTGGAAATCTGTCGGATGGATTTGAGAACGCGATTTTGATTTCCGCGATGAATCAGGTTTCAAATCAGAGCAGCAATGTGCTCCAGCTGAAGTTCACCGCGACCAAGGGCACGTTCAAAGGCAAGGTGACCCTTCCGGGCAGCAAGACATCCTTTGGCTTCGCCGGTGTGGTTCATCAGAAAGCTGGCTGGGGTTACGGAATGCTCACCGGCACCAACCAGACCAGCCGCGTGGAAATCCGGACCCACTGATCGATCTACTCGTCCAGCCCGAGAACTTTTCGGCCCTGCTCAGTGATCATCGAATGGTGCCACTGAGGTTCCCAGACGATCTCGACATTCGCATCGGCGACTCCAGGCAGCGCCAGAATTTTCTGCTGAGCATCTCCTGCAATGACACCGCCCATTCCGCAACCGGGTGCGGTGAGCGTCATCTTCACCTGAACTGAAGCGCCTTCCGGCTTCCGTTCGAGACTCATGTCATACACCAGACCGAGGTCCACGATGTTCACCGGAATCTCCGGATCGTAACAGGTCTTCAGCACTTCCCAGATTTGTTCTTCGGTGACATCGCCGGTAGCGACAGGCTTTGCAGTTGTGTCCGGTGCAGGCGTGATCCCGAGTGCATCAACATCTTTCGCGGCGATCCGGAACAATCCGCCTCCGGCATGAACCGTGTAGGTGCCGCCCAGCGTCTGGGTGATGTCCACCAGCGTGCCGGCGGGAAGAGTCACCGTGTGGCCCGCGGGAATCTGGACCGCTTCGCAATCGCGTTTCAAATTAACTGTGGATACCTGATGCATATGGAATGTGTCGAACCTACCTGATCAACGTGCCGGCGCAAGCAACCGGTTGAACTTTGAACTTTGAAGATGGATTGCCGCTCCGTAGCTTGGCCGCGTGATGGAATCCTTGCCGAGCGTAAGCATCATCATTGCGGCCCGGCCCGATCAAACTGAGATCAAAGCGGTCGAGGCAGCACGCCGGCTCGATTATCCGGCGGACCGTCTTGAAATCATCGTGGCGCGCGGACGGCAGCCGTCTGTTCAACGGAACACGGCAGTTCGCGCTGCGAAAGGTGAACTCATTTACTTCCTCGATGACGATTCGGTGCCGCCGCCTGGAAATCTTCGGCTCGCGGTAAAACTGTTTTCCGATTCGAAGGTGAAAATGGCTGGCGGACCGAATCTTTGTCCGCCCGAGGCACCAGGTTTGGAGCAGGTCTTTGCGGTGGTTTTGTCAAGCTGGCTGGCGTTTGGGCCAAGTCGCGCGAGGTATTCCAAAGTCGGATCTCCCCGGCCGAGCGGTGAAAAGGAATTGATCCTCTGCAATCTGCTCGTTCGACGCGACATCATGCTGGAACTGGGCGGATTCAATGAAGCGCTTTATCCGAACGAGGAAAACGCGTTGATGGATGAAATTCAAAAACGCGGCGGCCAGCTAATTTATCATCCGGAACTGTTCGTGCATCGAAGACCCCGGCATTCGCTCGGAGCGTTCTTCAGGATGCTTCGCACTTATGGAAGGGGCAGGGCGGAGCAGTTTCGATTGCATCCCACGTTCGGTTCCGCGCCGAATTTTGTTCCGCCGATGTTCTGCCTCTATCTGGCAGCGTTGGTTGTCGTCGCACTTTTGCCGCTGAACTCTTCAGTTGCACAGTGGAAGTTAATTGTTGCGGCACCGCTTGGACTTTATCTGATCGCGATTGCAGCTCAAACGTTCGCATCTGTTCCAGCGCATGGATTCTTGAGAAGTTTGCTGGCGGCGCCGTTGCTGATTGCAAGTCATCTGTTTTACGGCGCGGGCTTCTGGCGCGGGATTTTCACGTCGCTTAAAACCGGTGCGGAACGACCTCGCGTGGATGTCGTTCTGGAAACAGTTGCTTCGTGAGCTGGCAATGATGCGTTGTTCAGTTGCCGGATGCTTTTGCGGACTGAGTGGAAGAGACTTCGAGCACGGACAGAACAGGGAAATGATCGCTTGCCCACTGGCCGTTCGGCTTTGTTATGTCAATCGCGCTTTCCAGCGTTTTCACGTTTCCGCGCGTGAGGATCCAGTCAATGCGAGGACCATTCGTCCGAATTCCCTGAAAAGAGTTAAACGTGCCGATGCTTTCATTCTTTCTGATGGGGGAACTCTTCCATGCGTCCGTGAGAAATCCTTCATCCGTAAGAGTGCGGTAAGCGGCGCTGTTCGGAGAAGAATTGAAATCTCCGGTGACAATCACCGGCAACTCGGCTGGAAGCTGCTGAATTCGCCAACGCAGCAACGTCGCACTTTTCTGCCGGGCCAGTTCGACGGCGTGATCGAAGTGGGTGTTGAAGAACGCGAATTCGATGCCCGACGCGCGTTCGCGAAAACGAATCCACGTGACCATGCGCCGGATGCTGTTTCCCCACGTGGTGGACGCTTCAACTTCGGGCGTGTCAGAAAGCCAGAAATGATTTGTCGCAAGCGGTTCGAAGCGGTTCGTCCGGTAGAACACCGCCATGAACTCGCCCTTGTTGCCGCCGTCGCGTCCGGTTCCGATCCACGCATAGTCAGGCAGATCGGCGGCAATGTCTTTTAGCTGATCGAGAACGCCTTCCTGTGTTCCCATGATGTCAGGAGACAACGACTCGACCACTTCGCGCACCAACGGCCGTCGTTGCGGCCACGAGTTCGGACCGGACGAACTGGCGTAACGGAGATTGTAGGTGACGACACGAAGTTGAACGGAATCGTTTGTTGCGGCGGAAACCTTTTTTCCAATGACAATGCTCAGGAGTGAAAGGACAACAAGGCTGACTCGGAAGCGGCGGAATGTCGGGTTCATGATGGATTTCCATAACGCTGGCGTTGCCGGTTGATTTCGTAAAGAAAAACTGCGGCCGCTGCGTTTACATTCAATGAGTCGATTTTGTCCGGCATTGGGATCGCGACCGCTTCGTCGCACATCGCAAGAACCGGCGCCGAGATTCCGTCGCCTTCGCTTCCGAGAACGATGCAGCAATCCTGAGTGAAGCTGGATTGCGGAAGCGTTTTCCCTTCGACATGTGGGTGAGCGGCTACAACGCGAATGCCGCGTGATCGCAAATCGCGAAGCGTTTGAACGAGTCCTGGTGTTTCGAAAATGGGTAGATGGAAGATTGCACCCATGGAATTTCGGACGGCCCGTCTTAAAAACGGGCTTGATGAGGTTTCGCCCACAATAAGTCCATCAGCGTGAAACGCGGCGCAATTGCGAACGATGACGCCGACGTTTTCCGCGCTGGTGAGACCGTCGATGGCGACGAGGAGACTTGGATGCGGCTTCTTCGAAAGGATTTGATCCAGAATGGGGCGATTCGGAATTTTTCCGACCGCCAGCACGCCTTGAAACATCGGAAAACCGACGAGCTGTTCGAGGGCACGCAATTCTGTGACGAAAACGGGAATGTCCGGTTCTGGTCGGGCATGAAGCAAAGGTTCGTAATCTTTCAGCCACTTTTCCGGAAGAAGAACCGATACCACCCCGAAGTCGCTTTCCAGCAATCGCCGGACAACCTTTTCTCCTTCGGCGACGAAGATGCCTTGCGCGTGATGCTCAATCGGACGCCGCATTGTTCGATACGGCTCCAACTCGGGGAGATCCAGGGAATCGATTTTACGGACGTGAAACAAGGCTGTGATTCGCTGGCTAAAGCGACAGAGTCGGGCAGGGGACATCCTGCCGGGCGACCGTCAGTGCGACGTGGCTTGCGCCGATCTGTTGGAGTCGCTGGCTCATGACTGCGTGGGCCAGTTCCGGTTTGTTGCATTCACGGCTCAAATGCCCCAGGTAGAGATGACGCAATTCGCTCGACATGATTTCCTGGGCGGCATCGGCCGCGGCGGCGTTGGAAAGATGTCCGTGGCGTCCGAGAATCCGTTGCTTGAGGCTCCAGGGGCGGCGCGGACAATCCTGGAGAAGTTTCACGTCGTGATTGGATTCCAGCACGAGAACGTTCGCCGCGCGGACTCGTTCTGAAACAAGTTTCGTGACATGTCCGAGATCGGTCAGGAAACCGATGCTGGCTCCGTTCGTGCGCAGGAGAAAACCGACCGGGTCCTGGGCATCGTGCGGGATGGAAAACGTTTCCACATGAACATCGCCGATGTCGAAACTCGCGCCCGTAGTGAACAGTCGGCAATCGATTCGAACATTCAGCTGAAACTGGATCGCGTCCTGCGTGGCACGATTGCAGTAAACCGGAATTCCAAGTTTCTGGGCAAGTATGGCGAGTCCCTGAATGTGATCGACATGTTCGTGCGTGATCAGGATTCCCGAAAGATTTTCCGGTGTGCGACCGATTCCGGCGAGGCGTTGGCGGATTTGTTTGGCGCTGAATCCGGCGTCGATCAGAAATCGCGCTTCGGGTGTTTCGACATAGGCGCAATTTCCGTTCGAACCGCTTCCCAAAATCGTCAGTTGAACAGGCACGGCTGACGTTATTCAGCACAGGATTTTCGGGCAACGCTTTTTGAGGGAAATTCAATCGGCCGGAAGCAAGCGAGAACTTTGGGGTTGTCACCCTATTCTGAGGGTGGGGTGCGATTGCTACAACAAGGCGAAACAAAACCCTATGAAAAAGATTTCTATACTGCTCGTTGATGATCACACCGTTGTCCGCCAGGGACTCAAAGCCTTGCTGCGACCTGAAGAAGATATCGAAGTCATCGGCGAAGCTGAAAATGGCCGCGTGGCCGTGCAGATGGTGCGCAAAACACCGCCGGACGTCGTTGTGATGGACGTGGCGATGCCACTGCTGAACGGATTGGAGGCAACGCGTCAAATCTTGAAAGCCGTTCCCACGACCAAGGTTCTCGTGCTCACTTCTTACAGTGACGACGACTGCGTGCAGCAGATGACGGAAGCGGGTGTTTCCGGATATTTGCTCAAGCAGACTGCCGCCAATGACCTGTTGAAGGCCATTCGCGAAGTCCAGAAAGGCAACGCGTTCTTCAGCCCCACCATTGCGAAACGTCTCCGCGACCAGTGCCGCGAAGCGTTTGCCAACGGTCAACCCGTCAAGAAGAGCATCGAACTGACCTCACGCGAAGCTGAAGTGCTTCAGTTGATCGCGGAAGGATTCTCCAACAAACAAATCGCCGCCGAACTCGGCATCAGCATCAAGACCGTCGAGAAACATCGGCAGCAGGTCATGAACAAGTTGAACATCCACGACGTGGCGGGACTGACCCGTTACGCGCTCTCCAAGGGGCTCGTGGATCGTGGAGTTCCGGCCGGGGTTCTGGCGTAGTGGTTCTCTGTAAAAATCCCGAGGGTGGGGTTCGAAAAGCGAAAGCCGTGCCAGTTGAGGCTTGTGCTTTGAATTGGGGCCTCTAAATTACAGGCCATACATGGCACAGGGTTTACAACTGTCGCAACGGTTAACGCAGTCGCTGGTTCTGGCTCCGCAGCTCCAGCAGTCGCTCGCTCTTCTTCAGGCGCCAACACTCGAATTGAAAGCGCTTGTTGAACAGGAGCTTCAGCAGAACCCTGTCCTGGAGGAAGCCCCCGTCGGTGAAATGGAAATGCAGGACCGTGATCCCGAAAGGGACAGCCCTTCAGATGCCGCCGATCCGACGGAACCGCCTGCCGACGTCAATTTCGATCCAGCCACCGAACGGAACAGCAACGAACCGGTCGATGATTTTCAGGCCGAGTTCGAGCGCCTCGTTCAGCTCGACCAGGAATGGCGGGATCATTTCGCGCAGACGAACATTCCGATGCGCCTTTCTGCCGAGGACGAGGAGAAGCGGCAGTTCATGTTCGACTCTCTCGTCGCAGGAACATCCCTTCAGGAAGTTCTTCTTGAGCAGGTTCGTGAATCGGGCCTGCCGGAAAGCGAATGGCCGATTGCCGAGATGATCATCGGCAACATAGATGATTACGGTTACCTGAAGGCGACGGTGGAAGAACTCGCCCAGGGCACCGGAGTGGCACCCGAAAAGGTGTTGGAAGTTCTCAAAGCTGTTCAGGCGTTCGATCCTGCGGGCGTCGGTGCGCGCGATCTACGTGAATGCATGCTGCTCCAGCTCGAACGAACCGGACAGCAGGACACATTGGAATACCGGATCGTCCGCGATTTCATGGAAGCCCTTGGCAAACGGCGCATTCCAGAAATTGCGAAAGGAACTGGGGTGGAAGTGGACGAAGTCCAGGACGCGCTCGAAAATATTGCGAGACTTGAGCCCCGCCCGGGGCGCGCCTTCCTGCCTGACAACGATCAATACGTTCTGCCGGAAGTTTTCGTTCACCGTTCGGGCGATGATTTCGTCGTCACCACCAACAACGAACACATCCCGCACCTCCGCATCAGCAACACCTACAAGGACCTGATGTCGCAGGGGGAAAATTCATCGGAGGTAAAGAATTACATTCGAGAGAAAATTCGAGCGGGCAAATTTCTCATCAAAAGTCTTCATCAACGCCAGCAAACGATCCTGAATATCGGGCGTGAAATCGTGAAGCGGCAGCGGGAGTTCATGGAAAAAGGGGTGGCTCACCTGAAACCTCTCACCATGGTCCAGGTCGCCGAAGTCGTCGGTGTTCACGAAACTACTGTCAGCCGTGCTGTGTCCGGGAAATACATGGACACCCCGCAGGGAATCTTCGAAATGAAGTATTTCTTTACGGCGGGCATCCAGACCGAGAGCGGCGCCGGCATGTCCAATACCAGTGTCAAGGACATGATCTCCGACATCTTCAAGAATGAGGATTCGAGCAAGCCGTTGTCGGATCAGGAAGTGGTCAAAATGCTGAAGGAAAAGGGAATCGTCATTGCCCGACGCACGGTTGCGAAGTACCGGACCGAGCTGAACATTCTTCCTTCAAATCTTCGCAAGGTTTACTGATCAGATTCCCGCCCGTCGGTTTCCTCTCTGCTTCTGTTCGTTCGAACGAAGCTCAAAATCCCGCACTTTCTCTGCGCTGCGATACTTTCAATGCCCGTTGAACGAGATCAACCTGCGGGCCATCCGGCAGATGGTGAATAAGACCGGCCAGACTTGTGGCATTTCCCGGCGCGGTCAGTTTGTTCCAGATTTCCAGCAGCGAACGGTCGTCACAATCATTTGGAATCCGGTTGAGAGTTGCCGCGTCGTTCCGAAAATTCAAAGCCCACTGCAAATCCAACCAGACTGCCAGAACCCGGTTGAAGGCTTCCGTTTCAGCGCTTCGTTCATGTAAGACTCGAATCATTGTTTCACCTGACCACTTCAAAAGGAATACGGTGGCAGAACCCCCAATCTTTCAAAAAGATGGAGATTTTTGTGCGCGAGCATTCCGATGGGGTGAAAGCCCCATATCCCGGTTGGTAGCGGCGCTATAAAAAGAACCCGCCAACAGATTCTCGAACCGCCGGCAGGGAGGGGCGGTTTTTTTTGAAAACGTGACGGGCCGACATTGGCAGACATCAATGTCGGCCCGATTTGTCTCCAGTCGCGGCCTGTCTTCGATGCGAAAACACCCCGGTGCCGATGATCGTCCGTGGCTTGATTGCCAGGCACTTTCAGCGAAACCGAAGTCGCCGGTTGAATGGGGGATTTCAATCTGGAGAAATTTGGAGCGAACGTTCAGGCATGATTGACGCATGTTTCCGAACAATTGCCGAACCAGTGAATTTGAGCGGTGCAAGTGGAAGATCATTGATCCACCTCGTCCACGATTCCGTTTCGTTACTGGTCGAAAAAGCCTCACGGAGACGCATCTTAAGTCCTTTGGAAGAACAGACAACCGGGGCTCGCCGGAACGTGCTCCCGGGGATCACCTGAAATGGTTTGAAGGTCTTTGGACGATCTGGGATATCGAATTTCCGAACGAAAACGCAGGTTTCCGAAGCATCGACACTGATTCGGGGGATGAATCTGCTTTACACCGTGTTCTCGTGAAACTAGATTCCGCAGATATTTTTGAGGAACTATTGAATATGGAATCCAAATCGAAAACGATTGAATCATTTAAGTTGCATGAGAAGGACACCGGATCTGCCGACGTCCAGATTGCACTGCTCACGCAACGGATCAATCACCTGACCGAACATCTGCAGACGAACAAGAAGGATCACAGCTCCCGCCGTGGATTGCTCATGATGGTCGGCCAGCGCCGCCGTCTGCTCGATTATCTGCACAGCACTGACGTCAGCCGTTATCAGGCCATCACCAAGAAGCTCAAACTTCGTCACTGATTTCAGAGGGCCGATCCTTCCGGTTCATCTCGGACCTTTCGGCCTTCCACTTCGAACCTGGACCGCGGACGCGTCGGTCCAGTTCGTGTTTAATCACCGCGTCATAAATTCCGCTGGACCCTGGGTAATTTCATTCAGTCCCGAACGTTTCGGGATTCACTGAAGTTTCTCGGAGGCCGCGGAGAAAAAAGGAAACATGTCAGAGAAAATAACCGCCCCCATAGGAGACAAGCAGCTCGTCATTGAAACAGGCAAACTGGCCAAACAGGCCGACGGTTCCGTTACCGTCCAGCTCGGCGAAACGATCGTTCTCGTCGCTGCAGTCGCCGCCACAAAAGCCAAGGAAGGCCAGGATTTCTTCCCGCTCACAGTGGATTACCGCGAAAAAGCCGCTGCGGCTGGAAAATTCCCCGGGGGTTACTTCAAACGCGAAGGTCGTCCGACAGAAAAGGAAATTCTTACCTCGCGCATCATCGATCGTCCGATTCGTCCGCTCTTTCCCAAAGGTTGGTACAACGAGGTCCAGGTGCAGAGCATTCCGCTCAGTGCTGACGGTGAAAACGACCCGGACATGCTCGCTGTTCTCGGCGCCTCTGCTGCGCTGATGGTCAGTGACATCCCGTGGGCTGGTCCTCTCGGCGCCTGCCGCGTGGGACGCATCAACGGCCAGTTCGTTGCGAACCCGACTCACGCCCAGATGGCAGAGAGCGATCTCGACCTCGTTTATGTCGGCAACGAAACAGACCTCGTCATGTATGAAGGTTCGGCCAAGGAAATCTCCGAAGCTGACTTCAATGCAGCGCTCCGGTTCGGTCACGAAGCGATCCAGCCGATGATCCAGGCCCAGAAGGATCTCGCTGCGAAGGTCGGCAAAAAGAAGCGCGAAATCACGCTGAACATTGTTCCGGACGAAATACTCAACGAAGCCAAGGCGCTCGCCGGAGATCGAATCGTTCCCGCGCTGCTGACTCCCGGCAAACTCAACCGCGAAGCCGCCGTCAATGCGATCAAGGAAGAGGTCGCTCAGAAACTCAAGGAAAAGCACGGCGAAGAGAAGATCACGGATTTCGTCGTCAACGACGCCTTCTACTACATTCAGAAGGAAGCTGTGCGCGGTTTGATCATGAAGGAAGAGAAACGCCTCGATGGCCGGAGCCTCGATGTCGTTCGTCCGATCTACAGCGAAGCCGGCCTGTTGCCTCGCGCACATGGTTCGGCACTGTTCAGCCGCGGTGAAACCCAGGCTGTCGCACTGGCAACGCTCGGCACCGGTGAAGACGCGCAGGAATTCGATTCCTACACCGGGGGCATCAGCGAAAAGAAATTCATCCTTCATTACAACTTCCCGAATTATTCAGTCGGCGAAACCGGACGCATCAGCGGTCCCGGACGCCGCGAAATCGGCCACGGCGCTCTCGCCGAGCGTTCCATTGAGCCGATGATTCCGCTCGCCACGTATCCCTATGCGGTGCGTGTCAGCTGCGAAATCATGGAATCCAACGGTTCCACTTCGATGGCCAGCGTTTGCTCCGGTTCTCTGGCGCTGATGGACGCAGGCGTTCCGCTCACCCGTCCGGTCGCCGGCATCAGCATCGGTCTTTGCACCGTTTACAGTGACGACAAGAAGATCGCTCAATACAAGTTGCTCACCGACATCATCGGCTGGGAAGATGCGTTCTGCGACATGGACTGCAAGATTGCCGGAACCGAGAAGGGCATCACTGGATTCCAGCTCGACCTGAAGCTCAAGGGCATTCCGCACAAGCTGATGGAAGAAGCCGTTGAAAAAGCCCGTGTTGCCCGCCTGTTCATCCTCGGCGAAATGGCCAAGACACTCGCTGCTCCGCGTCCGGAAATCAGCAAATACGCTCCGCGCATCGAAACGGTCCGGATCAATCCGGAAAAGATCGGCGCGCTGATCGGACCGGGCGGCAAGAACATCAAGAAGCTGGTCGAGGAATCCGGTTGCGAAATCAACATCGAGGACGACGGCACGGTCAACATCTTCTCAGTTTCTTCCGAAGGAATGAAGATTGCCAAGGACGCCATCATTGGAATGACCGCCGAGGCCGAGATCGGAAAGATTTACCGCGGCAAGGTTGTCACCATCAAGGAATTCGGCGCGTTCGTGGAATTCCTTCCGGGCAAGGACGGCCTCGTTCACATCAGCGAACTCGCAAACTTCCGCGTGAAGCAGACCGAGGACATCGTGAAGCTGGGTGACGAAATCTGGGTCAAGTGCCTGGGCGTCGATGAAAAAGGCCGTGTCCGTCTCTCGCGCAAAGCCGCCATGGCGGATCGCGACAAGGAAATGGGCACTGCTCCCGAACAGCCGCCCGCCGGTTATGAAACGCAGGGCGAAGGCACTGAACAGGCAGAAGGCGGACAGGGCGGCGGCAATGGCGGAGAACGCCGTGAACGCGGCGGAGACCGTGGAGACCGGCGTGAGCGCCGCCACGGGGATCGTCGCGGTGGCGATCGCCGTCACTGAGCCGTTGATCTGATTTACACGGGAGGCGGGCTGAAACGACAGTCCGCCTCCTGTCTGTTTCAGGAAGCACCGAAATCCTGCAGCCAGGCTTTTTTCCAAGCTTTCCTGACCGGTTTTCCCCTTTCGTCAGGTAATAAACTCACCCATCTTATAGCCGTGCCAAATATCATCGCCATCGTTGGCAGACCGAATGTCGGCAAGTCCGCTTTGTTCAATCGCATCGTCGGCCGTCGCATTGCCATCGTTCATGACATGCCGGGCGTCACGCGGGATCGCGTCAGCGCTGAGGCGGAGTGGCGCGGCCGCCCGTTCACGTTGATCGACACCGGCGGCATTGGGCTTTTGCGCGGTGAAAAAGCGACGGACGTGATCACCAGGGCCGCGGTTGAGCAGGTGAACCTCGCGATGGACGCGGCCGACGTCATTATTTTCGTGGTAAACGTTCGCGAAGGAATCGTTCCGCTGGACCAGGAGGTCGCCCAACATTTGCGGCGAAGCGGAAAGAAAGTGCTCGTCGCGGTGAACAAGGTGGATGAATTCAAGGTGGAGGCGGGCGCTGATGAATTTGCGCGGCTGGGATTCGAAAAAATGTTTCCGGTCAGCGCCATTCATGGAGTTGGAATCGAACGGCTTGTTTCCGAAGCTGTGAAATATCTGCCCGAGGTTCCAGCTTCCCAGCCAGCTGTCTCCGATTCTTCCGAGGAAATCAAAGAGAACGAGGCTCCAACCGGCGGTTCGAAACAGCCCGGACCGTTGAAGCTGGCCATTGTCGGCCGGCCGAACGTCGGGAAGTCTTCAATCATCAATGCGTTGACGCGGTCCGAGCGCGTCATCGTCAGTCCGATTCCAGGAACCACCCGTGACGCAGTGGATGTTCCGTTCGAGGTGGAAACAGATGGCCAGCGGCAGAAATACATTCTCATCGACACCGCGGGCATTCGGAAAACACGACAGGTAAAGGACTCCATCGAATTCTTCAGCGTGAAACGTTCGGAGGATTCCATTGCCCGTTGTGACATCGCGATTCTCGTTCTTGATGCGGAAAACGGCATTCTGGAACAGGACAAGAAAATCGCCGACCGGATCGTTGAGGAACGCAAGGCCTGCATTGTGGTGGTCAACAAGTGGGATCTCGTCGATGAGGCCGTGCGCAAAGCGCGAGAGGAGGAGATTGAGCGCCGGCGGCGCAAGGACCGGAATGCGCCCGAAATGATGACCACGCTGGCGGAATTCGGGGAGTGGGTTCAGGAAAGACTGTTCTTCCTCGATTACGCGCCGGTGATCTTCACCTCGGCAAAGTCGGGATTTCAATTGGAACGCCTGCTTGAAGCCGTTCGATATGTGGCGGCGCAGCTTCAACAAAAGATTCCCACCGCAATTTTGAATCGCACTCTGCAAGACGCTGTGGAGCGGCGTCAGCCGGTCAGTTCAGTCGGGCATCGTTTGAAGTTCTTCTATGCGACACAGGTGGCGGAAGCACCGCCCACTTTTCTGCTGTTTGTAAATCGCGATGAACTGTTTTCAGATCAATACAAGAAGTATCTCGCTGATCAGCTTCGAACCGCGTTTGGATACGAAGGTTGTCCGTTGATTCTGGTTCCAAAAGAACGTCCAAAGACCATCGAGCCAGTTCGAAAATTCAAACCGCGCCATGGCGAATCCTCTTCGCGACAGCGAGAGCGTGGTCCGGCCCGTTCCGGTAAACACCGGGCTGCCCGACGCCGTGGACGTTGACACTTTTTTGCCCCTGACAAGTCGCTTCAGCCATCATTGGGTCGAACGTTTCAATAGGATAAAACTTATTCACCGTTGGGAATAACCCTGTGGAAAACGTTTCGAATTCGAGGAAATCGTGAAAATTATTTGAGGAGAATAACTTTCAGCAGAATTTTTTAGAATTTTCTTGGCGGCACCATTTGTAGTGATAGAGTTCGGGAGCTCCCCAACTAATTGGGGTGCCTCCGCCCTCGGAAGAGGCCCCCGGAGTGCTAAATTTAGCTGAAATTTGAAGAACCCCGGCCTCTTTGAAACCCCTCCAGAGAAGCCACGAAAGGAAAGAAAGAGAAAACCATGATTGACGCACGCGAGGAAGTCTTGCCGTCTGCCACCAGGCAGCATCGCCGTCGTTCAACCTCTGTCGGCGCCACCCGCCAACAGAAGAAATCAGCCGGAAATTCCGGCCGCAAAATGCTCCGGGTGGAGCGCGTGTTCAGCAGCCCGACTGTCAAGCCGTTCGATCAGATTGAGTGGGAAAAGCGCGTTGCGGAGATTACCGACGATGCCGGCAAGGTCATCTTCAAGCAGGAAGGCGTCGAAGTGCCGAAGTCCTGGTCCCTCCTCGCGACCAAGGTCGTGGTTTCCAAGTATTTTTACGGCGAGCAGAACACCTCCGAGCGCGAAACTTCCGTTCGCCAGCTGATTCATCGCATCTGCCGCACCATCGCCGATTGGGGCATCAAGGACGGCTATTTCAGCAAGGCCGATGGCGAAGTTTTTTACGACGAATTGACCTGGCTCTGCGTGAATCAATATGGCGCCTTCAATTCTCCGGTCTGGTTCAATGTCGGCCTGTATCATCAATACGGCGTCGGCAAAAACTCCGGTCAGGGCAACTGGGTTTACAATCGCAAAACCGGCGAAGCCGAACGCGCCTCGACCCAGTACGAATTTCCACAGACCAGCGCCTGCTTCATTCAATCGGTCGATGACAACATGGAATCGATCATGCGCCTCGCCTATAGCGAAGCCATGCTGTTCAAGTTCGGTTCCGGCACCGGCACCGACCTTTCGCCGATCCGTTCCAGCAAGGAAAAGCTCAGCGGCGGAGGACGCCCAAGCGGTCCGATGTCGTTCCTGAAGGTTTACGACCAGGTCGCGAACGTCGTGAAGTCCGGCGGCAAAACCCGTCGCGCCGCCAAGATGAACACGCTGCGCGACTGGCATGGCGACATTGAGGAATTCATCGACGCGAAACAGCGCGAAGAGAAGAAGGCGTGGGCTCTGATCGAACAGGGCTACGACGGTTCCTACAACGGCGATGCCTACGGCAGCGTCATGTATCAGAATGAAAATCTTTCCGTCCGCGCCAGCGATGAATTCATGCAGGCAGCGATTGATGGCAAAGAGTGGTGGACGAAATCCGTCTGCAGCGGGAAGCCGCTTCAGAAGAAGGACGCCAGCACGCTCCTGAACAAGATCGCTGAAGGCACATGGATCTGCGGCGACCCTGGAATGCAGTATGACGGCGCGATCCAGAAGTGGCACACGTGCAAGGGCACCGAGCCGATCCATTCCACAAACCCCTGTTCGGAATACGTCTTCATCAACAACACCGCCTGCAATCTGGCGTCGTTGAACCTGATGAAGTTCAAGCGCGAGGACGGCAGGTTCGATGTCGAACGCTACAAGGCCGCTGTTCGCACCTACATCACTGCGCAGGAAATCCTGGTGGACAACGCCAGCTATCCCACGAAGCAGATCGCCGAGAACTCGCACATTTTCCGCACGCTGGGTCTGGGTTACGCCAACCTCGGCTCGCTGATCATGAGCTACGGTTTGCCTTACGATTCCGACGAAGGCCGTGCCCTTGCCGGAGCCCTGACGGCGATCATGACCGGTCATGCTTACGAGCAGAGCGCTGAGATCGCTGCCGCCATTGGAGCATTCCCCGGTTATCGTGATGCCCGCTGCGCCCATGTTCAGAAGCCGCTAGCGAAGGACAACGTTGAATCGATGCTCAAAGTCATCGAGCTTCACCGCGATGCCGTTGAAAACATTCATCCAAGCGAGGAGTTCGGTTACCTGAAGGAAGAAGCCCGTCATTGCTGGAACCGTGCGCTGGAAAACGGCGAGAAGTTCGGATACCGCAACGCGCAGGTGACCGTGCTGGCACCGACCGGCACGATTGCATTCCTCATGGATTGCGACACCACCGGCGTTGAACCCGACATCGCGCTGGTGAAATACAAACTGCTCGCCGGCGGCGGCATGCTGAAGATCGTCAATCGCACGGTTGGCCAGGCATTGAGCCGGCTCGGTTACAGCGCAAAGGAAATCGAAGGCATCATTGCCCACATCGAGAAGCACGACACGATTGAGGACGTTGAGGAAAACGGCACGGTCGTTCGCAGTGGACTCAAGCCCGAGCATCTCGCCGTGTTCGATTGCGCGTTCAAGCCCTACAAAGGCAAGCGCAGCATCAACTACATGGCGCACCTGAAGATGATGGGCGCCGCCCAGCCGTTCATCAGCGGCGCGATATCCAAGACCGTCAACATGCCGAACGAAAGCACCGTGGCCGATATCCGCGATGCCTACGTCCAGGCCTGGAAGATGGGACTCAAATGCGTGGCAATTTATCGCGACGGATCAAAACGGTCCCAGCCGCTGAACACGAAGAAGACGAACGAAGGCGGTGACAAGGCGGGCGCGGCGAATGATTCGACTCTCGAAAATCGCATCCAGCAGCTCGAAGCGGAACTGGCCAAACGCCGCGATGAAACCGGCAAACCATTGCGCCGGCGCCTCGCGGAAACCCGCACTGCCATCACGCACAAGTTCGACATCGCCGGTCACGAAGGTTATCTCACGGTCGGCCTGTTCGAAGACGGTCAGCCGGGCGAACTCTTCATCACGATGGCGAAGGAAGGTTCCACGATCGGTGGCCTGATGGACACCATCGGCACGCTGACCAGCATGGCGTTGCAGTATGGCGTTCCGCTGGATGCACTCGTGAAGAAGTTTGCGCATCAGCGTTTCGAACCGTCCGGCTTCACAAAGAATCCGGAGATACGCAACGCGGCATCCATTACGGATTACGTCTTCCGCTGGATGGCGTTGCAGTTCATTCCCGGTTATCGCGAAGCGAACACGGTGAGCCGCCAGCCCGAGCTGTCCATTCCGGGGCTGCTTGAGGAAGTGAAAAAAAAAGTGAACCGTCCCGTTCCTGAACTGGCGATCGCTGAAGACACGGAAGTGTTGAATGTGAAGAGCACGAAAAGCACTGGAAACGGCAAGGATCGTGTGGTGAAAAGCCTCAGCGATTCCGTCGCACACTTCCAGCAGGACGCGCCGACCTGCCCGAACTGCGGCCACGTCGCCGTCCGTAACGGCGCCTGTTACAAGTGCCTGAACTGCGGCGAAAGCCTCGGTTGCAGCTAAAACGGTTGTTCTGATTTCACGCCGGAGAGTTCAAGCTCTCCGGCTTTTTTATGCCCGGATCCTCCTCACTCCATTCTGCTTGCTCCTTACTCCTCTCGCGTAGTAACCCCAGTTGCCTGTAGCAAATCACCCACTTGGGACATCAGGGAAACCGCGTACCCTGCACGGAAATGATACGTATGAAAACATACCTATTGCCGATAGCTGTGGCGGCGGGTTTGCTCGCCGGATGTAACAAGAGCGTCGAACAGGCGTCTCAGGACTTCAACTCTCTGCCGCCCGCCGTTCAGAAGGCGGTGCGATCACAGGCGCCGAATGCCGAGATCGCCAGCGTGGACATGAAAACGGAAAATGGCGTTCAGGTCTATGAAGTCGAGTTCCGTGACGCCGGCGTGAATCCCAGGCTGCTTGTCTCTGCCGACGGCAGCATTCTCAACAGTCCCGGCACTTCAAAGACGGAAGGCATCGTTGGGACTGTTGAAAAGGCTCTGACACCGACGGGCGCAGTGGGAACAAAGTTCAGCGCGCTTCCACCGAGCGTTCAAAAGGCGATTCAATCCCACGGCATTCCAACCGAGATCCGGGACATCTCCCGGAATGAGGAGAATGGCCGGGTCATCTACACGGTTGAATACGTGGATTCAGGCAAGAACCCGACCATCAAAATCGCAGAAGACGGAACCCTGGTTCAGGGTTTGCAAAAGTAACCGACACAAGAGGCGGCAATCATTTGACGCCTCATTCTTTCGCGAAAAGAGGACGCTTCGCCGGGCGTCCTCTTTGCATTTTCGAAAAGCCCTCTGGAAACCTTCTGAATTCGTGCTAAAGTCGCTGCCGTTTCACCGATAGGGTGAACACCCCAGTATGACTCAACACGAAGCTCGGTTTGGCGGCATCGGCCGTCTGTTTGGAAAAGAAGGTGCAGAGCGTGAACAGTGACAATTAGATTTCACCAGTGATGACAATTAAAATTCACCAGTG
>CALBZA010000064.1 GCA_937890005.1 uncultured Verrucomicrobia subdivision 3 bacterium | reverse complement strand
ATGGGGACCGCAGCCGCCCCGGCTGCCGTTCGGTGCGCCCTCGCGCCGAACACACGAGCGCGGAAATGAATCAAGCGGCAATGGAAAACTTTACGCCCCTAGATGCACATCGCGGGGCGCAATCTGCTGCGCCCGGGGCGGGCGCGTTCCCCTTCCCGGAATTTGAATCGCAGAGATCGCAAAGAACGCAGAGATTATTGGGATCAATCGTTTGGGACGTTTCGGCTGCTATGTTTTCACGGCAACGAATTCAGTTCATTGCTGATCGCGTATCCACACGATGGACTGCGGTCCGCCTCCTCCAGTGCGGCGAGACGGGCGTTGCGCTGAAGCGGTGTTCGTTCCAGTCGCGGATACATCAGCTGCGGAAGCGCCCGGCGCGTAATTGACCGCCGGTTCTTCTGAAGAATCCGGCGCCAATTGCCCGACGCGATTCATCCGGGCGAAGTTGGGAATGGCAAGCATCGGACGTCCGTTCGCCCACTGTCCTTTCAACACCATCACCCCGCCAAGAAGATCACTTCGATATTCAGCTGAGAGCGGTGCGGAAGCGAGCGGTTGATCGAGATCGGACTGATCCGCGCGTTCCACGTTGTAGATCAGCGGGCCGTATCGCAGCGCGACACGTCCGCGATTCGCCGCAACTTTTTCATCAGCGCGAATCCGCTGCGGTTCCATCGGAAGCTCCACATCGATTCGGTCACCAGCATTCCATTCGCGTGTAATCACGGCATAACCCTTCTCAATCTTCGGCTGCACGGCCTGACCGTTCACGGCGAGCGACTTCAGTCCGTTCACTTCAGGCGAATGGAAATAGAGATCGCTCCTGTCACGATCTGGCACGCGGATGTAAACGGAGAACGTTTTCGATTCCTTCGGGTTGACGGTGATGGTGACGTGCCCACTCCACGGATAATCCGTTTTCTGAACCATCAGGACATCCGTCCCGGCAACTTTCTCCACATTGATCGTGCTGCCGATGAACATGTTCACGTAGATCCCCTTCTCTCCTTTCAAGTAGGTCCATGTGGGAATCATGAGCAGTGTCCGCGGAATGTTTCCAACGCAACAGGGACACGGATGCCACGCCGTGCGGCGCCCATCGATCAACGGATTCGCGTAATTGAAAACCTTCGCATCCAGATCGGTCGAGCCGAGCAGTGCGTTGTACATCGTCTCCTCGTAAAGGTCCGCATACTTCGCGTCGTGATATGCGATGTTGAGTTTGTATTGGAAAAAGATCAGACCGCAGCTGGAGCATGATTCACAGTAGGAATTGTTGCGCAGGGAATAGTCAGGGCCGAATCCCTCCGAAGTCTCGCCACTGCCAATGCCGCCCGTGACGTAATACTTCCGGTTCACCAGATTGTCCCAAAGCGACATCACCGCGCTCTCATAATCGAGATCGCGGGTTTCCGCAGCGACGTCCGCCATGCCCGAGTAACTGTAAACCGCACGAACGGCGTGGCCGACGGCTTCATACTGCTGTTGAACCGGCAGATGGCTCTGGTCGTATTCACTGCCGTCGCGACGGCAGTCGAGCAGAAATTTGGCGAGCTGAATGTAGCTGTCGCCCTGGCCGGTCCTGCCTTCCATGTCGTTCACGAAGCGGCCGAACCGCACGAGCGCCTGTTCCATTTCCTGATGGCCGTCATACCATTCCTTTTTGCCCGGCCCGATGTTCTTCACCCAGCAGTCGGCGAGCTTTTTTGCGGCATCGTAAAGACGACGATCCCTGCCCTCCGTCAGCGTGTAATGATTGATGGCCGATTCGATGAAATAGCCGGCAACATAACCTTCGTGATCGGCACGATTGCGCGCACCCCAACGCTCGGGCCAGCGGGATCGGTCTGCGAGCGTGTAGGCGGTCTGCATGTAACCGTCCGGCTCCTGCGCGGCGAGAATCTTCGGAATCCAGTCATCCAGCGTCGCCTTCATCTTTTTCTGAGCGGCGATGATTTCGGGATCACCTTTGGGATCAACCATCAGTGCGATACAGATGCTTTCCACGGTTTGATGCACCCAGGCGTTTGCAAAAACGTAACCCTTGTGGCGGCCGTGCGGTTCGCCCCGAATCGCTTTCGCCGCTTCGACGAAGTTGTCGATTCCGCCCTGCCCTTCTGTGAGATTCGTCCGGTTGATCATGTTGATGCAATGCGGAATCCAGTTCACGATCAGCGCTTTCGCGCGCGCATTCCACAGCGGGCTGTCGATGCTGTAACGCTTCGTGTAAACTACATCGAGCCGTTCGCTGGAAGGCCCGTTCACAACGCGCACGTTGAGAGTTGAATCTGATTTCAAATCGCCCTCGCCTGCGGTGAGTTTCAGAACGTAATCTCCCGGCTGGGAAAATTTGGCCGTAGTGACAGCTGCGGATGGACTCTCGAATGTGACTTCGCCAGGACCGGACTCTTTCGTCCACGTCACAACAGTTTCGGAACCCGGGGGCTTGAGCGTTTTGATTTTTCCGGACAGATAGGTTTTTCCGCCGAGCACGACAACGCGATCAACCCCTGCTGCGACCGATGGCGGAAATTCAGGAGAGTTGCCGGAATCATAAACTTTCCATTCCAGGATGCCGGTCGAAAGCGTGCCGTCAGACTCGATTTCAAGCCGCAGCTTTGGCGTGGTGACTTCATCGAAGGTTGCCGGGTTGAAGCGATTCGCGGTTACCTCGATCTCGGATCCATTTTTGACCGGCAGGAACTTTGCGCCGTCCCAGTAAAGCAATCGCGCCGATTTGGGTACGCCGACGCCCTGCCCGTCCGCCCACCAATAGACATCGATCCTCTTCGTGCTGATCGGACGCGACCATTCAAATTGCACCCATTCCGTTCCACGCCTCGGCCAGTTTCCATAGGAACCTCGCCGGGCATCGCGCGAGTTGCGCGGATTCGATCCATCGTTCAATGCATCGGGTGAAGTGTCGCCGGAAAAATAGGACGCGGACGGTTTCGCCACGATCGCGAGGTTCACCTCCACATTGGTCTCCGCCTCAGCGATGCCGGAGGAAAACGTGGCTGCAACAATTGCCGCCGCCAGAAGAAGGTGGTTGGTGAAACCGGACAATACACGGGCAGGCAGTTGTTTCGACATAGTTGGAATCGGCATGATTCAAGGAAGTTCGTGCTTCGCCCATGCTGGAAATCCACCCTCAACTGCTGTTTTTCATCTTCTGCAGACAAACATTCTCAATGCAGAGACGCACAGACGCAGATACCGAGAAGCCTGAGCGTTTTGATGTCTCAATCACCGCGTCTGTTCTGGCATCCCGATAAAAACGTTTCGGCAGGAAGACGCATCCTGAATTGCGTCATCCTGCCGAAACATGTCTGAAAATCTCGGAGCGCGGCTGTGTCGCTTGCGACCAGCCGCAGTGCTTCGAAACTTTCCGGCGAGCTTACTTTTTCAGGTGGCTGCGGCTGGTCGGCCGCACTCCATTTTCAGATATGCCAGCGCAATGTTGCCGCGCGCTCCGGCTTATTTTCAACCCGCTCAGCGCTCAATCGCATTTACCAGCCGAGAACGTAGGCGAAGATGAGTGGAGCAACGATCGTTGCATCCGATTCGATGATGAATCGCGGCGTCTTCGCGCCCAGCTTGCCCCATGTGATTTTCTCGTTCGGCACCGCGCCAGAGTAGCTGCCGTAGCTCGTGGTGGAATCGCTGATCTGACAGAAGTACGACCACAGCCGCGCCTTCTTGCCAAGATCCTGATGCAGCATCGGCACAACGCAGATCGGGAAATCTCCGGCGATACCGCCGCCGATCTGGAACATGCCAAGGCCGCGATTCCGAGTCATGCGCTGATACAAATCGGCGAGCGTGCGCATGTATTCGATGCCGGTCCGGACGGTGTGGACGTTCTTCACGTCGCCACGAATGCAGGCGGCGGCATACATGTTTCCGAGCGTGGAATCCTCCCAGCCGGGCACAATGATCGGGAGGTTCTTCTCCGCGGCCGCGAGCATCCAGCTGTCCTTCGGATCGATCTGGTAATACTTCTTGTACTTGCCGCTGCGAAGCACCTGATAGAGGAACTCATGCGGGAAATACGCTTCCCCCTTTTTGTCAGCTGCCATCCAGACTTCGAGCATCGCCTTTTCCATGCGGCGCATGGCCTCGTGTTCGGGAATGCAGGTGTCCGTCACGCGATTGAGGTGCCGTTTGAGCAGCTTTTCCTCGTCCTTCGCCGTCAGCTCGCGGTAATGCGGCACGCGCTCGTAGTAGTCGTGCGCCACCAGATTGAACACGTCCTCCTCCAGATTCGCGCCGGTGCAGCAGATCAGATGGACCTTGTCCTGGCGGATCATCTCGGCGAGGGAGATGCCGAGCTCCGCGGTGCTCATGGCACCCGCGAGGGTGATCATCATCTGATTGCCGTCGTCGAGCTGCTTGCGATACGCCTTCGCGGCATCCAGAAGCGTCGCGGAGTTGAAGTGACGGTAATGATGTTCGATGAACTGTGAAATGGGTGGGCGGGAAGCCGACCCCCGTTTGGATTTGCCTGTTTTCATTTTCAAGTTGCCGGTCGTCTGCTCGGACCGCGCGACGAGTTTGAAATGCAGGAGGCCAAAACGCCACCTGCGTCGGACAGCTACGGGAGTTCCCCGCCATTACTGCCCCAGGTGGCTGATGAGTATATGCGTTGCGTGCGACTGTGAATCAAGCCCCTCTTTCAATAAACCGGAGAAAGTTTGCGCCAGTCGCAGCAACGCAATGGAACGTTTCCTTCAAACGCGGAAACGCGGAGGACGCTGAGATTCGCAGAATAGAAGACCGAAGTTCTTCTTCCTCTGCGCCTCGGCGTTTGCGGTTGTTTTGAAATTTTTGTTCAACAACTTTTGATACGTCGTTCCCGACGTTCGCACCTCGACACAAAAAGGCCGCCCGTGTCGGGGCGGCCATGCAAATCGTCTGGACCAGCTTCAGCTCAGGAAAGCTTCGCGAGCGTTTCCTGAATCGCCTGGAAGTTCGGAAGATCCTTCGGCGTCGGCGTCTGTTCGCTGTATTGAACCACACCGTTCTTGTCGATCACGAACGCGGCGCGCGCGGAGGTGGAGCCGAAACCAAGCAGGTCATCCAGCAGCACACCGTAGTTCTTCGCAGTGGTCTTGTTGAGATCGCTGGCGAGCGTGATGCCGATCTTTTCCTTCTGCGCCCAGGCTTCCTGCGCGAACGGGCTGTCCACGCTGATGCCGATCACCTCGGCATTGAGGCCGCTGTAGGAATTCAGGCCGGCGGTGATGTCGCACATTTCCCTGGTGCAGACGCTGGTGAAGGCCAGCGGGAAAAAGAGCACCACGGTGTTCTTCTTGCCGAAATTGTCACTGAGTTTCACGTCCACGACGCCGGTGGACTGTTTGGATTTCAGACTGAAATCGGGAGCCTTGGTGCCAACTGAGATTGCCATAAATATTTCGCGTTGATGTTTGTTTCTGGAACGCGCGAATGATACCGCTGGTCCGGACCCTGTCAAACGGCGATTCAGCTTTGAAAGAGTTCCGCACGAACGCGATCGCGTTCACGTTCGATCTGTTCGTCGGTCGCGCCGAGGTTTTCCATCACGAACTCAGACATCGACAGCGCAATTTCCCCTTCGCTCGAGAAGATCGCGTCCGCGCCTGCTTTGCGCAGCTTTTCCGAATCCGCGAGATAAGTGGACCGGGTCAGCACACGCACCTTCGGGTTTAGTTCGCGCGCCGTCGCAATGATTGTCGCGGCCTCGGGCGTCGAGGTGGAGATGATCAAACCGGCGGCCTCTTCGATCTTGGCGCTCTTGAGAATCTCCGCCTTGGTGGCGTCGCCGTAAATTGCCTGGACTCCCATCGCGTTCAGCTCGAGAACGGTGTCGATGTTCAGCTCGATGACAATCGGCTGGACGTTGTTGTCCGCAAGAATCCGTGTGACGGTGCGTCCGACCGGTCCGTAGCCGATGACAATCGCGAGATCCTTCGATTCGTCCTTCTGGAAAACTCCAGAAGGCGGCGGCGTGAATTCGGCTGCGCGGACAATCTTCTTTTTCTCCAGCCATTTGACAAACGGCTCAATGCACTTGTAGAGCAGCGGATTCAAGGTGATCGACACCACCGATGCGACGACGAGTGCGTTCATCGCATTTTCAGGAACGACCTTCATTGAAATCGCGAGCGCCGCGAGGATGAACGAGAACTCACCGATCTGCGCCAGCGCGACGGAGATTGAAAGAGCCACGCGCAACGGCTTCTTGAGCAACATCACAACCGCCGCCGCCGCCAGCGGTTTTCCAATGAGAACGATTCCAAGCGTAGCCGCGATCAACAGCCAATCCTCCCGGATGGCTCCGGGATTGAAGAGCATTCCAACCGACACGAAGAACAGAACCGCGAAGGCGTCGCGCATGGGAAGCGCCTCGGCCGCCGCGCGTGCGCTGAAGTTCGACTGGCCGACAATCATTCCCGCGAGGAAAGCTCCCAGCGCCATCGAAGCGCCGAAGAACTTCGCTGCACCCACTGCGATTCCCAGCGCCAGCACCAGCACCGCGAGGGTGAACAGCTCGCGCGACCCGGTTCGCGCAACATATCCCAGCAGGAGCGGAATCAGTTTTTGTCCCACGGTGAAGGTGAACACGATCAGCACCACCAGTTTCACGCCCGCAATCGACACCGTCTTCCAAAGGCCTCCCTCCGTGGCCTGGTCCGGACCGGCATGAAACAAAGCCGGAAGAAAAACGAGGACAATGATCGTGAACAGATCTTCAACAATGAGCCAGCCGATGGCGATGTGGCCGGTCGGGGTATGAAGGGCCTTGTTGTCGGCCAGCACGCGCGTCAACACCACTGTGCTCGCCACGGAAACTGCGATTCCGAAAACGATTCCCGCCGTCCAGGTCCACCCGAACAATCGCATTGCGCCCATGCCCAGCAAGGTCGCCGCCAGAATCTGCGCGACGGCGCCGGGGATTGCGATCTTGCGCACCGCCAGCAGATCCTTGAGATGAAAGTGCAGTCCCACACCGAACATCAGCAGGATCACGCCGATCTCGGCGCTTTGGGCGGCAATCTCCTGGTTCGCCACAAACCCGGGCGTGAACGGCCCAACAATGATTCCCGCGAGAAGATAACCAACGATGGGCGACAACTTCATCTTTTGGGTGATGAACCCAAGGAACAGCGCCGCGGTCAGCCCGCCAGTCAGCGTCAGGATTAAATCAATGTTGTGAGGCACAGGCGCTTTAATAGCACGGGGGCGATTCGCAGCTCAAAAGAATCTTTCCGTTTCAAGATGCGGTCTGATGGTCGGTTCCTCACCTTCAACGCGAGGATTTGGCGAATAAAACAAACGTCGGATGTCCGTCCTTCCGACCCGCATTCGAGAACACGAACGTTTTCTTCACAGACCGACCGATCACAAAGCCGCCAGCACTTCAGCAACGTGCTCCTCCGGTTTCACCTTCGGCCAGATTTTTTTGATCAAACCGTCCGGCCCGATGAGGAACGTAACGCGGTAAGTGCCCATGTATTTCCGGCCCATGAAACTTTTCTCACCCCAAACGCTGTAAGCCTGCACGATCTGCTTATCTTCATCCGACAACAACGTGAACGGCAGCTTGAACTTCTCCACGAACTTGTCGTGTGATTTCACCGAGTCTGGACTGACACCCAGCACGACAGCGCCTTTCTTTTTCAGTTCGGCAAAGTTGTCGCGAAAGGAGCAGGCCTCCTTGGTGCATCCCGGCGTGTCGTCCTTGGGATAAAAATAAAGCACGACATTCTTTCCCTTCAGCTCGGCGAGCGAGACAGTTCCGCCACCACTCGTCTTCGCAGTGAACAGTGGCGCGGGATCGCCCTCATTCAGTTTCAATTCAATTTCTTTGGCCATACTGCGCCGGAAGATTGAAGGCCGCAGCGTTCCTGTCAACCAACGAGAACGTGAGCCAGACAGAGGGCACCACTGAAAACATCCACGACAATGAATGAGGCATTCAACGGAATCGTGATGCCCGCACCTCCTTCATCCGAGCGAACCCCCGGGAAGCGAAACACGGAAATGCGTCGTTTGCGCGAAACGCTTCTCATTGGATCTGCGCGGAAAGCTGTTAAAACAGCTGAACTGCCACAACACGTTCGCCCGCGCTGAAGCACGGTGCCAATGAGAATCGGGACGCATTTCCCCGCGTTTCAGGGAAATTCAGTTCACGAACCGTCACTTTCATGCCGGCAAGCCACCGCGCGGAGATTATTTTTCCGGCCGGCTTGGCGAACTGGCTGGATGCACGCTCAACTGTCGCATGCCGTCAAAAACGTAGAGGATGCCCGATGTTCCAGTGCAGATCGCCGCCGCCAGCGTCAACGCTCTGAACCATGCCGTCGCGATCTGCTGATCCCACTTCAACAACACCCACGCAATGCAGATGATTTGCAGCACCGTTGCCACCTTCCCCAGAATCCGCGGACGCACGGTCACCTTCCCCACCGTCATGTGAATCACTCCCAGTCCGATCACCAGGATCACATCTCGTCCGATGATCGTCGCGGTCAACCAGGAAGGAATGGAGCCGAAGTGCGGTTTTTCAAAATCGAGGCTGAGCAGGATGATTCCGGAAATGAGCAGCAGCTTGTCCGCGAGCGGATCGAGCACCGCGCCCAGTTCACTCTTCTGGTTGTAACGGCGGGCAATGTAGCCATCCACACCGTCGCAGATCGCCGCCGATGCAAACGCGATGATTGCACACAATCGATGCAACTCCTCGCCGCTCTTCTGGTAATAGAGAACTTCCATCACGAAGAACGGGATCAGCAGAATGCGGCAGATCGTTATCTTGTTTGCGGTTGTCATTCCAAGCCCGCAAATTCTGGCCTTTCCCGATGGCACATTCAACGCGTAACTCCACCCGGAAAACAGTGGCTTCGGCACGTTGACTCAACCGCGAAATATCATTCCCCAATTTTCCCAGCAGCGAAGCCCGATCTGCGATCGAGGGAGAACTCTCGGAAGCAGTATGGGATTGAGCATGGTTCAGCCCCCTGTCTGAACCACACTTTCGGAATCCACTGAACGGAGGCCAGGCCTGCACCTTGCTTTCGTCAAGGTGCAGGATGTTTCAAACACAACCGGACATCCGCGGAACGACGAGAACTCTGGATGGTATTGAACCTCGTCGTCCCGTGTCAGGTCGGTTCAATCGTTTCGATCGATCCATCCGGGAGATATTTCAGCTCGGCCACCTTCAGGCTTCGAAGCCAGGTTTTGCCACCGGACGGACGTGAGTCGTGATGGAACAGATACCATTTGCCCTTGAACTCGCAGATCGAATGGTGGGTTGTCCATCCAACCACGGGCTTGAGGATGACGCCGCGATACGTGTAAGGGCCATACAGGCTGTCGGACGTTGCGTAGCAAAGCAGGTGGGTGTCTCCGGTCGAATAGGAGTAATAGTATTTCCCCTGGTATTTGTGGAGCCATGAGGCTTCAAAGAAACGGCGTTGATGATCCCCTGCCTTGAGTGGCTGTCCGTTCTCGTCAAGAATCACGAGGTCGCGCGGCTCCTCGGCAAAGTCGAGCATGCTGTCAGCCAGTTTGACGATCTTTGGGCAGAGCGCCGGTTCATCGTCCGCCGGCTCGTGCGGTCGTTCGATGGCCTTGTTGTTGCGATATCGCTGGAGCTGGCCGCCCCAAAGACCGCCAAACACCATGTAGTGGGCACCATTGTCCTCAAACACACATGGGTCGATTGAATAGCTGCCGCGAATCGGATGATCCTCCGGAACGAACGGTCCCTCTGGGCTATCACTGACCGCCACACCGATTCGAAAGATGTCGGTCTTATCTTTCAGGGAAAAATACAGGAAATATCTCCCGTTCTTGAGAGCGCAATCCGAGTCCCACAGCTGGCGTCCTGCCCACGGAATGTTTCGAATGTCCAGGACCACGCCATGATCGGTGACGTCGCCGTCGATCGAGTCCATGGAGAGAACATGATAGTCCTTCATGTCGAAGTGATCACCGTTGTCGTTCTCCGGAATTCCGGACTCGATATCGTGTGAAGGGTAGATGTAAAGCTTCCCGTTAAACACGTGGGCGGCCGGATCGGCCATGTAGGTTCCGTCTGGGACGAGGTATTTGTGTGGAATCATGTTCTTGATCGTTTATCGCTTTTCTCCGACGGGCGCTGAACAACGCACAAGTTCAGGCTGCGGCTGGCAGGATCGCCGTGGATCCAACTGGGGCTTTCTGAATGGATGACGGAACAGCCCGTCTCGACCACCGCCTGTGCCACTCGTCGGAACTCTTCGTTTCACGCTTCGGGAATCGCACAGCCGCATTCCTGCCGTCCACATGTTAGTAATGACGATGCTCCACGCAGGTGAAAAGTCTTCAAATCGCATGGACTATTCTTCCACCCGCTTTAAACGCATGGTGCGTCTCAAGGTCGATGAACTGCCGAGAATGCAGAGCCCGCCGAGTTCATTGAACTCAGTCCAGAGTCAGCAGCGCACAATTTGTCCGCGTTCCATTTGCAGCGTCTGACTGCAGAGAGGTTGAACCTCCTCAACACTGTGGGTCACCACAATCATCGGGACATGAAACTCGTCGCGGACGCGGGTGAGATAGGGAATGATTCGACTCTTCAATGCGCTGTCGAGACTCGCAAGCGGTTCATCGAGCAGCAGCAAACCGGGCGAACTGAGAAGCGCGCGTCCCAACGCAACCCGTTGTTTCTCGCCGCCCGAAAGCTTCGCCACGCCGCGGTCGGCAAGCGCATGGATGTCGAGCACGCCGGTGACATGTTCGTAGCTGAAGAGATTGTCTGCCGCCGCGTCGCGCGATCTTTGTCCGTAAAGCAAGTTGCGCCGGACCGACAGGTGCGGGAACAGCGCCAGGTCCTGCGGCACGTAGCCGATCCTTCGTTCGCGCACGGGAATATCGATTCCTCTTTTTGTATCGCACAGAACCCGATCACCGAGCTGAACATAAGCCGATTCGGGACGCCGCAATCCGGCGATCAAATCCAGCAATGAAGTTTTCCCTGAACCGGACGGGCCGCACAGCGCCGTCACCTGCGCAGTGATGGTAAGGTCAACGGACAGCGCGAAGTCCGCCAGCGGCAGGTTGATGTTTTTCAGCGCAAGGTTCATCGGAGATTCTTCTTTCGGCGCAGCAGAAGTTCGCTGGTCCAGACCGCAATGAACGCCAGCGCGACAGAAATGCCCAGAAGCCGCAGCGCGTGGCTGTCCTTGCCGAGCTGCACTGACTGAAAAATCGCAAGCGAAACGGTGGATGTTTTTCCGGGAATGTTTCCCGCAACCATGATCGTCGCGCCGAATTCTCCAAGCGCACGCGCAAAGGCGAGAAGCATTCCTCCCACGATGCCGCGGATTGCGAGCGGGAGCGTGATGGTGAAGAGCACGCGCAGTTCGCCGGCGCCAAGTGTGCGGGCGATCTCCTCCAGCCTGGGATTGACCTCTTCAAAAGCCACGCGCGCCGAACGGACCAGCAATGGAAAAGACATCACACCAAGCGCGATCAGCACCGCGCGCCAGGTGAAAACGATGTCGAAATCAAAATAATCGTGAAGAAAACCACCCACGGCACCGCGTCGGCCCAGAAGTTTCAGGAGGATCAGTCCCGTCGCCACAGGCGGAAGCACGAGCGGAAGAGATACCAGCGTTTCGATGATGGATTTTCCCGGCCAGTCGCGTCGCGCCAGCAACCAGGCGGTGCCGAGTCCGAAAGGCAGAATGCACAGCGTGCTCAAGGCCGAAACCCAGGCCGTGAACCAGATGATCTGCCAGTCTTCAGAAGCCATTTTGAAAATCAGTGACGAACGATGAAACCAGCGCCTTCAAAAGCCTTCGCCGCGGCGGCGGAGTTCAGGAACTGCAGAAATCGTTTCGCAGCCTCGGGTTGCCGTGACTCCGAAACCAGCGCCACGGGATAACTGATTGCAGGCCCTTCTTCGCGTGAAATTTCCACAGCGATCTTCACTCGTTTCGATATCGCGGCGTCGGTCTTGTAAACGATGCCGGCATCCACATTGCCAGCCTCCACGGCCGCCAGCGCACCGCGAACATTCTCAGTGGGAATGACCTTCGGTTCCACTGCGGACCAAAGATTTTGCTTCGTCAGAAACGCGCGCGCATAGACACCGGCGGGCACCGCCTTGGGATCGGCCAGCGCAATCCGCGCCACCGTCGCGTTGGTGAGGTCGTTCCAGGAACGAATGGCCTTGGAATCCCGGGCGCTCACCACGATGACGAGTGTGTTGGACAATCGGCTCACGCGCGTCTCCCGGACGATTCGACCTTTCTTTTCCAACGCATCCATCATCGCTTCGTCGGCGGAGAAAAAAATGTCCACAGGCGCGCCTTCCTCAATCTGACGGGCCAGTGTGCTCGATCCCGCGAAGTTGAACAGGATCCTGTCCCTGCTTTCCCGCGAGTAGTCCGCAGCAATCCGGTTCAGAACGTCCGTGAGACTTGCCGCGGCGAAAATGGTGACCTCTGCGGCGTGTAATCGAAAGGAAAGGAGCAGAAAGAATCCGATTGCCGCCATGCGCCTGCCAAATCGGAAATGCTTCATGTTCTTGTCGGATTTGATGAGTTCAATTAACGCAGGTCGAATGACCGGGCAGAGACACATCGAATACTTCCCGGGACACACCATGGGGCACGGAATATGGGGCTGCGCGGCGCAGCCCTGCCGGGTTCCGGTCGGGTGGAGTTATTGTTCTCGCCATCTCTGCAATTGTGTCGCATCGCCGCCATAATGCCGGCGCACTATGACAGGACTGCGTCGGTCGTCAATCCGACCGACCGCAGAGCAAACCGATTCTGTATGAACGAATTGGCAGGGTCGCTGTCTGAATCTTCGTTCAAAATGCGTTGCAGAAGTTTTCTCTTGGGCACTCTCGACAGCGATCGTTGTTCCGGCGCCTGAACCGACGTGCTTCGGCTCAGGTGTTTCAAGAATTCGCTGATTGGCTGCCTCGGGGACCGCTTACCGGGCCTGTAAACTTCTTGCCAACCGCTTGAGCGTTCATCCAATTTGAAGCCCTTGATGACGAAGCCAGCCAAACCCGCTCCGGAAAAGAGCTTTGTTGCCGCAAAACTTCCCTGGATCGCCGCAGCCGCGGTGCTGCTGCTGTATCTCCTGACAATGAACCGATGGGTTTCCTTGGAGAACCTCGGCTTCGTGGCCCGGGGTTCGGGCTGGATGTGGGGTCCCGAACTGTCGAACCCCGTTTATTATCTCGTAACGCTGCCAATTCGGTGGCTGCCGGCCTCGGTGATGCCATTTGCGCTGAACCTGTTCTCAGTGGTTTGCGGCGTTCTTGCCCTGGCGCTTCTGGCACGCTCCGTGGCATTGCTTCCGAGAAACCGCACCTACGACCAGCGGGTGCGAGAGAAGGCGCCGCATTCAATTCTGTCGATTCCGCTCGCTTGGATTCCGCCGGTGTTCGCAGTTGTGGTCTGCGCGCTTCAGCTGACCATCTGGGAACATTCCACATCGGGTTCAAAGGACGTGTTTGATCTGCTGCTGCTGGCCTACATTGTTCGCAACCTGCTTGAATTCCGGGTGGATGAAAAAGACTCCTGGCTTTTCAAGGCGGCAGTTGTCTGCGGTGCCGGCATGGCGAACAACTGGCTGCTGTTCGTGCTGTTCCCGGTATTCCTGGCGGCGGTGATCTGGACCAAGCGGCTTGAATTCTTCAATCCCCGGTTTCTGACGCGGATGACTCTGTTCGGCGTCGCCGGAATGCTGTTCTACCTGCTGCTGCCGGCGATCCATGTGCTGTCAGACCAGCAAATGATGAATTTCTGGCAGGCGTTGAAAACGAACCTGGTTTCGGACAAACAGGCGTTTCTGCATTTCACCGGATTTGGAGGCGCGAAGAAGAGTTCGCTGCTGCTCCTTGCTTTGACCAGTCTCATTCCATTGCTGGTCATTGGCATTCGTTGGCCGTCGAATTTCGGCGACCCCAGCCGCATGGGAAGCGCGGTCACCGCCTGGATGTTTCACTTCGCGCACGCTGCATTGCTCGGCCTTTGTCTCTGGGTGGCCTTTGATCCGGTGTTCAGTCCGCGGCGCCTCGGTTACGCCATCGCCGCTCTCAACTATTTCGGGGCGTTGAGCATCGGTTATCTCACCGGCTATTTTCTGCTCGTGTTCCGACCGTTGCCGGATCGAATGGGACGAACGACGCCTTTCCAGTTCGCGCTTTACCGGGTTTCGACGGGAACAGTTTTTCTTGCGGGCATCCTGGTGCCGACCGGCCTTCTGCTGCTGAATTTCCCGCACATCCGGATTACCAACGGACCGGCTCTCAAGGAGTACACGTCCATGCTGGTTCGGAACATTTCGAACGACGCCGTGGTGCTGAGTGACGATGGGCGAAAGCTGTTTCTCGCACAGGCTGCGCTGGCAACGGGTGGCTCGCTGAGCAACCGCGTGTTTATCGACACTCTGATGGCGACAGCCCCGGCGTATCACGGTTTCCAGAAAAAGCGTTATGGCGATGAATGGCCGCTCGTCGTGGATACCGCCCGCACCGAAGAAGTGAAGGCGCCGGCGATGTTGAACATAATCCTCCGGCTGACCCAGACACGCCCGCTCACCTACTTGCATCCGAGCTTCGGTTACTATTTCGAGTTCTTCAACGCCCGTCCCAACGGCCTGACCCTGGACCTTGTCCGTTATCCAACCAACTCCCTACACGGACTTCCGCTTTCCGAAGCTGAGATCGCTGCCAATGAGAAGGTCTGGGAAGAACACCAGGCTGCGCTGAATCGCCTGATTCCGGTCATTGCGCCTCCCGCTCTCCGGAGCGAGGTGACCTTCGGACAGGTGTTGCGTGACAAGTTTCAGATTCCCTTTCAGCCAAATGTCACTGCAGTCCTGCTCGGGAGCTATTACTCCCAGATGCTCAATTCGTGGGGCGTGCAACTGCAGCGAGCCGGGCACCTGGACAAGGCCCAGCAACATTTCCGGACGGCTCTGGCGCTTTTCCCGGACAATGTCATCGCGGAGAAAAACCTGAACTTCAACATCGCCCTCCAGTCAGGAAAGAAGCCCGAGCTGCGCCCCGCCAAAAGCCTGGAAGCCGAATTGGGCCAATATCGCAACATCCAGCAGATGATTCAGGAAACCGGCCCCGTGGATGAACCGACGTTATGTTTCGCCCTTGGACTCGCCTTTGCCCAGGGAAACAACTTTCGTCAGGCGGCCCAAAATGTGGAGCGCGTTTACCAGCTGATGCCTGACAACGTCCAGGTCGCTTTCTGGCTGTCGCGCCTTTACGTCATCACGCAGCAGCCGGACAAGGCGTCGGAACTGCTGGCGATGCTCCGTTCGCACAAGGACGAACTCGCCCAGCTCGGCATCCGGCCCATCGACCTGCTTCAAGCCGAGGCCGGCGCCCTCTACGTTGCGAAACGGACGGAGGAAGCCGATCGCATGTTGCGGAACGTCATGGATCAGGAGCCGAAGAATCCGCAGACGCTCTCGACCGTTGTTCAGATCTCCACCGTCTTCCGCAGCTATACGAATGCGCTCATTGCAATCGACCGCCTGCTTCAGCTCAATCCGAATGACAATCAGCTACTGCTCAACAAGGGTGTCTTGAACATCCAGGCCGGGAGATTTCAGGATGCGATTGAACCGCTCTCGAAAGTGATCTCCGCACAGGGAACGAATTACGGCGCGCAATTGTATCGTGCCGTTGCCTATCTTGGTGCCGAACGCCTCGACGAAGCGCAGCAGGACTACGATTCGCTGAAGAAAACCTACCCGAACTCGATCGACATCAACAGCGGTCTTGCCGAGATCGCACTGCGCCGGAAGGACACGAACGCTGCGATTCAATACCTGGAAATCTGCCTCCGCAACACGCCAATCGATTCTCCGCAGGCAAGGCTGTTCAGCGACAAGATCAACCAGCTCCGAAACCCGCCAAACTGATCCGTCGAACATGCGGATCACCCACGTCATCACGCGGCTCGTGGTTGGCGGCGCCCAGGAGAACACCATCACCTCCGTGCTCGGTCTCCGACAGAGACCGGGCTTTGAACTTCAGCTCATTTCCGGTCCGTCCATTGGACCGGAAGGTTCAATGGAATCACTCGTCGCGAACGTTCCCGGACTGTTGACGATCGTGCCCGAACTCGTCCGCCCGGTTCATCCATTGAAAGACTGGATCGCGCTCCGGAAACTGACGCGGCTCTTTCAAAAGGATCGGCCCGACATCGTCCACACACACAGCGGCAAGGCCGGAATTCTCGGACGCATGGCTGCGGCAAAAGCCGGCGTGCCGATCATCATTCATCACATCCACGGCCCTTCCTTCGGTCCGTTTTACAACCAGTTTGCCAATGCAGCGTTCACCGCAGCGGAACGTTATGCCGGCCGGCTGACGCACCATTTTTTCTGTTCCGCCCATGCAATGACCAGTTCCTATCTCGCTGTTGGAATCGGTCGCCCGGAGATGTACACGCGCGTCTTCAGTGGATTCGACGTCGCCGCATTCACCCGGGCCACGAACGATCCGGCCCTGCGCGCCGCACTCGGTTTTGCACCCGACGATTTTGTGATCGGGAAGATCAGCCGCATCGCACCGCTGAAGGGACACAGCGATCTGCTTCAAGCCGTGAGCCTGATGCGTTCGAAGTTTCCAAATGTAAAGCTGTTGTTCGTGGGCGACGGTTCGTTGCGAAGTTCCATCGAAGCGGAGGCAAAAGCACTCGGGCTGGCCGATCATATTTGGTTCACCGGTCTAGTGCCACCGTCAGAAGTTCCGAAATATGTGGGCGTCATGGATTGCGTGGCGCATCTCTCTTATCGCGAAGCATTGTCGCGTGCGTTGCCACAGGCGCTCGCGGCGGGAAAGCCGGTGCTCGCCTATAATTTCGCCGGTGCGGGCGAAGTCTGCATCAACAACGAAACAGGTTTCCTGATTCCCACCGCGGACATCGCATCGGTTGGCGAACACCTGTTGAAGCTCGCCAGGATGCCCGGGCTGCGGCAACAATTCGGCGAACGCGGACGGAAAATGGTTTCCGAACAATTCACGGTCGAAAACATGATCGAGCAGCAGGCTCGGGTTTACCTGCAACTCGCCAAAGCCCGGGGGATCAACGTTCCGTGAAATTCATCTTTCTCTATCTGACAGCATTCGCCACCGCGTTTCTCACCGCGTTCCTCGCGCTTCCACTGTGGCGGCGATGGTGTCAGCGCACCGGCCTCGTGGACGATCCGGGTCATCGCAAAATCCATCACGAACCGGTGCCACTCGCCGGCGGATTTACCGTGATGACCGGTTTGCTGATACCGACGCTGCTGGCCCTGGCATGGATCGGAATTCAAAACGCCATTCCACAATTCGCACTGCTCGACGCAGACCTGCTCCATCGGCTGACGCACGGCTTGAACCGTCGTGCTGTGGAACTGGGATCCATTTTCTTCGGCGCTCTCGGCATGCTTCTGGTGGGGGTATGGGACGACAAATATGAATTGAAACCCGCGATGAAATTCGGCGCCCAGTTCGCCATCGCGTTCCTTGTCGCGACGGCGGGCATCCGCATCACACTCTTCGTCCCGAGCGTGATTTTCAGTTATGCGGTGACAATCCTCTGGATTCTCACCGTGATCAACGCGTTCAACTTCATGGACAACATGAACGGCCTTTGCAGCGGGCTCGGTGCGATTGGGGCGCTTTATTTCGCGATCGTCTCGGCGGCGGCAGGACAATATCTCGTGGCGTTGATTGCGTCGCTGGCCTGTGGTGCGTTGATTGGATTTCTTCCGCACAATTTTCCGAAAGCAAAAGCATTTCTCGGCGATGCAGGGAGTCATCTGATCGGCTTCCTGCTCGCGGTGCTTGCGATTCTGCCGCATTTCCACACGCGGGAGGCGCCGCGCGCATGGGCAGTGTTGAGTCCATTGTTGATTCTCGCAGTCCCGCTCGGCGACATGGTCTGGGTGGTTCTGTTGCGCACATGGATGCGCAAGCCGTTTTACGTTGGCGACACAAACCACCTTTCCCACCGGTTGGTTCGAAGGGGCTTGTCGAAGACGGCGGCGGTGACATTGATCTGGATTCTGGCGCTTGTGCTGGGATTGCCGACGCTGTTGTTCTGACGCAGCTGCCGTTGTTGCCAAAACAAGCCCGCCCCTTCGCTTCGTTCCAACGGAAACATTCCGCTCAACCCGGCTTGCTGCTCGCTGCAATCGCTTCCGAAAACAGGTTCAACACTTCCGCACGAACGACTGCGCCCACCAGCCGGTTCTCCTTGAGATTGTTCACCACGGGAATGTTGCGCTGTTCGCTCGCGAGCACGATCGGAAGAATGTCGAGCAGACGCTGATTCGGCGTCACGCAACTCGGCGGCGGCCGCATCACGTCGTAAGCAATCACCGCCTTCAATTCCATTCCCGTGTTCAAATACTCCTTCAGATCGTGCAGCGCGACGATGCCGATGAACTGTTGTTTCGCATCGACCACCGGCAGGAAATTGTTTGGGCTGCTGAGAAAGCGTTCGGCGAGTTCACCCAGCGTGGCGTTCTCGCGCACCGGCGTTACAGGCGCCTGCATGACATCGGCAACGGTCTTCTCCGTCGCCGCGCCCGGATCGGTCGATTCCTGCCGAACGTTCAATCCTTTGCGTCGCAGCGGCTCCGTATAGACGGAATCGGTCACGAACCGGCTCGCCACCAAAATCGCCACAACACATCCAAGCATCAGCGGCGGCATCAGCGAATAATCGAGTGAGATTTCGAAAATCATAATGATCGCCAGCAGCGGCGAACGCGTCGTCGCAGCCAGCGTGCTGCCCATGCCGACGAGCGCGAACGCTGCGACAGGCAGTTCCTTTCCGCCGCCCAATTGATGAAGGCCGATTCCGAACGCCGCGCCCAGTGCCGCGCCGAGAAACAATGTCGGTGTGAAAACACCACCCACTGCACCCGAACCGACCGTCGCCAGCGTCGCCACCAGTTTTGCGAGCAGCAATCCGATCAGCACAATGAGCAGCTGTCGTTCGCCGCTGAACGGTTCCTGGATGAGTTGAACCGGATCGAGCAGAATCTGATTCGTTGTCGAATAACCATTGCCCCAGACCTGCGGGAAGAGTTGCGCTATAATTCCCACGGCGAGACCGCCGACTGCGAGCCGGATATAGATTGGCGCCTTCAGCATCTGGAACACATCTTCGCTCCGACGCAACAGCACGAGAAACGAAGCGCCCAAGACACCCGCGAGCGCGCCGAGCAGCAGAAACCACGGAAGCTGCATCACGCTGGTGAAATCGAACGGTGGCACCGTGTACCACGGTCTGATCCCAAAAAAACTGCGCGACACCATCGTCGCCACCACAGAAGCGAAAACCAGCGGCGCGAACAGGTTCATCGAGAAATTCCCGAGAACGATCAGCGACGCAAATACTGCACCGGCAATCGGCGCATTGTAGGCAGCCGCGATTCCCGAAGCCGCTCCGCATCCGACAAGCATGCGCAACCGATACGGCGGCCATTTCGCCACCTGTCCCCACTTGGATGCCAGCGTGGCGGAAAGCTGCGTGATGCCGCCCTCGCGTCCTATCGAGCCACCGGTGCCGATGCTCAACAATGACGAAGCGAATTTCACAATCGCCGTTCGCAAGGGAAGACGTCCGTCACCGGCAACGACCACCTCGAGCAGGTTGCTCGGTCCCTGCTTGCCGACGAGCCGCAGTCCCCAATACAACACCAGCCCCGCGCAAAGACCGCCAATGGTCGGAGTGATCAATCGCTCCCAGCCGTTCATCATTTCGGCGATTTCAGCGGGATCGCCCGGACGCCGCAAAAACAGAAGCTTCACCGATTCGGTCGCGTAGTACGAAAACAGATTCACGAGTCCGCCAACGACTCCGACGCCTCCGGCAAGAATGAGATGAAAGGCCTCCTCACTGAATCGAATCCGTTCGCGAATACGAAGGAGCCGCTGCCAATGCAGCCGGAAAAACTGGTGCAATCGTGTGACCGCTTTCCTTTGTTTCAGGAGCTCCACGCCGGAAATGTTACCGATGTTGAATCATTTTACGAGTGGGAGAATCGATCGGGACGCCGCGAACCAATTCACGGGTTGCCACAAAGTGCTCCCGCGAACGACGTCAGCAACCGACCACATTCACCACTCTACATTCCTCATTCCACCTTCGAGCAGGTCCCCACCGCAGTTGCCAACCCGCGGTGCGTTCGCCAAACTGCGCGAACATGAGCAAACGATTCTACATCACGACTGCGATCGACTACGTGAATGGCCAGCCGCATCTCGGCCACGCGTACGAGAAGGTCATCGCCGACGTGATCGCCCGCGCGCGACGCAGCCTGGGCGAGAAAGTTTATTTTCTGACCGGACTGGATGAACACGGACAAAAAGTCCAGCAAGCGGCCGTTGCAGAAGGCAAGTCGCCTCAGGCTTACTGCGACGAACTCGCCATCATCTGGAAGAACTTTGCCGGCAAACTGAATCTCACGAACGACGATTTCGTACGCACCACGGATTCCCGCCACAAGGAAACCGTCCAGGCGATTCTCACAAAGCTGCATGCGGAAGGGCACTTTTACAAAGCGACCTACACCGGGTTTTACTCGACCAAGGAGGAAACATTCCTGACCGAGAAAGATCGCCGGCCCGATGGAACGTTCGATCCTTCCTACGGCGAAGTCGTCGAACTGAAGGAAGACAATTATTACTTCAAGCTGAAGGAACATCAGGCATGGCTGATCGATTACATTGAGAAAAATCCTTCGTTCATCGCACCGGACTATCGACGCAACGAAGTGCTTGGATTTCTTCGCAACAACACACTGGAAGATCTCTGCATCACACGGCCGGTTTCACGTTTGAACTGGGGCATTCCCCTGCCCTTCGATCCGAATTTCGTCACATACGTCTGGTTCGACGCGCTGGTGAACTACATCAGCATCCCGGCCGGCTGCGGCGATCCAGGAATCACCGCGTCGCTTCCCAACTCAAAACTCAAAACTGAAAACTCAAAACTCGAACTCTGGCCCGCCGACATTCATGTCATCGGCAAGGACATCGTGAAGTTCCACGCCGTCTATTGGCCGATCATGCTCAAGGCGATGGGGCTGCCCCTGCCGAAACAACTGCTCGTTCATGGCTGGTGGCAGAAGGACGGTCAGAAGATGAGCAAAAGCACCGGAAACGTGGTGGACCCTGTGGCGGTGATCGATGAATGGGGCGTCGATGCCTTCCGCTTTTATGCGTTGCGCGAACTGGCGATTGGTCCGGATGGCAACTGGACGGACGCCGGATTCAAGGCGCGTTATTCTGCTGAACTGGCGAACGGACTTGGCAATCTTGTGAATCGTTCGCTCTCGATGCTGAAGCGGTATCGCAATGGCGTGCTGCCGGAACCTTCCAGTGAATTGAAGGGCGATGCCGACAAGGCAATCGCGGAAACCGGTTCGTTGCTGGAGTCGAATGAACTTCAAGCGGCCTTGCTGTCGATCTGGGGACTGATCACGCGAGCAAATCAATACGTCGATCAAACCGCACCGTTCAAGCTGGCGAAAGATCCGGCTCAGACGAAACGGCTTGATGAAGTGCTCTACAACCTCGTCGAAACGTGCCGCATTCTCGCGGTGTTGCTCTGGCCATTTTTGCCGGGAACAGCGACCAAGATTTACGCGCAGCTCGGGTTGAGCAGTGAGCCGAATCAGTTCAGCGCCGCATCGTGGGGCAGACTGGCAGCGGGACATCAGATTGGCGACCCGGCACCACTGTTTCCTCGGAAAGAAGTGTGAGTGGACAGCCAACAGCCGGGAGTCGATAGCCAACATTCCAAAACCTGGAGCTTGTGCCTGAAGCCTGAAGCCCAACGCCTCGCGCCTGATTAAAAATGTGTTCCGGACCAAGTCCGATTTCAGTCTGGCATTAAGCCTCGTCTTTGCCGTTTTCCTTTGGGGCGGCAACAATGCAGGCACGCGTTACATCGTCGGCTATTGGCCGCCCATCTGGACCGGCGCGACGCGATTTGCTTTCGCAGGTCTGATGCTTCTCGCGATCCTTCGCTGGACGAACTGGCTCGGAAAAGCTCAACCACTTCAAGCTGATGTCAGCCGCAAACTCTGGTTTCGCGGAGCGCTCAGTCTCGCGATCTACATCATCTGCTTCAACTGGGCGCTGCGCTTCACGTCAGCCTCGCACGTCGCGCTTTACCTCGGCGCCTCACCGGTCTGGGCACTGCTCTGGGAAGGAAAGCCGGATCGCAGCTGGCGCACAGCACAACGTTACGGCGCAGCGTTCCTCGCTTTGGTCGGCGTCTTCGTCCTTTTCTGGCCAGCGCTCAAGACAACCGGCACCAGCTGGATCGGCGAAGTGCTGGGCATCGCCGTCAGCGTGCTCTGGACCAACTACGGCCGGCAATGTCGCGCGCTCGGATCACACCTTTCCGGGGTCGAAATCAGCGCACACACCATGTGGCGCGCGGGCTTGATTCTCCTGATTCCAGGATTGCTTGAGGTGTTTCAAAACGGACTCACGTGGCGCGCGGATGTGGCGTGGATTCAACTCTACTGCATCGTGGCCGGTGGCGTCGTCGCATTTGCGATCTGGAACAACGCGCTCCGTCACTGGCCGACCAGCCAGGTGTTGTTGTTCAACAATCTCATTCCGCTGAGCACAACCACCTGGGCTTATTTCTGCCTGAACGAACCGCTCAGCGTGACGTTCTGGATCGCAATGGTGCTGATTGTTTCCGGCGTCATTCTCGGACAGACGAACTGGCAACGTTTGATCCGGCCGTCCAACATTCCACCCGAATAGCTGAAGAAAACATGGACATCAAAAACCTCAATGAAGTTCCCGCCTTTATCACGAAGGACGGATCGGAAATCCGCGAACTGCTCGCCCACCGCAATTCCGTGATCCGCAATCAAAGTCTCGCCGAGGCGCGGCTCCCGGTCGGCGGCAGCACGCAGGAACATTATCATCCGAAAGCGGAGGAGATTTACTACATCACGCACGGTCAGGGTCGGATGAAAATTGAAAACGAACTGTGCGAAGTGAAGGAGGGCGACGCCATTGCTATTCCGCCGGGAGCGCGTCACAAGTTGTGGAACACCGGCAACGACGTCCTGCGCCTGCTCTGTTGTTGCGCGCCCGCATACGAACACGACGACACGGTAATTACGGAAAAGTGAATTGACGCGCCGCCGCTCGGATACTTTACTCCAGCCCATGAGAACTGGTTGTCGGTTTGCAAGTATTCTGGCTGCGCTGATGGTGGTGGGCTGTTCCGGAAAGCGCGGAGGTGACCCTGTCTTCGAAGCTTACCAACCGACATCGCGCACACCCGTTCGCGCGAACGTCGCCCCTCCAGCACAGCCTGAACCAGCTCAAACCGTCGCAGCAGCCCCGGCTGCACAAGAAAATTCACCGTCAGGTTCTTCGCAGCCCATTGTCACACCCGCCGAAGGAATCACCGGCAAAATCAGTTCCGTGAATTCGAATCTTCGTTTTGTGGTCGTAACGTTTCCCGTCGGCCAGATGGCGAAACCCGATCAGCGCCTGAACGTTTACCGTGACGGACTCAAAGTGGGCGAACTGCTCGTGACACCTCCGCAACGCGAGGACAGCACCGTCGCTGACATCACAGCCGGCGAAGCCAGGATCGGTGACGAAGTTCGCGATCGTTGATTTGCTGCCCCTTGTTCTCGAAAGCTTTCTCCTCAAATGCAAAGCCTGATTCAGGACGTTCCTGAATCAGGCTTCAAAATTTGGAAAAGGATTACGCTTCCGAAGTCTTCCGCCGTTCCCCGATTGTTTCAGAAACCGGAGCTGTCGATTTTGCGAGCGCCTGCTTCTGGTAGGGCGAATGGAGGTTGAAATAAATGCCACACAGCGGGCGGGGACCATCGCTCTGGCTGAGGATCACCGTCATGTATCTGTCCAGCGCGATGCCGTGCCGCAATTGTGGTCCGCGGCTTTCAAATGCCTTCATCGCCTTGATCACGAGCGAAACCAGCGAAGCCTGAAACTCCTCGGGGGTTTTGTCGATGCAGATGACGTACATTTCGTACGCCTTCATGGCTTGCGCCATCTCGTCTTTGAACATGTCAACGGTCACGAACGTAGGATAAGACCCCATGGTTCAATTGGAAGAGAAAAACTCCCCGGAAAGCCGCATTTGTTCAGAACTTGTCCGCTTTTGTCTGACAAAAGCGCCCTTTTTCGCAGTGAATCCGCAAAAACTCATGCGCCCGCGCAGGCAGGCTGGCGCGGGCGCAGCACCATGGAAGGACAGGGTCTGTTTCGATCCGCCTTATGTTGTAGCGGGGCAGGCGGTCAGATGTTCCGCCGCGTTCGGCAGGTCTTTGATTTTGGTGATCTTCACGCGGACTTCCTCAGGAAGCCGGAGTTGATGTTCCCAGGCAAACGTTCCCGGCCATTCCGCGGAAAACTGGTAGTAGAGCGGAACCGGATCGTGACCGTTCACAAGGATGAAATGCTCGCCCACAGCCAGATCCCGAAAAGATTGAAGGATCAAACCGTGCTTGATGGAGCATGGAATTTCACGAACGTCGAGCACCCGGTCGGGGCCGATCGAATATTTGTTGTCAGTATTCATGTTGGTTTTTGAAATTGAAGTTGTCTTATCGCGCGCCGGTGATCGCCCTGCCCTGTTCGGTCATCATGGAAGGATGCCAGGGCGGATCCCACACAAGTTCCACCTCCACGTCCCGCACACCCGGCATTCCTGACAGAACGTTCTTCACGCCCCAGCAAATGGTTTCATGCATCGGACAACCGGGCGTCGTAAGAGTCATCTTCACCGTAAGAACACCCTCATCCATCGCGATGCTGTAAACGAGCCCCAGATCGACGATGTTGCAATCGATCTCGGGATCGATCACCTGGCGGAGGGCTTCAAGAACGGTGTCTTCGTTGGTGACAATGGGAGTTGTGTTCATTTGATGGAGGAAGCTGCAGGCTTGAAGGAAGCCAGTTGCGGACTGAAATAATGGCGCACCATGCTGCCGATGTTCACAAGGAGCGTGATGACCGTCGCCAGAAGAAGAACCCCGCCGATGCGCACAACAGTCGCCTGGCTCAGGAGAATTCCACTGGTTGTCACCAGCAGCCCGGTCAGAAAGCTCCAGAATCCCAATGCCTGAAGCTTCGCCGAATACATGTCCGCCAGCGCCGGCACCTTCGCGCGGCCGATGTGTTTGCTGTAAGTGCCGAACCAGATCAGGAAGGGAACAATCTTGTAGAGCATTCCAATGATCGCAAAGGACACCACGCCGATCAGTCCGACAAAGCCATACACATTCTCCAGCTGACCGGTGAACGCCGTCAGCGGAAGCGAATGCACCGACAGCACGATTCCCAGAAATGACAGCGGCACCAGAAACGCGACGGCTGTCAGAAAATATCGGATGCCCCAGTCGAGCGGCCCGCGTTTCCTGGCGCGCAGAATGGCGATGAGTTCCCATCCATAGATCGCCAGTGCAGCAGCAATGATCACAGCGAAAACGATCTTCAGCGGACTTCTCAACAGGATGCAGAAGAATGCTCCGGCGAGACCGATGTTCAACAGGATCACGGACGCCGCCGCACGAAAGCGGTTCTGCACTTCGCTCAGGGTGAACATCGGCACCAGTTTGTAGGACACGCCGACGATCAGCATGATGAAGAAACCGATCACTCCAAGGTGCGCATGCGCGTGCATGGCGCCGATGGGATCGAATCGACGGATTGAAGACGCCACGCGGTCCACTGCGAGGGCCCAGTTGCTGACGGTTTCCGCCTCGAAATCGATCGTGCATTTGGCAGTCGCGAGAGCCAGCCCCGCCAGGATCGTAAGCGAAATCCATCCGATCGCGGACGCAATCGAATGAGCCACCACATTCCACTTCGGCACGCGCAGCAGCGTGCGGGCGATGTTGAACACGAACAGCAGCACTCCGAATCCGAGCACGCAACCGAAATGTCCGACCTGTTTCATGTTCCATTCGCGGAACATCCAGACCATCCCCACGAAACCAACGACGTGAAACACGAACTGCCATTTCGCCAGGCGCTCACTGTAAAGTCTCGTCTCGAGCGCCACAGGAACCAGCTGATACATCGCCCCCATCACCACAGTGCTGATCCAGCCGAGCACGAACAGATGCGTCGCTGCAATCACATCCTGGTTGTAGTGATACGTGGATAAAATCGAAGGCTGCAGAATGATCCACGCCATTCCCAACGTCAGGGCCGCAAGCCCCGCAAGCATGAAACGAAGCGGCAGCGTGATGGACGCGGCGGTGACTCCGGACGCTGCGGTGGTTGGAGTGGCCCGCGGCGCGGGTTTAAGCGCGCTGGATATAGGTAATGTAGCTTCCATCGGGTTGTTCCTCGGTGTGGCTGGTAAATCCTCGTAGTTCGAGTTCGGGATAAAGGTGCATCGGACGCCGGTCCGTTCGCGCCAGAAGCGCCGTGTTTTCAGGCAGGTTTGAAACCGCCTCGAGGATCGTGACGAGCGGCTGGGGCGGCTGAAGTCCACGCGCATTCACTTCGATCACCTTCTCCGGTACGGGGGCGGAGCATCCGCACGTCGATTCAACCGGCGGTTGAACGACAACGTCGCCTTTGCGCGTGAACTGAATTTCCCAATCGCCGGCGGCATTCTTCAACACCTCGCTCGTGAACCCCTTGTGTTCCATCACCTTGAACAGAGGCACCGGTTTAAACGGTGTCTTCAGAACGAGCGCATCTCCCGGCTGCACCTTTCCCGCTGCGGTCATGATTTTTGCAAATGGCGCGAGCCCTTTGCGCAGGTCCTCTCTCAGATCGAGAACTTCAGTTTTCATGAGTGCCTCACACTGTTGCGAACGATGACACCGATCCGGCAATGCGACCGGGGATGCCGGAGACCGGCTTGGAAAGCGTCAGAAGCATCGAGAACTGTTTCGTCGCTCGAACCGCGTGCGCGAGACCCGGTGGCATGTAAACCATGTCGCCGGCCTTGAGCTGGTTTGGTTTTCCGGCGAGAGAAAACTCACATTCGCCCGAAAGAATCTGAACCAGAGCGTGCTGCGTTGAAGTGTGTTCCGTCAGCTCCTGCCCTTCCGAAAATCCGAACAGCACCACCCGCATGTTGTCCGTTCGCAAAAGCGTGCGGCTCACAATTCCGTTGGGCGCGAACCGGGTTTCCTGATCGAGCAAAACAACCTTTTCCTGTGACGCATCAATGACTGGCTTTTCGTTCATGCGGTCACTGTTGCACAGCAGCAGGTTTTGCGATTTGACCCAAATCAAGAGAAACGCGCATGGGCCCGCTTCCAGCGCAATTTGTGCTGTTTCAATCACAGAACCGTTCTGAAGAAAATCGAACCGACGTAACCTTCGCCCCTCCTTCAGCCGTCACGCAAAAAGACAAAAAATAGTTGGGGTTGCCCGTTGCCGAGTTCGCGATAGTACTCTACTGTAGCGCCGCGTCACCCCGATTGGATTGGATTCTCAGTTTGGAGCCGCAATTAACATGACAAAGACAGAAACCCGCTCCGGGGCCGTTGAAACACAGGCAAGTGATTGGAAAAAAGTTGTGGCTCGCTACCAGCAGCCGTCACTTGCAGCCAGCCTCTGGCAAACCGTTAACACATTGATTCCGTACATCGGCCTCTGGGTCCTGATGTATTTCACCTACAAGATCTCCTGGTGGCTCACCGTGCCGCTGGCCATTCTCGCAGGCGGTTTTCTCGTCCGCATCTTCATCATCTTCCACGATTGCGGCCATGGATCGTTTTTCCGTTCTCAGAAGGCGAATCATTTTCTCGGCGCCATCACCGGGCTGCTGACCTTCACGCCTTATTTCCACTGGCGCTGGGAACACGCAATCCACCATTCCACCGCAGGCGATCTGGATCGCCGCGGAACGGGCGATGTCTGGACGCTGACCGTGCAGGAATATCTCGAAGCGTCGATCTGGAAGAAATTCGCGTATCGCATGGCGCGCAATCCGGTCGTTCTCTTCCTGCTCGCGCCGCTGTTCCTGTTCCTGATCATGCAGCGCTTTTCGGCGCCAAAGGCCGGTCACAAGGAAACCATTTCTGTTTACGCAACCAACCTCGCGCTGTTGCTGATGGCCACCAGCCTCATCACAGTTTTCGGTCTCAAAGCCTACCTGATCATCCAGCTGATCGTTGTTGGCGTGGCCGGTTCAGCCGGTGTCTGGCTGTTCTATGTGCAGCACCAGTTCGAAGGTGTTTACTGGCAGCGGGGCGATGACTGGGATTACGCGACGGCTGCGTTGAAGGGAAGTTCGTTCTACAAGCTCCCGAAGATTCTCCAGTGGTTCTCGGGCAATATCGGATTCCACCACATTCACCATCTCAGCCCGCGAATCCCCAACTATCATCTCGAGAAATGTCACAACGCCGAACCGCTCTTCCAGACGGTGCCGCCGGTGACATTGCTGGGAAGTCTCAAGTCCTTCACGTTCCGGCTCTGGGATGAGCAGCGCCAGCGACTCGTTGGCTACAGCCATCTTCGCGCGGTGCGCCGTCAGCAACGTCAGATGGAACGCAACGGTGCAAATGGCGCCCTGACGTAACAGGAGCCCTCAGGAGAGGTTCTTGCCGGCGGTCAGTTCCATGAACTTCCGTCGCCAGTCAGCCCGCGACAATTTCCCGCGCTGGTTCGCTTCGAGCGATTCGACGAACCACCATTCCCGCGGCAGCTGCCAGGCTGGCAATTTCTCAAGCAGATAATGCCGAAGCCTTTCTTCCGAGACGTCGGAACTCCGCACAACGCACGCAACGATAATCTCCGTGCGTTCTCCATGTTCCACCGGCGCTCCAAACACCAGACATTCCCGAACCGCTGGATGTTGTGACAGCACCTTCTCGATCGCATCCGGCGAAATCTTGCGTCCGGCAATGTTGATCTGATCGCTCACGCGTCCCCGGAGATAAACCATTCCGAAAACCATTTCAGCCAGGTCACTCGTCCGGAAAACGCCGCCGCCAAGATTCGAAGCCGGTTGCGGCCAGTAAGTTTCTCCCACCGCCTTGCTTCGAACTTCAAGACAGCCGTCATCGCCGACCGCGAGCGCGACGTTTTTCATCGGCATTCCGGCGCACGCGCCATCCGTGCGTGGCGCGGCAGACGCGTCGTAAGCGATGCCGCCGCATTCGCTGCTCCCGTAAAAGTTGTGAATCTTCAATCCGCGCGCAGCGAACACGCTTTGTTCCAGCGCAACGGGAAGTGGCGCTCCGGCTGAAATGGCAAGGCGAACATTGTCCGGAATGCAGTTCGCATCGTGCCAGGTCCGCCATAACGCCGGCACCGCTGCCAGCGTAAGCGCTTGTTCGCCTTTTGCCGCGCGTCGGATCAATTCAGGTAGTGGAGCATTTATCAGGATGAGCGGAATGCCGTGGAGCAACAGGGGCAGCACCAGGTTTGAAAAACCGTACGAATGTGCGAGTGAAATCACTCCGAGATTCGGCCAGTCCCGCCGCAATCCCATGGTGGCGACGATATTTTCCGCATCCGCAGCGAGTTGTTCCGCTGTGAACGCAATCAATCGGGCCGCGCCGGTCGTGGCGGAGGTCAGCTTGAGATGAACGATCGTTTCAGGCAGGCCGGGAGTGATTTCAGGAACGTTCTGTTCGCTTTCGAGTGGACAGACCCTTTTTCCGAATCGCCAGCCTCGAAGAACGTCGAGAACGAATTCCGCAGAAATCCCACGTGGAAAAACGACCGGTTCAGCCGGTTCGCTCCCCTGCTCCGCCTCAGCGGCCAGTTCGGCAAAAGTCCACTGTTTCCCGGACGCCACATCGCGCAGGGCGAGAGCAGTCGGGAAGGCGCGCGCGATCTGACGCCAGCGTTCGTACAGCATTGCCAGCTTGTTACCGCACCCCTAGCTTCTCCCGCAAGCCAGATATATGCCGTTGATCGTTCCAATCCGCGCCGCCGGAATCAGAGCCGCCAGTCGATTTTCGTTGTTGATCGTTCTTCTCCTGCTCGCGGTCGCCATCACGTCCGGCTGCAAGTCCCGAACGCCCTTCACGGCTGCACGTCCTTTTCAATTTGAAGCGGACACGTTCCACTTCGCCAACGAACTCGTCTGGGATTATTACTGGAACGACCAGGGCAAATGGGTTCACAAACGGCACGAACCGGATCCCGGTTACACGCATCATTGCTTCGTCGTTGCCCGCTCGGCGCGACAGTTTTTCCAACACGCACGCTTCGATCCCACCAAACCGGTGGCCGACGAGGCGACCTATCGGAAACTCATCAATCGCGTTGTTGGCATCGATCCGGCCCGCGTGATTCCTGACGAAGAACGCATCGTGATTCCAGGCTACGCAAACCTGCGCGAGTTCAGCACCGCACAGGAACGCCTGCTCAAGGACGAATGCGGCGGTGCGTGGCGCAGTTATTTTCAGCGCGGTCACTGGCGAATTCTGTTTCCCTTCAGCCGGCGCGGTCAGTTGAAGGTGGCGAACAGCTTCCTGCAGGATCTGAAACGGAACGAACCTCCCGTCGCCCACCTGATCCAGTTTCCCGAGCTGACGATCAATCATGCCGTGCTGGTTTTCTATGCGGTGGAACGGGAACGCGAGATTGAATTCAAGGTTTACGATCCCAACAAACCTGAAAGCCCCAAGACACTTTTGTTCGACCGCCATCGGCGGACATTCAGTTTCGCTGGAAACGACTACTGGCCCGGCGGCGACCTGAACGTTTACGAAATCTATCGAAGCCCGTTCTTTTGACGCTCCAGCTGAAACGTCCGCGCACTTCGTACATTTTCGGACTGCAGTCTTTTCCTTTTTGTTCCCGGGTCTGAACGCGCTAGACTCGGCGGCATCCATGAGTGACGTAACGCTGGTGCTGGCAGCGGTCGGACGTGGTGAAATGCAGGCTTCAGAGGAGCTGCTGCCGTTGGTCTATGAGGAATTGCGCCGGATTGCCGCTGCGCGCATGGCTTCTGAGGCCGCGGGACAAACACTTCAACCCACAGCGCTGGTTCATGAAGCGTGGTTGCGGCTGGTTCAGGACAAGGATCGCACCTGGCAAAATCGATGGCATTTCTTCGGTGCCGCCGCCGAGGCGATGCGGCGGATTCTCATCGACAACGCCCGACGCAAGGCGCGCATCAAACATGGCGGCGGACAGCAGCGATTGAACCTGGATGACCTCGAACTGGCGGAAACAACGCCGGACGAAAAACTCCTGCTGCTCAACGACAGCCTCGAAGATCTCGGCAGGGACCATCCTGATCTCGCGCGAATCATCAGCCTCAAATTCTTCACCGGTCTCACCAACCGGGAAATTGCGGAAACCGTCGGCCTCGGTGAAAGCACCGTTGAACGTCACCTGTTTCAGGCGAAACGGCTTTTGTTCCGACGTATCAAGGCGCTGGTGTGAAATCGTGAGGGCTTCCGGGCCGCGCCAACGCATTTATTACCAGAAAAGATGTCCGACGCACTGACGCAACAGGCTGAAGAAATTGCGACGCTCACGCTGGAGTGCACGACGCCGTCCGAACGCAAGGCGTTCTGGGATCGTGCCTGCTGCGGCGACGCGGCTTTGCGGGCTGCGGTGGAAAAAATCTGGGAGGAATACAGCGAGGCGGAACAGTTCTTCGAACATTGCAAACCATCGCTCGCCTGCAGCGCTGATTTGTATCGAACCGTGGCGAAGGACATCGATTCGCGTTCGAAACCGAATCCAGCCACAGGTCGCCGAATCGACTCCCATTCGTCCGCACCCACGACAATCCTTGAACTCTCCGACCGAATTCCCGGCAGCCAGATCGGGCCATACAAACTGCTGCAGAAAATCGGCGAAGGCGGATGCGGCGTGGTTTACATGGCGGAACAGGAAAAACCGGTTCGCCGACGCGTGGCGTTGAAGGTGATCAAGCTCGGGATGGACACGAAGAATGTCATCGCCCGGTTCGAAGCCGAACGCCAGGCACTGGCATTGATGGATCATCCGAACATCGCCCGCGTCCTCGATGCCGGGGCCACCGAAACGGGACGCCCGTATTTCGTGATGGAACTCGTGCGCGGAACCCGGATCACGCATTACTGCGACGAGCATCGTCTCGACGTCCACCGGCGTCTGGAACTGTTTCAACAGATCTGTGGCGCGATCCAGCACGCGCATCAGAAAGGCATCGTTCACCGCGACATCAAGCCGTCCAACATTCTCGTCACGACCCTGAATGGCGAACCGGCTCCCAAGGTGATCGACTTCGGAATCGCCAAGGCAACCGGAGGCGAACGCCTCACCGACAACACCCTGTTCACCGCGTTCGAACAGTTCGTCGGAACTCCCGCCTACATGAGTCCGGAACAGGCGCAGCGGAGCGGCATGGATGTCGATACCCGGAGCGACATCTATTCGCTGGGCGTGCTGCTCTACGAATTGCTCACAGGGAAAACGCCCTTCGATCAGACTGAACTGCTGAAATCCGGCCTCGATGAAATGCGGCGCACATTGATGGAGCGCGAGCCGCATCGACCGTCCACTCGGCTGAACGCATTGCGCGAGGATGAACTCACCCAGACGACTCTGTGCCGCCAGGTGGAATCGCCGAAGCTCAAATCTCTCCTGAAAGGCGATCTGGACTGGATCGTGATGAAGGCGCTGGAGAAAGACCGAAACCGCCGCTATCAGACCGTGAACGGCCTCGCGATGGACATTCAGCGTTACCTGAATAACGAAGCTGTGTTCGCGCGTCCACCGAGCCGGGTTTATCGCCTGCAGAAATTGATTCGGAGAAATCGATCCACCTTTGCAGCCATCGCCGCGGTGACTGTCGCCTTGATTGCCGGTTTTGGAACATCGACGTGGATGTTCCTTCGCGAACGGGCGGCGCGGCGCGAAGCGGATCTTTTGCGCACTGAAGCCAATGCCCGCGCGCAGATATCCGAGGCCGCCCTGCTGATCAATCGTCATCAAATGGCGGAAGCCGACCGGCTGGTGGAGCGACTTCAAATTCCTGTCGCCGAACCGTCGTTTGAAGCGGCAGGAGTTTTCCGCGCGCTTGGCGAATGGAATGTCTCGCAGGGCCGATGGGAAATCGCCGCCGACCGTTTCCTCCAGCTGGGTCGGGCCAACCAGGTCGATAAATCCGATACAACCGCGGATGTTTCCCGTGACCTTCTCGGAACCGGCCCGGCGCTGATCATGGCCGGAAGACTCGACAGCTATCGGCAGTTCGTTCGGGAATCGATCTTGCGTTTCGCAGAAACGAAAGATGCCACCGCAGCCGAACAGGTCGTTAAGAACAGCCTGATTCTGCCCGCAGACCTGGAAGTGCTCCAACAACTCGAACCGTTCATCCACGTAGTCGATGAAGCTGTAAATACAGGCACCTTTGAGACTGAACCCGACGGATATCTCCTGGGCTGGAGAACTCTTGCGATCACCTTGTTTGAACATCGCCGCGGCAACCTGGCAAATGCCATTTTCTGGGGACGACGCTGCCTGGAATATCCTGATCCCCCGCCCGCCCGCCGCGCCATGGCCCATCTTGTTCTCGCTCTGGCGCATCACGGACTGCATCAGGCCGAAGCCGCCCGAGCCGAGCTTGCGTCCGGGCGGAGACTGCTCGACGAGCGATTTCCCACCGGGATGCAACTCTTCTCGGATCTCGGTTCCCAAACAACCGGCGTGTGGCACGACTGGGTGATCGCACGCCTTCTGCTTCGGGAAGCCGAAAGCACCATTCGATTATTTTGATCCCTTCGCACCCTTTTCCCCTTGCACCCATTGACGGTTTGCATTCCTGGATTAGTATTGAGGCCCAAAATTTTTTTGAGGGAAACCATTGCCAAAGAACGCCACTACAGCTGGAACGCTGATGATGTCGTCTCATTTTGAAGCCCAACAACGTGTGATTCACGGACAGACCGGCCGCCTCGCAACGGTCCGCTTCCACTGACCGACCTCCCCTTTCGCACAACAGAAACCCATGAAAAAACCAACCGATAACATACTGGGTTCAGGCAAAAAGCCCGAACGTCAACTCAACCGATACCTTTTGCGACTCAAAAGGCCTGCGTTCCTGGGCCTGGCCTGCGGAGTCACTCTGCTGCCAAACATTGCTCGCGCCGATGCCACCTGGGTCGGCGACACCAGCCAGGATTGGAACAACGCCGCAAACTGGAGCAGCGATCCTGCGAATCCCACCGGAAACTTTTTCATCAACACCGACGCCATCGGCGTTTATCCGATCCTGGGCGCCGATTCGGCGTTCTCGCCGGTTGATATCATCATTGGCGACGGTTCTGGCATCACCGGTCGGCTGGATCAAACCGGCGGTGCGCTTTCGACCGGTTCGGGCAACTGGCTGATGATCGGCCGGAATGGAGGCACCGGCATCTACAATCTCACCGGCGGCAGCGTAACGGCGGGTAACATCCGTATGGCACGGACGACGTTCACGGAGACTGCGACCGGAACGTTGAATGTCACCAATGCCACCGTGAACGTGACCGGAGTGACCCGTGTGGCCGACGGTGTCAATAATGCGAGCACATGCCTCGGCACGATCAATCTCGGAAACGGCGCCATAATGAACTGCGAGAACGATCTCCTGCTGGCCTTTGCTGGCGACGCCAACACGATCGGCACTGTGAACATCTATACCGGCGCAGTTCTCAATGTCGCCAGCACCATCGAACGCTGGCTGATCATGACGCAGTGGGATCCCGTCAGCGGCGTGATCAATGTGAACGGCGGCACCATCAACCTGAACGCCAACACCGACATCCGCTTCAGCATCGAAGGCAACAACACGGGAACTTCGGTCATCAACCTGAACAGCGGCGCGATCACCTCCTGGAGCGGCAACCAGACCGGCACCACAACCACTGGCGTGCTGGACCTGAACCGCGCAGCCGGAGGGGCGAACAACACGTTCAACCTGAACGGTGGTGTACTCACGATCAACCAGGTGATCACCGGTAATGACGGTGGAACAGCCGCATTCAACTTCAATGGCGGAATCTTGAGGGCAGCCGGCAACACCGACAACTTCATCCAGCTCGGCGGAGGCAGCCAGTCTGCCAACGTCCTCGACGGCGGTGCGATCATCGACACAGCAGGCTTCGACATCAAGATTCCTGAAACGTTGCAGGGCGTCGGCACCGGTGGCCTCACCAAGATCGGCAATGGCACGCTGACACTTTCCGGCGGCTACACCTATTCAGGACCGACAGCGGTTCGCGGCGGCACGCTTGTGATCGATGCGACGCTTTTCAGTTCCGGCGGCGCGCTCGCAGTAAGCAATGCCACTCTGAACATCCTCACCGGAGACGGCGTTTATTCGGTGAACGCCAACGGAGTGACGCTTCAGGGGACCAGCGTCATCAACATCAATTTCGGCACAGCCACGGCGCCCACAGCAGCTCCCATCTCTCTGAGTGGCGGCACCGTCAACAATTCCGGCACCACCACAATCAATGTCACAGGCCCGCTCCTGACGGTCGGCACCTATCCGTTGATTTACGCCGGTGTTCCGGTTCCGACCAACAACTTCGTGCTGGGACCGCTGCCGATTGGCGTCGTTGCTCATCTGGTGAATTCGGGCACCTCGCTTGATCTTCAGATCACGGCCGCCGGCCAGAGCCTGACCTGGTATGGCGCGAATGCTGTCGGAAATCCCCTGACGACCTGGGATATCAACACCAGCAGCAACTGGAACTTCGGCACCGCCAGGTATCTTCAGTATTCCGACGATTCCTACGGAGACAACGTGATCTTCGATGATTCCGTCTTTTTCGGAAGCACTGACATCACTCTCAACGCCCGCGTGGTTCCCAGTTCGGTTCTGTTCAGCAGCTTCGGCCAGAATTTCAGCATCACGGGAAATGGCGGTATTGACGGCACAACGGCGGTCGTGCTGACCAACAGCGGCTCGGTCTTCCTGGGCACGAGCAACAATTACACCGGCGGCACATTCATTGGCGGCGGCACACTCAGCATCACCAACGATTCCGCCCTCGGCACGAACACAGGTTCAGTGGCGCTCTCCGGTGGAACCCTTCGATTCGACGCCAGCGGAACGAGCTCGCGTGCGCTGACCACCACAGCCAACTCGGGCATCGGTGTGGCAGAGGGCGCAACCGTTCAGTTCACAGGCACCATTTCGGGAACCGGCGCTTTGGAAAAGAGCGGCGAAGGCGTTCTCAATCTCTCAACGGCCAATTCCCTCTCCGTGCCGGCCACCGTGTCGGGCGGCGCCCTCCGGTTGAGTGACGCAAACGCCGCAACCAACGGCAGCATCGGATCGCTGATCGAAAACGGCATCGTCTTCAATTCCGGAATCGGAACCTTCAATGTCGGCGGCCTGACTGGCTCAGGCCCGTTGAACCTTGTGGACAGTGCAGCAGCGCCAGTGAGTCTCTCGGTTGGTGGAAACAACTCCAGCTCCACATTCAACGGATCACTCACCGGCGGTGGATCGCTGGTCAAAGTCGGCACTGGAACCCTCACGTTGAACGGCTCCAGCTCTTATTCAGGCGGCACGTTCGTCGCCGAAGGCATTCTCGCTGCCGGGAACGGTGAATCTCCTGGCATCGTTTCTCCATTTGGAACCGGAACGGTCACGATCACCAACGGCGCGCTGGTTTACCTTGGCACCACACCGTTGAACGCATTCGGTTCCTATCAAATCGAGAACAACGTCACACTCGATAACGGCTCCCTGTATGCCTGGGACGGTTCACAACGCGTTCTGGGCAACCTGCACGTCGGCCCCGGCGGCGGAGCCATCGGATCCACGTTCAATGCACCATGGGAAAATCTGGCAGAACCGAATTTCCCGAAAGCGCTGTTCATCGACGGCTTCGTCACTGGAACCGGAGATTTGGTTGTTGAAGACAAGCTTGAACAGGTCGGAAACGCGTGGAACACCTCGACTGCGGTCTTCACAAGTTCCGGAACGCCGGCGCAGAACACCTATTCCGGCACAGTGACGGTCAATCCTCTCACCGTTCCAGGCAGCGGCGGCAGTTACCTGTACCTCATGGGAACAAGCGTGCTGGCGAACGCAACCATCGTCCTGACCGGCAACAACCTGCCTGGTTCGTCACGCATGGGCACGTCCACTCTGCTCTTCGGAAACGGCAATGAACCCGGCCCGGGCCATAACATCATCGGCGGCCTGAGCGGCAGCGGCAGCTTCGTGCTGGCGGACACAGTCGTTTACCAGGATCCGAGCGGACCGGGCTATTCCAATGGCGCTCCGGTTGAACTCACGGTCGGCTATAACAACGCCAGCACCACCTACTCCGGTGTCATGAGCGGTCCAGGCAGCCTGGTCAAGGTCGGCACCGGCACGCTCACATTGACCGGCGCCAACAGCTACACCGGCAACACCACGTTGAATGGCGGCGTCCTGAGCATCGGTCAGCCAACGCTCGCGACGAACTCGACCGTTTCGATCGCCAACGGCGCGAAACTCCAGCTCGACTTCGCGGGAGCGAACCGTGTCGGCGCACTGGTCCTGAACGGCGTGCCTCAGCCTGATGGAACCTACAACGCCGCGAACACTCCAACGTATCTCGCTGGAACCGGAAGCCTGATCGTCGGAGAATCCATTCCGACCGAGCCGACGGACATCACCTTCAGCGTCAGTGGTGACACGCTCTCACTGTCCTGGCCGAACGATTACCTGGGCTGGGTTCTGCAGGTGCAGACCAACAGCCTGAGCGTCGGCCTCAGCGACAACTGGGTGGATGTGCCGGGCAGCGCCGAAATCACCAGCACGAACATCACCGTCGTTCCATCGAGCCCGGCCGTGTTCTTCCGCCTCCGTTCTCCGTAACGGATTTGCCGGACAAGAACTGACAAGTCTCGAAAACACAACGGGAGCCATCGAAAGATGGCTCCCGTTCTTCCTGATAATTGCGCATTCGAAGAATCAGGACTCGAATCGGACAAGCCGGAATGCGCGTTCGAAAAACTTCAGAACCGATCGCTTGAGTTCATTCAAAACGATCCACTTAGGCAATTGGATGCCTGCACCCTGAAATTCTTCCAGCCCTACTTCGTTCCCTTTTGTAACAGTGACGTTCAGGGCGCGCGAAGGAAACCCTCCGCCCGAACCTTCCATTTCCCATTGTCAGGAAAACCGGGCGCAGGCTTGTCCGGTCCGCCATCCCACCCACCGGCCATCATGCCGACGGCGTAAAGAAGGGCGCCGTTGCCGGGCAGATAGATCGTCAGGCCCGGGCGCTGATAATTGTGCCCATTCACGCCGATCTGATTTTTCGGGGTATCGAGCAGCAACGCATCAATCGCGCGTTCCGGTTCACCCAGTCGTGCGGCGCACATGGCGAGCATGCCGTAATCCCAGCCCCAGGTGTCCGGCCAGTTCCAGTTGTCCCAAATCCAATGCAGCGTCCGGCGCATCATCTCGGGATCGATTCCCTGCCCTGGCAACATTCCATAAGCAGCAGTCACACTCGGATGATCGTCCGTCCATTTCTTGTCGGTGTAAGTGCCGGTCGCGGTTTCGGCAAAAAGATACTTGTTCTCCTCAACCGGCGGTTTGGCCAGATCCTTCAGGACGCGGTCCCACTTTTCCACGCGCTGAAGTCCCATCCGTTCCCGCCAGGCCTGGGCCACTTCCAATCCCCAACGCCAATAGGTCAATTCAAACGTCGGGTTCAATGTCTTGTCCTTTGGAAAAATTTCCTGCGCGCATTGAAGCACCGGGCCGAGCACGAAACGGTTTCGGTTCGTTTCCCATTCGGCATACGACGCCATGAACTCCGCCGTTTCCTCGATCACCTTGCTGAACCGTTCGAGCGTGGCTTTCGTCGGCTTCTGACGATAAACCAGTTCGGCATAAAAAATCGGATGCGGCTGCTGCCAGATCAGGAACGGCCCGATCGGCGAAGGCGAATCGACGCCGGTGGGATCGGTCATCTTCGACCAGCGCGCGCCGCTGTAACCCTGACGCCGGGCGTTTCGAATCGCGACCGGCAATGTCCGGTCGTAGTAATTGAGACTGCGTTCAAGCATCGGCAGCCGGTCCCAGATCGCGAACTGCGCGGCGTGCCACCAATGCATTTCCAGATGAAATTTTCCCTCCCAGGTGTTGTACGTGAGTCCCGTTTCCTGCGGCGGAAGGCTTCCAGAACATTGAATCGCCGTGAGGTACTGCGACAGAACAATCCGGCGCTCCAGTTCGCGCCAGCGTGGATCGGTGCTTCCAGAAAGATCAATCGCGCCGCCCGTGTTCCAGAATTCTTTCCAATAGCGTCCCGCCGCAGCCCTCGTGTCGGAAAAATCCGGAACTTTGGAACCGCCTTCCAAAGGCTCGAACAGCGCAACGAATTCCAGCGTGCCGCCCGATTTCTTCGGCGTAAGAACAAACCGATGACGCTCCACTTCGTCCATCGTCGCCCCGGCCGTCCACTTCGCACGAACGACGTAACGATCGTTGTCGAGTTGGCGCCGGAACATTCCGGAGCCCGACTTGTCCGAAATCAATTGCGTCTGATGTGCCGTCGGCTTGGTCCAATCAGCGGTTACTGTGGCGCCGGTGCCATACGGAAAACGAATCTGCACCTTCACCTTGCCGGTCTTCATCAGCGCCGATTTTATTTTGAATGCGACGGCATCCAGCTCCGGATGAGCCACGGTCTCCACCTCCACCGTTTCGTTTTCAAATTGAAAACGGCTTCGGATCAGTCCGGCCCAGAGATCCTGTGTCTGCTCGATGGCGATAAGATCGTTTGTCGTTGCAGCGGTTCCGTCCGCTTTCGTCAGCACCAGTCCGATCTGCCCGAGATGAAGTCGATGTGGATTGCCACGCAACCAGCGGATTTCCGGCGTCTGGATGTTCCTCGGAACGTCGTTGTAAGGAACTTTCCGCCCGAACACATCGAAGAGCCTGTGCTGAAATTTTTCCTGGCTCCAGCCTTCGGGATTCGGATGCGAATGCCAGCCCCACTGCGACAGCGTTCCGAGCGGTGTTGTGTTGGTGAAAGCCTCAGCGAATGTCTGAAGCCCGGTCACGTCCGCCGTAAATGCGAATTCCCCGTTGCCGACAGAAAGCGGATTCTCCGCATCGAACTGTCGCAACACCGGATTGTGGCGCGTCACCAGAGCGTGACGATCGATCCTGCGTTCCGAACCGGCAACAATTTCAGGTGCAACGCAGAACAGAATGACGACAAGTGACGCGAATCTCATTGAAGCTGTATTTCATCGGATGTGCCTTCCCATCACAAGCGCGGACAGATCAACCAAATGATGTAGGCGAACCGGTTGTTTCCGTTTTCCTCAATCTGCCGGCATTGCACTCAAGCTGACCGATCCCGATCTCAACCCGTCCGCGGTGGCCGTGATCGTGATGCGTCCGTGCGCGGCCGTTGCCTTCACATACGCGACGCATCGGCCTTGAAGCGCCTTCCGCTCCCGGGCCTGAAACGGTTCGCTGCTGCCGTTGTCCCCGTTGTCCACAGCGACCACTGCTCCGGGGCCTGAAATCTCGAAATGCACGAGATGATCCGCCGTGGGAACCGCAATCCCGTTTTCATCGACAACCGAAACGTTCACGACAGCGATATCGTCCCAGCGATTCGCCAGACGACTGCGATCCACGTTCAACAGCAGCTTCGCGGGCTTGCCTGCCGTCCGCAGTTCCTGGGTGGCGAGCACCCGGCCGCGATTGCGCGCCACTGCTTTCAAAACTCCGGGAGAGAACGGCACGACCCACGTGCGCGCCGAATCGTCTGAAGGCTTCCGCTTCGATCCAAGGCTCTTGCCGTTGAGAACCAGTTCCACTTCCTCGCAATTGCTGAAAACCTCCACGTTCTCGTTGTGCGGCTCCAGATTCCGCGGGGTCCAGTCCGAGAACAACACCTGCGGACGCCGCAAATCGGCGCTTTCATAACCGGGATCGGTCGGCGCGAGTTCGTCACGGCCAATGCGCCGGACGACATACACCATCGGCTTTTCACTCCACCAACTCTGACGTTGATAACCCACCGGTCGAACCAGTCCTGCGCGATCCATCAATCCCGATCCAAATCCGATCCGAGGCCAGCGACGCGCTTCGCCCAGATAGTCGATTCCAGTCCAGAGAAACTGTCCCGCATGCTGCGGGTAATCACGGCAGTTCAGCCAGGTGCGCAACTCATGACCCTGTTCGGTTCCGATGATCTTCCTGCCTTCCTTCGCCTTGTGCGCGGCGAGCAGCTCGAGATCGCGATAGTTCGTTCCAATCACATCAAGCAGGTCCGCAAGCCCGTTCGTGTAATCGCCGCTCACATTCGGACGGAATAATGCCTGCGTCACCGGGCGGGTTGGATCGAACTCGTGACAGACCTTGACCAGTCCGGACGCGATCTCCTTCGCGAGCTCCTGTTTTGGTGTGTCGTGAATTTCATTGCCAATGGAGTAAAGAATCACGCTCGGATGATTTCGATCCCGCAGAATCGTGTCGCGCTGATCGATATGCGCCCATTCGCGGAAGAATCGGTGATAGTCGAAACGATTTTTCCCAACCGTCCAGCAGTCGAAAAACTCGTTCATCACGAGAAATCCCATTCGATCGCACAGGTCGAGAAACTCCGGTGCGACAGGATTGTGCGCAGTGCGGATCGCATTCACGCCAAGCTCGCGAAGCGTGGTCAGGCGTCGTTCCCAGAAACTCAGCGGCACGGCCGCGCCAAACGCTCCACCATCGTGATGCAGACAGACGCCCTTGATTTTGAAGTTCTTTCCATTCAGCCAGAATCCGGTTTCAGACTTGAACTCGAACTGACGGACCCCGAACGAAGTCGTTTCGACATCCAGCAATTCCTTTCCGGACAACACTTCGATTTTCGCCTGGTAAAGCGCAGGCGTCTCCAGCGACCAAAACGCCGGTTTCTTCAAAGGAATCTCCCGATCGAAAGCGGAACTTTCGCCCGCGGCAATCTTTTGAACTTCGGTTTCAACCTGCGCGACCGACCTGCCCTTCGCATTCAACAGCGTCACCCGAAGCGCAACGCTCCGTTCAGAGGCGGAACTGTTCGTCACTGCCGTCCGCACGCGAATGGTCGCCTCGGACTCACTCACCTGCGGAGTCGTGATGAACGTGGTCCATTGCGGAATGTGAACCGGATCGGCCACAACCAGCCGGACATGCCGGTAAATGCCTGCGCCCGTGTACCAGCGCGACGCCGGCTGTTGGGACGTGTCGGCCTTCACGACGACGACGTTCGGTCCGCCCACATTGAGATGCGGGGTTAAATGGTAGAGGAAACTGACGTAACCATTCGGACGTTGACCAAGCTTCTGTCCGTTGAGCCAGACCGTGCTGTTTTCCATCACGCCGTCGAACTCGATCCAGACTGATTTCGCGGCATCGTTTGAACTCAGCGTGAACGTTTTGCGATACCAGCTGACGCCCGACGGAAGAAATCCACCCGATCCGCCGGTTTTATTGGTTGAAGAAAACGGTCCTTCAATGCTCCAGTCGTGGGGAACGTTCACGACCTGCCACGAAGCATCGTCGAATACAGCTTGCTCCGCCGCAGCGGCATCTCCTTTGAGAAAGCGCCAGCCCGAATCAAAATCGATCGTGTGACGCGGCCCAGCACCGACTGCGATGGCTGTTGAAGAGATCAACAGAACGAGGAGCATTCTGAATAACTTCATGACGGCCCTCACTCTACAAGGCCGCCCGCAATCATCACATCCCCAATTCTTGTGTCGAAAACGGGTTGCGGTCGGTGATCTGAAACAGGCGCAAAGAAGCCCGCAAAGTAAAGGACGGGACGTTCTGGAGTTCGAATCCGAACGCCCGCGCTTCAGTTCACTTTCCCGGGCAACAGGATCCGCTGCAGGAGTCGTTGCGAGCCGGTTTGCGCCGGCGCAGGCGAACGGTCAGGTAAATGACAGCGCCCAACACTGCGGCGGCGACCAGAAGTTCATCGAGCAACGCAGGCATAGACATCATCACGAGAATCCAAGCAACGTTCCCACCTGGTAAACAAGGAACGCACCGAGCCAGGCAAGCAGCGACATGTAGCCCAGTTGAAACAGCGGCCATTTCCATGAGTTGGTTTCGCGCCGCACGACAACAAGCGTGCTCAGGCATTGCATCGCAAGCACGTAAAAGACCATCAATCCGACACACACCAACGGCGAGAACAGCGGCGATCCGTCCTTCCTCGTCTCCGCGCGCATCGCATCGCGCAACGCAGCGGTGTCTTCCTCGCCGTTCCCGATCGAATAGATCACCGACATCGTTCCCACGAACACTTCGCGGGCGGCGAAGGAACTGATGATTCCAATGCCGATCTTCCAGTCGTATCCAAGCGGCGCGATCGCCGGTTCGATCAAATGCCCCAGCTTGCCCGCAACGCTTCCGGCCAGCGCCTGCGATGGCGTGGCGTCGGGATCACTCGGTTTCGGATAGGTGGACATCGCCCAGATGATCACCGAGATCGCGAGAATCACCGTTCCCGCCCGGCGTAGGAAGATGCCCGACCGTTCCCACATCCGATGCAGCGTGACGCGAAGTGAAGGCAATCGATACGGAGGCATTTCCAGCAACAGCAACGAGCGTTCGCCCTTGAACAGTGTTCTCCGGAAAATCCACGCCATCGTGAATGCCGCCGTAAGGCTGAAGAGATACATGCAAAGCATGATTCCCGCCTTCCCCCACGAGTTGAGCGTGTTCGGAAGAAGGACCGCGACCATGAGCGAGTAAACCGGCAACCGCGCAGAACAGCTCACCAGTGGAGCGACCAGGATGGTCACAAGGCGATCTTTCGGATTTTCAATCGTGCGCGTGGCCATGATGCCCGGAATCGCGCACGCAAAGGAACTGAGCATCGGCACGAACGATTTGCCGTGCAATCCCACCTTGTTCATCAACCGGTCGATGATGAACGCGGCCCGCGCCATGTAGCCCGTGTCCTCCAGCAAACCGATGAAAAAGAACAGAATCAGAATCTGCGGCAGGAAGATGACCACGCCGCCAACACCGGCGAGAACGCCATCGATGATCAGATTCCGAAAATCACCTTCGGGCACGATGGATTCGATCCATTCAGCAACAGTCCCCTGTCCGGACTCGATCCATCCCATCGGAATTTCCGCCACGCGAAAGATCGTGAAGAACATCGCGGTCATCACTCCGATGAAGAACAGCCAGCCCCAGATCCGATGCGTGAGCCACGTGTCGAGTCGATCACTGACTGTGGACGACGAGGTCGCCCGGCTGTGTGACGCTGCGGACGTGAGCGCATGGACCCAATCGTAACGCGCATTCACTGCCGCGGAAACTCGATCCACGCCGGCCTTTTCAAGATCGGTGCAGGCAGATTCGATGCGGGAAGCCAGTACGGGAGAGATTTTCCTGTCGGTTGAACCGCGGCGATTCGTGATCAGCAACAGCGCTTCCGCAAACGCCGCGCGAGGATTCAGCGCTTCTTCGGCAACGAGACATTCCGCCACCTGCGCCGCGGCCGTTTCCAAAGCGCCGGGAAATGAAGTGCGGTTGGGAGCCTCACCGCCGACCTGACGGGTGATCGCCTGTCGCAACTCGACAAGTCCTTTCCGCGTGGATGCCACACACGGGACAACCGGACAACCCAGCCCTTTCGCAAGCGCATCGGGTTGCAGAACGATTCCGTTGCGTTCCGCGAGATCGACCATGTTCAACGCCACCACCATGGGCAATCCCAGCTCCGCAAGTTGCGCGACCAGATAAAGGTTGCGTTCCAGATTGCTGGCATCCACGACGCACAGAATGACATCAGGCCGCGGCGTGTCGGCCCTGCGGCCCAGCAGCACGTCGCGCGTCACGGCTTCATCCGGCGAACGTGTGTGCAGCGAATACGTTCCCGGCAGATCGAGAAGATCCATCGGCTCGCCGTGGCTTCCACGAAACCGGCCCACCTTCTTTTCAACTGTCACGCCGGGGTAGTTTCCGATCTTCTGGCGCAAACCTGTCAGCGCATTGAACAAAGTGCTTTTCCCGCAATTCGGATTTCCCGCGATCGCGACGGTGATGGTTCGCGTTTCCTGCGGCCTTTCCGGTCGGGCAATCGTGTTGGGAGCAGTCATGGGTTTGATTTCATTCACACGGGATCACTTGCACGCCTTCCGCCTCGCTTCGCCTGAGCGAAAGACAGTAGCCGCGAATTTTCAGTTCCATCGGATCGCCCATCGGCGCGTAACGCAGCACAACGCATTCGGTGCCGATCGTGAGCCCCATTTCGAGAAGGCGCTGATGCACTTCATCAGGCAGATGAAAGCCCGCAATTTTCAATCGTCGTCCCGGAACCTGTCCGTTCAGTTTTTCCATTGAGTTGTTTTGCATGTGCTGAAAAGAGAGCTAAAAGCTGGCAACACCGCGCAGCCCGAGGATGACGGCCGTTCGACGGTCGCCAGTTCCAGGATCGATTCCCGGATTGAACAGGAGCTGTGTGTCGGCCTGAAGAATGAACCATGGTTTGATCTCTGCCTGATATGTCAGCTCAATCGTGGTTTCATCACGCGAACCTCCCGCTTCCCTCTTTCGATACGCATTGCTGAAACGCGTGTAGGAAATGGCAATTCCCGCGACGTCCGCATCGCGAACCGGAAATGGCGCGAACCAGTTCAGTCCAGTATCCGCATAAAAATCGACCACACTGCAGTCAGGTTCCGATGCACCGCCGGCACGGCAAAACCAACCCAGTTTCGGATTTCCCTCCGCCGTGTTCAGAAGCGCCCAGTCATGGATCACATAAAAATCCGGGCATCGCTGGCTCGTTTCCGAATTGGGCTCGTCGCAGGAAAAATCGTCCCTCGGTCCTGTGTGATAACTCAAACCCAGTCGAAGCGTGCCCGGACGGTTGAGCGCGTCGTGTTGAATTGCATTCTCCCAGAAAAGACCCAGTTCAAACGGTGATTCCGACGCCCAGTCGAATCCATGATTGTCGGAGGCGTCCGCCCCGATGCGTCCATGATACAATCCGATCTGGCTGGAGAATCGCTCGACTGGATTGACGCGCAGGAACAGGCCGGGCGCAGCGATGGAGTAAATGGGAAAGCCGGAGAAATTTCCACATGAAGAAGCCAGTGGAGTACCGACCTGGGACGGCATCGCACCGAACGCTGAATTCAGGAACAGACTGGAATAATCCGAGACCATGAAGTCGTCGTCCGCCGCGATCTGTCCGAGTTTCAAACTCACAGCACCGTCCCGCCATTCGTGCGCGTAGTACAGATTGTAAATCCGGAAATGATCCTTCGCGGAGATATTGCTCACCGGGTTGAACACGCCGGTACGATCTTCGAAACACGAACCTTTCCCTGCGTGCGAGACCCAATGGAATTGAACAACGAACAATCCACCTTCCCACCAGTTGAGCCGCGCCGTGTCCAGTTCCACTCCAAAATCCAGCAGATGATTGTACCACGCGCCTTGATCGACTCCCCCGTGCACATTGGCCCAGCCCTCACCAACAAACGTCGCGAACGGAACGACGCCCCGATCTTCAATCTCGCTTCGAATCTGTAGAACTCGAGGAAGTCTGTCGTCCGGTTGAAGTTCTTCCGCATGGAGCAATCCGGACTTCTGAATCGTCATCGTGGCGAACGCAATCAGCGTCCATTGCATCGTTGGAAGAATTTTCCTGCCGCACATACGCCATGGAATTGAGCCACGGATCGCGGATGAAAATCGCTTCGATTTTTGCGGAAGTTCGTCGGCAGATTGTCTGCATTAGTCTTCGTGAATACCAATATCGGCGCAGTCTATCGCCAATGGTGTGTAGATGCCCTCTCTACCACGTGATGGAGCGACTCAATAGGATTGCGGAATACACGAAGAACTTGTGCAGGTATTCGGACTCTGAAGGCCATACTGCTACGCGCTGCCAAAGTCAGAAGATTCGGTGAAGGGTTGGCAGTGACTTTCTTCGACTTCAGCCGTCGCGCTGCTCACTCTTTTTCGCGGCGAAATAATTCCATGTTGTCTTTGCAATCATCACGATTGCGACCGCCATCAACAGAGATCCGAAAACGGCGAAACCAAAACCACCGAGTCCGACGAACATTATTCCAGTCAGGCCGATCGCGCCGAAAATGATCCACACCCCGAGGACAACGATGAATTTCCGAGGTCCCTCTGCCGCCTGACGGTAAACATGCCCTTCTGCCAGAAGATGTTCAAACGGACCGGTCGCCGCGTACGAAGACAGCGGCGCGCCACACTTTGCGCAAAGTTCGCCTCGGGTTCGTTGAGGAACATGCAGCTGCCGCACAGCTGCCTTTCAACAGAATCAGCGGCATTTTGCGACGAGCTTTCGGGTTCAGATGACATGGGTGAAGCAACGGTAAAAGTTTCGGTCAGAAATCATCTCGGTCCACAACGCCTTGGTATTTTTTTTCAGATGGTCCGTCCAGCTCCAACAGCCCGCCAGCACGCCCGGCAGAATATCCACCATGTCTCCGCCCAACCGTCAACCATTTTCCCGACCGTTACATCCCCAGCGGGTTTTGCTCGTTGCATTTTGGGAATCGCTGTGGCACCGATTGGCATACTGAAGCTATGCGCTGGCGAGCCTTATTCCTCATTTCTCTCATCGCGAACGTCGTGCTGGCGGCGGCCTGGATTTCTCGCGGCCGTCAAAGCGCCACCGCCGAACTCGTCAGCGAAACCAGTGCTCCACTCGTCAAAACCAATGTCATCGTCCGAAGGCAGTTCTTCTCCTGGACCCAGGTGGAATCGCCGGACTATAAAACCTACATCGAAAATCTCCGCGGCATCGACTGCCCGGAACAGACGATCCGCGACATCATCATCGCCGACGTCAACGCGCTTTTCGCCAAACGTCTCGCCACCGAACTCATCACTGCAGAACAACAATGGTGGCGCAGCGAGCCGGACTCGAACGTCGTTCGTCTCGCGGCGTTGAAGTCGCAGGAGATCGACGCCGAACGTCGTGCGCTGCTGACCAGTCTGCTCGGACCAAATTGGGAAACCGGCGACCTGCTCAGCCTGCCGCGTCCGTCGCGTCCGGGCGTTGCCCTCGATGGCCCGGTGCTGGGAAATCTGCCGATGGAAACAAAACAGGCTGTCGAAGCAATCGCCATCCGTTCGCAGGAAAAATTGCAGGCATTCTTGAACACGGTGGGACAGCGCGATCGCGCGACCGAGGCCGCCGAGCTTGCTAAGTTGCGCGAAGAGACGAGGACCGAACTGGCCGGCGTGCTTACGCCGCCGCAACTTGAAGAATACCTGCTTCGCTATTCGCAGAACGCGAGCAACCTTCGCAACGAACTCGGAACCTTGCGCTACTTCAACGCAACACAGGATGAATTCCGGGCCATCTTCCGCGCAACCGACACGATCGATCAGCGCATTCAGCAACTGGCAGGCGCGACCGATCCGAACAGCATCCTTCAGCGCAACAACCTTCTTCAGGAGCGAGAGAATGCGATCCGCACCGCACTGGGCACTGAACGTTACAACACCTATTTGGCTCTGCGTGATCCGCTCTACCGCGAATCGTATGCCCAGGCACAGGAAGCCGGCACTCCACAGGCCGTCAATGCGATCTACCAGATCAATCTCGCGACAGCGCAGGAACAGGCGACGATTCTCTCGAATACAAATCTCACTGCTGCCCAGCGTGCCATTGCATTGAAGGAAATCGAACTCCGGCAGCTCACGGCCAATGCGCTGGTGAGAGGTGAGGATGTTCCGGACCTGCCGATGGATGAAGCGCCTGTTCCGCCGATGCCGACCGACCCTTCTCTGACCCGCAATGTGCGGACGCACAGTTACGTGTTTGCAGTGGGAGACACGGTGGCCAGCATTGCGCAGCGTTATGGAATTTCCCTGCAGGAAATTCAGGCGGCAAATCCCAGTCTCAACCTGCGAAATCTCCGCGCCGGCGACACGATCCGGATTCCAGATCGTACCACACGATAAACGGCGAAGCCTTTCGACTTCGCCGCTCTAGAAACTTCGGCTGAAACAGCCTGAATCGCTCAGTGAATGCGCGCTTCAAAAGCGCGGATCGTGCGTTCGTAAATTTCCTCGGGCGTTCCCTCCGCGGGGATCGAGATCAGGATTCCCTTTTTCGAATAGAACTCGCTGAGCGGCGCGGTGCTCTTTTCGTAGGCTTCCATGCGAACGCGCACGGATTCCGGCCGATCATCTTCGCGCTGGAACAGGCTCGCTCCGCAGTGATCGCAAACGCCCTGAATTTTCGAAGGCTTCGTCACAACGTGGAACACCGCCTTGCAGACGGAACAGGTGCGGCGTCCACTGAGCCGCGCGACGATTTTTTCGATCGGCATGTCATAGCTGAGAACCGCTTCGAGCGTGACGCCCTGGGCGGCGAGCACTTTGTCGAGCGCTTCGGCCTGGGCAACGGTCCGGGGAAATCCGTCGAGCAAAAATCCGCCGCGGCAGCGAAGGCAGCCTGCGCGTTCGGAAATCAATCCAAGCACCGTTTCATCCGGAACCAGTTCGCCCTTCCGCATGCAATCGAGCGCGCTGTCCATCGAAGGAGTGCGTTCACAGGCATCCAGGGTTTTCGCCGCGCGGAAAATGTCGCCGGTCGATAGATGACACGCACCGAGTCGCTCGGAAAGTAGTTCGGCCTGCGTGCCTTTTCCGACACCGGGCGCGCCGAGCAGAACCAGTCTTCTCGGATGCGCCGCTTCACGAGGACCTACGATACATTTCGCTGCGCCGCCCTTCAGCCATGCTGTTCGATCCGGTTTGATCTGCGTCATAATTTGATTGGGGAGCTGCCGTGTCCTTACGCTCGCTCACCCGGTGGCACCAATATTTCCGTCCCGCACACACAGCGACACACGCCAATTGTGCTTTTCGCATCTTTTTTTGGCGGTTCGCCTGCGCAAAAAAAGAGCGGCCCGTTTTGAGGACCGCTTGGATGTCACAACTTGAGGTTTTCTATTCCATCGAATGATCCGAATGGGACTTGTCGCTGCCTTCAACCTTCTCCGACTTGTCCTGCGTTCCGCCCATCGAATCCGACTTCTTCATGATGGAAGAGATCGTCGCATTATCGACTCCGGCAGCAACAGCCGCGTGCTGGGCGTGCTGCAGATGCTGGCGAAGTTTCGGCAACGTGGAATCCACGTACTGCTTCACATCACTCTCGGTGATGTTCCGGCTGGCGTGCTCGTACTTCTGGATGTCCTTTTGATGATCCTTGAGCATCTCCGTCGCATACTCCTTGTCGAACTCGGTGCCGCTCAACTTCTGCAGCCGGTCGAGCTTCTTCTGATGCTTGGAATCGAGTGATTGATTCAGCGAGACGTTATGCGCCTGTGCGATGGGTTGGAGCTGCTGATTTGCCCGTTCGTGATCCCTGCGAAGCATCTGCGCGAACTGGCGCACCTCGGCACTCTGCGCCTTGCGTTCCGCAACCTGCGCCAGGGCCACCTCGGCGGAATTGCCTTCGATGGCGTCTTTCAGAAACGATTTGGCGTCCTTCGGCATTTCGGCCGAACCGACCGTTGACTTGGAATCCGCCTCCTCGCTGTTGCCGGAAAGTTGTGCCGCGCCTGCCCCCTGCGTATTGGGCGACGTTGCCGGAGTATCGGCAGCGAAAGTTGCGCCTGCTACGAGAACTGATGAAGCGAGTATCGCGCAACCGAACTTTTGAAGTGTGATGACTTTGAATGATTTCATAGCGTCCTTTCTCATAAGGGACACCGTAAGCCGGGAGAAGACCGGCACAACTGGGGCATGAACCTCCTCGGTGCAGCTGATTCAGACGATCGCAAGTGCGAGACATGGCCGCGACCGGCGGCCACTTGATGTCATCATTGAATGGGTCGCGCCGGTTCAGGCGAAACCCAGACTGATCAAGCTTTGGGCGCTTCCGGCTTCTTCACCTTCAGCTCAATGTGCAGTTCGCGGAGCTGCTTCGGCTCCACAGTGCTCGGCGAGCTGGTCATCAGGTCGGTGCCCTTCGCAGTTTTCGGGAAGGCGATCACGTCGCGGATGCTCGGCGTGTTGCACAGGATCGCGCAGAGACGATCGAATCCGAGCGCGATGCCGCCGTGCGGAGGCGCGCCATACTTGAACGCTTCCAGCATGTAGCCGAACCGCAGCTGCGTTTCCGCAGGCGGAATCTGTAGCAGTTCTTCGAAGATGGTTTTCTGAACGTCCGGCTGATGGATACGAATGGAGCCGCCACCGAGTTCAACACCGTTCACCACGATGTCATAATGCTGTCCGCGAACTTTCTTCGGATCGGTCTTGAGCAGCGGAATATCCTCGGCGACCGGCGCGGTGAACGGATGATGGCTGGAGTACCAGCGATTCTGTTCGCGATCGAAACCGAGCAGCGGAAATTCAATGACCCACAGGAAGTCGAATCGATTCGGATCGATCGTCAGCTTCCCCTGCCCTTTCAAAACGTCCGCGCAATAGAGACGAATCTTGCCGAGGATTTCGCACGCGTTCAGCCATTGATCCGCGGCGAAGAGAATCAGATCGCCTTCCTCGATCTTGAGTTTGGTGATCAGTGCCTGTTTTTCCGCTTCGCTGAAGAACTTCACGATCGGCGACTTCCATTCGCCGTTTTCCACTTTGATGTAGGCGAGGCCTTTCGCACCGAAACTCTTGGCGTATTCGGTCATCGTCTCGATCTGGCCCTGCGTTGCACCGGCGAGTCCTTTGGCATTGAGCGCCTTGACGACTCCGCCGTTTGCGATGGCGCCGGAGAACACCTTGAAGCTGCTCGCGCGGAAGTCCTCCGTGAAATCGACCAGCTCCATTCCGAAACGCGTGTCGGGTTTGTCGATGCCGTAGCGGTTCATCGCTTCTTCAAAGCTGATGCGCTTGAACGGCGTGGGAATGTCCACGTTCAAAGCCACCTTCCAGATGCGTTTCAGCAGACCTTCGATCAGCGCGTAAATGTCTTCGCGCTCGATGAAGCTCATTTCCAGATCGAGCTGGGTGAACTCCAGCTGCCGGTCCGCGCGCTGATCTTCGTCGCGAAAACAACGGGCGATCTGGAAATAACGTTCGACGCCCGCGACCATCAGCATCTGCTTGAACTGCTGCGGTGATTGCGGGAGCGCGTAAAAGGTTCCGGGCTCGCGGCGGTTGGGAACGAGAAATTCGCGGGCGCCTTCGGGCGTGGATTTGAACAGGATCGGCGTTTCGACTTCGAGAAAGCCCTGTTCGTCCATGAAGCTGCGCGTGGCAATGGCAACCTTCGAACGCAGACGCAGGTTGCGCGACATTTCAGGCCGGCGCAGGTCGAGGTAGCGATACTGCAAACGCAACTCCTCGTTCACCTTGTTCGCCACTTCCGGGTCATCAACCGGGAACGGCAGCACTTCGGCCATGTTCAGGACCTGAAGTTCCTTCGCGACCACTTCGACTTCCCCGGTGGGAATCTTCGGGTTGTTCGTGCCTTCGGGCCGCTGACGAACCGGGCCGGAGATGCTGACGACGCATTCGCTGCGCAGTGCGGCGGCCTGTTCGAAGAGTTCCTTGGAAAGATTGGACGGATCGAAAACGGTCTGGGTGCGGCCTTCGCGGTCGCGGATGTCGATGAAGATGAGTCCACCGAGGTCACGACGGGAATGGACCCATCCGGACAAAGTCACGGTTTGCCCGATATGTGACGGGCGCAATTCGTTGCAATGATGCGTGCGTTTCATTTCGATTGCGGATTCCGGAATTCGGATTGTGGAATTCGGCATCCGGAGCGAGCGCGCATGTTGGCGCGCCCGCGTCGGGATTTCAAAGAAAAACGTGGAGCGGAAGTTTCAAGTTCCAAAATCAAGAAGCTTCAAGCTCCAGTTCCAGGGATCGGCGCAATCTTCCGGTTCTTTGAGAATTGAGGAATTGGAATGTGATCATTCCCTGGATTTTGGGGCTTGGATTTTGGAACCTGAAAATCTCATCCAACTGCGCCTAATTGCCCCTGTTAATAACTTGACCGTTCAGACCCGCGGCCCCTAATGTTTGCCCTCGTTAGGCAACATTCATGTTTGCACAAGTCAAAACCCTGTTTTCCAATGATATTGGGATCGACCTCGGGACTGCCAATTCCCTCGTGTTCGTACGCGACCGGGGAATAGTTCTGCGCGAACCATCGGTCGTCGCAATTCAGGCGGGTACAACGAACGTCCTTGCCGTTGGCGATGAAGCCAAACGCATGCTCGGACGCACCCCCGGAAATATTGTGGCCATTCGTCCCATGAAGGACGGCGTCATCGCAGACTTCGAAATTACTGAAGCGATGCTCCGCCACTTCATCCAGAAGGTCCATCATCGAAAGCTCATTGCACCCCGCGTCGTCGTGGCGGTGCCTTCAGGCATTACTGAAGTGGAGAAAAGGGCAGTTAAAGATTCCGCAACTCATGCCGGCGCTCGGGAGGTATATCTCATCGAGCAACCTATGGCCTCGGCCATCGGTGTCGGTCTCCCGGTTCATGAGCCGGCGGGCAACATGATCGTGGATATCGGCGGAGGAACCTGCGAAATCGCAATCATTTCCCTGGCCGGTATTGTCTTCAGCCGGAGCCTGCGGGTAGGTGGAGACGAATTCGACGAGACGATCGTGGCGCACATGAAGCGGGCCTACAACCTGATGATCGGTGAACGCACGGCGGAAGAGATCAAGATACGTATTGGCTCGGCCTTTCCGCTGGAGCAGGAATTAACAATGGAAGTCAAAGGTCGCGATCTGAGCGCAGGGTTGCCGAAAACCCTGACCATTCGCTCGGAGGAAATCCGCGAAGCTTTACAGGAGCCGCTTTCTCAAATACTCGAATCTGTTCGCATCACTCTCGAGCGTTGCCCGCCGGAACTCTCCGCCGACCTGGTGGACCGGGGGATCGTCATGGCCGGTGGTGGCGCGCTGTTGCGCGGCATCGATCGCCTCGTCGCCGAGGAAACCGGCTTGCCGGTGCATATCGCCGACGACCCGCTAAGCGCCGTTGCCGAGGGCACGGGCCGGGTGTTGCAGGAGCTTCAGTTCTTGAAACGCGTTTCTTCCAACGCCAAGTAATTCCTCCCCGTTTTTCCCGTCATCAGTCCGTTTCGGGTTCCGAGTGTTGAGTTTCGAGTCACTCGGCCCGCGTGATTCGTCACGAACCCGGAACACCAAACAAGAAACTCGAAACCGGACTGATGTTTAAGCGGAAGCATTACATAGCGCTCGCTCTGGTGACGGTGACGATTCTGGTCATTCTGAATCTCCCCAGCCGGACCGCCGCGCGCCTGAAGACAGCCATCGGAAGCATCTTTCTTCCGCTCTTCGGCCTTGCCAGCTCCACACACCGCGTCCTCGACAAGGCTGGCGATGCCATCACCACCCGTTCCGAGCTGCTCCGCCAGAACGAAGCGCTCCGCCTCGAAAATCAGCAGCTCCGGATGCAGGCGCTTCAGGCCCAGGAAGCCGTCCGCGAAAACGAACGTCTCCGCCGGCTTGTCGGCTGGCAGCAGCAGAAACGCTGGAATCTGAAACTCGCCCGCGTCGTTCTGCGCGACCCCGCCAACTGGTGGCGTACCGTTCAGATCGATCGCGGCACCAAAGACGGCATGCGGGTCGATCTCCCGGTCCTGACCACCAACGGCCTGGTTGGCCGCATCTCGGCGGTCAGTTACGACCGTTCGCAAGTGGTTCTGATTGGCGATCCAAACTGCAAAGTGGCCGCGCAAATCGTCAACTCGAGTGGAGACATGGGCGTTATCGGCTCCAGCGGTCCATTCGATGGTTCACTCGTTGAAATGACGCATCTTTCCAAAAACGCCGCGCTTCAGCCGGGGCAGGATGTCATCACGAGCGGACTGGGCGGCATTTTTCCCGAAGGCATTCCAATCGGAAAAGTGGTCGATTTCCGGCAGGTGGAATACGGCCTCTACACGGAAGCGCGGGTGAAACTGGCGGCAGACCTGAGCGCGCTGGACGAAGTCTGGGTGCTGTTCAAATAGCATGGCCAAACATTCAACATTTCGTCCGCGGCAATCGCACGATGCGGTCGTTTCGATCAAATTTGCAGAGCCGGATGCTTTCAAATCCCCGTTGAACACCGGGCGTTCCATGTCGAATGTTGGTTGTTCTCTGGTTCGGAAATTCGCTGCATGAACCTCCTGAATTCCATCCTGGTTCTGCTCGCTGTGTTTCTCGCGGTGTTTTGGGAAACTGCGTTCAGCGGCATCCGGAACGTGTTCGGCGCACAGATTCATCTGCTGCCGGCGCTGATGGTCTGCGCCGCGCTGTCCACCGGTCTCGCCACAACCACCCTCGCGTCGGTGCTTGGCGGCCTGTTCTTCGATTCGCTCTCAGCCAACCCACTCGGCGTCAGCGTGCTTCCTCTTTTTCTCGTGGGCTTTGCGATTCACACCCAGCGTGAGTTGATCCTGCGCGACCAGATTTTCGCGCAGTTCGTCCTTGGACTTTCTGCCAGCGGACTCGTGCCCATTCTCACCGCGCTGCTCATCCTGACCAAAGGCGAACCGCCGTTGCTGGGCTGGGGATCGCTCTGGCAATGGATCGTTGTGACCGTCGGCGGCGGCATCGCGACGCCGATCTGTTTCCAGTTGTTGGGGATGTTCGACCGCATGCTGAACTTCCAGGCCGCAACACAAACGAGCTTCCGCCACGATCGGGAAATTCGGAGGGGAAGAAAATGACGACTCCAAAGGCAAAAGTCCGGAATCTGAAGTCGCCCTGCGCGGGAGCATCGCACGCGACGAATCATTCCCTTCGGGCTTTGGAATTCAGACTTGGGACCATCAACTCCAGACATCCGACTTTGCACTCATGCTGATCTTCGACCAACTCAGAAAGAACGATCCTTACCTGCGATTCCTCGCGGTGGTGGTTCTCTTTGGTTTGGGCGTGCTCGGCACAGGACTCTGGTGGGTGCAGATCGTTTCGGCGCGGGATTATCAGGCGGATCTCGACACGCAATCCTTTCGAACGATCCGCACACCAGCCATTCGCGGCCGCATCCTCGACCGCAACGGCGCCACGCTCGCCGACAACAAACCGACCTACAACGTCAGCCTCTACCTGGAGGAATTGAAGGATCAGTTCAGGAAGGAATACAGCCGCATCCGACCCCGCAAAATCGTCACAAATGAACCGCCGTTCTGGAAGCCGTGGATCACCGGGTCGCAGGTGCGAACCCAGACTGTGCGGATTTCGCGCGAAGAATACGACAAACTCTTCTGGACGTCGCTTTCCAACGTGGCCAGCAATTCCATTCAGAAGATCAGCCGCGACCTTCAGAAACCGCTGGTGTTCGATTTCACCGATTTCAAACGCCATTACCTCACCCGCCGTGCCCTGCCCTATCCTGTCGCACAGCGGCTTGGTCCGCCGGAGATTGCGAAGTTCGAAGAGAAAACGTCCGGCACCCGCGGCATGGATCTCGAGGTTCAGCCGACGCGATTCTACCCAAACAAAACCACTGCCGCCCATCTGTTGGGCCATCTGCTTCCGAGCGACAAACTCGATGAAGGCGAACTGTCGGCTTTCGATTACCGGCTTCCCGATTTCCGCGGAGTGATTGGAATCGAATATAAATTCGATGACGTGCTCCACGGTCGCGCCGGTGTGAAGCAGGTTCTGGTGAACAACCTCGGTTATCGTCAGGCGGAAAACATCTGGTCCTCGACCGAACCCGGCGACGATGTGGTTCTCACGATTGACCTGGAGATTCAGAAAGCCGCCGAGCGTGCCTTGCTGTCGGCCAATGCGCCCGAGCCGAAGAAAGGCGCCGCGGTGGTCATGGATGTCCGCACCGGGGACATTCTGGCGATGGCTTCCATACCCATGTTCGATCCCAATTTCTTTGTCGATCGGAAGTCCTACCCGCCCGATTATTATCGGCAAATCCAGACCATTCAGGCCGAGCGCAATCGCGCGACTCAGGACAACTATCGTCCGGGCTCCATTTTCAAAACCGTTGTCGCACTTGCCTGCCTTGAGAACGGGCTGGATCCAAACGCGGAATATCAAGTTCAGCCGAATCCACAGAATCCTTCGCGCGGCATTGTCTATTATGGACGCAATCAGAGCACGAAGGACACAGCAGCACCGGGACCTTACAAGTTCAAACGGGCGCTGATTCATTCGTCGAACGCCTATTTCATTCACCACGGCATCCAACCCGGAAACCTGGAGCGGATCATTGACATCGGAGCGCGCCTGCATCTGGGCGAGTCCTACAAGCTCGGCACGCGGCAGGAAACCTCCGGCTTTTTTCCGGACCAGCGGCGAATCCGGCGCGGCTGGACCGTCGGCGACACCGCGAACCTTTGCATCGGCCAGGGATTCATCGACGTCACGCCGCTTCAAATGACCGTGCTCGCTGCGGCATTGGCGAACGGCGGCAAGGTCCTTTGGCCGCGCCTGGTTGAGCGCGTTGTTCCAAGCAATCCGGGAGGCAAAACCATTGAAGTGCCGCCGCCCGGGCAGGTTCGGAACACGCTCGGAGTCTCCGCGCGCACCCTGCAGATTGTCAAAGACGCGATGCTGGCGGACGTCGAAGATCCGGAAGGAACCGGCCGGCACGCCTTTCTTGAGGGCTTCCGCATCTGCGGCAAAACGGGCACTGCGGAAAATGAACGCGGTGGCGCCATCGATCGCAGCTATCAGACCACGTGGTTCCTTTCTTTCGCTCCCTACGAGAATCCGCGCTACGCGATGGTTGTGATGGTTGAACGCGGTTCGTCCGGCGGCGGAACATGCGCTCCGCTTGCCAAACAAATTTATCAGGCGCTGATGGAGCGCGAGCAGCGCCTTGCCCAGCGCGGCAACCTTGCAAAGGCGAACTGATGTTTGACGCATCCCTAAAAGATCGCCAGCCAAGGATCGACAAGGTCCAGCTGATCGCCATTGCCGGACTGATGTTCATCGGCGCGGCGTTCATCTACAGCGCCACGATGGTGAACGAAAGCGCCCGGATGGCGCCCTTGCTGAAACAGACGTGGTTCCGCCAGGTCATCTGGTACGTGATGGGCGTCGGCGGTGCGACCGCAATCTGCCTTCTGGATTACCGGATCATTGCGCGCTGGGCCGTGATCATTTACTGGGGCTCCATTCTCCTGCTGATCCTCGTGCTGATTCCCGGCATCGGTTCGACGCACGGTTGGGGCGCGCGACGCTGGATTGACCTCGGCTTCTTCAACCTGCAGCCCAGCGAAGTCGCGAAGCTCGCTGTCATCATCGCGCTCGCCAGTTTTCTCAGCCGCCCGCCGGACGAGCTGCGGCAGCCGTGGAATTTCTGGAAACCGATCGGGATGATGCTGCTGCCATTCCTTCTCATTTTGAAGGAACCGGATCTTGGCTCGGCCATCGTCATCTTTCCCACGGGCTTCATGATGATGCTTGTCGCGGGAACGCCGCGGAAATACCTGATCCGCCTTGTGGCCGGCGGATTGATCATGGTTTCCGTGCTGCTCGTGGACATTCTCTTCAGCCCGCCCGGCTGGTGGCAGATCAAGCTGGAGGATTATCAGAAGCAGCGGTTGCTGGTTTATTTTGGTGTCGATTTTGCCCCCAAGAACGCCACACCGGAAGAACGAGAAAAGGCGCAGAAACTCCAGCGGCAAAAATCCTATCAGGTGACGCAGGCGTTGATCTCCGTCGGCACCGGCGGATTCTGGGGCAAGGGCTGGCGACAGGGAACGCAGACTTCCCTCGCCTTTCTGCCGCCGGGTGCGGCACACAATGATTTCATTTTCTCCGTGATCGCCGAGGAGGAAGGATTCGTCGGCAGCATGATTGTGCTGACGTTGTATGGCGCAATTCTGTTCTCAGGAATCAGAATCGCCGGCCAGGCACGCGATCGCCTGGGCAAACTGCTGGCAGCCGGCGTCGTCACGCTCCTGTTCAGCCATGTGTTTGTGAATATCGGCATGAATATTCGCATTGTCCCTGTCACGGGCATCCCACTGCCGCTGTTGTCGTACGGCGGATCCTCGGTGCTGAGCTCGTTGATCGCCATGGGCATGCTTCAAAATGTGTACATCTACCGAAAAGGATACTAAGTATGAGCGAAAGAAACTTCTCCCGGAGACGCCGCGGCGGAATGAGATTCCGTCCGAGCGGCGGTCTGGGACACACCTCGCAAAAGCCCGACCGCGAAGCCTCGGAGGCGCGCGCTGAAGTCGTCGGCGGCGCAGGTGCGCAGGAGAAAGTGTTCGAACGCCGTCACGCTCACGAAATCGAGCGGGCCGAAAATATCGCCGCCGGTCTTCCGCCGGAAGGTCTCCCGCCCGAACAACCTCGCGCCGACGAACCGCCGGCGCCGGCGAGCGACACCGCCCCCGCCACACCGTTGCCACCCAGCGAGGAAAAACCGTTCGAACCGGTCAAAGTGCCGGAACGCCCGAAGGGCATCGTCGATGCCATCGTCGTCGCCGCTTCAACACTGAAGAACAAGGTGATGAAGCTGCTCAAGCCGGTGAAGAAGATTCACAAGGAAGTCATCATCAACGCCGAGACGCTCGAAACCCGCGTCGCCGTTTCCGAGGATGGCAAGCTTGAGGAATTCAACATTGAACGCACCACCGAGGAACGCCTCGTCGGCAGCATCTTCAAGGGCAAGGTTCGCAACCTCGAAGATGGATTGAAGGCCGCGTTCGTGGACATCGGTTTCGAAAAGAATGCCTTCCTGCATTACTGGGACATCGTTCCGAACCAGTTCGACAGCGGCGTGGAAATCGTCGAACGCGAAGGCCGCAAACGCGACAAGCCGAAGATCACGCAAAAGGACATCCCGCGCGTTTATCCGCCGGGCAGCGACATCATCGTGCAGGTCACCAAGGGCCCCATCGGCACAAAGGGTCCGCGCGTCACAACGAACCTCGTCCTTCCCGGACGTTACCTTGTGCTGCTCCCCAATTCCGATCAGAGCGGCATCTCCCGCAAGATCGAAAACCAGCAGGAACGCCAGCGTCTGAAGAAGATTCTGCGCGAACTTTCCATTCCGGACGGCATGGGCGTCATCATGCGCACCGCCGGCGAAGGCCAGCAAAAACGTTATTTCGTCCGCGACCTCGCGCTGCTGCTCGAGGAATGGCACGGCGTTCAGGAGAAGATCAAGAATCAGCCGACCGCCACCTGCGTCTTCCAGGAACCCGACCTGATCGAACGCACGGTCCGCGACTTCCTTACCGAGGACGTCGAGCGCATTGTGGTCGATAATCCGAAGGCTTACGACCGGATGCGCGACATGATCTCGCGGATCTCCAAACGCTCCGCCAACAAGGTGAAGCTCTATAGCGATCCCCAGCCGATCTTCGATCGCTTCAACATCAGCAAGCAGCTGGAGAACGCCTTCTCGCGCCAGGTGCATCTCAAGAGCGGCGGTTACATCGTGATCGACGAAACCGAAGCGCTCGTGGCCATCGACGTGAACACCGGCCGTCACAAGGGCGGCAAGGATCAGGAGCAGGCGATTCTCAAGGTGAATCTCGAAGCCGCCGAGGAAATCGCCCGCCAGCTGCGCCTGCGCAACATGGGTGGGTTGATCGTGCTCGACTTCATCGACATGAAATCACGCCGCGACCAGCAGCAGGTGTATCAGCGCATGAAGGAAGGTTTGCGCCGCGACAAGGCCAAGACCCACATTCTGCCAATCTCACAACTGGGTCTCATGGAAATGACCCGCCAGCGCCACAGCGAATCGGTCCGGGCCGCCGTTTATGACGACTGCCCCTACTGCAAAGGCCGAGGCAAGGTGAAGAGTTCGCTGACGATGAGCGTGGAAATCCAGCGTAAGCTTCAGGAAATCCTCCGCAAACGCACGCGCGACGAAAACGACTTCCAGCTCCGCATCGTGGTGCATCCGACCGTGCTCGAACGTCTGCGCACCGAGGACGAGAAACATCTCATCGAGATGGAAAAGCGTTACTTCGGGAAGCTGTCGTTCCGCGCCGACACCGGCATGCACGCCGAGCAGTTCAAGATTGTGAACGTGGCGAACAACGAAGAACTCGCCAGCGTCGGCAGCTGATTCCGCTCTGAACACGTCAGCGGCGTCTCGAAAGGGACGCCGCTTTCTTTTTTTCTCACAGAAGGGAACGAAGGAAACGGAGATCCTGTTTCCGTTGTCCTCTGCGAGGAAGGGCAATTGTTTTCTGCTCTCGTCGTTCGGGATCCTTCAAAGACAATCATGACAATTTGATGCATTTGCTCGCGGCCAATCACCTTGCCGCTCTTCAACCTTTGCATTAGTTTCCGCGCGTTATGGACAGCAACGAAATCCCGCCGAGTTTTCACTCCGGTCCGCCGTCTCCTACGCCACCGCCGCTTTCGCCGCCGCCGCTGATCACGCCACAAGCGCCGGCGCGGCAGCCAAAGCGCGGACGCGGCTGGATGATCCTCGCAATCGTTCTCCTCGTTTTCCTCGGTTTCAGCATGCTTCTGAATCTCGCCCAGATCGGCGGCGGCGGAAGCACGATGAGCGGCCATCGCAAAATGGCCGGGCCGCGGCTCGACGAGACCGTGCTCGAAGACAACGGCTCGCGCGAAAAAATTGCCGTGATCAATGTGGACGGAATCATCACGAGCAATCCGCTGGATCAAAGCGGTTTCACGATGGTCGATTTGATCAAATCGCAACTGGAGCGCGCGAAGAATGATTCCAATGTGAAGGCAGTCATCCTGCGCGTCGATTCTCCCGGCGGCGAAGTTCTGGCATCGGACGAAATCAACCGCATCATCACTGATTTTCAAGAGGAGACCGGCAAACCGGTGGTGGCCTCGATGGGCAACCTGGCTGCGTCCGGCGGTTACTACATTTCCGCGCCGTGCCGATGGATCGTTGCCAATGAACTGACAATCACGGGCAGCATCGGTGTGATCATGAGCACCTGGAACTATCGCGGGCTGATGAACAAGGTTGGACTCCAGCCGCAGGTGTACAAGAGCGGCAAGTTCAAGGACATGCTGAGCGGCGAACGTGATCCCTCTGAAATTCCGCCGGAGGAACGCGCGATGATTCAAAGCCTGATCGATGAAACCTTCGGAAAGTTCAAGGAAGTGGTTTCGCGCGGCCGCAAGAGCGCGCACGAGGAAAACGAGGATGAAGGACGCCCCCTGGCGGAAAACTGGGCCGAGTTTGCTGACGGACGCGTGCTCTCCGGCTCGCAGGCGTATGAACTCGGTTTCGTGGATCAGCTCGGAAACTTCGATGACGCGGTGGAGAAAGCGTCCGAACTGGGTGGTGTGACGTCGCCGAAAGGAGCGAACATCATTCGTTACCAGCAACGCTATGATCTCTCCGATCTGTTCAACCTGTTTGGACAGAGCGAAGCGCGCGTGGTGAGAATTGACCTCGGCATGGATGCGCCCAAGCTTCGGGCCGGCCAGCTTTACTTCCTTTCGCCAACGTTTCTGCACTGAACATCGCAATATTACCGGCTCCACTCCCCGGCCTCCCCTTTCCCATGAGCCGCCCTGAAAACCTGCTGATCATCGCCGACTCGGATCACGACGCGAACATGCTGTACGCGACCGGGATCTTCGTGCCGGACCCGTTCATTTATCTCCGCCTCGGCGTACGCGCGTCAGTGGTGATGAGCGACCTGGAGATTGACCGCGCGCGCAAGGCGCTCCGGCATTGCCGCGTGATTTCTCTCAGCCAGTATCAAAAGAAATTGCGCCAAGCCGGAGAGAAAGCAGGCCTTGCCAATGTCGCCGGCCTGATTCTGCGGGAAAGGAAAGTCCGGTCGGTCACAGTGCCATGGAATTTTCCACTGGGACTCGCCGTTGAACTCCAGAAGCTCGGAATCAAAGTCACGGCAAAATCCGGGTCGTTCTTCGAACAGCGGGAAATCAAGTCCGCCGAAGAGGTTCGCAAAATCAGCGCTGCGCTGGTGATGGCCGAAGTCGGCATGGCGGAAGGCATCCAGGCACTGAAGACTTCGCGCATCGGCAGGGATAAACGTTTGATCTACCGGGGCGCACCGCTGACCTCTGAAAAACTTCGATCGATCATCGACACTGCCATCCTCCAAACCTGCGGACTGGCCAATCACACCATCGTGGCTGGCGGAAAACAGGGATGCGATCCTCACGAAGCCGGACACGGACCGCTCTGTGCAGACGAACCGATCATCATCGACATCTTCCCCCGCTCACAGAAAACCGGTTATTTCGGCGACATCACCCGAACCGTGGTTCGCGGCCGGGCGACGGAGGCGGTTCGCAAACTTTACGACACCGTGCGCAAGGGCCAGGAACTTGCCTTCAAGAAAGTGCGTGCCGGAACGCCCACGCAGCTGGTGCACAAGACAGTGCAGGAGTTCTTCGTTTCTGAGGGTTACAAGACCGGAAAACGAAATGGCCGCATGGAAGGTTTTTTCCATGGAACCGGCCATGGACTTGGACTTGAAATCCACGAAGCGCCGAGCATGGGCTCTACTTCCATCGGCGAACTCAAAGCCGGTCATGTGGTGACGGTTGAACCGGGACTTTACTATCCGGAAATTGGCGGCGTCCGCATTGAAGACGTCGCGCTCGTGACGGAACGTTCCGCCCGCAATCTCACCCGCTTCGAAAAAGTTCTCGAGGTCTAGAACATTTCAAGGTAGCCGCCGAGGTAACGAAGCGGAACGATTCATTGGGGAACGTCCGCCTCGTTGCCTCATCAGAATCGCTCAGTTCATGATGATTCCGTTTGAGCGACAGCTTCGTCTCGCACGCCCGATTTCACGCGTCTCAATGTCACACTTCTCTGTGCACCTCCGGGCTTTTCCTGCGTAAATCGCCCCTGTCGAAAGTGGCACAACACCGGCTTGGGAAATTGAACAGACGAATTCAGCATGTGTCTCAACGTGCAGACAACAGATAACTATGTATTTTGATCCGCTCTATATCGTGTTCATGCTGCCGGGTTTGCTCCTTGGAATCTGGGCGCAAATGAAACTCACGTCCACCTATAGCCGCTACATCCGGGTGGGAGTCAGCTCAGGAATGACTGGCGCACAGGCGGCCCGCAGAATTCTCGATGACGCCGGGCTCTACAACGTGCCCGTGAACGAAGTGCGCGGACATTTGACCGATCACTACGATCCCACGAAGCGTGCGCTGTTTCTTTCCTCCGAAAATTTTCACGGACGATCCCTTGCCGCGGTTGGCGTTGCGGCGCATGAAGCCGGCCACGCACTGCAGCATCAGACCGCGTATGCGCCGTTGAATCTGCGGATGGCAATGGTTCCAGTCACACAATTCGCGAGCCACGCCTGGGTTGGCATTGTGCTTCTTGGATATTTCATTGCGGGTCCGGGCAGCGCCCTGTTTTCGAAATTCATCTGGGTGGCGATCGGCATCTTCTCCGTGATCGCTTTTTTCCAGATCATAACCTTGCCGGTCGAGTTCGACGCCAGCCGCCGGGCCAAAGTGCAGCTGTCGAAGCTCGGGATCGTTCACTCCGGCGAATCCGCAGGCGTCAGCAAGGTGCTCAGCGCCGCGGCACTCACCTATGTTGCAGCCATGGTCTCCGCGGTGATGACATTGCTTCATCTTTTAACCCTTGCGAGGAATCGAAATTGACTCGTATGAGCCTGAATCCAGCCATGTTGCGGGCAAATGTCCCCATTCCGAAGGGGTCGGCATTCTGATACTTCGGAATCAAATGAGCAAAAGGAGTTGCAAAAATCTGAAATCCGGAGCTTAAACGTCAACATCCCAAAGCTTTCATCCGCGTGAAAACCAAACACCGCAAACCCGTTTCGAAGAAGAAAGCGCCGTCGCACGGAAGCGCCCGGCACGTCAAGCCGGCCAAAATGACACCGCCCCGCAATGGTTCGAAAGCGGCGCCGCGCCCAGAACCGAAGAGGTCTGCGCCTCTCCCTGAGCCGAGAGCTGTCACCCCGATTGAGGCTCCCGCACCGGAACCGATCGAAATGGATCAGGCGGCGATCATTGCGGCGGAGGAGGAGGCGGAGCGCAAGGCAGCGCGAACTGTCGAGCGCGAGCAGCGATCCAGCTACGACGGCGACACTGCCATCAAGCTTTACCTGCGCGAAATCGGACAGGTGAAATTGCTGACGCCCCAGGAGGAAATCGAACTCGCCGCCCGCATCAAGAAAGGCGACAAGAAAGCGCGCGAACAGATGATCAAGGCGAACCTTCGCCTCGTCGTGAAAATCGCCCGCGATTACGAAGGCATCGGCCTTCCCCTGCTCGACCTGATCAGCGAGGGCAACATCGGCCTGATGAAGGCGGTTGAACGTTTCGATCCTTCCAAGGGCGGCAAGCTTTCCACCTACGGATCATGGTGGATCAAGCAATCGATCAAGCGCGCGCTCGCGAATCAGTCGAAGACCATCCGCCTGCCGGTTCACCTCGTGGACAAGATTTCCAAAATGCGCCGCACCGCAATGCGGCTGCAGGAGGAACTCGGACGTGAACCGACCGACGAGGAACTCGGTGGCGAACTCGGCATTTCCGCCTCACGCGTGGCTCAAATGCGGCTTGCGGCGATTCGTCCCGCTTCTCTCGACGCTCCCATCGGCGACGAAGATTCCAACAACTTCGCCGAGGTGGTTCAGGATGAGGCTGCCGACACCCCCTACGAGCAGCTTGAGGAAAAGACCGTCACGAAGATGCTTCAGGAAATGGTGAAGACCCTCGACCCCCGCGAAGCGACCATCCTGCGCGCACGATTCGGACTGGACGGCGGTCCGGAGAAAACGCTTGAGGAAGTCGGCGAGAAATTCGGCGTCACCCGCGAACGCGTCCGCCAGATTCAAAACATCGCGCTGAAAAAACTGCGCAAGATGATCGAAAAACTGGAGGCGACGAAGACGAAGTAAGATTTCGTCAACGTCCGCCGCTTCGCCACTGCTTGATTGCATCCTGGAGTCCCGGCCAGGCGCCGATCATTGTGATCATCACCGCGAGAGCGCAGAGAATCAGGAACCAGAGTATTATCGCTCGGCAATAATTCTTGCGCGTTTCGTTTTGCCCGAAGATCGCCCAGATCAGAATCATGATTTGTCCGATCAGCGGAATCGCCGTCACGAACAGAATCAGCATCCAGTGTCCAACCGATATGTAAGTTTCTTCGTTGCGTCGTGTCATGGGATCTTTCCGCTCCAAGAGCTTGCCCTGATTGCACCCTGGGAACCGGCTTGTCAATTCTTTCGAACGTTCTCGAATCCTCCAGGGTGCATCCTGACACTGCCCGCAACGTGGGCAGGTATCGGAGCGACTGTGCTGGAAGCCAGTCGCAGCAACGTTGTATTGCCGAGCGCACAGGCTTGTTCTGCGGCTTTTGGACTATTCCACTGCTGCAGCTGGTCTTCGACACAGCTGCGCTCCGGGGCAGTGCCAGGATGCACCCAATCCTCCATCGCGAACTGGTCACCGGCATCATGAATGTTCCCTCGCCCTGTAGCGAATCGCGGGAAGAGATTCCTCTCAAATGGAATTTCGCGCTTTGAACCCCTGAACCAGTTCATGGGGAGGGAACATGAACGAAAACCTCCCCAGCCCTCTCCTCCGGCTTCGCTCGGAAGAGAGGGAGCTGAGAGCATCACGTTTCGCTGAACACGTTATCAACCCTGGTGCCGCTTTGCCCCATTCTCCGCACCGGCCGGTGCGTTCCGTTCGTCAACGACATCGCAAATTTCCTTCGCCCCGCAAGCTAATGCACAGGGAGAGATTTCTCCCAAATGGAATTTCGCGCTTTGAAACCCCTGCACCAGTTCACGGGGAGGGAACATGAACGAAACCCTCCCCAGCCCTCTCCTCCGGCTTCGCTCGGAAGAGAGGGAGCTGAGAGCATCACGTTTCGCTGAACACGTTATCAACCCTGGTGGGTGTGTTCGGTTGCTTCCAATCCCCGTAGGGCGGGCTTTTCCAGCCTGCCGGTTCACCAGTCCGTGTTGCAGAAAGTTTTCGCCGGTTTTCCTGCTGAACTTTTATTCCGCATTCCTATACTGCCGCCGTGAAATTCCTCTCACTGCTTGGCATTGGAGCGCTTTCCATTCTCTCCACCTTTGTCGCGAACTGGATTGCCCTGGCGCCGTGGCGCAAGACAAGAAAGCTTCACTGGACGGAACAGGCAAGAACCTACTACCCGGCCCGCGTTGGCGCAGTCGGCCTCCTTTGGATCGCACCAGCCGCGTTTGCTCTAGGAGCCGAGGTTCTCCTTTCCGATGAAGCTCCGCATTGGGCGATGGTCGCAATTGTTGCTTCATGGGGAGCCGCCATTGGAACGTTGCCGATGGACCGAGAGGTTTTTCCAAGAATCCCGTTGGCCAGACTGATGCGCGAAGCCGCCACCAGCTGGCTGACCCGATTCCTGATGTGGTTCGTGCTGGTGGGCGCCGCGGCATTGATGCCGGAAACATTCGGTTGGCCAGGAATTTTGATTGCCGCGATCGTTCTCGTTCTTCTGGTCACATGGAATCTGGGCGGCTGGATTTTCTTTTTCAAAAAAATCGGCGTGATGATTCCCGCCCCGCCAAGGCTCCAGCAGATTGTCGATCAAACCGCTGCCAGCATGAACGTTGGAGTCACGGAAACCCTCCTGATGCGCAGCTCCCTCGCGCAGGCATTTGCCATTCCTGGAACAAAGCAGCTGCTGTTCACGGAAAGACTATTGGAAATCCTGTCTGACGAAGAAATCGGTTCCGTCTGCGCCCACGAACTCGGCCATCTCATGGAAAAACGTTCTCAATACCTTCAGCGCCATGTGATCTGGCTCATGTTTTTCCCGTGGATTTTCATCAGCCCGCTCTGTCACACATTCGGGACTTTCGGATTTTTCGGGCTCCTCATACTCACCTGGCTTGTTCCCCCCATTTCCCGAAACATTTCTCACGCTCTTGAAAAGAAGGCAGATCAGTTCGCAATAGAACACCAGAACAATCCCCGAACATATGCGCGTGCCCTGACGAAGCTTTACGAAGATGGACTGTTTCCCGCCGTCTCTCCGAAAAACCAGCGCACGCACCCGCACCTTTACGACCGCCTGATCGAAGCGGGTGTCACGCCCGATTTTCCACGACCTGCCGCCGCCAGTTCCCTTGCGCTTCAAACACTGTTCTTCTCCCTGCTCGTCGGCATCTTTGCTGCCCAGCTTCTCTTCCGGAACTGATTCAACCCCGGCCCAAATCGAACATCACTCCGTCCCAGCCAGTTCCCGTTCGGTCTTTAGCCTTAGCTGTCCGCAGGCAGCGTCGATGTCATGGCCTTTTTCACGACGCAAGGTCGCGGTGATCTTCTGCTGTTCGAGCCCGGAAAGGAATCGTTCCTGCACCGGTTCAGACGGACGTTCCCACGGCAGTCCTTCCACCTTGTTGTAAGGAATCAGATTCACCTTGGCGTTCAGCCGGCGCGCAAGCTGGGCGAGCGGCTTCACCTGGTCGATGCCATCGTTCACCCCCGCAATCAGGATGTATTCGAACGTGAGCATTCGTCCCTTTTTCTGCTGGTAGTAATCGCATGCCGCTGCAAGTTCGCTGAGCGGATACTTCCGGTTCACCGGCATGATTTTGTTCCGCACCTCATCCGTCGCTCCATGCAATGAAATCGCGAGACGAAACTGAAGCGGATCGTCGGCGAGCTTGCGAATCTGAGGAACCAGCCCGCTCGTTGAAATGGTGATCTTCCGCGCACCAATTCCCCCGCCCCACGGCGCGTTCAAAATGCGAAGCGCCTTCAACAGGTTGTCGTAATTGGCCAGTGGTTCACCCATTCCCATGATGACGAGATTGTCCACATGACGTCCCGAAGCATCCACGCGTTCCGGCGAACCGGCTTCCGCCTCGCGCTGTTTCTCCGCGATGTTCCAGCGTTCGACCGACATCACCTGCTCCACAATTTCATCCGCGGTGAGATTGCGTTTCCAGCCTTCCAATCCGCTTGCGCAAAAGCGGCAGCCATAGGCACAGCCGACCTGTGTCGAAACGCAAAGCGTGTGGCGGTCGCTGGTTTCTCCGTAGAGCGCGGGATTGGCAGGGATCAACACGCTTTCGATCAACGAACGATCCTCCAGCCGCCAGAGAAATTTCTGAGTCGTGTCGCGCGAACCCTGTTTGCGAACCAGCTCAAGCGTCCGCAATGTGTATTCCTGCGCCAGCTGTTCGCGCAATGCCTTGGGAAGATTCGTCATCTCGGCCCAGTGGGTCACGCGCCGCAAGTAAAGCCACTCCAGCAGCTGGGCGACGCGGTAGGCCGGCTGGTTCCATTGTTTGAACTCCGCGACCAGCTCTTCCTGCGTCAAAGATTTAATGTCCGTCTGCATCACGATTTCGATTCGGGAACCGGCGCGAGCACCGATTTCAAATACTGGCCGGTGTAACTTTCCGCACAGGCGACAATCTGTTCCGGCGGTCCCTGCGCCACAATTCGTCCCCCACCCTCGCCGCCCTCCGGCCCAAGATCAATCACCCAGTCGGCCGTTTTGATGACGTCCAGGTTGTGCTCGATGATCAGCAGTGTGTTGCCCGATGCGCGCAGCTTGAACAGCACTTCGAGCAGCTTGGCGACATCGTGGAAATGCAGGCCGGTCGTCGGTTCGTCGAGAATGTAAAGCGTCCGGCCCGTTGCCTTGCGGCTCAATTCCGCGGCGAGCTTGATGCGCTGGGCTTCACCGCCGCTCAGCGTCGTTCCGGATTGACCCAACCGGATGTAACCGAGCCCCACCTCCGCGAGCGTCAGCAGCGGATCGTAAATCTGCGGCACCGCACGAAAGAACGTCACCGCCTCATCAACGGTCATGTCGAGCACATCGGCAATGTTCAATCCCTTGTAGGCGATCTCCAGTGTTTCGCGATTGTAACGCCGGCCATTGCACGCTTCACACGTCACATACACAGGGGGCAGGAAATGCATCTCGATCTTGATCAATCCATCGCCTTCACATTTCTCGCAGCGCCCGCCCTTCACGTTGAAGCTGAATCGTCCCGACTCGTAGCCGCGAATCTTCGCCGCGGGCAGCCGGGAGAACAAATCGCGGATGGCATTGAACATTCCGGTGTAGGTCGCGGGATTGCTTCGCGGCGTGCGTCCAATCGGCGTCTGATCGATGACGATCACCTTGTCGAGACCTTCGAACCCCTTGAGCACGCGATGCGCGCCCGGCCGTTCCTTTGAACCGAAAAATTTCCGGAACAACGCGCGCCGCAAAATGTCATCGACCAGCGTGCTCTTGCCCGAGCCGCTCACGCCGGTGACGCATGTCATCAATCCAATCGGCACGCGCAGATCGACGTTCTTGAGATTGTTCTCCGTCGCGCCGAGCACTTCGATCCAGCCGCGATCTCGCGACGGCTGTTTGCGTTCTTTCGGAACTGGAATGTTCAGGTCGCCGGTGAGATAACGCGCGGTGAGCGAGCGCGGATTTGCGAGCACTTCCTGCAAGGTGCCGCAGGCCACCAGTTCGCCGCCGCGCACACCGGCGCCCGGACCCAGGTCGAGAATGTAATCCGCCTTCTGGATTGTGTCGGCGTCGTGTTCGACCACGAGCACCGAATTGCCGAGGTCACGCAGTCCTTCGAGCGTCCGCAGCAGGCGATCGTTGTCGCGCTGATGCAATCCGATGCTCGGTTCATCCAGGATATAAAGCACGCCGACAAGTCCCGCACCGATCTGGGTCGCGAGCCGGATGCGCTGGGCCTCGCCGCCGCTCAATGTCCCGCTCTCGCGATTCAGCGTGAGATAGCCGAGCCCGACATTCCGAAGGAACCCGAGCCGCGCGCGAATCTCCTTGATCACTTCCGCCGCAATTTTCTGCTGAAACTCGGTGAGCTTCAGATCACGAAAGAATGCATCCGCCTTGTCCACCGACAGCGCGCAGACATCCATGATCGACAATCCAGGGAGGTGAAGTTCCGGGTTCTTGGTTTCGGGTTTCGCGTCGTCGGCACTGTTCACCGACTCTGAACCCGAAACTCGAAACTTTGAACATTTCTCCCCGTCCGCCCAAACATCATTCCCAATCCGCACCGCCAGAATCTCCGGCTTCAACCGTTGTCCATTGCACGCGTCGCAAAACTGCGGGCTCATGAACGCCTTCAATCGGTTACGGGTGAACTCGCTTTCGCTTTCCTGATACAGCCGTTCCAGATTCGGAATCACGCCTTCGAACGGACGCGTGATCTTGCTCACCTTCCCCGCCCGCCAGAAGTTGAATTCAATCTCGGTTTCACCGGTTCCCCACATCAGCCGCTCGCGAAAATCCTCGGCCAGATCCTTGTAAGGCGTTTCAAGGCTCACGCCATAATGCGCGGCCACCGCCTTCAACATGGACTTGTAATAAACGATCATCCGCTTGCCGCCGCGCCGCCACGGCAGCACCGCGCCGCCTTCGAGCGACTTCTCCGGATCGGGCACAACGAGGCCCTCGTCGAAAACCATTTTCTGCCCGAGCCCGTGACAGACCGAACACGCGCCGCTCGGTGCGTTGAATGAAAAATGTTTCGGAGTCAAACGTTCGTAGCTCTTCCCGGTCGCCGGACTGACATTCCGATTGGAATGCAACGTCTCGATCCAGCCCGGCGTGGCCGACGGCCGCGGAATCGTCGCACCACCTTCTTTGGACTTCGAACTTTGCCCCTTCAACTCCTCCGGCAGCTGATGCAGCGTCACCACGTTTCCCTCCCCCCACTTCAACGCCGTCTCGACCGAATCGGTCAGGCGCACCCGGATTTTTTCGTCGATCACCAGCCGGTCCACGATGGCTTCAATCGTATGGCGCGCCTTGGCATCCAGTTTCACCCTGACGTTGTTCGTCAGTTCAATCACCTGACCGTCGATTCGCGCGCGGACAAATCCTTCGCGTGACAAACGCTCCACCACGTCGCGAAATTCGCCCTTCTGGTCGCGCACCACAGGCGCGAGCAGCATCAGCTTCGTCCGCGGCGGCAAGGCGAGGATGCGATCCACAATGTCGCTCGTGGTCTGGGTCACGATGGGAACGCCTGTGTCCGGACAGAACGGCTGGCCCACGTGCGCGAACAGCAGGCGCAGGTAATCGTAGATTTCCGTCGTCGTGGCGATGATCGATCGCGGACTGGAGCCGGAGCCGCGTTGTTCGATGGCGATGGCCGGGGAGAGTCCCTCGATGAAATCGACATCGGGCTTCTGCATTTGATCGAGGAACTGGCGGGCGTAGGCCGAGAGCGATTCCACGTATTTGCGCTGTCCTTCGGCGTAGATGGTGTCGAATGCGAGCGACGATTTGCCCGACCCGCTGAGTCCGGTGATGACCACCAGTTTGTCACGGGGAATGGAGAGCGTGAGATTCTTGAGGTTATGCTCGCGCGCGCCGCCGATCTTGATGAATTCTTTGCTCACAGCTGCAAATTTCCCGATTCAAATAATCGGCAAACTTACTGCGAACCTGCCTGGGAAGCAAAGACAACAACGTCCATCCGCGAAAAAAGAGGCCCAATCTCAACGATTGAGTTTCAGAACCACTGTTCAACAGACACAGCGGGTGCCATGAAAGGCAATTTCATCACAGTGCCTAACTGGATTCCACCACACTCGCGACGACGAATCTTGCGCTTCCGTTCTCAGCATGGACACGCCTGGGAAAGCGTTGGAACTGTCGCCCGGGCAATATGAATTCATCGATTCCGAGGCAGGAAGTTACCCCCAAAGATTTTACTTTGTGTCACCACCGTGAGCCTGGAAAACGGGCATCACAAACGCGACTGTTTTGATCCGCGTCTGGAACAGTCGTTGATCCTGAGATTCGCCCTTAGCTCCCCGGCGGGGCTTGCTGCTTGACACAATTCAGCCTCGGGCTCATACACGCTCATCCACACCGGAACAGCCGCGCGACCACTCGTCCCGCTGTGGCCATGATTATGAAACCTCAAATCTGGCCGTTGCTGTCGCTGTCGTGCTTCATCTTCTCCCACCCGATCCAGGCAGAGCTGACGGCGCTCTATCACTTCCCCATTCCAACAAACACAGCGCAAACAAACCTCACCGGACATGATCCGTATGGATCGCTGATGCTGATCGGCGACCGGCTCTACGGGACCGCGAACAAGGGAGGCACAGCAGCCCGGGGCGCGATCTTCAGCATCGCGACAAACGGAACCGGCTTCACAAACCTGCGAAGCTTCGCCGTCGCACCGGACGGCGCACGCCCGTTTTCGGAGCTCCTCTTCACGAACGGAAAACTCTACGGCACAACCGAGGAAGGCGGGTCAGGAAATGCGGGAACCCTTTTCAGCATCAACACCAACGGCACAGGCTACTCGCGGTTTTTCAATTTTCCGCCTGTCATTCTCGACCCGGTCCGGATCGCATCGACGAATCGGGATGGCGCCTTTCCATGGGGCGGCCTGATTGCGGTGGGCGATCGCCTTTTTGGCACCACGGTATCGGGCGGCTTGAATGGGTCTGGAGTGATCTTTTCCATCCGAAACGACGGAACGCAGTTTACCAACCTCTACAATTTCGAACTGGTGCCGATTTCCTCCGGCACCAACAGCTCCGGATCCGACCCGTATGGAACGCTGATCCTTGCGGGCGAAACTCTGTTTGGAACGACCCGCAGCGGCGGTGTGTTCGGAAACGGAGTGGTGTTTTCCATTTCAACCAACGGAACCGATTTCACCACGCTTCACAGTTTCGCGGAAGACGATGGCGGCCATCCGTTGAGCGGGCTTCTCCTCATCGACGATTTCCTGTATGGCACGGCCTCGTTCTACGGAAATTCTGCCGGGACGGTCTTTCGCATCCGAACGAATGGAACTGATTTCTCCGTCCTGCACCGGTTCACCCCTCTCGTCAACAGCACGAATCTGGACGGGGCAGCTCCTTATTGTGCATTGATTCAAGTCGGCAATGCAGTCGTGGGAACAACGCTCAACGGTGGTCTTCACAGGAACGGAACAATCTTCTCCGTCGGCGCCAATGGCAGCAACTTCGTCACACTCCACCATTTCGGTCCGTATCTTCACAACTCGAACACGAATCACGATGGCGCTTATCCGCGTTCGGGAGTTCTTGTCGCCGACAGCATCCTGTATGGCGCAACCGAAGCTGCTGGAAATCTCGCCGGCGGAACTCTCTTCGCCCTGCCATTGATCGATCAGCCCACGCTGCAACTCTCGACTGATGATGGAACCAACGCAGTTCTTTCATGGCCGACACTGGCTGTGGGATTCGAACTGACCGGAACGGCCGACCTTCTTTCGCCAATGTGGAACACCATTGCCGGAGCCAGTGTCGCTGGAACGAACTTCGTGTTCACGAACGCCCTGTCGGAAACCACCGAATTTTTCAGACTTCGGAGATAAATGATCGAATCATTCGATTCCCCTGGACGTTATTGTCTCGGCGGCAGGCCTGCTGAACTTCTTTCGTTCTGACATGTGCGCCGCGAGGTCGAATGCGATTTTCAACAAGATCAACAGAACGAGACCCGCCGTTGGCGACTTCAGCGCAGCCACCAGAAAACCGCTGCCGATGATCGCAATGTGCAGAATAAAGATTCGCGCGTACGGCTGGCTCATCAGTTTGCCGAGTTCGGCCTGACGGTATTCTCCCTTCCTGATGTAGTTGCTCACGAAGGAGACGGCATGGCTTGCGAAGAGTCCCAGCAACGCCCAGCCAAGGTGATATTCACGGATCACATTGAGAAACATCGTGGGACTCGGCCCACCGTGCGGACGAAATGCATCTCCGCCGAACAGCACCATCACGAAAATTCCATGAACCAGCGTGAACATCCCGTAGTGGATCGAAAAGAAAACCATCATGAACAGCCGTGCCGGAATGCTGTTGCCGGAGCCGGGGCCGGCAAAAAGCATCTTGAGCACATTCATCAACCCGATCACCACATTCTCGGACCAGAACAGAAACATCAGCGGAAAGACCTCCCAGCCGAGAAAGAGAACGCCAAACAACGGGACCAGATTGGCGGCAATGAGCGCGATGATCGACGGACGAAGCCAGTCACGAGTCGAACTCTCGCGCAGCGCGTTGAATGAGATCACCCGCACCAGTTAGCCGCAACCCGCGCATCTTGCAAGCCGCCAAAGATTCCTGTCAAAGATTCCTTGCAGCGTTTGCCTCGTGATGCTCTGCTTGGGCAGGCGGAAACCAAATCCAATTATCATATGAGCCGAAATATTCTTCTCCTCACCGCGGCGATCTCGACACTGTGCGTCGCAGCTCCTCAAAGCCGGTCTGCCGAGACAACACCGATCGCAACACAAAGCAGCCCAGCGGCGGCCGACCTGCAGGATCTCGTCGGACGCATCCGGCTCAAATTGCGGGACGGCACCCCCACGGAAGCGTCGCTCGCGACCGAGCTCAAGGAATTCCGCGCCCTCGTGACCAAGCACCGGTCAACCGACCCCGAGGAAACAGCCAAAATCCTATACCTGGAAGCCATGCTTTATGATCAGGTCCTCAAGAATGAGAAAAAATCCGAGGAGCTCCTGGCGGAACTGAAAAAGGATTTTGCCGAAACAAAACAGGTTCAAAACATCAAGCGCCAGGAGGAAGGAAAGAAGATCCGCGCCGGACTTGTCAAAGGTGCGACTTTCCCCGATTTCCAGGTGACAGATCTGGAGGGCAAGCCGCTTTCAATCGCGAAATACAAGGGCAAGGTGGTGCTCGTGGATTTCTGGGCGACCTGGTGCGGTCCGTGCGTCGCCGAACTGCCGCACGTGAAGGAAACCTACGAAAAACACCACAAGTCGGGTTTCGAAGTGGTCGGCATCAGTCTGGATTCGCAAAAGGAACAGCTCACATCCTTCCTCAAGAAGCACGATATGCCGTGGCCGCAATTCTTCGATGGCCAGGGTTGGGAAAATGAACTTGCTCAGAAGTATGGCATTCAATCCATCCCGGCGACCTTCCTGATCGACGGCTCCGGCACGATCATCGGCAGTGATCTGCGCGGTGACAATCTTGAGCGAGCCGTTGCGGCTGCCTTGAAGAAGTAAGGCCAGATCACATTGGCCGATCCTTGCATTGTTGCAGGGCTGTCGAGAGTGAATGTCTGACAGCTCACGCGGCTTCCGCCGGCGCAACAAGGACAACAAACTCCCCCTTCAGGCTGCGCGTCTTGATGATATCGAGAAGCGCAGCCGGTTTGCCCCGTAGATACTCCTCGAACTTCTTCGTCAGCTCACGCGCCGTTACCACGTCGCGCGCCGGAAAAACTTCATTCAACTCGCCGAGCAACTTTTCAATGCGATACGGCGATTCGTAAAACACGAGGGTCCCCGGAACCGCAGCAAGCGCCTCAAGCTTGTTCCGGCGCTGACCTGACTTGTGCGGCAGAAAACCGACGAAGTGAAATTCCTCAGCTGGCAATCCGCTCGCCGTCAGCGCGGCCACAAGGGCTACCGGACCCGGAATTGATTCAACACGAAAACCTGCCGCGATCGCCGCCTTCACCACACGTTCACCCGGATCGCTGATTCCCGGGCTGCCCGCGTCAGTGACGAGCGCCACTTTCTCGCCTCGACGCAATCGTTCCAAAATCTCTTCACTGCGCTTCGCCTCGTTGAACTGGAAATAGCTGAGCATCGGCTTCGAAATCTCGAAATGCCGCAACAGCTGACCGGATCGACGCGTGTCTTCGGCTGCGACCACATCGCACTCCCGCAACACCCGCAACGCCCGGAGCGTGATGTCCTCCAGATTGCCAATCGGCGTGGCAACGAGATAGAGCGTGCCGGGAACGAGAGGTGGAAGATCGGAAGACATCGGGATTTATGATGTGTGATTTACGATTGATGATTTCGAGACTGTCGAGCGCAGATCAGATCATAAATCATGAATCGTAAATCATAAATGACGCTCACTTGCTGATGCCGCGTTCGCTCGTCCTGACGAACTGCACGAGATGCTGCATCTCAGGTGACTGCGGCAACTCCGCTTCTATCCGCGCGATCGCGTTCGACACCGTCAATCCTTCGCGGAACAAAATTTTGTAGGCCTGCCGGAGCGCCGAGATCGTTTCCTCGGAAACACCATTACGTTCCAGTCCAATCTTGTTGATCGTCCGCGTCTCCGCCGGGTTGCCATCCGCCAGCATGAAGGGCGGAACGTCCTGAACCACTTTCGAACAACCACCGACCATCGCCAGCTTTCCAATGCGGCAGAACTGGTGCACCGCGGAGATGCTGATAACCGCACGATCCTCAACCGTGACATGCCCGCCCAATGTCGCGGCATTCGACATGATGATGTGATTGCCGAGAATGCAATCGTGCGCAATGTGGCTGTAGGCAAGGAAGTGATTGTGGGAACCAATGATCGTTGCGTTTCCATCACTCGTGGCGCTGTGAACGGTCACGAATTCACGAAAGGTGTTCCCATCGCCGATCTCGGTCCGCGTCACCCCGCCCTTCCATTTCAGGTCCTGAGTTTTCAGACCGATGCTCGCAAAAGGATAAATCTGGTTGCCGCTGCCGATCTTCGTATGGCCGTCGATCACCACATGCGAATGAAGCCGGCACCGCGGCCCGAGCGAGACGTGTTCGCCGATGACGCAATACGGCCCGATCTCGCAATCTTCGCCGATCGCTGCCTTCGGATGAACGACCGCTGAGGGATGAATGTTCGCCATACTCAGCCCTGGAGCATGAACGTCACTTCAGCTTCGCTTACCGTTTCGCCGCGAACTTTGCAGACGCCCTTCGCCTTGCCGAGTTTTCCACGCATCTTCGTCATTTCGATTTCGATGACCAGCACGTCGCCAGGCACCACCGGCTTGCGCCACTTCACGTTTTCCGCAGCCATGAAGTAGGCGATCTGGCCGAAGTTCTCCGCGCGCCGCAACATCAGAATACCCGCCACCTGCGCCATGGCTTCCAGTTGAAGCACACCTGGCATGATCGGGTGCCCGGGGAAATGCCCCTGGAAAAACGGTTCATTGATCGAAACGTTCTTCACCCCCGTGATAAAGTTGCCGTCGATCTTCACGATGCGATCCACCATCAGGAACGGATACCGGTGCGGAAGAATCCGCATGACATCGTTCACGTTGATTGCGCCGTCCTGATCGAGGACTTCTGTGATTTCGGGCTTCGCTTCTCCGGAGGACGTCCGGGCGGCCGCGGGCGCGGGCGGAACGGGCGGCGGACCAAATGCCTGTGCCGCGCGAATCGGCTTTTGCATCTGCGCCGTGACCAGGCGGGCCAGTTCGCAATTCGCCATGTGACTCGGTTTCACCGAAATCAAATGCCCATGCAAAGGCCTGCCGACCAGCGACAGATCGCCGATGATGTCGAGAATCTTGTGGCGGACAAACTCCTCCGCATAACGCAACGGTTCCGTTGTCAGCACGGCGTCGTCACGAATGACCACGGCGTTCTCCAGGCTGCCGCCGCGGATCAGGCCGTTCTTGATGAGATATTCGATCTCCTCGTAGAAGCAGAATGTGCGCGCGTTCGAAAGTTCTTTCTCCCAGCTCTTGGGGTTCAACTCCAGACTATAGAACTGCGTGAACCGGCCCCCTTTGTCCGAGCTCGTGCAGGTGATCTTGAAACCGTCGTAAGGGAACAGCGTCATCTCGGTTTCGCCGAGCTGCAGTTCGATCGGCGCTGTCACCTTGTAAACTTCGCGGCGTTCGTTCTGCGGAGCGAAACCCGCCTCTTGAATCATGCGGCAAAATTCACGCGAACTGCCGTCCGCAATCGGCGGTTCGTTGGCGTCGAGTTCCACGATCGCGTTGTCCACGCCGTAACCGGCAAAGGCGGCGAGCAGGTGTTCGACCGTGTGAATCTTCGTGTTGCCCTTGGCGAGGGTCGTGGAGCGGTTGGTCTCGGCCACGTTTTCGACGCGCGCCTCAATTTCAGGTTTGCCGTCAAGATCGACGCGGCGAAAGCGGATTCCGGTGTTCGGAGCCGCTGGAAGAAACGTCATGTTGACGCGGTTTCCGCTGTGCAATCCGACACCTGAGAAATTCACCGGACGACTGAGAGTTTGCTGGTGTAGCACGGCGGGGATTAAACAAATGCAGCCTTCCGTTTGCAAGCGGTGAGATTTCCCGAGGAAAACGGAGGCCAAACGGTCAGATGAAATCGATGGAGAAAGGATTGGGGGCTGGAGCGCGGCTGTGTCGCAGACCAGCCGCAGCAACCCGAAACGTAAGAATCGCTGAAAAGTTTCGAAGCACTGCGGCTGGTCACAAGTTGACACAGCCACGCTCCGAGATTTTTCAGACACACTTCAAGGAAATTTCCAACCACGCTGGTCGTATTTCGAGTGGGACAAGCCGGGGACGTCTGAATTGGAACCCAGCTCGCTGTCGCTCAGACGCCGGAAAGCTCACTCTGGAAGCGCTGGCATCAGGAAACGAGTTCCGACCGGAGCCAACAGAAGAAAACTCCACAGCACAACCCGGCGAATTCCTTTTCCTGCAACCTGTTTTCGTTCCAGAAAAAACTCCGCCGCCAATGCCGCGAGAACCAGGCCCCCGAGAAGCAAAGGTTCGATCACAAAATTGGAGAGCGATCCGCGATCGTTTACCCACAAAAGAACTGACCAAAGGAAAATTGGGCATAGTACCGCACTCAACAAAAACCCATCCCGCTTGCGCTTCATCACAAAACCCAGACAGAAAAGACCGGCACCCGTTATCACCAAATACTCAACGAATGGAAAAAACAGGAACAGACTCATGTGGTGGCTAAATAGAAATGCTCACATCAGCTGTTCCTCTCGAGCGAATTCGGTTTCTTGCGAAAAAATTCCACGTGACTGCATTCCTCACAGATCAACGTGTGCATCCCAAACAGGCCGACGTAATCGTCTGATTTGAAACGATCGCCCTCGCACACGGAGCACGTGATCTGATGCCCTTCAACTTCATACCGCTGCGGTCCCATCGTGCGCCGGGCAGCGGCGATGGCTCGTTTCAGTGGAGTCGATTTGGCTTTCATGTCATCAGTCTCCTTTCACTCAGCTGAACAATCCCGTTCAGTAGCGCGAAACATCGCTCAACTGAAAATCTTCCGTAACCGTTTTCGATTCATACATTCCACATCATTCCGTCCGCACCGAGATCTCCACATGCTGCCGCGTGGCGAGATTTTGCGTCCTCGCGCCCGCGGACATCGTGACGACATATTCGGCATCCTGTAGTGCCGCGCCGCTGACTGGCACTAAACGGGTCAGATCGAGGGTGGCGGTCTCCGTCCCCGTGCCGCTGACTTTCGCAAGTTCAACCTTCACGTTTGGCATCTGCGGATTGTTGATTCTCTGCCCGCTTTTGGCCGTTTGAGAACCTTTGCCGCTGAGCACTACGCTATCCCCTTCAATCGACACAATCTCCCAGACAGTTGTCTCCATGATTTTGAATCCATCTTCCGTTTGCACCCGTCGTTTTTCCCAGCGCGCCCCCACCCCCACCGGCTCTTCCGGCCATTCGGTGGTTGGATCGAGCAGGAAAGTTTTCAATTTTTCCGAACGTTCATTTGACTTCGATGCTTCAGAAACAGACTGTTCGCTTTCCTTCCGCGGCGCGCCGCGAGACGACACCACTCCCGAGACTTTGGTGCCTTTGACGGCGAGTATGACCTCCTTCATCTTGTCTGCCTGTGCCTCCGACATGCCATCAGCCGTCAAATCGACATCCTTCATAACGGCATCGAAAGCAATATCGCCGTTCTCCTGCACTCCGGTAACAATCGTTTCAACAGTCATTTTGAGCGTGTTCGAAGTCTTCGGACGCTCAGGCATTCCCGGAACCTCCACCCCGCCGGTTGTCTTGATCGTCAGGATGGAAACCTGCGTCAGGCCGGGCTCTGGCTTGTAGCGCAGGAGCCGTCTCGGTTCTGCTCCCGCGGAGAGCAGCCGGATACCATCTCCGTTCAACGACGCGTTTGACGATGAATCTGCGGCCGGGGGTTCGGGTGAAGTAAACGACGCGATCTTTTCGCTCAACTCGTTCAGCCGGAACGCCACGATCTTCTGGTTCCACCCTGGGTTCAGACGCTTGAGTTCGAGCAAGTCCTTCTGGGCCTGCTGATATTTCTTCAGCGCCGCCTCGCGCTTTCCCTCTGTGTGTAAACCATCGGCTTCCATCACCGTGGCGTAAATGCTCGCAAATTGATCATCTGGAGCCCGCGCAGCATCAGCGCGTGGAACGGAAAGGGTGAGGAGCAAGAAGAAGAGGGCGAAACAGGTCAATCTCCCGGAATTCATGCTGCGACTCTAGTTGTGCCTTCGAAAGGCATCAATGGAAAACCACCCTTGGAAAAGTCAACGTTCCATCTGTTCCAAGTCTGACCGCCCGCACCAGGAACAATCAATGCGCTCCGCCGGAACCAAACAACCATGCGTTCAGACGGCTCGCCGTTGGACATCGTCAGACCGCTTTGTTACGGTGACGAAGCTTTATGAACGTGGACAAAACAGAAAACGCGGCAAACGCCTCTGCACCGAGTGATTTCATTCGCGACATCGTTGCCGCGCATGTGGCGGAAGGGAAATATCCACAGATTCACACACGCTTCCCCCCGGAGCCCAACGGCTACCTGCACATCGGCCACGCCAAAAGCATCTGCCTCAACTTCGGCATCGCCCGCGAATTCGGCGGCGTCTGCAATCTTCGAATGGATGACACGAATCCAACGAAGGAAGATGTCGAATACGTCGAGTCCATTCAGGAAGACGTGAAGTGGCTCATCGGCGGCTGGGCCGACGACAAGCTTGGCCTCAAGCCGAAAGGTAAAACTCCCGAGACAGTCACAAGCAACGGCAAGACCGATTTCCATCTACCTCCCGCTCCGCAATCCGCAACCGCCAACCCACAATCAGTCGAACCGTTCTATGCCTCGGACTACTTCGATCAGATTTACGAATACGCGGTGGCGCTGATCAAAAAGGGCAAGGCCTACGTCGATGATCTTTCGCCGGAAGAAACCGACGAATACCGTCGCACCGCAAAAGAAAGTCCGTATCGAAACCGCAGTGTGGAGGAGAACCTCGCCTTGTTCGAACGCATGAAGAACGGCGAGTTTCCGGACGGCACGCGCAGTCTTCGCGCGAAAATCGATCCCGCCGCTCCGAACATCTGGATGCGCGACCCCCTGCTCTACCGGATCCGACACGCTTCGCATCATCACACCGGCGACAAATGGTGCATTTATCCGATGTATGACTTCGCGCATTGCCTGAGCGATTACATCGAAGGCATCACGCACTCGATCTGCACACTGGAGTTCGAGGTGCATCGGCCGCTTTACGACTGGATTCTGGAATCACTTGAACTGCCGCGCCCGCTGCCGCGCCAGTATGAGTTTGCCCGACTCAGCCTCGGCTACACTGTGATGAGCAAACGCAAGCTCATGCAGCTCGTGGACGAAGGTTATGTCGCCGGCTGGGACGATCCGCGCATGCCAACCATCAGCGGCATCCGCCGCCGCGGCGTGACTGCCGAGGCGTTGCGTGCCTTCGCCTACAACGTCGGCATCACGAAATACAACGGCATCACCGACGTTGCCGTGCTGGAATACGCGATTCGAGAGGACCTGAACAAACGCGCGCTTCGCCGCCTCGCAGTACTGCGTCCGCTCAAACTCGTCATCACGAATTTTCCGGAGGGCAAAGTCGAAGAACTCGACGCCATCAACAACCCGGAAGATCCGAACGCCGGCACACGCAAGATTCCATTCAGTCGCGAACTTTACATTGAGCAAGACGATTTTCGCGAAGTGCCGCCGGCCAAATATTTCCGCCTCAAACCGGGCGGCGAGGTGCGATTGAAATACGCCTATATCATCAAGTGCGATGAAGTGATCAAGGACTCAGCCGGAAATGTGATTGAACTCCGCTGCACGGCCGATCTCGACAGCAAGACCGGAGGTGCCACCGCCGGGCGCAAGGTCAAGGGAACGATTCATTGGGTCAGCGCAGCACATGCGGTGGACGCGGAAGTCCGCCTTTACGATCGCCTGTTCACCGTGCCCGAACCGGATGCGGACGGTGATTTCAAGAAGCACCTGAATCCGCACAGCCTGGAAGTGATCATCGCGAAATGCGAACCGAGTCTGAAGGAGGCGAAGGCATCAGAGCGTTACCAGTTCGAACGCCTGGCTTACTTCGCTCTCGATAAGGACAGCACGCCGGACAAGCTTATTCTGAATCGCACCATCACACTCAAGGACACCTGGGCGAAGGAAGCGCAGAAGGGTTAAATTTACTCATCCGCTGATTCTTGGATCAACGGATCGGACCAGGTGCAAATGTTGTCCGCATTCGGTGGAATGTTCGCCGGTTTTGAACTGTCGGCGCGTCTATCGGGACCGGAGGACCAAATCATGACACGCCCCCTCGCCTGAAACTGGTCCGTGTTTCCCATCGAGTCCACATTGTTGGTCAATCTGTTGAAGCCGAGCGAGCCGGAGCGCTGCGACACCTTCTGTCGTGCATAGAAAAAGTCGCGCGTCATTTCGTCGTCGTTGAGGTCGAAGCTGATCACGTATGGCTGTCCCCACGGATCCCGATAGACCAGGTCCTTTCCCATCCCGGGAGAAGTTTTGTCCTGAACGAATCTCGCCGTGAGAAACAGAATGCGATTGGGATTGAATGCAAAGTTGGTGTTGATCGTTGGCAATCCCTCCGGCGTTTCTGTCAGGTCAAGCAGAACCGCCATAAGATTCGCAATGTTCTGCACTCGTGATGCATCTTCTGAAAACCTCGAATCTCCCAACTCTGAAAATGTCTGATCTTCTTCCCGTTCTCCCGTGAAAGACGGAAAGCGTCCATATTCCGTGTGATATTGTTTCAACGCGGCGGCGAGCAGAGCCTGCTCCGATCGGCATCGAGCCACTCTAGAGAGCGGCCCGGCCGTGAAATCACCGGGAAAAGTAGAGCAACGAGCAGACACACAAACGCAATAACAACCAGCAGCTCGAGCAAACCGATTCCGATGGTGCTCTGCCAGGAAAATTCCTTTCTTTTCACAGTGCTGATATAGAGCCCCCTCACTAGACATGCACATCGGGTAGGAGGTGAGGGTTGGAACCTCACCGTCCTCCCACACCACCGGACGTA